>CAMYKQ010000019.1 GCA_947259075.1 uncultured Gammaproteobacteria bacterium | reverse complement strand
GGGCAAAAGCCCTCAGAAGGCGCCGAAATCTGGCCTCACTGATCTTGGAATTTTTGTAGTATCTGTTTTTGCCTTTATACATAGAAGCAAACGCATGTTAGCATGCAATCTGCTTCCTAAGACCCTTACAAGTTATATGCGCCTTATCGGTCGTTTCCCGTTTTGCACCAGTGCAGCGGATTGACTGGCGTGCCCTGCTGGCGGATTTCAAAATACAGGCCCGCGCGTTCGTGGCCGCCGCTGCTGCCGGCGTGGGCGATCAGCTCACGGGCGGTGACTTGTTCGCCGAGGTTTTTGTCGAGGGCTTGATTGTAGCCATACAAACTCATATAGCCCTCGCCATGATCGACGATCAGCAGCAGGCCGAAGCCGCGCATCCAATCGGCGAACACCACCCGTCCCGGGGCGATGGCGCGCACTTCCGCGCCTTCGGGCGCGTCGATGACGATGCCTTGCCATTTGAGGTGGCCGAGTTGCCGCGGGCTGCCGAAGCGCGCGCTGATGCCGCCTTCGGCGGGCAGGCTCAATTTGCCTTTGAGCTGGGCGAAGGCTTTGCCCGTGATGGCCGGCGGTGGTGTTTCCGCGAGGGCGCGCCGCAAACGGCGCACTAACTCCTGCAGGGCGAGCTCGTCTTCTTTGAGTTGTTTTAGACGTTGCTGAGAGCCGCTGATCTCATTTTCCAGTTCGGCGAGCAAGGCTTGGCGCGCCTGACGTTTAGCCTCTAGCGCACTCTTTTGGTCTTGCTGGCGCGCGAGCAGGGCATCGAGTTCGATGCCTTTGCTTTGAATGTCCTGTTCCAGCCGGGCGACGGCGAGCAGGGTGCGATTGATGGTGTCGATTTGTTCCGTCCTTGCCCGGTAAAAATAATCGTAGTACTTCAGACTGCGCCCGGCGGCGTCGGGTTCCACTTGGTTGAGCAGCAACTTCACCGGCCCTTGTTTGCCGAGGGCGTAGCTGGCGCGCAAGTGTTCGGCAAGCGCGCCGCGCTGGCGGGCGAGACCGGCCTCTTTGTGTATTTTGTCTTGTTGTAATTGGGCGAGGGTCGCGGTTTGTTCATCACGCTGGCGCGCCAGCGTGCGCAAGGTGGCGTTGAATTCACCGATCTCGCGCTCATTGGCCCGCAGCTGCGCACGCAGACGGTCGTGGCGCGTGCGCAGCGCGTTGAGCTGCGCGCCGGCCTCTTCGATCGCGCGGCGCGTGTTCGATAGCTCGGCTTCTTTACCGCGGATTTGGCTTTGATCCGGTGGCGCGGCCGGGGCGGGCGGGCTCGCCGCGAGGAGCAGCGAGGCAAGCATGGCGGCGAGCCGCCGTTGAAATGGGTTCGTGCGGATGCGGGGCCCGGTGTTCACTGGGCGATTCCGTGCCTGCTCAGCTTTGCTGGAGTTTGATGAGTGACCGGCCGCTCATTTCCGCGGGTTTGTCGATGCCCATCAAATAGAGCATGGTGGGCGCGACGTCGGCCAAGCTCCCGCCATTGGCGATGGCTTCAGCCGGGCGGCCGACGTAGACAAAGGGCACCAGGTTGGTGGTGTGAGCGGTGTGGGCCTGGCCGGTGCTGTCATCTTCCATTTGCTCGGCGTTGCCGTGATCGGCGGTGATGAGTAAGTCGCCACCGGCCTTTTGCACGGCCGCGAGTACCTGTCCCAGGCAGCTGTCGAGCGCTTCGATCGCTTTGATCGCCGCGGGCATCGAGCCGGTGTGGCCGACCATGTCGGCGTTGGCGTAGTTGCAGATGAGGGTGTCGTACTCCCCGTTTTCGATGGCCGCCGTCAGCTTGGCGGTGACCTCCGCCGCGCTCATTTCCGGCTTGAGGTCGTAGGTGGCGACATCGGGCGAAGGCACGAGGATGCGGTCTTCGCCGGGATAGGGCTGCTCCACGCCGCCGTTGAAGAAGAAGGTGACGTGGGCGTATTTCTCGGTCTCGGCGATGCGCAACTGGTGCAGGCCGAGATTGGAGATGTATTCGCCGAAGGTGTTGCGCAAGCGTTCCGGCGGAAAGGCCACCGGCACGTGGAATTGTTCGTTGTATTCGGTGAGGGTGACGAAGGCGCTGAGTTTGGGCGTGGCTGCCCGCGCGAAGCCGTCGAAGTCAGCTTCGATGAAGGCGCGGGTGATTTGCCGTGCGCGGTCGGAGCGGTAGTTCATGAAAATCACCGCGTCACCGTCTTCGATCCGCGCGGCGTGCGCGCCGGACGGTACGATGGCGGTGGCTTGGACGAATTCGTCGGTCTCGCCGCGCTCGTAGGCCAGGTGCAACGCGGCGGCTGGATCGGCGGCGCTGAATGCGCCCTTGCCTTGGGTGATGAGCTCGTAGGCGGTTTGAACGCGCGGCCAGCGGTGGTCGCGGTCCATGGCGTAGTAGCGGCCGATGATGGAGGCGATGCGGCCGCAGCCCAGTTCGGCGCAGAGTTTGGAGAGGGCCTTTAGTGAGGCCTCGGCGCTCTTGGGCGGGGTGTCGCGCCCGTCGAGGAAGGCATGAATATAGACTTGCCGGGCGCCGCGTTCCACCGCCAGTTTGACCATGGCTTGGATGTGTTCTTCATGGCTGTGTACGCCGCCGGGCGAGAGCAGACCGAGAATGTGTACGGCTTTATCTTGGGCGATGGCGGCGTCCACCGTGCCGGTGAGGGTGTGGTTGGCGAAGAATGAACCGCTTTTGATCGCGCGGCTGATGCGGGTGAATTCTTGATAGACGACCCGCCCGGCGCCGAGATTGAGGTGGCCGACTTCGGAGTTGCCCATTTGATCGGCGGGCAGGCCGACATCGGTGCCGGAGCAGCGCACCAATAGATGCGGATGTTGGGCCCACAAGCCATCCCACACTGGCGTGCGGGCGCTCAAGATGGCGTTGTGCTCGGTGTGTTCGCTGTAACCCCAGCCATCAAGAATAAGTAAAACAACAGGTTTGTGACGTGACGCATTCATACTGACTATGCTTTTTAAAGAGGGTCCATGTGAGTCCGGACGGGTGTTTCTTCAGCTTGAGGCCATGCCAGCCGTGAGTCCGGTGGAGCGCAAAACCAAGGGGATACCTAAGTTTCCCCTGACCGGGAGGGATTGTATAATCTTTTGCCCTCAAAAGGCAGTATCGATGTGGAGTGGCAAGCGTTATGGAGGCCGTCGTGACGTAAATAATACAAACAAGCAGTCGACTTCGAGGATCATAATAATGGAAAATTTGAATGCCGCGCCTATAACTAATGATGAAGAAATAGAGCAAGCGGCACGCTCGCTGAAAGCTATGGCTCACCCTATCCGGTTGAAAATTTTATGCGCGCTCGGGATCGATGAGGTGAGTGTTCAACGTATCGTGGAAATGGTTGGCACCTCCCAGAGTAATATTTCCCAGCATCTGGGGATCTTGCGGGAGAAAGGGATTTTGATGACACGCAAGCACGCCAACCGGGTATATTATCGCGTGGGTGATAAGCGCACCCTGCGCTTGATCGTAATGATGCGGGAAGTTTTTTGTGAAAATAACCGTTGACGATTCGTGCCCCAGTTCTTGAATATTGCTACACGGTGAAGTAAAGGTTCGATAATTCTCATGGCGCAGTTTGGCGAGTTTCTACTTAACCACTGGTTGCTGGCATCGGCTTTCGTGGTCGTCCTTTTGTTGATTATCGCGGTCGAGATGAAACGTAAAGTGTTAGGTTTCGCCGATATCAAACCCCAGGAGGCGGTGCGGCTTATTAATCAGGAAGACGCCATCACCCTGGATGTGCGGGAAGACCAGGAGTACGCCCAAGGGCATGTCATCAATGCGGTGCACATCCCCTTGGGTTTGCTGGACAAGCGGCTGCATGAGCTGGAGCCCCATAAAGATAAGCCCATCGTGGTCTATTGCCGCACCGGCCAGCGTTCGGCGCAGGCCGGGGTGCAGCTGCGCCAGCAGGGGTTCACCCGCATCTACAAATTAGGAGGCGGCATGCTGGCCTGGCAAGGGGCGGACCTGCCGGTGTCTACACAAAATTAAACGGCCCCGTTGCGGGCGGCATGTATTTACGCTGTGACGCGGCGGTGCTCAGCCCGCCGCGTCCAGTCCATTACCATCGATATCCATGAAGGAAATAACCATGGCAGAGGCGCCACAAGCACAGAATCAGCCCCAGTTCACCATCCAAAAAATCTACGTGAAAGACTTGTCGTTCGAGACGCCCAATTCCCCGCAAGTGTTTTTGGAAAAATGGGAGCCGGACGTCAATCTGCAACTCAGTAATAATGCGATGGTCCTGAATGAGACCACGCACGAAGTGGTGCTCACCCTCACGGTGACCGCCAAGCAGAATGATAAAACCGCTTATCTGATCGAGGTGCAGCAGGCCGGTATCTTCAGCATCAGCGGTTATGAAAAAGACCAGATCGCCGTCATGGTGGGCAGTTATTGCCCGCATGTCTTGTTTCCCTTCGCGCGCGAGGCCGTGTCTGATTTGGTGACACGCGGCGGTTTTCCTCAGCTGCTGCTCGCCCCCATCAACTTCGACACGCTGTACCAACAGCATGTGGAGCAGGCGAAGAAGCAGCAAGAGGCGGCGCCGGCCGAGCGTCCGCACTGATCCGGCGGCAGGGATGCGCGGCGAAGCAATAATGACGGAGGCGGCGCGCGCGGCGGCCCGCCGTACGGCCGGCGGGATGAAGCGGCACGCCACGCCCGTGGCGGTGTTGGGCGCGGGGTCTTGGGGCACCGCGCTGGCGGTGTTGCTGGCCGGCAATGGTCAGCCGACCACTTTGTGGGCGCGCGATCCGGCCCAAGTCGAGGCCATGGTCCGTGAGCGCCGCAACCCGCGTTATCTCTCCGATATTCCCCTGCCCGACGGCTTGCGGCCCAGCGCCAACCTCAAGGCGGCGGTGGCTGACGCCGCCGTGGTGCTGCTGGTGGTGCCCGCGTCCGGCTTTCGCGCCGTGCTGGGTGAGATAAAAGACAGCTTGCGGCCCGGGGCGCGGCTGGCCTGGGCCAGCAAAGGGCTGGAAAGCGGCAGCGGCCGTTTATTGCACGAAGTGGCCTTGGACGTGTTAGGGCCGGAGCGTGCCGTGGCGGCGGTGTCGGGGCCGACCTTCGCGCGCGAGGTGGCCTTGGGATTGCCGACGGCGGTCACCGTGGCCTCGGCAGACGCCGGTTTCGCCGCCGACCTCGCCGCCCGGCTGCACAATCCCCGCTTTCGCGCCTACACCAGTGATGACCTCATCGGCGTGGAGCTGGGCGGCGCGGTGAAAAACGTGCTGGCCATCGCCGCGGGCATCGCCGACGGTTTGGGTTTCGGCGCCAACACCCGCGCCGCCTTGGTGACGCGCGGGCTGGCCGAGTTGATGCGTCTCGGCGTGGCCCTGGGCGGGCAGCGCGACACTTTCATGGGCCTGGCGGGGCTGGGCGATTTGGTGCTGACCTGCACCGACGATCAATCGCGCAACCGCCGCATCGGTTTGGCCTTGGCCCGCGGCCAGTCGCTGGCCGAGGCCTGCGCCACGGTGCAACAGGTGGCCGAAGGGGTGAACGCCGCGCGCGAGGCCTGGCGTTTGGCGCAGCGGCACGGTGTCGATATGCCCATCACCGAGCAGGTGTGCCAAGTGCTCTATTACGGCCTGTCGCCGCGCGAGGCGGTGCATGCCCTGCTCTTGCGCGAGCAGAAGCCGGAGGCGCGATGAGCGGCGTGGCGCGGCCGGCCATGTTGACGGGCAGGCGCTGATGAAGGCCATGATCTTGGCCGCGGGCCGGGGCGAACGCATGCGTCCGCTCACCGACGCCACCCCCAAACCGCTGTTGCGCGCCGGCGGCAAGACCCTCATCGAATATCATTTGGCCGCCTTGGCGCGGGCCGGTTTCCGCGAACTGGTGGTGAATACCGGGCATTTGGGCGCGCGGATCGAGGCGGCGCTCGGCGATGGCGCGGCCTACGGTGTGCGGATCGAGTATTCCCGCGAAGACGGCCAGATTCTCGACACCGGCGGCGGGATTTTCAACGCGCTGCCGCGCTTGGGTGAGGCGCCGTTTTTAGTGGTGAACGGCGATGTCTACACGGATTATCCCTTTGAACAACTGCCGCGCGAACCCCTTGGGCTGGCCCATCTGGTGCTGGTGCCCAATCCGCCGCAGCACGCCCGCGGGGATTTCGCTTTGCGTGAGGGGCGGGTGTGGGGCGCGGGCGCTGAGTTGCTGACCTTCAGCGGGATCGGGGTCTACCGGCCGCGTTTGTTCGCGGACTGCCAAGCCGGGGTCTTTCCCCTCGCGCCGCTGCTGCGGCGGGTCATGGCCGCGGGTGAAGTGAGCGGTGAGCGCTACGGCGGCGAGTGGCGTGATGTGGGCACGCCCGAGCGGCTGGCCGAGTTGGACCGCTTGCTGGCGGGGGCGTGAGCGCGGTATCAGTCGCGCGTGGGCATGATGCTGAATTCTTGGATCTGCTCCATCTTGCCCAAGGTCTCCGCGAGGTAGCGCAGATTGACGGCGCTGTTCGTGCGTATGGTCATTTGGTATTGGAACATCCGGCCTTCGTCTTCTAAATGGTAACTCGGACCGCCGGTGGTGATGTCGTGGGCGCGCACCACCTCCAGCAGCTCGTCTTGGCTCAATTGCGTTTGCCGGGGGAGGCGCACCGTGAGCTTGGCGTAACGGATGGCGGGCATGATGGACTCCACCCAGCGGAACACCGCCAAGGTGCCGAGGGCCATGGCCACGCCCAGGCCCGCGGCGGAGTAAAACCCCATGCCGATGACGATGCCGATGGCGGCGGTGATCCAAATGGAGGCGGCGGTGGTGAGGCCGCGCACCGCCAGGCTCTCTTTGACGATGACCCCCGCGCCGAGAAAGCCGATGCCGGTCATGATGCCTTGGGCCATGCGGGTGGGGTCGACGCGGATGGTGTCTTGCGGGGCGTCGGGCAGTAGTTCCCATTGGTATACCGAGAGCAGCATCAATAAGGCCGACGAGGTGCAGACCAGCACGTGGGTGCGGAATCCCGCCGGACGGCCGTGATAGGTGCGTTCAAAGCCAATGATGCCGCCGGCCAGCAGTGATAAGGTCATGCGTAGCGCCACGGTGATAAATTGATCGTCCATTGTTGCCCGAACTCCTGTATGGGTGAAATGCCGCCGGATCCCGCATCGGGCTTGATTGGGCGCAAGGCGGGCCGGAATGGCCTTGCGCGGGCGGGGTGCCGCCGCATCTTCGCGTTGGTTTAATCTTAAACCTGTTTGCTTTACATGTCGGATCGCCGCTGTTTTTGTTGAGGGGATGCGGATGAGAAAGGCTGTGATATTATCCAGGGTCAGGCGCGTTTCTAACAGTCTTTGTGCCGCGGCGGGATAAAAATAAAACAGGCCAGTTTCCGCGGTCCCCACGGATGCCATGTTGCCGCTAATGATTCGAATCCGCGCCGCCGACATATCATGAATCGACGTTTAGCAACCCCTGGGCTCGACGGGAAAGGGGTATTGCCAACCGCCCCGTGGGTGAGTATTCATTTGAAGCAAGACCGATCTTGGAGGTGAGTGAATGAAGGGCAAAGACCGCCGCTTAGCGGAACTCAAAAACAGCATTGCCGAAGTGACGCCGGAAGAGGCCTTGGCGGCGCACAAGCAGGGCGCGGTATTGCTTGATGTACGCGAGGTGGACGAGGTCGCTGCCGGCAGTCCCAAGGGGGCGCTGCGGCTCAACCGCGGTTTTCTCGAATTGCGCATCGAAGACAAGGTGCCCGATCTGGCGCAGCCCATTTTGGTGATGTGCGCCGGCGGGGTGCGATCCCTATTCGCCGCCGAGACGCTCAAGCACCTCGGTTATCAAGACGTGAAATCAGTCGCCGGCGGGTTTAACCGCTGGAAGAACGGCGGTCTGCCCTTTGAGATGCCGCGCATGCTCGACGACGATGCCCGCGAGCGTTACGCCCGCCACTTGCTGCTGCCGGAAGTGGGTGAGCAGGGCCAGCTGAAACTGCTGGAAAGCCGGGTCTTGCTGATCGGCGCCGGTGGGCTGGGTTCCCCCGCCGCGCTGTATTTGGCCGCCGCCGGGGTGGGTACGCTGGGATTGGTGGATCACGACGTGGTTGACCGCAGTAATTTACAGCGCCAGATTCTGCATACCGAGGCGCGGGTGGACACGCCTAAGGTGGCTTCGGCGCGCGAGGCGCTGGAGTCGCTCAACCCGCGCGTGAAGATCGTCGGCTACGAGACTCGCCTCGACAGCAGTAATGTGGAGGAGATCCTTTCCAATTACGATGTGGTGGTGGACGGCTCGGACAATCTGCCCACCCGCTATTTAATCAATGACGCCTGCGTCAAGATGGGCATCCCCAATGTCCACGCGGCGGTGTATCGCTTCGAGGGGCAGATCACGGTGTTCTGGCCGCGTTACGAAAAACGCCGCGGCGGCTGCTACCGCTGCATGTTCCCCGAGCCGCCGCCGCCGGAAAGCGCGCCTTCCTGCGCCGAGATCGGCGTGCTCGGCGTCTTGCCGGGCGTGCTCGGCGTGCTGCAAGCGGTGGAGGCCTTGAAGGTCTTGCTGAATCTGGGTGATTCGCTGGTGGGCAGAATGCTTTATTACGACGCCCTCCACGGTTCATTCAATGAGTTCAAGCTCAAGCGCAATACGGAATGCAAGGTCTGCGGTGATGAGGCGAAATTTTCCGGTTACGACGACTACGCCGAGGTCTGCGCCTCACCGGCCGCTTCGGCTTAAGCTGGGGCTGGGCGCTAAAAAGGGATGAAGATAAACGGAATGTAAGGGCCGGGCCAGATGGCGACTTCGTAGCTGATTAGCCCGGTGTAAAAAGTGAGTATGGCGTAGAGAATATGCCGGATTCTTACAAGCTGGAATAAAGCGATGTGCTGGTAGCCCACCAGCACAACGAGGCAGGTTGCGGTCATGCCGAGTTTCACCCTGACGAAGAGTTCAATGTCGCGCCGGATTAGATAGTCCATGAATGAGTTGATTTCCTTGGCGCCCAGCTGCAGCAATTGCAGTGTGTTATGGGCGTCCGCGGCACATAACATCATGATAGATAAAGTAATGTATAGTAAATGCGGGTCGTGCCAATCCACGGCCTGCTGTGTCTTGGCTTGATTTTCTTGGCGGCGGTGGTGGCGGCGGCGGCCACGAAGGCCGTGGACGTGAAACAGGGTGTGGTTTTGCGAACGGCGCCGGTCGCGGCGTTGTAGGTTGCGTTGCTCTGCTGGCATGTTCATCCCCGGCCCTGCAAATGGGTGTGGCTCAGCAGTATTCGTGCCAGTGAAATTATTTCTTTTCAGCACAGTTTGCTACGTGGTCGAGGTTTTAATCGGGGCTGAGTGATGTAAAACCCTTCGACAGAGTGGTCATGGCTATTTTTTTGGGTGTGGACCCTTTAACCGGCCGCCCCGGTGGCCGATAAACCCAGTACGAGTCGTGCGCCGCCGTCATGCTCCAGCCATTTGACGGCGAATAGGGCGCGATGCCAAGAGGAGGCATTAATGCCTATCGCGGATAAATTGAGGCAATACCTCGACAAAAAACGGGTGATTTACGACGTGCATGAGTTGCCGCCGTTCACCTCGCTGTTGCAGGCCTCGGACGCCGCGGGGATTTCGGCCGCCTCGGTGGTGAAGACCGTGGTGCTGAAGGACGATGTGGGTTTGGTGATGGTGGTGATGCTGGCCACCCACAGTCTCGATGTCGATGCCTTGAGCAAGCTGCTGCACCGCCGTGTGGAGTTGGCGGCTGAGGCGACGATCAAACAGGTATTTCCCGATTGTGTGCCCCGTTTTGTCCCGCCCATGGGCGAGCCCTATGGCATACGCACCATCGTTGATGATGCCTTGGTGGCGTGCGAGGCCCTGTATTTTTCCGGTGGTGACGCCTCTCATTTGGTGCGGATGAGTAACAAAGATTTTTTCAATTTGCTGAGCAATGCCTGGCTGGCGGGTAATTTTTCGCGGCCTATTGGTAGCGATCATGAACGAGAGCCATCCGCCGTCCCCGGCGCCGACCTTAAAAAACGTATTCAATCGCTGAAAGAGCTGCCCGCCATACCGGAGATGGCGCGGCAGATCGTGATGTTGCGCGCTAACCCGTTGGCCGATGCCGACAAGCTTGGCAAGCTGGTGGAATTGGATCCCAGTCTCGCGGCGCAGGTGATCCGTTACGCCCGTTCACCGTTTTTCGGTTATCGCGGCAAGGTTGATTCAGTGCAGTCCGCTATTTCGCGGGTACTCGGCTTTGAGATGGTGATGAATTTGGCGCTGGGCATCGCCAGCGCGCGGCCGTTCAAGATTCCGGCGCTCGGTCCCTTGGGCTTGAACGCCTTTTGGCGCCACGCCACGTACAGCGCCGCCTTGGTGCAGGCCTTGGGGCGTGAGTTGCCCCGCGCCAAGCGGCCGCCCGCGGGCATGAGTTATCTCGCCGGGTTGTTGCACAATATGGGGCATTTGCTGTTGGGCCATGTGTTCAAACGCGAATTCTGCATGCTTAATAATGCCGTCAGCGACAATCCAGAGTTGCCGGTGGTTGAGCATGAGATGGCGTTGCTGGGCGTGCATCACGGTGAGCTGGGCGCCTGGCTGATGGAGGGATGGAATATGCCCGAGGAGATTATCGTCGCCGTCCGCGAACACCATAATCCCGATTACGACGGGCCTCATGCCCTCTATGCCCGCTTGACCCTGCTCGCCGATCACCTGCTGAAAGAGCACGGCATCGGCGATTCGCCCAGTCACGAATTGCCGGCTGAGATCATGGCCGCGCTGGAGCTCGAAGAAATTCAAATCGTCATGGTGATGAGCCGCATCCTCGAAGGTTGTGAGGGGCTCAACGCCATGGCGCGCAACCTCGCCGCCGCATAGGCGCGGCGAAGCGTTATTCCCTTCCCCTTTTAAAGTTTGCGCGCTATTGCGGCTTGTCTATTCGCTTGGTCCGCGCGGGTCCATTTGTGCCGGCGCGATGCCCCGCCGTCGTGGCGGAACACCGCCCGGTCAATCTGAATGACGTGTTTAAATCATCTCCAGCCAAAGCCGAAGTTTGAATGCTCATGCCCCTCCAGTTGCCCGCGTACCTCGCCCGGCGGATGGGCTTGGGTATGTACGTTGACGTAGGCATTGCCCCGCATCAGATTGGCAATGACGTCTTCGAAGGTGTTGAGTCCCAGGCTGGGCTGCGGGATCAAATTGCTCGCCGTGAGCATGCCGGAGATTTCACCGGAGAAAGGACCGTCATCGCGCGGCAGGGTAAAGGGCAGCGGGTTGCTGCTGGCGTCGCCGAACAGCCACAAAATCACCGGCCCGTTACGGCCTTGGGGTCCCAGATGGATGTGCGCCATGAAAATGGGGGTGGCGGTTGGGCTGACCTTGAGCCGGTAGTGCAAGGTGCTGCGGTCTCGGGAGAGCGTTACCTGGGCTTCGCCATAGGCGCCGGTTACCAGTCCTACTACGGGGAGGGTGGCCTCAGCGACGCGGGTGTCGACAACCTGTTCGGCGCCGCTCAGCTCGGCGTGCATTTTAAAGGGAAAAGGGGGGCCGGCCTCGGCCCTGAGGGCGCCGAGGCCGGCGAGGGTGGCGGTGGTGAAAATGAGAAGTTTATTCATTGCTTAGTTCCTCTCGGTTGAAGGTGGGGGATAAAGCAAGCAAGCGGGCGAGTGCGTTGCATCGGCCATGCTTTTGATTAATCAGTGAGTAATGACCTGCCGCGCATCTGGGGTCTAATGGTAAAAACGCCTTGAACCGCAGACCTGCTTCAGTAAAGCTAGCAAATTATCCTGAGTGTACAACTCGGCCATTCTTTGCCCTGCAACGTCAATCGCCTTGATTTATGCCTAGGGAGCCGGGTACCGGGATGGCGATGATTTGCTACACTGTGGCCACAATTCAAATAAAGATCAGTGTGGTGGGGTATGAGCATGTCTACCGAAGCGGGGTTTGATTTCGATTTTTGGGCCAAGCTGGCCGCGACCGACCCGCAAACCTTTGAAGCGCAACGCCGCGCCTGCATCGAAGAATGTATTGCCGCAGCCGCTCCCGGACAACAAGCCCGTTTACGCGGTTTGCAGTGGCGAATTGATTTAGAACGGAAAAAATACCACCATCCGCTGGCCTCCAGCACGCACCTGTTCAACAAAATGTGGACGGCGGTGTATGGCGCGGGCGGTTTAGCGGACGCCTTGAACGGTTGCTTGCCGCAGCCAGCCCCTTCCGCCACGGTGTTGCGTTTTTCACCCGACCGGCGCGAGCGCGTGCGTGGTTTGACGGCACATTCCTAGGAGCCTGTCGGACTTGGGGCTGATCTACTGCGCCGGCGGGAAAGCGGTCCATTTTTCCGATCCTTCTCGTCCCCTTGTATATAAAAAGGGGGCGACGGCTCCACCCTTCGCTTCGCTCTTCCCTCGAACGATCGAAAAACTGGCCTCGCCCTCCCGCCTTGCTCGCGACGATCGCCCAAGTCCGACAGGCTCCTAGCCTAGTGGCGCGCAACCGAGGCGCCACTTTAGTTGGGGGCGGGTGCGGGCGGCAGGGCTTGATGTTTGTTCATCGTGTATGCCGCGTCCGATGTCTTTCTTCAAGCTGACCCCGCTGCAGCAGCCAACATAAGCGGACTATCACGCGAGGCTGCTTCCCGTTTCAGACTTTTCCCCCGGCAGGCCGATACAGTTTGCGAAGCGCGGCGTCAGCCGCCGAGGGGCTTGCCCATGAAGTTCGTACTCGTATTCATAATTTTACTGATGGTCATCGGCATCAACCTGCCCAAGGGCTTGATGGCGGGTTTTGACTATGACACAAGCTGGTTGATAGCGGCCTTGGCGGCGTGGGTGGTAACCGCTTTGGTGATTCACCGCCGCATGGCCTTGATCGTGCTGGTACTGGCCATGGCTTTTTTAGTCAATTTGCCAGTGAATATCGGAATTGACCGCGATGTGATTTTGGGTACCTTGCTGGCGGTGATCGTCACGCCGTATGTTGCGTCTTGGCTTGAATGAGCGGCGCCGCGGCTTTGTTTTTATAGCGTCACGGCGCGCAGTTTCTCCGTCATGCGCACGATGGAGCGGTCGCTGGTGAGCTGGCCGATGTCATCCAGCGCCACCCAGGCCAGGTCTTTCGATTCGCTGCTCACGACCAAGGGTGTGGCACGGTCCGCCTCCAGCAGCCAGCGCACGTCGTAGTGCAAATGCCGGGGCTCATCGCCGCGGGCGGGGATGGGATGCACGTCCACGTCGTAGGGTGTGTCCAGCAGGGGGGTGACCGCTTCCAGTCCGGATTCCTCGCGCGCCTCACGCAAGGCCACCGCCAGCACATCGGCTTCGCCGTCGGCGTGACCGCCCAATTGCAGCCAGCGGTCGAGTTTGCGGTGGTGGGTCAATAGTACGTGACTGCGTTCGCGGTCGACGATCCAGGCCGAGCCGGTGATGTGGCCGATGCGCAGTTCACGTTCGAAGCACTGATCTTCATTTTCGACGAAGCGGACCAGCATCTCGTACATGTCCCGCTCATCTTTGTCGTAGGGTTGATAATCGCCGAGCAATTTGAGTAGTGCTTGTCTGTGCATGTGCCCTGTGTGCCCTTGTGAAGTGGGGGCCGGTCATTATAGCCACATATCAAGCGCCGCAAGACTAAAGTCAGTCTTCCCCCCTTCCAGAAGGGCGAGACGCGCGGCCCGGGCGGGTGCCTTCACCTTGGGCGGGGCAAGGCGGGACGGTGAAAAACACCTCAGCGCGGGCGGCGGAGCCGCGCCGGCAGGGGGCTGAGGTCTACTTCCACCTGTTCATCGCCCAGGCGCACGGGCAGGGCGGTGAGCCGCTGCCGCAGGCAAGGGCCCCAAATACACAGGCCGTCGTCAATGCGGAATTGCGCACCGTGCAGGCTGCATTGGATGAGGCTGCGGTCGAAGCTCAGAAACTCATCGGCGCCCCAGTTGAGCGAGGCGCCCGTGTGCGGGCAAGAATTGAGATAGACATACACTTGTTGATGCTGGCGTACCGCGAACAGTGAGCGCGTATCACCGCCGGGCAGGGCGAACTCGCGGCTTTCACCGTGGGCGAGTTCGTCGCGGTGGCATAGCGGGTGCCAGGCTGGGCTCGGCGTGGGGGGCATGGGCATGGCGGGGCGGTGTCAGGGGGCGAGTCCCTAGCATAATCAAGTTATCGGCGCGGGCTCAACCGTTGCGGTGAAATAGGCGCCTATGAGGAATTTAAGCGGCGGCCCCGTATCATTAACTAAAGGGCGCGGTGGAGAAGTGGCGCCAGCTTGTCGATAGGATGAGTAAGCCTTTTTATGAATTACACGGTATGAGAGACCTGGCATTGATCGGAGTGGCTTGCGGCTGGGGCGCGCGCGACCCCGGTTGTGAAGATGGCCCGCAGGCGGTGTTCGCCTCCGGGCCGGTGACGTGTTTAACCCATGATGGGCAAAACATGCCTGCCTACGAAATGGTGCGCGCGCCGCTGCCGCCCACCGGAGCGGCCGTGTTCGCCGCGGTGGTGGAGATCAATCACCGCTTGGCCGACAAGGTGGGCGCGGCGGTGCGCGCGGGTCATTTCCCCGTGGTGATCGGTGGCGATCATTCCTGCGCGGTCGGCACTTGGAGCGGCGTGCGCGCCGCGCGGCCGGCGGACGCGTCTCTGGGTTTATTGTGGGTGGACGCGCATATGGACAGTCATGTGCCCGCCACCAGTCCCAGCGGCGCGCTGCACGGCATGCCGCTGGCGTGCTTGCTGGGCGAGGGCCACGATGAACTGGTTCACTTGGCCGGTGCCGCGCCCAAGTTGCAACCCGAGCATGTGTGTTTGTTCGGCGTGCGCAGTTACGAGCCGGGCGAGGCCGCCTTGTTGCAGCGCTTGGGCGTGAAGGTGATTTTCATGGAGGCGATCGCGCGCCACGGTTTCGCGGCGATGTGGCGCGAGGCGCTGGCGCATGTCGCGCGCGCCGGGGCCTATGGCATCACCATCGATTTGGACGCCGTCGATCCCCGCGACGCGCCCGGTGTCGGCACCCCTTCATCCGGCGGCATCGGCGGCGATGAGCTGGTGCATGCCCTCACTGATCTGCATCACGACCCGCATTTACTGGCCTTGGAAATCGCCGAATACAATCCGCATCACGACCGCGATTCGGTCACGCTACGTTTACTGCGCCGCATGCTGTGCGCCGTGGGCGTGGGAAAGGAACACGATGAACCGCACGATAGAGCTCGAAGAGAAATATTGCGCCCATAATTACGCACCCCTGCCGGTGGTGCTGGTCAAGGGCGAGGGCGTGCATGTCTGGGACGATCAGGGAAAGCGTTATCTCGATATGATGAGCGCCTATTCGGCGGTGAGCCATGGCCATTGTCATCCGCGCCTGGTGAACGCGCTCGGCGCGCAGGCGGCGCGGCTGGCGGTGGTGTCGCGGGCCTTTTACAGCGACCGCCTCGCGCCGTTTTTACAGCGCCTGTGCGCGGTCACCAGCTACGACATGGCGCTGCCGATGAACACCGGCGCCGAGGCGGTGGAGACCGCGATGAAGGCGGCGCGCAAATGGGCCTACACCGTGAAGGGCGTGGCGCCGGAGCGCGCCGAGATCATCGCCTGCGACGGCAATTTTCACGGCCGCACCCTCGCCATCGTCGGCCTGTCGTCGGAGGCGCAGTACCGTGAGGGCTTCGGGCCCTTCCCGCCGGGTTTGAAGCGCGTCGCCTACGGCGACGCCGCGGCCTTGGAAGCGGCCATCACCCCGAACACCGCGGCGTTTTTAGTCGAGCCCATTCAAGGCGAGGGCGGCATCGTCATCCCGCCGCCGGGTTATCTCGCTGCCTGCGCGCGCCTCTGCAAAAAGCATAATGTGCTGCTGATCTGCGATGAAATCCAAACCGGCCTGGGGCGCACCGGCGCGCTGCTGGCCTGCGCCCACGACGGCGTGCATCCCGACGGCGTGGTGCTGGGCAAGGCCCTGGGCGGGGGCTTGCTGCCGGTGTCGGCCTTCCTGGCGCGGCGCGAGGTGATGGCGGTGTTTCATCCCGGCGACCATGGCAGCACCTTCGGCGGCAATCCGCTCGCCGCCGCCGTGGCGCTGGAGGCGATCGATGTGATGCTGGAAGACGACTACGTCACCCGCGCGGCGGATTTGGGCGATTATTTTTTGGAGCAATTGCGTCAGATTCGCAGCCCATTGATCCGCGAAGTGCGCGGCAAGGGTTTGTTGATCGGTGTGGAGGTCGATCCCGCGCGGGTGTCGGCGCGCGCCGTGTGCGAGGCCTTGATGGCGCGCGGCATCCTCAGCAAGGAGACCCATCACACCGTGGTGCGTTTCGCCCCGCCGTTGATTATCACCCGCGAGCAAATCGACGGCGCCCTTGAGCAGATTCGCGAGGTCTTGCGCGCGCTGGAGCAGGCTTGATCGCGGCGCCGTAGCCGCCGGCGGGTCCCGGAAGCCAAGCGAGTTCGAGAAATTCCGCGGTAGAGGCGCAGCGGCGTCAGCCATTGTGGTTGGCGCCATGCGACGCAGTCGCATGGCGTGGCGGACGCGGGGTGTCCGGGGCGAAAGCAAAGAACGCCGCGCTGATGACTTACAGCGCGTTCAGTTCCCGCAGCGCCGTCAGCACCGTCTCCGGGCTCACCAGCTCCATGCAGCTGTGATGGCTGCAATGCTTGCGGTAACAATTGATGCAATGAATCTCCGCCTGCAAGGCGCGCACATTATCGCCGACGGGCTTGACCCGGCGCGGATCGGTGGGGCCGCAGATGACGACTTGCGGGGTGGTGGTGCTGGCGGCGACGTGGGCGGTGCCGGTGTCGTTGGCGATGATGCAGCCGGCGTTTTCGCAAATCGGCGGCAGGTCGAGGATCTCGGTCTGGCCGCAGAGATTGATCACTCCCTCGCCGCAGAGCTGCTGGATGCGCTCGCACTCATCCATTTCGTCCGGCCCGCCGAGCAGTACGATTTTTTCATAACCCGCTTCGCGCAAATAGAGCGCCAGCGCGCCGTAGCGCAGCGCGCCCCAGCGTTTGAGATAACCCGCCGCCTGGCAGCCGGGCAGGAACACCGCGTAGCGCGTGTCGCCGCCGATGCCGTGTTTGCGCAACAAGTCGACGGCGCGCTGACGATGGCGCGGCGGCACGTGCAGCACCGGCCGCGGCGTGAGCGCGGGGATGCCACCCGCGCGCAAGGCGGCGCGCAGATGATCGAAGGCATGCACCACGGGCGGCTGTGGCCCGGGGGCGATGTTATAGGGAAAACGCGCGTGGGTGCCGAGGCGGTAGCGCGGGCCCGCACCGCTGGCGAGTAACAAGCTCAGCAGGATGCGGGCGCGGTCGGTGGATTGCAGATCGACGATCAAATCATAATGGCCGCCGCGCACTTCACGCAGCCATTGCAGCATATTGCGTGCGCCCTTGCGCACGGGGATGGCGATGAGCTTGCGGAAGCGCGGGTCCTCGCGGAACAGCGGCGCCCAGGGCGGCAGGGTGTTGAGGTCGATCTCCGCCGCCGGGAAGGCGCGGCGCACATCCTCCATCAGCGCGCTGGCGATCACCACGTCGCCCATCGCGCTCCACTTCATGATGAGGATGCGGCGGATGTCCGCGCGCGCCGGCAGGTCGATCATGACTTCACTCGCGGTAGACATCGGCTGCGCCCGGCGGCCGGGTCTTGAAGCGGCGGTGCACCCACAGATATTGCTCCGGAATGCGCCGCACCTGTTGCTCGATGGTGTGATTGATGCGCGCGGCGTCGGCCGCCAAATCGCCGCTGGGATAATCGGCCAAGGGCGCTTGCACGGTGATGCGATAACCCTGGGTGCCGGGCAGGCGCTCGGCCAGTAGCGGAATCACCGGCGCGCCGCTGGTCTGGGCGATGCGCGAGGTGGCGGTGATGGTGGCGGCGGGCACGCCGAAAAACGGCGCGAAGGCGCTGAGCTTGCCGGCGTAGTTTTGATCTGGCGCGTACCACAGCGCCTCATTCTGTTTCAGGGCGCGGTACATGCCGCGCATATCGGTGTGGGGCACGATGGCGGCGCAATAGCGGCGGTGCGCCTTTTCCTGGAGGTGCTGGAAGAGTGGATTCTTATGCTGGCGATAGGTGGCGTGTAACGGTACCTGCATCGACAATAAGCGCGCGATCAATTCCATGGTAGTGAAATGCCCCATGAGCACGATGGCACCCTTGCCCTGCGCGAAGGCGGCCTGCAGATGTTCGAGGCCGTGGACTTGCACCAGCGGCCGCAGTTTTTCCGCGGGGGTGTACCAGCTCATGGCGGTCTCGACCAGGGCCATACCCACTGAGTTGAGATGCGCCGTCAAGAGTGCGCGCCGTTGCGCCTCACTCAATTCGGGGAGGCAGAGATGCAGGTTCACCTCGGCGATGTGACGGCGGCGGCCGCCCGCGATATTGATTAGCCGTCCCAGCAGACGGCCGGCGCGCAGCTGCACGGTGAAGGGCAATTGCGCCAGGCACCACATCAGGCCCAGCGCCAGCCAGGTGGGCCAATAACGCGGGGCGAGAAAATGGCGGGCGCGGGGCGCTGTGGTATCGGTCACGTCATTGGGGCTGGAATGAACACGCGCGCATTCTACCGGCCGCGGGCGCCGCCGCGCAAAGGCGGCCGTGTTAAGATACGCGGCAATCCGAGGGCGGCGATGAAGATCCATATTCCCGATTTCAATGAGGCGCGCGTGCTGGTGGCCGGCGATGTCATGCTGGACCGCTATTGGCACGGCGGCACCTCGCGCATCTCGCCCGAGGCGCCGGTGCCGGTGGTGCGCGTCGAACAGGCCGAGGACCGCCCCGGCGGCGCGGGCAACGTGGCCTTGAACATCGCCGCGCTGGGCGCGCGCGCCCATCTCATCGGCGTCACCGGAGAGGACGAGGCGGCCGCCACGCTGACTCAGCGCCTCAGTGCCGCCGGGGTCGCTTGCGATTTCGAGCGCCTGCGCGGCGCGCCCACCGTGACCAAGCTGCGGGTCATCTCGCGTCAGCAACAATTGATCCGTCTGGATTTCGAAAGCGGCCTGCCGGGTTTCGCCCCGGCCGCGCTCGTCACGCGGCTGCGCGCGGCCCTGCCCGGCGCGGACGTGGTGGTCCTGTCCGATTACGGCAAGGGCGCGCTGGCGGCGGTGGGCGAGTTGATCGCCGTGGCGCGCGCCGCGGGCAAGCCAGTGCTGGTGGACCCCAAGAGCCGCGACTTCAGCCTCTATCGCGGCGCGACGTTGGTCACGCCCAATCTCGCCGAGTTCGAGGCGGTGGCGGGGCCGTGCCGCGACGAAGAAGAACTGGTGAAAAAAGGCATGGCCTTGCTCGCGGCGCAGGACTTCGAGGCCTTGCTCATCACCCGCGGCGAACACGGCATGACCTTGCTGCAGCGCGGCAAAGAGGCGCTGCACCTGCCCACCCGCGCGCGCGAAGTCTATGACGTCACCGGCGCGGGCGACACGGTGATCTCGGCACTGGCGGCTGCCTTGGCGGCGGGCGAATCCCTGCCGCAGGCCACGGCCTTCGCCAATCTCGCCGCCGGCATCGTGGTCGGCAAACTGGGCACCGCTACGGTGAGCGTGCCGGAGATCCGCCGCGCGCTGCGCGAGGACTACGCGCCCGAGCGCGGGGTGATGAGTGAAACGCAATTATTGGCGGCGGCGGCGGACGCGCGCGCGCACGGCGAGACGGTGGTGATGACCAACGGCTGCTTCGATATCCTGCACGCCGGCCACGTCGCTTATTTGGAGGCGGCGCGCAAGCTGGGCGACCGCTTGATCGTCGCGGTGAACGACGACGATTCCGTGCGCCGCCTCAAGGGCGCGACGCGGCCGGTGAACGGTTTGGAGCAGCGCATGGCGCTGCTGGCGGCGCTGCGCAGCGTCGACTGGGTGGTGCCGTTTTCCGAGGACACGCCCGAAAGATTGATCTGCCGCGTGCTGCCGCATTATCTGGTGAAGGGCGGCGATTACCGCCCCGAGCAGATCGCGGGTCACGCCTGCGTGACGCAAAACGGCGGCGAGGTGGTGATACTCGATTTCGTCGAAGGCCATTCCACCTCGCGCATCATCGAGCGCTGCAAGTTGTGAGGAGAGCGATGTGATTATCGTGACCGGCGGCGCCGGTTTCATCGGCAGCAACTTAGTCAAGGCGCTCAACGCGCGCGGCCGCGCCGACGTGCTGGTGGTGGACAATCTGCAACGCGGCGAAAAATTTCTCAATCTCGCCGATTGCGATATCGGTGATTATCTCGATAAAGACGGCTTCATCGTCCGCGCCGAGGCGGGCCGCGACGTCGGCGGCAAGATCGAGGCGGTGTTCCATCAAGGCGCCTGCTCGGCGACCACCGAGTGGGACGGCCGCTACTTGATGCGTAACAATTACGAATACTCCAAGACCCTGCTGCACTATTGCCTCGAACGGCGCATCCCGTTTATTTACGCCTCCTCCGCCGCGGTCTACGGCGCCGGGCCGGTGTTCAAGGAAGGACGTGACTACGAGGCGCCGCTCAATGCCTACGGTTACTCCAAGTTTCAGTTCGACGCCTATGTGCGCCAGGTCTTGCCCAAGGCGCGCAGCCAGATCGCCGGCCTGCGTTACTTCAACGTCTACGGCCCGCGCGAGCAGCACAAGGGCGGCATGGCCAGCGTCGCCTTTCATTTGAACACGCAATTGCTGAATGGCGAACGCTTGAAACTGTTCGAGGGCTGTGACGGCTACGGCGACGGCGAACAGCGCCGCGATTTCGTTTACGTGGGCGATGCGGTGGCCGTGAATCTGTGGCTGCTGGATAATCCGCAAGTCAGCGGTATTTTTAACGTCGGCAGCGGCCGCGGCCAGCCCTTCAATGACGTGGCGCGCGCGGTGATCGCCTGGCACGGCCGCGGCGAGATTCAATACATCCCCTTTCCCGAACAGCTGCGCGGGCGCTATCAGAGTTTTACCGAAGCCGATATCGGCGCGCTGCGCGCCGCGGGTTATGGCCAAGCCTTTCTCAGCGTGGAGCAGGGCGTGAAGGCCTATTTGGATAGCCTCAACCGTGAACAGGTGCGTGCATGAGTGGTTTTAATTTACAAGGTGCGCTGCACGAACACGCCGAGGCGGTGGCGCACGTGGCCGATCTGGCGCCGCAATTAGAAGAGGCGGTGGCGCTGATCCGCGCCGCCTTCGCCACCGGACGGCGCTTGTTCGTCTGCGGCAACGGCGGCTCGGCGGCGGACGCGCAGCACCTCGCCGCCGAGCTCACCGGCCGTTTCGAAAAAGAGCGGCGCGGTTATCCCGCCATCGCCCTCAACACCGACACCTCGGCGCTGACCTCCATCGGCAACGACTACGGTTTCGAACAGATTTTTTCCCGCCAGCTCGAGGCCCTGGCCGCGCCCGGGGATGTCTTGATCGCCATCACCACCTCGGGCAACTCGGCGAACGTCGTCGCGGCGGTGGAGCGCGCGCGCGACATCGGCGTACACAGCATCGGTCTGCTGGGGCGCGACGGCGGCGCCTGCGCCGAACTGGTGGATATCGCGCTGGTGGTGGGCGTGCCGCGCACTGCGCGCATCCAAGAGGCCCATGTCTTGATCCTGCATTTATTGTGCGAGGGCTTGGATGCGTGACCGTCACGGCCGCGAGACGCGCTTGCGCCAGCCCTAAGACTTGACCGCCTTGCGCCCGCTCTACAGTCTGCTGCTTTATCTGTTGATCCCCGCCGTGATCGCGCGCCTGCTGTGGCGCAGCCGCCGCGCGCCGGCCTATCGCCGCCGCTGGGCGGAACGCTTCGGTTTCATCGCGCCCTTGCCCGTGCAAGACGCGGTGTGGGTGCACGCGGTGTCGGTGGGCGAGACCGTGGCGGCGGCGCCGCTCATCCACTGGCTGCTCGCGCGCGGCGAGGAGGTGCTGGTGACGACGACCACGCCCACGGGTTCGGAGCGGGTGCGCGCCTTATTCGGTGCGCGCGTGCAGCACGTGTATTGCCCCTATGATCTGCCCGGCGCGGTGCGGCGCTTTTTGCGGCGCGCGCGGCCGAAGCTGGCGCTGATCATGGAAACCGAGTTGTGGCCCAATCTCTTTCACGCTTGCGCCCACGCCAAGGTGCCGGTCATCGTCGCCAATGCGCGCATGTCGGCGCGCTCGGCGCGCGGCTACGGGCGGGTGGCGGCCTTGACCCGCGCCGCGCTGGCCGATGTGAGTCTGGTGGCGGCGCAGACCGAGGCCGACGCCGCGCGTCTGCGGGAATTGGGCGCGCGCGCGGTGCGGGTGACCGGCAATATCAAATTCGATATGCACCTGCCCGCCAGCTTGCTCGAAGAGGCGGCGGTGTTGCGCCGTGCTTGGGGCGAGGACCGGCTGGTGTGGGTGGCGGCCAGCACCCATGCCGGTGAAGACGCGCAGGTGTTGGATGCCTTCGCGCAGGTGCGCCGCGCCTTGCCCGAGTGTTTGCTGGTGCTGGTGCCGCGTCATCCCGAACGTTTCGATGAGGTGGCGCTCTTGTGCCGCCAGCGCGGCTACGCCGTGGCCCGGCGCGGGGAACAGCCCTTGTGCGACGCGCGCGCCGCTGTGTTTTTGATCGATGTCATGGGCGAGTTGCCGCTGTTTTACGCGGCGGGCGACGTGGCCTTCGTCGGTGGCAGTCTGGTGCCCACCGGCGGGCACAATGTGCTGGAGCCCGCGGCCTTGGGCAAGCCCGTGGTCGTGGGGCCGCACACCTTTAATTTTCTCGATATTACCCGGCAGCTGATCGCGGCGGGCGCGGCGCTGCGGGTGGCGGACGCGGCGCAATTGGCCGAGGCGGTGCTGCGTTATCTGGCGGACGCCGAATTGCGCGACGGCGCCGGGCGCGAGGGCCGGGCGCTGGTTGAACAAAACCGCGGCGCGCTGGCGCGTTTGCAGACCTTGCTGGAAGACTATTTGGCGCCGTGAGCGGCGCGGCGGCGGATCAATCGAGCCAGCGGTTGATCTCTTCGAGGTCGCCGCGCTCCAGCAGGCCCGCCGCCGCCTTGAGGCGCAGGGTGCCGAGGATGTAATCGTAGCGGGCGCGGGCGTGATTCCGCTCGGCGTCAAAGAGATTGCGCTGTGATTGCACCACGTCGACGATGGTGCGGGTGCCCACCTCGTAGCCCGCCTCGGTGGCGCTCAGCGCGCTTTGGCTGGAGACCAGCGCCTGTTTGAGGGCGATGACGCTGCTGATATTGTCGAGCACGGTGAGGTAGGCGCTGCGCGTCTGACGGTCGGTGGCGCGGCGTTGCTGTTCCAGGACCTCGCTGGCTTGGGTGAGACGGAACAGGCTTTCGCGCACGCGCGAGCTGGTGACGCCGCCTTGATAGAGTGGCACGTTCAATTGCAGGCCGATGCTGGCGTCGTTGGATTCACTGCCGCCGAAGCGGCCGTTGCCGACGTCACTGTAGCCGTAACTGGCCACCGCCTCCAAACGTGGATAGTGCCCGGCACGGCTCTGTTCCACCGCTTCACGGGCGGCTTGCAGCGCGAATTGCGCGCCGAGCAGTTGCAGGTTTTGTTTGCTGGCGTTATCCAGCCAGGGGCTGATGTCCGCCGGTTCGGGGCTGAGCAGCGGAATGCGCTCTTGCAGGCCCGCGAGTGTTTGCGGGTTGAGGCCGGTTATCTCGCGCAGTTCTTCCTTGCTGGTGGTCACGCGGTTGTCCGCGGCGATTTCCCGCGCCACCGCCAGGTCGTAGGCGGCTTGCGATTCATGCACGTCGGTGATGGCGATCAGGCCGACTTCAAAGCGTTGCTTGGTTTGGTCGAGCAGGCGCTGGTTGGCGTTTTTTTCGGCGCGGGCGAATTCGAGGTCGTCGCTGGCGGAGAGGACGTTGAAGTAGAGTTCGGCGGCGCGCACGATGAGGTTTTGCTGTTCCGCCTCATAGGCGGCGAGGGCTTGGCCGGTGGCGGCATCCGCCTGGCGCAGGCCGACGAAGTAATCGCGGCGGTAAAGGGTTTGATTCAAACTCAGGCTGTAGCCCTTGGTGGTGGCGTAGATAGTGTCCGCGGCGAATAAGGGGCTGCTGCTGCTGGTGATCTCCTGGCGGTCACGGGTGAGGCTGGCGCCGGCGGAGATTTGTGGCAGCAGCTGACCGCGGGCTTGGCGCTTGGTCTCTGTCACGGCCTGGTAGGCGGCCTCGGCTTGGCGCAGTTGCGGATCGTTTTCCACCGCGCCCTGGTAGATGTCCAGTAAATTATCCGCGGCCGCCATGCTGGACAGGGCGCCGAGGGCGCTGGCGAATAAGAGGGTATGAATCCGGGGCACGGGCAATTCCTTCTGCGTCGTCGCGTTAGTAGGTCGGCATGTCCGGGTCCACTTCACGGGCCCACGCGTCTACGCCGCCGGCGAGATTGATGATTCTGCTGAAGCCGATTTGACTTAGATAAGTCGCCACCCGCGCGCTGCGGCCGCCATAGTGGCAGATGACGATGGTTTCTTGTTCGGGGTCGAGTTGCGAGCTGAGTTCGGGCACTTGGTTCATGGGAATGAGCCGCGAGCCGGGGATGTGGCAGATCTCCCATTCATGAGGCTCGCGCACGTCCAGCAGCAAGGGCGCCGGATCGGCCAGTTCGAGGTATTCTTTGAGTTCGGTCGCTGTGATTTCTAACATCTCGGCACTCGGATTACGGCGGTTCGCGTCCGGCGGGGCCGGGGTCCATTAGCGTAACTTAATGCGCCGGCACTTAGAAGACGAAGCGCGCGGGTTGGGGTGCATTGACCAACGGCGGCAAGACGGTTTCAAACAGGGCTTGTTGGCTCCAGCTGTCTTCGCCGACACGAGTGATTAAGAAGGCGGTCATGACCGGGGCGTCGCCGCTGATGACGAAGAGGCGCCCGCCGGTTTTAAGGCCGCGGCGCAGGCTGTCGGGCAAGACCGGCAGCGAGCCGGTGACGGCGATGAGATCGTAGGGGCCGTGTTGCTCCCAGCCGCCGCTGGCGTCGCCCACGTCCAGGGTGACGTTGTGCATGCCGTGGGCCGCGAGTTTTTGCTGGGCCTGTTGCACGAAGCCGGCGTGGATGTCCACGGTGTAGACATGCTTGGCGCTGCGGGCGAGCAGGGCGGTGACGTAGCCGCTGCCGGTGCCGATCTCCAGCGCCGTTTCGCCCGGTTGAATGGCGAGGGCTTGCAGCATGCGCGCTTCAAGTTTGGGCGCCATCATCACCTCGCCGTGTTCCAGCGGGATGTTGAGGTCGGCATAGGCCAGGCTAAGGTAAGCGGCGGGTACGAATTCCTCGCGCGGCAGGCTTTCAATCAACTCCAGTACCCGCTGGTCCAAGACATCCCAGGGACGGATTTGTTGTTCGATCATATTGTGGCGGGCTAGGGCGAGGTTGGTCGTCACGTCTCTATAGTCCTATAAATACAAAAGCCTGCCCAAGGGTAAGCGGTTTGCTGGCGCCAGGCAAGGGTGGGCGCGGCCTGCGGGGTGCTTGCCTGCTTAAGTGCTTGGCGCGCGAGTCCGTCTTGCAAACCGGGGTGGCTTGCTATAGTTTTGAGCCTCCCCGGCGGGGCCGATGAGTTCCGCTTCCGCCGGCTGGCTAGGGGTGCCTCGTACACGAGGCTGAGAAACACCCTTCGAACCTGATCCGGTTGAGACCGGCGTAGGGAAGCCGCATCACTGCCGCCGACCCTGCGCCCATATCACCCTTTAAGTTGAGAGGACTGCGATATGAGCGCGCGACCCGAAGTATTTTTGAGTAAAACCGCCGCGGTGGATCAAGCCGCGATCCAGCCCTTCCCCAATTCGCGCAAGATTTACGTGCAGGGCAGCCGCGCGGATATCCGCGTGCCCATGCGCGAGGTCAGCGTCACCGACACCCGCCTCAACGCGGGCGTGGAGAAGAATGCGCCGGTCACCGTTTACGACACCTCGGGACCGTACACCGATCCCGCCGTCAACATCGATCTGCGCCAGGGCTTGGCCGATGTGCGCGGCCGCTGGATAGTTGAGCGCGGCGACACCGAACTGCTGCGCGAGCTCAGCTCCGAATACGGCCGCCGCCGCGCCGCCGACACCGGCCTCGATAGCCTGCGCTTCGAACATCACCGCCGCCAGCCGCGCCGCGCCAAGGCGGGGATGAACGTCAGCCAGATGCACTACGCCAAGCGCGGCATCATCACCCCTGAAATGGAATACGTCGCCATCCGCGAGAATATGCGTCTCGATCAACACCGCGAGCTGCTGGCGCAGCAGCACCCGGGTCACGATTTCGGCGCCAGCATCCCCAAGGAGATCACCGCGGAATTCGTGCGCGGCGAAGTGGCGCGCGGCCGCGCCATCATCCCCGCCAATATCAATCACACCGAATTGGAGCCGATGATTATCGGCCGCAATTTTTTGGTGAAGATCAACGGCAATCTCGGCAACTCGGCCTTGAGTTCCTCCATCGAGGAAGAGGTCGACAAGATGACCTGGGGCATACGCTGGGGTTCCGACACCATCATGGACCTCTCCACCGGCAAGAACATCCACGAGACCCGCGAGTGGATCATCCGCAATGCGCCCGTGCCCATCGGTACCGTGCCGATCTATCAGGCCCTGGAAAAAGTGGACGGCAAGGCCGAGGAGCTCACTTGGGAAATGTTCCGCGACACCTTGATCGAACAGGCTGAACAGGGCGTGGATTACTTCACCATCCACGCCGGCGTGCGTCTCGCCTACGTGCCGCTCACCGCCAAGCGCCTCACCGGGATTGTCTCGCGCGGCGGCTCCATCATGGCCAAGTGGTGTCTCGCCCATCACCAAGAAAATTTCCTCTACACCCACTTCGAAGACATCTGCGAGATCATGAAGGCCTACGACGTGAGTTTCTCGCTGGGCGACGGCCTGCGCCCCGGTTCGATTTATGACGCCAACGACGCCGCGCAATTCGGCGAACTCGAAACCCTGGGCGAACTCACCAAGATCGCCTGGAAACACGATGTGCAGACCATGATCGAAGGCCCCGGCCACGTGCCCATGCATATGATTAAAGAAAACATGGATAAGCAATTAGAGGTGTGCGGCGAGGCGCCCTTCTACACCCTGGGGCCGCTGACCACCGACATCGCCCCGGGCTACGATCACATCACCTCCGGCATCGGCGCGGCGATGATAGGCTGGTTCGGCACCGCGATGCTGTGTTACGTCACGCCCAAGGAGCATCTGGGCCTGCCTAACAAAGACGACGTGAAGGAGGGCATCATCACCTACAAGATCGCCGCCCATGCCGCCGACCTCGCCAAGGGCCATCCCGGCGCGCAGATCCGCGACAATGCTCTGTCCAAGGCGCGCTTCGAATTCCGCTGGGAGGATCAATTCAATCTCGGTCTCGACCCCGATCGCGCGCGTGAATATCACGACGCCACTTTGCCCAAGGACTCCGCCAAGGTGGCGCACTTCTGCTCCATGTGCGGGCCGCACTTCTGTTCGATGAAGATCACCCAGGACGTGCGCGATTACGCCGCCAGTCAAGGTTTGGACGAGGAGGAAGCCTTGGTCAAGGGTATGGCGGCGAAGGCGGATGAGTTCGTGCGCGCCGGGTCGGCGATTTATAAAAAAGCCTAAGCCGTTTTTTTGGTGGTGATGGTTCGAGCAAGGCCCGCAATAGCGGGCCTTGCTATTTGTGCGCGTGCGTTACTTGCATGCTGAGGTCTCGCGATGTCCCGTGGCTAGGGGTATGCCTTCAGTGCTTATTCATCTTGAGGGAGCTAGCCTGTAGTGCCTGGCTTGCTGGTGCCGTTTGACGCGGAGGAGGGACGATGAAGGCGAATAGTTTCTTGAGTCTCTGCTGCTTACTCGCGTGTTTGCCGGCGCCGCTGCTGGCGGACGATTCCTTCCGCTGCGGCACTCGCATCGTCTCCGTGGGTGACGCTAAGGCCGAAGTGCTGTTGCGTTGCGGCGCGCCGGACTGGCGCGACGACTGGAGCGAGCAACTCATCGAAACGCTGACCCCGGCCACGGAGCGGCGCATCACGATTGCCCGCGAAGTCTGGCTTTACGATCTCGGCCCCACCGCGTTTCAACGCATCCTCACCTTTGAAAACGGCCGCTTGAACGACATCGCTACCGGTGAGCGCGGCGGTGTCGCGGTCGACGCATCGGCGGGTGATTGCGCCTTCGACACCTTGGCCGCCGCGCTGACGCAATACGAAGTGCTGCAACGTTGCGGCGCGCCGTTCTTCAGCGACGCCCGTCACGAAGAAACCCTGCTGGTGCTCGACGAACAGAGCCGCCGGGTGATTCAAAAACGCGTGGATGAATGGACCTATAATTTAGGCCCCAATCAATTCATGCGGATTTTGATTTTTGAGAACGGCCGCTTGACGCAGGTGCGCCGCGGCGCGCGTGGGGAATAAGACGCCGCGGCGGCGGGCTGCGCCGCGCGGTTTTTGTTTCCGCCGAGACGCGCGCAGCTACCGCTGCGCTGGGGCATGCCGGGTCGGGGGCTAAAGCGCGCGCGGGGAGCGATCAACTCTCTTCGTTTTCTTCCTCCCAGTCCGCGTCGTCCTCATCGAGGTCGTCGACGGGCAGGGCATCCAAGTTTTCATCCTCGGATTTTTTGGGTTTGGCCTTCGCCGGCGCGGCTTTTTCGGGCACGTTGAGGGCCGGGCTCACCCGCGGGGTGAAATTGCGCAAGGCCTCGCCGTAGACGCGCTTCAGCTCGTCGATGGCGTCCGATTCCTTCTCTTTCAGCTCACGCAGCTTGGGCTCGACGATCTGGCGGTTGTATTCCAGAATTTCCTTGCGGGTGAGATTGAAGAGATAGAAGGTCTGTGGATTACCCGTGTCGAGTTTGCGATCCAGCAGGACCGGGCTGCTCTTGGCGCCTGCTTCAAGATAACCGTACCAATGTTGCTTGTCGTTCATCGTCCTAGAGATATCTTTAGTAATGGTTGAGTCGATTGTCCCTTCACGGGTCCCCGGGCGGATATCACCGTGCTAAGTGGTCCGCGCGGCACGCCGCGTGCTCGCTTTGCCTCAAGGCGGGGTGGCGCGGCCACCTTCACCGTTGAGGGCGGTGAAATAATAACGTGATTGTCGCGCTTGTATAGCCCCCCGATGACAGGAAGCATGGCCGGGTTATCGGTTGCGGGCCGGGCGGCATTAGCGGAGATGGCGCGCGCCATCTCCACTGGTCTCCCTCGGAGGTGCCAGGTCCAGTGCATGCAGCGGGGGCGCTGGCCTCATGCCCCGTTGCCGCGGGCCGACAAACTAGGGTGGCGGCCTGGCGATCTGCCTTGGGCTTTGGTACCGGGGCGTGGACCACGGGGCAAGCTCGCGGTTGTTTTTTGCGCCGCTTGATGCCGGTGGCCGGGATGGGGTGATGGAAAGGATAGTCGTGACGGAGCTAATGATGACGCGGTACGCGCCCGGGCAGGGCGATGATGGCGCGGCCGGCCGAGACGCGCGCGGCCGCGGAGCGGTTTTATGTCCGTGACCGCCGTGGCGAATAGCAGGGATACATACCGCTTCAGGGGCTTGATGCTGGCCGGTATAGTGATCCTGTTTGTCCTCGGCGATTACATTTTGCCCCTGACTCAAGAACAGCGGCATTGGTGGGCCAATGTATTTTGGACCATGACGTCGCTGCTGGCGATGCTGCGCTGCTTTGCGGTGGCGCGCGGTTTGAGCGGGCAATGGCGTAAAGCCTGGTTCTTGTTCGGCGCCGGTTGCGCCTCGTGGTTTTTAGGCATGCTGGTGTGGGATTACCGCGAACTGGTCTTGGGCGAGGTCACACCCTTCCCCGCGCTCTCGGATATTGGTTTTTTATTGTTCGCGCCCTTGTTCGCCGCGGGTTTGTTTTCCTATCGCGCCGGAAATACCGGCTTGTCGTTCAGGTTGATGGAGTTCAGCCAGCTAGGCATCTTCACTCTGTGCATCATCGCCGCCCATGTGGTGGTTTTTTATGATCCGCTGCTGCTGCAGGGCCAAGGCGCCTTGTACATCGTCACCGCCTTGGCCTATCCGGTTTTGTACATGGCTTTACTGGTGCAGGGCATGGCCAGCCAATATTTCTATGCCCCCGGCCCGGCGCGGCGGGTGTTGGGTTTGGTGCTGGCCGGCATCAGCGTGCACGCCATCACCAACTCTCTCTACGCCTATGCCTTGCTCGGTTATGACTATAAGGTGGGGCATTATCTCGACCTGGCTTGGATCCTTGGCTTTTTGCTGATTTATCACGCCGCGATGAAGCAGCGGGCGCTTGCGCCCGAAGGCATGGTGACGGCGAGCGGGCCGGCCTCGCCGCGTGAGTTGCGTTTCGGCCGCATGATGCCGCCGCTGGCCTTGCTGGCGACCGCGGTGGTGGTGATCGTATTCCATGAGAAGCTGCGGCCCGAGCTGGGCGTGGTTCTACTTCCGCTTGGCCTGTGCCTGATATTGTTCCTGGCACTGCGTGAATGGGCCAGCGGCCGTTTGGAAGCGCAGCTCAACAAGGAGATGCGGGTCTCGGAGGAAAGACTGCGCCAGCTCACCCAAGTCGCGCCCGTGGGTATTTTCCGCAGCGATGCCGCCGGTCACTGCCAGTATGTCAACGAGCGCTACGCCGCCATCACGGGCCTGGCCGCCAGTGAGGGCGTGGGCCAGGGCTGGATGCGGACTTTGCACCCCGGCGATCGCGGCCGGGTAGTGAAAGCCTGGGATGCGGCGGTGGTCGCGGAGCGGGATTTTCGCGATGAATACCGCTTCGTCCGTCCCGGTGGCCAAGCCGTGTGGGTGCTGGGCGTCGCGGTGATCGAGCGGGATGAGCTGGGGCGGTTTGCCGGCCATGTCGGCAGCGTGATGGATATTTCCGCGCGTAAAGTGGCGGAGCAGGCCCTACTCGAATCGGAGGCGCGTTTCCGCAAGGTCTTTGCCTCGAGTCCGGTGATGGTGGCGATTTGCAAGGTGGGAGACGGCGCTTTCGTGGATGTGAACGCGGCCTTTTTGGACGTGACGGCGTGGCGGCGGGAAGAGGTGATCGGCTATACCTCCCAAGATTTGAATATTTGGGTGGCGCCCGAGATGCGCGGGTGCGCGCTCGAGCGGCTGCGCGCCGGCGATGAGGTGCGGGGTATCGATTGGCAAATACGCACGCGGGCGGGCCAGGTGCGCGATGTGCTCGGGTCCATGGAGATCGTGCAGTTGAACGGCGAGGATTGTCTGGTGGTGGTGGCGCAAGACATCACCGAGCGTAGGCGCGCCGATGTGAAGATGCGCATGCTCTCTACCGCCTTGGAGAAGACCGCCGACGCGGTGATGATCACTGATCGTGAGGGGGTGATTGAATATGTAAACACGGCCTTTGAAGCGATGACCGGCTATAGCGGCGCGGAGGTGCGCGGCAAGCGGCCCAATATCCTCAATTCCGGCAAGCAGGGAGGCGAGTTTTTCCGCGGACTTTGGGCCAATATCCTCGCGGGCAAGATTCACAGTGATGTCTTCATCAACAAAAAGAAAGAGGGTGTGTTGTATTACGAGGAGAAGACCATCACTCCGCTCAAGGACGAGTTGGGCGAGATTACGCATTTCGTGGGTACTAGCCGTGACATCACCCAGCGTATGCAGACCCAGGAGCGCTTGCAGTTTCTGGCCCATCACGACGTGCTGACCGAGTTACCCAATCGCAGTTTATTTATCGACCGTCTCAATCAAGCGCTGGCCTATGCCCGCTGGCACGAGCGCCTGGTGGCGGTGCTGTTCCTCGACATCGACCGTTTCAAGAATATCAACGACACCCTCGGTCACGAGGCGGGTGATCGTTTATTGCGCGAGCTGGCCACGCGTTTGGGCCGCTGCCTGCGCGAGCGCGACACGGTGGCGCGTTTTGGCGGCGATGAATTCGTTATTCTCTTAAGTGACGTGGCGGACTCCGCTGACGTGAATGGCGTGGCGCAGAAAATACTCGACGCGATCAAGCCGGCATTTTTCACGGACGAAACCAGTTTGCATGTTACCGCCAGCATCGGCATCAGTCTTTTCCCCGATGACGGGGATGATGCCACGCTGCTGCTGCGTAATGCCGATAACGCCATGTACCGCGCCAAGGAGCTGGGGCGCAATAATCATCAATTCTACTCCTCGGATTTGGGTACCCGCGCCCTAGAGCGCTTGACGCTGGAAAATAGTCTGCGGCACGCCTTGGAGCGCAATGAATTCGTATTGCATTATCAGCCGCAGGTCGATGCGCGTGACCGGCGCGTGGTGGGCGTCGAAGCGCTGCTGCGCTGGCAGCATCCGGATTTAGGTTTGATACCGCCTTTGGATTTCGTGCCCTTACTGGAAGAAACCGGCCTCATCGTGCCGGTGGGCGAATGGATCTTGCAAAGCGCCTGCGCGCAACTGGCGCACTGGCAGCGGCAAGGCTGGCCGCGGTTACGCATGGCGGTGAATATTTCCGGCCGCCAATTCGAGCACCCCGGTTTAGCCGCGAGCGTGAGCGAGGCGCTGGTGGCCAACGGTCTGAAGGCGGCGGACTTGGAATTAGAAATCACCGAAAGCATTTTGATGCAACAAGGTCCCGTCATGGCGGCGGCCTTGGACGCGTTGACCGGCTTGGGCGTGAGGCTGGGCATGGACGATTTCGGCACGGGTTATTCATCGCTGGGGTATTTGCGCCGCTTCCCCATCGACACCTTGAAGATCGACCGTTCCTTCATCCGTGACATCCCCGGCGACCCTGAGGACGCCGCCATCACTCAAGCCATCATCGTCATGGGGCAGAGTTTGAAATTGGAGCTGGTGGCCGAGGGGGTGGAGACGGCGGAGCAGCTGGCCTTTCTGCAAAGCCATAATTGTCAGGTGATGCAAGGCTATTATTTCAGCCGGCCCTTGCCCTCGGAGGATGTGATGCGTTTTCTCAGCGCGTCATCGGGCGGGCAAGCGGCGTCAGCTTGAACTGAGGGGCGAGGGTTTTCTTGCGTGACTCATGGCTTGATTGCTGTGGGGTTGCAAACAGCCATATCATAATTCCAGCTTCCACCCGAATCCAAGCAGCTATCGATCTCCATCTGCTTGGAGATGAGCAGCGTCGCGGCAAGTATAAGTGAAATCATGATGATGATTAGCGCCGCACCAAGTGCTGATGACATATCGCTTTCTGGCTCTACTAATTTTGTAAATGACGTGGGAAGCCCCCTCTGAATTACCAATGCTCCCCGCTACCGCGATAAATCGATAATAAATTCCATTACTATTCGTTATTGCACATAGCGGGATCAATCTCCATCACGCCCCATCATTCAAGGTCCGCGCCGCAACTCCAAGGGATCGTCCGGATCCACGCCGTCCATGAACGGCCGGCGGCGGTCTTGATTGGTGATTTGATACACCTTGCCCATCCAGTTGTTGATGACGGCCTCGGCGGTGTCGTGCCAGGTGTTGTCGAGGCTGGGGCGGATCAATGCCTCGGGCAGTTCCGGTACCGGCGCGCCATCCCGCAACGCGGTGATGACGCGTTCTTGATGCTCATCCAAAATCGCCTGAATGCGCCGTGTGAAGTAATGTTCGGGGAAGGGCGGATAATCCGCGCGCGCGCCTTCGGCGTAACGCGTGACTTCGCGTTTATATTCCTTGAACAGGCTGATGGTGTCGTATTCCGGGTGGCCTTGAAAGAACACCAAACGGAATAAATCCTCGCTCACCGCGAGATGCACGCCGGCCTCCGCGCTTGCCGCCAGCACGTGTAAACCCGCCGCTTCGAATTGGGCGCGGCTGACGTCATTGAAGCGCGAATGCGGCACGTCGAAGCGGGTGTTGACGCCTTGCGTCAGCGGATGCAGCGGGTCCAGCACTCGGTGCGAATACACGCCCCAGCGTTTGAAGCCGAGGTGGCGGCGCTTTTGCCCGTAGCGGAATTGCAGCACCGCGTGGGTGGCAAGGCAGGAACACAGCGTCGAGGTGACATTGTCATAAGCCCAGTCGATGACCTCGATCAGCGGCTGCCAAAAGGCTTCCAGCGCGAGATCGGGTTGGGTGACGTTGGCGCCGGTGATGATGAGCGCGTCCAGCCCGCTCTCTTTAATTTGCTCGAAGCTTTCATAATATTGCGCGACATGCGCTTGTCCCTCCGGCCCGCGCGTCAGTTCTTTGAGGGTGAAGGGGTGCATGTAAAATTGGGCGATCTGATTGCTCTCACCCACCAGGCGGTAGAATTGCCGCTCGGTGGCGGTGAGGGCGGCATCGGGCATCATATTGAGCAGGCCGATGTGCAGCTCACGGATGTCTTGATGCAAGGCCTCGTCGCCGGGCAGCACGGTGCCGCCTTCTTCTTTAATGCGGTCGAAGGCCGGGAGTTTTGAATTGGAGACCAGGGGCATGGGGGTACGCTCGTTACTTGCCGCTTGGCATTAGGTTTGTTGTTCCACGGCCTTTTCCACCAGGCGCAGAAAATCCGCCTCGTCCTTGACCTGGGCCAATTCGGTGGTGGTGATGGTGTAGCCGTATTGCCGGGCGATGGCCTCGTAACGCGGAATGCGCGAATAAAACAGGCGCGGGAACATCCAGCGCACGAAGTCATCGGGGTCTATCATCGCCACGTAGTCGAGTTGGCGCTCGCCCATGTAAATGGCGAGTTGCTCGGTGAGGAAGGCTTCGCGGTAATAAAGCGGTTTGGGATATTTCACGGCGCGGCGGATCAATTCCTGCTCGTCCTGCTCCGTGGCCTTGATGTAGAGAATCAAGCTGTGCTCGGCCAATACCCGCAGCACCTCGGGGTCGTCGAGTTCACACACGCTGCCGCCGGCGTCATTGACGCAATGGCGATAGCCATAGATCTCCTGGGCCTTGCGGATGAACTCCGGCACGTCCTTCATCGCCGCGACTTCCGCCTCGTGGTGCAGTGCCTGGCGGCGTTTGAATTCCTTGAGCGGCAGGCCGCCCTTTTCCGGGTCGCCCAGTTTGCCGAGGAAACTCGACACCGGATTGAGATTGTCCACGGTGATGTTATTGACGATGTAAATCGAATCCGAGCGCAGCAGATCGCGCAGGAAGGGGATGGCCATGGCCTGCTGTTTGATATTGTCGAGTATCGGCTCGTCCAGATAACGGGTGCCGATGCGGTAATCCCCGGAATAATGGAACCAGTTGTGGGCCCGCAGCATCACGGACAGGACGGTCTTGCCCACCCCGGACATACCGAGCAGGGTGATGCACTTGTGTTCCCACTGACGAAAATCGTTGACGCTCAGTTTCACGCTGCGACTCCAAGCGGCCGTTTGCCGCGTTTGCTATTGTGTCAGAAGGGCGCGTCAATGAAAAATGGCGCGCGGCATACACGGGGGATGGTGAGCGATGACCCACGCAACGTTAATCTCGACGGAGGCCCTCGCGGCCAGCCTGGACGACCCGCGCTGGGTGGTGATCGACTGCCGCTTTTCCCTGGCCGATCCCGCCGCGGGCGAACGCGCTTACCGCGAGGGCCATCTCCCCGGCGCGCGTTACGCCCATCTTGAGCGCGACTTATCCGCACCCATCACCCCGGCCAGCGGTCGCCATCCCTTGCCGGCGCGGGAGACGCTCGCCGCGAAGCTGGGTGCGTGGGGCGTGGCCGCCGGCAGCCAAGTCGTGGTCTACGACGATGCGGGCGGCGCCTTCGCCGCGCGGCTGTGGTGGCTGCTGCGCTGGCTGGGCCACGGCGCGGTGGCCGTGCTCGACGGCGGTCTGTCGCGCTGGCAAGGCGAGGGGCGGCCTCTGAGCACGGAATCCCCGCGCGTGACGGCCGCCTTGTTCACGCCGCGGGCGGCGCTTGGCGCGGCGATGGATGCCGCGGCTTTACAAACAGCCTTGGCGGCGGGGGATGTAGTGTTGCTTGATGCCCGCGCCGCCGAGCGTTTTCGCGGGGAGGTGGAACCCATCGACCCGGTGGCGGGCCACGTGCCCGGCGCGCGTAATCGCCCCTTGCAACACAATCTCGACGAGCGCGGCGGTTTCCTCCCCGCGAGTGAACTCCAGCATCAATTTCTGGCGCTGCTCGGCGGGGCGCGGCCCCGGCAGGTGGTGCATATGTGCGGCTCCGGCGTCACCGCTTGCCATAATTTACTGGCGATGGAGCACGCCGGTCTGCACGGCGCGCGGCTCTACGCCGGTTCGTGGAGCGAATGGATCCGCGACCCGGCGCGGCCCATAGAACGGGTGGATGGCTTGGAGGACAAGCGGGAATTTGTCTACTTCCTCGATGAGGCGGATTGCATCGTCGCCGTAAATGAGGCGTGGCAGGACTTCGCCGCGGAGAACGCCAGCCCGGCGCTGACGGCGAGCAAGGTGATCGGCCACTCGTTGTGGGAGTTCGTGACGAATGCCGAGACGCAACAGATTTATCAGGCGCTGTTGCGGCGGGTGCGCGAGCATGGCGAGAGCGTGCGCGTGCCATTTCGTTGCGATGCCCCGCGGCTGCGCCGCTTCATGAATCTGGAGCTGAAGCCCGTTACCGCAGGGCGGGTGAGGTTTACCGCGTGGGTGGAGCGTCAGGAGGCGCGGCCGCCGGTGAATTGGCTTGATCCTAGCGTGCAACACAGCGAGCTTATGGTGCGCATCTGTGGCTGGTGTAAACGGGTCGATCTGGGCAGCGCGGCTTGGGTGGAAGTGGAGGCGGCGGTTACGCGGCTGGCTCTGTTCGATGGCCTGGCGCCGCCGCGACTGAATCACACCATTTGCGATGATTGTTACGCGCGGCTCTACGGGCCTGAGACATGAGTGCCCTCTGATTGGCGGCCGCGCCGCTGATAATGAAATTTTAAGACCAGGATGACGAGGGCCAGCACCAAGGTGATGGCGTTGGCGATGATGATGGGCGCGGCGCCCAGCGCGATGCCGTAGAGCAGCCACAGCAACACCCCGGCGCTGAACAGCGCGAACATGCCGGAGGAAATGTCCGCCGCCGATTTGCTCTTCCAGGTTTTGAGCACTTGCGGCAGGAAGGACACCGTGGTGAATCCACCGGCGGTGAGGCCTAAAAGATTGATGAGGTCCATGGTGAGCGTGCCGCCGCAACTGTACCCGCGATTGGGCCGTGCATTTTAGCATGCGGCGCCCGCCGCTCCGGGCGTGGACAAGGCGTGAGGCTTGCGCTAACGTGGGCCGCGTGCGGCAACGGCAAACTTTGCCGCGAACCTATTCTATCTATCTTCTACTGCATTCAAGCGTGCACGAACATTCAATTGGAGAAAAAACGATGAAGCTGATGCGGCGCATGACGCGGGGTGTGAGCAGTGTGGTGCTAGTGGCGTTCGCGCTGTTGAGCGTTCACCTGCCGGTACAAGCGGCGATGGTGGGCACGGGCGAGGTCATCGCGCAACAGCAGGGGACGGTGGATCGCGGGCAATTGCTCGAGGCCTTGGCGCGCGAGGATGTGCGCGCGCAATTGCAGGCCTTGGGCGTGAATCCCGCCGAGGCGCGGGCGCGCATCGCCGCCCTCAGCGATGCCGAGCTGCAAAGCCTGGCCGGCAAGCTGCACGAGCTGCCCGCGGGCGGTGATGTGCTGGGGGTGGCGGTATTTTTGTTTCTGGTGCTGCTGGTCACCGACATCCTCGGTTTCACTAATGTCTTTCCCTTCGTGAAGAAAACCGTGCGGTGACCTCCGCGCGCGCAAACCGGGCGCGCGGCCCGCGGGCCGCCGCCCGCTTTGGCGCGGCCGCGCTGCTGATCTTATTGACGGCGTGCGCGGCGCCCTTGCAATCGACGCAGTGGCGGGCGGCGCCGCCCGCGGATTTATCTCCGAAGGTAGAGCTCGATACCGTGCCATTCTTCCCGCAAGAACGGCATCAATGCGGCCCGGCGGCGCTGGCCGCCGTGCTGGTGTGGAGCGGCGCGGAGGTCACGCCCGAAGACATCGTGCCGCAAGTCTATTTGCCGCAACGCCAAGGCAGTTTGCAGCTGGAATTGCTCGCCGCCGCGCGCCGTCACGGCCGCCTCGCCTATGTGCTCGCGCCCAAGTTCGAGGCGCTGCTGCGCGAAGTGGCGGCGGGGCACCCGGTCATCGTCTTACAGAATTTAGGGTTGAGCTGGGCGCCGCGCTGGCATTATGCGGTGGTGGTGGGTTTCGACCTGGCGCGCGAACGCATCGTGCTGCGTTCCGGCGGCGAGCCGCGCGAGGTCTTATCGTTTGCCACGTTTGAACACACCTGGCGCCGTGGTGATTACTGGGCGCTGGCGGTGCTGCCGCCCGCCGAGTTGCCGGTCACGGCCGAGGAGCTGGCGTATCTGCGCGCGGCCGCCAATTTGGAAACCGCGGGCGCTGCGCGCGCCGCCGCCAGTGCCTATATGGCCGCCACCCAGCGCTGGCCCGTGAGTATTGTCGCGTGGTTCGGCTTGGGGAATAGCGCGTATGCGCAGGGGCAGCACGCGGCGGCCGTTCTGGCCTATCGCCGCGCGCTAAGCATCGCCCCCGCGCATGGGCCGGCCTTGAATAACTTGGCTCACGTCTTGGCGCGGCAAGGTGAGTTGGCTGAGGCGGAGCACTACGCCCGCGCCGCGCTGGCGGCGGACGCGGAGAACGAGACCTACGCCGATACCTTGCGTGAGATTCGCGGGCGCCGCGCGGCGCCTTAATGTCGCGTGGCGCAGATGTCGGTTTTTATTAACCCGGCGATTGAATATCTCGGTTGCATATTCAAGACGTCCCTTCTCCCTCAGGGAGAAGGACAGGATGAGGGAGTTTAAATTCAAGACAAAATACCGCACTGGCTAGCGTAGCACCGGGCTGGGCGCGCCCGGCTTGTCTCCCCGCGACGGGAGGCTCATTATTTGTGGACTACACTATCCCCACCCTGTCCCGCCTCCTTTGAAGGGGGCGGGAACCGCGCGGTAAGCGTGGCTTTGCTAATTGGGTGTTTAAAACCTATCTCAAAATTAAATTTGACGCGTAATAACATGTGATCCACCGAGCTGATTAATCTTGGTTCCTTCTCCCCCAGGGAGAAGGACAGGATGAGGGGATCAAATAATTAAGGCATTACAATGCATATACCCCCTCACCCCAACCCTCTCCCTGAGGGAGAGGGAGATAATAGGATTGCTTACCATGCCAGCCGTCGAGGCATTTTGGATCCCGTTCATATTTTGAGATAGGCTCTAGTAATTTCCCGCCGCCGTGTTGTACCCCGGCCGAGCTGTCAGCGAAAGGAGCCGCGATGGACGCAAGCAAAAGCATACTCATGGTGACCACCAGTTATGGCCGTATCGACGCGGCCCATCCCACCGGTCTGTGGTTCGAGGAATTCGCCGTGCCCTTCGAGCGTTTCACCGCCGAGGGTTATGTGGTGACGGTGGCCAGCATCAAGGGCGGCAAGGTGCCGGTGGACCCGCGCAGCGAGCCGGCGGATCAAGAGGCGTTGGAGGTCAAGGGGCCGCACGAGGCGCTCAAGCACAGTCAACGCCTGATGGAGATGGACGTCACCGAATATGATGCGGTGTTCTTTCCCGGCGGCCACGGCACCATGTTCGATTTTCCGCACAATCACGAAGTAGCGGCCCTGGTCAGCCGCTTTCTCGACGAAGGCAAGGTGGTGGCCGCGGTGTGTCACGGTCCGGCCGCGCTGGTGGAGGCGAAAGGCCGCGACGGCGCGCCGCTGGTGCGCGGGCGCGAGCTGGCGGCCTTCACCGACGCCGAGGAGCGCGAGGCGCAGCTCGATAAGCTGATGCCCTTTCTGTTGGAAAGCAAGCTGCGCGAGTTGGGCGCCTTAGTGCAGCCCGCCGCCAATTGGCAAGAAAACGTGGTGGTGGACGGCAGGCTGGTGACGGGGCAAAACCCGCAATCGAGCGCCGCCGCCGCGGAGGCGGTGGTGCGGCTGTTGTCCTGAAGTTGCCGTTGTGCTGAACCGCGTTTATTGCGTAGTGATCTTTAACGCCGCCGCCACGGCGGCGTTTATATCTTCTGCGCTCAGTTCACCCAAAAAGCGTTTGACGATGCGTCCCTCGCCATCGATGAGAAAGCTGGCGGGCAGGGCGAGCACCTGGTAGTCCGCGGCGATGTCGCCCTCTAAGTCCAGTGCGATGGGCAGTGACAAGCCGCGTCGCGCCGCATAGTCACGCGCCGTCTCGCGGGTCTCGGCGAGATTCAATGCGACGATGGCGAATTTCAGATTACCCGCCGTGTGTAGTTTTTGCAGGGTGTCGAGTTCCCTGCGGCAGGGGGCGCACCAGCTCGCCCAATAGGCCAGCAGCACCGGCTTGCCGCGCAGGGCGGCGAGCGTGATGGGCGGGCCTTGCAGCGCGGGCGCGGTGAAATCCGGTGCTGGCGCGCCCGCGCTGAATTGCGCGGCCTGCGCCGCGGCGGAGAAAAAGAGGACGCCGCCCAGCAGGGACGGCGTTAACCGGCGCAAGGCGGATTTAATTGCGCGCGAATAAAGCATGCGCGTGTTCGCCGGTGCTGGCGTCGTGGTCGGCGGCCGCGCTGACGGGCGGCAGGTAGACGCTGATGGCGCCGGGCTTGCCGTCCACGTCCACGGTCTGTACTACCTCATCCGTGCTGATTTTGATTATCGACACCGTGCCGTCCGCCGCGTTGGGCACGAACAGGTGTTTGGCCAGGCCGTCGTGGGCGTGCAGGGCCAGGGCGCGGTGGCCGCCGTCGGTGGCGCCGACGGCGATCTCTTTAATCAGCGTCGGCGCGCCGGGGGTGGAAAGATCGTAGACCAGCACGACATTGTTTTTCAGATTGGCCTTTTGCGCGGCGCTGCCGCCGCTGGCCGTCGCGAGATAGAGTTTGCCGCCGTCGGGGGTGAAGACGAAGTCGTCGGGATAGATGTCGCTCAGGTCGAAGGGGGTGACGGCGTCGTTGAGCAGGTCCACCACCGCCAGTTTGCCGATCACGTGATTGGGATTGCCGCTGGTGTCGGCGCCCTTGGTCACGAGAAAACGGCCGCCGGGGCTGAGGTGGATTTTGTTAGCGAAGCCGATGTCGAGGATTTTTTCGATACGCATGCCGGCCGGGTCGATGACCGCCACCGTGCCGTAACCGACGTTGGCGTTGTAGATCTTGCCGCTGAGCGGCGAGAAGGCCAGGCCGTGCGGCACCGCGCCGTTGGGGGTGCTGCTGTCGCCGTCGCAGGCCGCTTTGCTGGCGTCGCAGAGATCGATGGTGGCGAGCACGCTGAGATAGGTCGCGGAGGCGGGTTCGTTGTCGACCACCGATACCGTGCCGTCCTTGAGGTTGCTGATGAAGGCGCGGCGCGGGGTCGCGGGCAAATCGGCGCTCGGCACGCTGAAGGCCGCTTTTTTGTGGCCCTTGCCGAGGCAGATGTGGGCGAGGGCGGCGATGTCGTCCGCGGCCGGGCTGTCCGTATCGCCGCCGGCGGTGTCGCCGCCGTGGTCTTCGCCGGCGTGGCGGGCGAGGCGGGCGGCGTGATCGCCGGTCTCGCTGCTATCTTCAATCACCGTGGCCGAGCCGCTGCCGCTGGCGGCGCAGCGGATGGGGTCGGCGCCGCTGGTGCCGTCGCCGTCGTTCAGCGCCCACACCCGCGTGCCGTCGGGGTCGAGGAAGCCGTGCACGGGGCGGGTGCCGGCGGCGATGTTTCTGTTCAAGCTGAGCTGGCCGTTCTCGGGGTCCAGTGCCGCCACGAGATTGGAGCCGGTGACGTTGACGAAGATGTGGCCGCGCGCGGTGACGGTGATGTCGCCGGGGCTCACGCCCACCGCCAGTTTTTGACTGACGCTGTTGTCGGTGTCGCCCGCGTGGCGGATCACCACCACTTGGCCGTTGGCGGTGTCGGCGACCAGCACCAAGGGGCTGGCGGCGGCCGTGTCGCTTTGTCCGCTGGCCGGTGTGGTGTTGAGTGAGGTATTGGGCGGATTGGCCTGTTCCACGCAGCCGCCTAGCGCGAGGGCGGCGAGGGCGGCGAACAGCGGTGCGCGAGGTGATCTTGTGAGCATGGTGTTCTCTCCCGTTAAATCAGAAATTGAAGGACGCGCCAAGGATGAAGCCGTAGCGCGGCACGAGATTGCTGTCGTTGACGTATTGATACACCGGCACTTGCACATGTGTGTAAATGGCGGTGGTATCGCTGAGCTGGATCTGCGCGCCGGGGGTGAGATAAATCCAGGTGCCGCCGGTGCTGGGCACCTCTTCGCCGTGGAATTCGTCGCGCGGGGCGTAACGGCCGTTGAGCTGCAGGCTGGTGCTGATGGCGCGTTTGTCGGTGTGCACCGTGTACACCAGGCCGGTGTTGAGGATGAGGGTGTTGCCGAATTGATAATTCAGGCTGTTCTCCGTCGTGATTTGATAGGAGCCGGAGACGAAGCTGCTGATGCGATGGGGGCGGATGTGGTATTGGTAGTGGCCCGAGAACACGCCGTCCCAGGAACCGGTGCCCGGCATGATGGTGGGCTCGCTGATCTCCCCGTCGGAGTTGAGCAATTTGTATTCACCGCTGGGGGCCTTGAGGCCGGCGCCGACGATCAGGCCGTGTTTGGTTTTTTGCACGGCGGTGTAGCGCGCGCTGAAGCGGATATCGCCCAGACCGGTGAAGTCTTCCTGCAGAAAGGTTTCGCTGGTGGGGGTGAGGTGATAGTGCTCGTGGCGGCGGTTGTTCACTAAAGGCAGGTTGGCGGCCAGGGTCCAGCGCTCATTCAGGCCGTAGCTCAAGTCCATTTGCAGGAGTTCGTTGTTGGTGCGCACTTCGCGGTGGTGGTCGGGCTCGATGACGCCGCTGGCGAAATCGATGGCCGGGGTGACGGCCTCGGCCGCGCTATCGCTGCCGTGCTGCGGTTGATCCATGGGGATGAAACGGTAGGATAGGTCGATGATGAGCTGGTCGGCCGCCGCCGCGCCTTCTTGGGCGCCGGTGACGAGGAAACAATTGGCCGAGCCGCAGCTGGCCAGCGCGTTGGGCGTCATCGCGGGCAGCGCGCCCAGCAGGCCGGTGAGCAGCACGATGGTTTTTTTCATGGCGGTCCCTCGAGTATGCTTTCTGAAATTAAAGTGTTAACTATGCCGTGGGGCGCGGAGCTTGTCGTGTGACAAAAGGTCGCAGCGCGGCGGTGGCGTTGTGCGGGGCACTATTGAAAGGTGAAGGAGGACGCTAGATGGTGGGAAAGGTCAGTAAGTCCGAGGGACAATGGCGCAGCGAACTGAGCGCGGAGCAATTTGATGTCTGCCGCTGCAAGGGCACCGAGGCGCCCTTCAGTGGTGAATATTGGGATTGCAAGGAGCCGGGCGTGTATCACTGCGTGTGCTGTGGCGCGGCCTTGTTCGACGCGCAGACCAAGTTCGACTCGGGGTCGGGCTGGCCGAGTTTTTATCAGCCGGCGGATGCGGGGCAGATCGCCACCGAGCGCGACAGCAGTCACGGCATGACCCGCACCGAGGTGATGTGCAAGGCCTGCGGCGCGCACTTGGGTCATGTGTTCAGCGACGGTCCCGAGCCCACCGGCCTGCGTTATTGCATCAACTCCGTGGCGCTAAAGCTGGAGCCGGAATAATAGGGTGTTTCAGATGGCGGGGGTGATGGCGCGGAAGTCTTCCACGGCGGCGAACTCGTGAGTATCACGCGGCGGACGGCGGCTGTCGGGCTGGTGTACCGCCAGCAGATGTTGAATGCCGTAAGCGCGCGCCGAGCGCAGCACCGCGAGATTGTCGTCGATGAGCAGGCTGCGGGCCGGGGAGTAGGGATGCAGCTCCGCCAGCCGCCGCCAGAACAGCGGATCTTCTTTCGGATAGCCGATGTCGTGTGAGCTGACGATGACGTCGAGATAATCGCCGAGGCGGGTGTATTCCAGTTTCAACGCCAGGCTTTTATTATGCGCATTGGTCACCAGTAAAATATGTTTGCCCGTGTCCCGCAGCGCGCGCAGAAAATCGAGCACGTGGGGGTGAATGCAGATGAGGTGCGCGACTTCACGTTTGAGCAGCGGGATGTCGAGCCGCAGTTCGCGCGACCAGTAGTCGATGCAATACCAGTCCAGCGTGCCTTCGCTGCGGCGGAAGAGGGGGTTGAGCACGGCCTTGGCGGTGTTGACGTCCAGTCCGCGGCTCATGGCGTAGCGCCGCGGCACCAGCTCTTGCCAGAATTGGTTGTCGTAGTGCAGGTCGAGCAGGGTGCCGTCCATGTCGAGTAGAACACTGTCGATGTGCTGCCAATCAATCACGCTGTGGGTGTCCGCCGCCGTGGTCAATGCCGAATCAATGAGTGGTAGTATACTAGCCCCGGCGCCCCTGCGGGCCTCACATTTTTTAGTCATGGCCTATGTCGCAAAAACCCCGGATCACCAGCGTGCACACCGTCGCCCGCACCCGGCTCTTTCATATCGAGGAGGTCGGGCTGGAGTTTTCCAACGGCACGCGGGTGCGTTATGAACGCCTCAGCGCCTCGCCGCGCGGCGCGGTGCTGGTGGTGCCGCTGCTGGATGAGGATACGGTGTTGCTGATCCGTGAATATGCCGCCGGGGTGCATCGCTATGAATTGGCCCTGCCCAAGGGTTTGATCGAGCCGGAGGAAGACGTCCTCGAGGCCGCGAACCGCGAGTTGATGGAAGAGGTGGGCTACGGCGCGCGGCGTTTGCGGCCGCTGGCCTCGCTGACCTTGGCGCCGGGTTATTTCGGCCATGTCACCCATGTGATCTGCGCCCAGGATTTGTACCCGCAACGCCGCCGCGGCGACGAGCCGGAGGAGATCGAGGTGGTGCCCTGGCGTTTGAGCGAGCTCAAGTCCCTGCTGTTGCAGGACGATTGTACCGAGGCGCGCAGCATCGCCGCCTTGTATATGGCGCGCGATATGCTCCGCGAAGAAAAAAATGGGGAATGAACGATGAGTGAGATACACAACCCCTGCGCCTTGTTGCCGCGGGTGGTGGAGATAGCGGGTGAGGCGGGGCGCAAGATCATGGAGGTCTACGCGCGCGGCTTTAATATCGAACACAAGGACGACCGCTCGCCGCTGACCGAGGCCGATATGGCCGCGCATCACGCCATCGTCGCCAGCTTGGGCGCGCTGACCCCCGCAGTGCCGGTGCTGTCCGAAGAGGCGGCCAATATCCCCTATGCCGAACGCGCGGCTTGGCGCGACTATTGGCTGGTGGACCCGCTCGATGGCACCCGCGAGTTCATCAAGCGCAACGGCGAATTCACCGTCAACATCGCCCTCATCCGCGATCACCGGCCCGTGCTGGGGGTGATCCTCGTGCCGGTGAGCGGTGTGTGTTATTCCGCCTGCGCCGGGCAGGGCGCCCGGCGCGAGGCCCCGGGCGAGGCGGCGCGCGCGATTACGGTGCGGCCCTGGGACGGCGGGCGCATCGTGGTGGCGGGCAGCCGTTCGCACCGCGACGAAAGCTTCGACCGTTTCCTCGCCCAATTCGACGAACACGAAATCATTTCCATGGGCAGCTCGCTCAAGTCCTGCCTGGTGGCCGAGGGCAAGGCCGATATCTACGTGCGCCTGGGGCCGACCTCGGAGTGGGATACCGCCGCCGCGCAGTGCGTCGTCGAAGAGGCGGGCGGTCAATTGCTGGATATCAGCATGGCGCCGCTGCGTTACAACACCAAGGAGTCGCTGCTCAATCCCCACTTCATCGTCTGCGGCGACAACCGCCACGATTGGGCCAACTATCTCGCCAAGGTGTAGACCGGTGCGCGGCGGATTGCCGGCTAAGCTGCGGTGTTTGAGGGGGGTACGGTATGGTGGCCAGGGACGGAATCGAACCGCCGACACGGGGATTTTCAATCCCCTGCTCTACCGACTGAGCTACCTGGCCCCGAGGGAAGGCGTATTAAAGCGATTGGGCGGCCCCGAGTCAAGCCGCCGATGGGCTTGTTGCGATGAAAATTCATTGAATTGGGCGCGGCGGCGGCCGGGCGTGTGTCGTGGTGGCTTGGGTAAAAGGTGAAATAATGGCAAGAACGGTTGGGCGGGCGCCAAGAAATTATCCTGTGGCGGGCAAGCGGGGCGGGTGTGATGAAGTCTAGGAGCCTGTCGGACTTGGGACTGATCTACTGCGCCGGTGGGAAAGCGGTCCATTTTCCCGATCCTTCTCGTCAAATAGCGACGGCTATTCTCCTCGAACGATCGAAAAACTGGCCTCGCTCTCCCACCTTGCTCGCGACGATCGCCCAAGTCCGACAGGCTCCTAGGCGCGCTTTCCGCAGCGTTGTTTTGAGTCTGGCCTTGTTTGCGGCCGGGTGCGGTGACGGCCACGACGCGCAGCAAGCCGCGGTGACGCATCACGCCATCGTCAATGTGGAGATGGTGTTGATCCCCGCCGGTAACTTCGTCATGGGCAGCGATAAGGTGGATAAGCGCGGACTGCAACAGGAGTTCGGCATGGTCGATCCGCTTTATCTCAACGAGCATCCGCAGCGTAACGCCTATCTTGATGCCTACCTCATCGACACCTACGAAGTGAGCAACGCGCAATACAAGGTGTTCGTGGCGGAGATGAAGGCGCGGACCAAACCGCAGGGCCGCGATTATCCCGAACCCATGGCCTGGGTGCAGAACGGTTATAACGCCAGTGACGAAAAACTGATGACCGCCGATGTCGAGAGTCTGCGCTGGGTCGCCAGCGAATACTTCAAGCTCGACCGCGATACCAGCACAATGGACAAATCCAATTTGCTGGATGAGCTGCTCAAGATTCAACGTTACCGCGACACCCTGCCGGTGACGGGCGTCAATTGGTACGACGCCTACAGCTATTGCGAGTGGGCCGACAAGCGCCTGCCCACCGAGGCGGAATGGGAAAAGGCGGCGCGTGGCGTTGACGGTCTGGAATATACTTGGGGCAATGCCTGGGTCGACGGCAAGGCCAATACCGGCGAAGACCGCGATGCCGATGAGGCGGTGGCGCCGGTGGGTTCATTCACTGAAGACAAATCACCCTTCGGTGTCTTCGATATGTCGGGCAACGTCTCGGAGTGGGTGAACGAGTGGTATCAGGCCTACCCCGGCGCGGAGTATCAACACCCGCTCTACGGCGAGGTGCACAAAGTCTTGCGTGGCGGTGGCGCCGGTCAAGGCCATTACGCCTTACAAGCCTTCTTTCGCGGCGCGCGCCGCGCCCACGCCGATCCCACCATGAGCGGGACCGATGTGGGTTTCCGCTGCGCGCGGAATGTGCTGCGCTGAAACCGGTTTATCGAGATAGGATGTAAATAAATTCCACGGTGTTTAGCGTTAGGTGCGCGCGGAAGGCCGCGGCGATATTTTTTCGCCAGAGAAACAGCAGACTGAACACGCCACCGGCGATCAGGCCGGTGGCGAGGATGTACCAGAATCCCCCCGCCCAGTGCAGCAGTCCAAAGAACAAGCAGGAGATCAATGCGGCCGTGGCCGGCGAGTAGCGGCGGCGCAGCGCGTTGATCGCATAGCCGCGATACAAACTTTCTTCGACGAAAGGGGCGAGGACGATGTTGGCGATGAAGAAGGGGAGGATCATTCCGCCCAGCGCAGGCATGATTTCGCCGGGCGGCACGTAATCGCCGATGCGGGTTTGCGCCAACTCGATTAGAGGGGATAGGGCTATCAAATAGAGTGCGGCGAGCGCCGCGCCGATGCCTATTCCCAGCAGCGTTTCGCTGGCGGGTGTCTGTCCCGGCGTGATGCGCCAAGCGATGTCGGCGCCTTTGAGTTTATCCGTGCGCAAAATCTTGATGAGCAATAACAGCAGGCTGAATTGCACGCCGAGCAAAATGACGGGGAGATGGGCGATGGTTTGGCGCTCCGCCGCTTCGGGGTTCGTAGTGGTGAGGGAGAAATAAATAACCGCCGCGATGATGAGCGGTAGAAAAAACAAGGGGGGCAGCGATAGCCTGAGGAAGACGCGTCTCATCGCTTGCGCGCCCTGGCTGGGCCCGATTTCAATTACTGCTTCGGCGGCACATAACCCTCGGGCAAGGCCGAGCCTGCGCCGAAGAAATATTTTTCCATTTCACCTTCGAGAAATTGGCGGGCCTTGGGGTCGATGGGGGAGATGCGGTTCTCGTTGATGAGCATGGTCTGATGTTTCAGCCACTGCTGCCAGGCTTCTTTTGAGACGTTCTCGAAGATGCGTTTACCCAGCTCGCCGGGGTAGGGCGCCATCGCCAAGCCTTCGGCTTCTTTATTTAATTTGATGCACTTCACCGTCCGAGACATTGTGTCGCTCCCTGGCGCTTTAGCGCAGCGCCGCTTTGAGTTGTGATAAGAGTTGCTGCACCGGCGCCGCCAGCCCTCCCGGCGGCGGCGCGCCGAGATTGTACCAAACGCTGTCCGTCCCATCCATGACCGCGCCCGTGTGTCCCGCGTAGCGCACCTGTACCGGCTGAATGTCGAGATGAAAATGACTGAAGGTGTGACGCAGCGGCGTCCATTGGGCGTGTGCTTCAACATCGCAGCGCAGTTGCTCGCGGCACCACGCGGTCACGTCGGTTTGCGCCGCGCATTCCGGCAGGCTCCACAGTCCGCCCCAAATGCCGGCGGGCGGACGCTTCATCAGCAATACCGCGTCGCCTTTGTGCAGCAGCAGCATTTGCGTGCTGCGCACGGGCAGGGCGCGGCGGGGTTTAGGCGTGGGTATATGCGCGACGCGATTTTCGAGATAAGCGATGCAGTCTTGTTTCACCGGGCAGTCGCCGCAGCGCGGCCGCGCGCGCGTGCATAGCGTGGCGCCGAGGTCCATGATGGCCTGGGTGTAGTCGCCGCTGCGTTGCGCGGGCGTGTGGCGCGCCGCGACCTCCCACAGCATGGTTTCCACTTGCTTGACGCCGGGCCAGCCTTCGATGCCGTGATAACGGGTTAGCACGCGCTTCACATTGCCGTCTAGTATCGGGTGATGTTGCCCCGCGGCGAGGGCGAGGATGGCGCCGGCGGTGGAGCGGCCGATGCCGGGCATTTGAATTAGCGTGGCGTGATCGCGGGGAAATTCACCCTTGAAGACATCACGGATGATTTGCGCGCAACGATGCAGGTTGCGGGCGCGGGCGTAATAGCCCAAGCCGCTCCAATGGTGCAGCACTTCATCGATGGGCGCTTCGGCGAGGTCAATCACCTCGGGAAAGCGCGCCATGAAACGCTGGTAATACGGAATGACCGTGCTCACCTGTGTTTGTTGCAGCATGATCTCCGAGACCCACACCCGGTAGGGTGTGGTGTCGCGTTGCCACGGCAGGTCTTTGCGGCCGTGCTGGTCCCACCACCGCAATAGCGGTTTGCTGAAATTATCGGCAGCTGACGCGGGCGGTGTGCGGTTCGCGTGTGCCGCCGCGGCGCGTGCGGCGCGCTTCACTGGAACAGACCCTTCAGTTTATTCTGCAGCTGTTCCTTGGCCTTGTCTTCCAGCTTCTTTTTCTCCTGGTCGAGTTTTTGCTGGGCTTCGAGTTTCTTTTGTTCGACCTGTTGTTGCAGCTTGGCCTTTTCCGCCTCGGCCTTTTGCCGCAACGCCTCTTCCTTCGCCTTCAGTTCGGCCTCCAGTTTTTCTTTTTCAGCATTGAGACGCGCCTTGGCCTTTTGCTTCAGCGCTTCGTCGAGGTCGGTGGCGAATTGCGGTGAGGTGAGCGTGCCTTTAATTTTTATGGGCACCACCACGTCTTTGAACTGGCCGAGTTGTTTGGCGAGCTGGCCGCTGGGAATGGCGTCGAGGCGCAGGGCGATTTGTTCGCTGGCCAGGTTCACCGTGCCGCGGCCCTTCACGTTGAGCTGCGCGGAATTGAGGGTGAGGTCGTCGGTAGCGAGTTCGCCGTTGGTGACTTTAGCGCTGGCGCTGAAATTGGAGAACACGGTTTGATTGAGCTCGTTAGCGTCGATTGCCAGGGCTTGAATGTATTTCAGATAATCCTTTTGTATCATCTCCACCAGGTTCACGCCGTTGGCGTGGCCCTTAAGGAAGGAGAAGCCGAGATTGCCGTTGAGGCTGCGGCGGATATCCTCGGCGCTGCTGCCGCTGGCGCTGAGCTGCAGGTTGATATTGCCCGTGCCGGCGACGAGATCTTTTTGCAGCAATGCTTGGGTGAAGGGGCCAATTTCGAGGCCGCTGAGTTTTTCATCCATGCTGATTTGCAGTTTTTCACCGCGGGCGTCGAGGCGTAGATCGCCGCGATAGGTGCCGCTGTATAAGTCGGCGGCCAGCGGATTGAGCCGGATTAAACCGTCTTTCGCTTTGACGCCGACGTCGATGCCGCTGGTGCTGAGCTTATTGATTTTCAGTTTGCCGATAGTGAGTTTGCCGTCTACGTTCAGTGCGCGCAGCGTGGCTAATGGCAGTTCTTCGGCGCCCGCGGCGGCGGCCGTCGCGGGGGGCGCCGCCGCGGGCGTGGTCTCCGGCGCGGGG
>CAMYKQ010000018.1 GCA_947259075.1 uncultured Gammaproteobacteria bacterium | reverse complement strand
TGCGAACTTGCGAACTTGCGAACTTGCGAACTTGCGAACTTGCGAACTTGCGAACTTGCGAACTTGCGAACTTGCGAACTTGCGAACTTGCGAACTTGCCATCGCCTCTTTTTCTACCCTCTCCCTCCGGGAGAGGGCTAGGGTGAGGGGTGCTCAAACTCAGTGTGCTTCCACTTAGTTTTTCCCGCCCCGTATGACTCAACGGCAGCTGGCAAGCGTTTCTATATCCAGCATTGCCGCGAGCCGCGCGATATCGAGTTCGGCTTGATGGGGCAGCGTGGCGAGACGAGGGGCGGGCAGGCGCGCTTGCAGGCTAACAATATTGTCGTCCACTCTTTGCATGCGCGGGTCGATGCAATTGGCCACCCAGCCCGCCAGGCGCAAACCGCGCCGTGAAATAGCCGCCGCGCTGAGCAAGGCATGATTGAGGCAGCCGAGCCGCATGCCCACGACCAAGATGACGGGATAGTTTAAGCGCGCGGCGAGATCGGCCAGCGTCTCTTCATCATTGAGCGGCACCAGCCAGCCGCCGGCACCTTCCACGACCAAGACATCGACGCGTGCCGTCAGTGCGGTGCATGCGGAGTGTAATGCATCCACGCTCAATGTCATTGCCACATCGCGCGCGGCGAGGTGCGGCGCGATCGCCGCCTTGAGCGCGATAGGATTCACCTCGTCGTAGCGCAGCGGCATATTACTCTGCGCCAGCAGCTGCAGCGCATCGTCGTTGCGCCAGCCCTCGGACGTGAGCTCACAACCCGCCGCCACGGGTTTGATGCCCGCCACCCTGCGCCCGGTTTGCGCGAGGCGATGAAGCAGCGCCGCCGCCACCGCGGTCTTGCCCACGCCGGTGTCGGTGCCGCTGATGAAAAAGCCCCGGCTCACGTCGCATCCGGCGCGCGGCGGCGCAGGCTGTCCACGGAAACTCTAACTACGCCGTCCTCGCGCAGATTCACGTTAGCGGCGGGGGCCCAGGCGAGGCCGTAGACCACTTCATAGGTCGCGGGCAGCACGCCATCGCGGCGTAATTTTTCGTAAGCCGCGGTCATGGCGCGCAGCGCGCCCTTGCCGGTGAGGCCGCGCGCGCGGCCGGTATTGGCGTTGCGCGCGCCCAGGGTTTTGAGTTCGCGCATCAACTGCTGCACATCGCTGTAGGTAAGGGTAAGCCGTTCGACGTCCATCACCGGGTCACTGAAAGCGGCGCGTAGCAGCGCATCGCCGATGTCGTGCATATCGATGAAGGCGTTGACGTGTTGCGCGTGATCCGCGTGGGCCCAGGCCGCGCGTAATTCGTTCAAGGTATCGGGGCCGAAGCTGGAGAATAAAAGTAATCCGCCGGGCTTCAATACACGGCGGAATTCCGCGAAGGCATTATCGAGTTGATTGCACCATTGCAAGGTGAGGTTGGAGAAAATCAAATCGGCCGATTGATTGGCGAGCGGCAGCCGTTCCGCGTCGCCGCAGACGAAGGCTTGCTTGCCGCGCAGCCGCGCCAGGATGCCTGCATGACGGCGCGCCACGCGCAGCATATTGGGCGCGATGTCGATGGCGATCACTCGCGCGTCTTTGTAGCGGCGGCTGAGGGTCTTGCTCAAATGGCCGGTGCCGGCGCCGACGTCGACGATGGTGGCGGGTGCCAGACGGATGTAATCCAAGCGTTCAATGAGCCGTGCGCCGATTTCGCGTTGCAGTACGGCGACGCGATCGTAATCGCCGGCGGCGCGGTCGAAGGCGCCACGCATGCGTTGTTTGTCGATGTGGAAATCGTCTTCACTCATGCTTGTGATTTAAAACTCGTGATCTAAAAAAGACTTCAGGGCCGCGAGAAACTCTTGCGGGTGAGAGAGAAAAGGCGCGTGACCGGCCTCACGCAATAGCTTGACCTCGATCGCGGGTAGTAATTTTTTCTGTGCCGCGCCTACGCCGCTGGGCACTAGCATGTCGCGCCCGCCCAAGATCAATTGCGTGGGGCGCGATAATGCGTGCAAGCGCGTCCGCAAATCCGCGTTGCGCAAAATTTCCAGCCCGGCGCGCAGCGCGCTGAGATCGGGCGGCGCGTATTGCAGCACCATCGCGCGCAGGGCGCGCAAGGTGTCGCGGTCTTCGGCGCTGCTGCTGACTTGCAGGCTGAGAAAGCGTTCGAGGGTGGCGCGATAATCGGTCTCCAATGCGCGGGCGAAGCCCTTGAGTACCGCCGGGTCCATCGCGTGCGGCCAGTCTTCGGCGGTGACGAAGCGCGGCGAGCTCGCGACCAAGATTAATTTATGCACCCGCGCCGGCGCGTCGAGCGCGATGTGCGCGGCGATCATGCCGCCCAGGGACCAGCCCAGCCACATCGCCCGCGGCGGCGCGGCGGCGGCGATGTGCGCGGACAGCGCGGCGAGATCGAAGCCTTGCTCCGGCGCGGGTGAACGGCCGTGACCGGGCAGATCGATGAGGGTGATACGAAAACGCGGCGCCAGCTTTTCCGCCAAAGTTGCGAACACGCCGCTGTGCAAGCCCCAGCCGTGCAGCAATACCAGGTCCGGCCCCAGGCCGAATTGCTCGACGTGTAAATTCATAACGCCGCTTCCAAGGCCGCGAGCAGTCGATCCACCTGCTGCGTGTTGTGCGCGGCGGTGAAGGTGATGCGCAAACGCGCGCTGCCGGCGGGCACGGTGGGCGGACGGATGGCGGTGACGTAGATGCCGCGCGCGCGCAGTGCCGCGCTGAGCTTGAGCGCGCTTTCCGCATCGCCTGTTATCAAGGCTTGTATCGGGGTGTCCGAGTTGATTATGTTCGCGCCCAATTGCGCGGCGCCACGGCGGAAGCGCGCGATCAATTCGCGCAGCCGTTCGCGCCGCCAGTCTTCTTCTTGCGCCAGTTGCAGGCTCGCGAGCGTCGCCTGCGCCACCGCGGGCGGCAGCGCGGTGGTGTAGATGTAGGGCCGCGCGCGCTGGATCAGATATTCGATTAAATCTTCACTGCCCGCGGCGAAGGCGCCGAAGCTGCCGAAGGCCTTGCCGAGGGTGCCGATTAAAATCGGCACCTCGGTTTCACTCAAAGAAAAATGATCGACGCTGCCGCGGCCGCTCGCGCCGAGCACGCCGAGGCCGTGGGCGTCGTCCACCATCAAATGGGCGCCGTGCTGGCGCGCAAGTGCGGCGAGTTGCGGCAGCGGCGCGAGGTCGCCGTCCATGCTGAAGACGCCGTCGGTGATGATGAGCTTTGTTTGAACTCCCTCATCCCCGCCCTCTCCCGAAGGGAGAGGGGGTTGGGACTGTAGCAGGCGGGCGAGCGCGCTGGCGTCGGCATGCGCGTATCGCCGCAAGCGTGCGCCGCTGAGTAAGGCGGCATCGATCAGCGAGGCGTGATTGAGACGGTCTTCGTATACGGCATCACCGCGTCCGGCCAGCGCCGCGACCACGCCGAGGTTGGCCATATAGCCGGTGGAGAACAACAGCGCGCGCGGCCGGGCGGTGAACGCCGCGAGCGCCTCTTCCAGTTCGTGGTGGGGGCGCTGATGGCCGGTGACCAGATGCGAAGCGCCGCTGCCCGCGCCGTATTTGTCCGCGCCCGCTTTGAGCGCGGCGATGACCTGCGGGTGATTGGCGAGTCCGAGATAATCGTTGCTGCAAAAAGAAAGATAAGGCTGGCCGTCGATGACGATCTCCGCGCCTTGCGGGCTGTCCATCACGGCGCGGGCGCGGTACTGGTGTTGTGCCCGCAGTTGCGCGAGCGCGGCGGCGAGGTCTTTCATAGTGAAGAGTTAACCACGGAAGACACGGTGTACACGGAGGAAAGATCTCTGCGAGCTTGATATCAGAGCGCGGGCGCGAAACCAGCGCCGTTCATGATTGAGCGATTCTTATCGATGAGCTCCGCGTGCTTCGTGGTCAATGTATTACGCCGTCGCCGCGGCCGGTGCGGATACCTGCTCCGCCGCGCGGCGTTGCTGGGTGTCGCCGCGGGCGCGCACTTTGAGATCGTCGAGCATCTTGAGATCGTCGCCCACTTGGCGGCCCTTGGTGGTGAGGTAGTCGCCTATCATCACGCCCGAGGCGCCGGCGAAGAAGATCATTGCCTGTAAATCGCGCAGGAAGTGGCGGCCGCCGGCGATGCGGATCTCGGCCTTGGGCAGCATGTAACGGAACACCGCGATCATGTGGAGGATCTCCAGCGGCTGCATGGGTTCCTGCGTCGCCATGGGCGTGCCGTCGATGGGGTTGAGGAAATTCAAGGGCACCGATTCGACGTTTAAGTTGCGCAAGGTTTCCGCGAGCTCGATGCGCTGGTCGAGCGACTCGCCCATGCCGAGGATGCCGCCGGCGCAGACGCGTAAACCCGCGTCCACCGCATTGCGGATGGTATCGATGTTTTCCTGATAGGTGTGCGTGGTGCAGACATTGTGGAAAAAGCTCTCGGCGGTCTCGAGATTGTGGTGATAATTTTCCATGCCCATCGCCTTCAACATCTCCGCGCTCTCTTTGTCGAGGGCGCCGAGGCTGGCGCAGCGGCCGATGTCGGAGTGCTGCTTCAGTTCGCTGAAATATTCGCGCAGTTGCGTGCGCTCTTTTTCGCCGCGCACGCCCCAGCCTTTGGAGACCACGCCGAAGTCGCTGGCGCCCCAGGCGCGGGCGCGCTCGGCCTGTTCGACGAGTTGTTCGGCGGGGATGTAATTGTATTTCGGCGCGGCGGTCTGGTGATGGCCGCTCTGGCCGCAGAAGGAGCAATTTTCCGAGCAATTGCCCGAGCGCACATTGGAGATGGCGCAGACCTCCACCTCGTCGCCGCGGAAGGTCTTGCGCAGCCGGTCGGCGCCGGCCATGAGCCAAGGCAGATAATCATGATCGAGGCGGATCAGCCAGCGGCCTTCCTCGGCGCTCATTTCGCCGCCGGCGAGGAGACGTTGGGTGATAGTGTCGATGCGCTGGAAAATGCTATTGTCCATGGCGTGCCTTCCGCAGTGTGTCGTGTCTGTGCCTTTGCGCGAAGCAAGGGGTGGTGATGGCGCGCGCCGGTCCGGGCCGTTAATCAGCCTGAATGCGGCGCGCCTCTAAAGCCCGTGAATATAATCGCTTAATGTGATCTGTCAACCAAATGTTGCTAAACAGGGTTAACAGCTGGTTACAAAACATACAGGCCTGGCTGCTGCCGGCCCAATGCGTGTTGTGCGGCGGCGTTGGGCAGGGTGGCTGGGATCTGTGCCCCGCGTGCCGGGCCGATCTGCCGTCCATCGGGGCCGCTTGCAGGCAATGCGCCCTGCCCCTGCCCGCGGCGGGATTATGCGGCCGTTGCCAGCGCCGTCCCCGGCCTTTTACGGCGGCCGCCGCCGCTTTTCACTATCGAACGCCGCTGGATAGCTTGGTGCAAGGCCTCAAGTTTCGGAAAGATATTCGCTTGGCGCGGTTGCTGGGGGGGTTGATGGCGCAGGAGTTATTGGCCCAGTTCGTAGCGCCGCCGGGTATGGATGTCATCGTCCCCGTGCCGCTCCACCCCGCCCGTTTGCGGGAACGGGGGTTTAATCAGGCCTTGGAATTGGCCCGCCCCCTCGCGCGGCAATTATGTGTACCGCTGGATAGCCGCTGTGCCGAACGCGTGCGCGCCACCGCGCCGCAAAGCGCGTTGCCCGCCAAGCAGCGCCGCCGCAATATTAAAGGCGCGTTCCGGGTGACGGCGGCGGTGAAGGGATGCCGGGTGGCGGTGGTGGATGATGTGATGACCACCGGTCATACCGTCAGTGAATTCGCCGCCACGCTACGCCGGGCGGGCGCGGTGTCGGTGACCGTGTGGGTGTGCGCGCGGGTTGCGCCGTGAGCGGCTGGTTTTTGTGCCGCCGCGCGCTGTGTTAAACTGCGGCCCTCGCATTTCGGAGCCCGGTGCCGAGTCCGCGGTTTCCAAGTTAGTTGTCCGTTAATTTTATAAATAATCTCCCAAGGAGTGTTGCATGTCATTACGACCGTTTGTTGCCGCATTTTTGTTGGCCGGGAGTGCCCCGGCGATGGCTCAATCATTTGATATCAGCTTGAGCGATGATTCCGCGCGGCTCGGTTATACCACGCCCATGGGGCAGCAGGGTTTCGGCCGCGGTGAGCTGGACGCCACGGTATTGTTCACTGATAACGATATCTTCATGGGTGCCTTGGGTTTCGGCGTGGTGGGTGAGGCGGGTAGCGGTTCGCCGGGTTTGAATGTGGGTGTGGGCGCGCGGCTCTATGGCGTCAACACCGATGTTTACGATGTGGGCGCCTTGACCTTGGGCGTGCAGCTGAGCTATTCGCCGCCGCGTTTTCCGCGGCTGAACATCGGCGGCGCGTATAATTACGCGCCAAATATTGTCACCTTCATGGACGGTAACCGCTTTTCCGACGGCAGGGTGTCCATCGGTTATGAAATCTTCGAGGACGCCGTGGCCTATGTGGGCTATCGCCTGATCCGCGCCGACATCGACAACGGCCCGGATGTGAGCGTGGACAAGGGTGCCCACATCGGCATCAGTCTGCGTTTCTGAACCTGGCTTAAGCGCCATGGCCGGCGGCCGTTACTATTAACTTGGAGCGAAGGAGTTCACCCAGGGATAGTCACGGCCATGTTGATCGCCAAGTCAGCCCAAGATTATTACGCTGCGATCCGGCCACCGGTTCCCCACTCGCGCGGGGAGGCCGGGGCCCGGGCGCCGGGCGGCGCGCAGGATGCGCGGCCGGCCGGTTCGCCCCCCGTCGAACGGGTGGTGGAGGGCGAATGGCTGAAGGGGCGTGTTGCCGCGGAGGATAATCTCTTCGACCGGATAGGGCGGCAGCGGCGCGCCGATACGGGCGGGGATGCGCCCCGCGAGCCCGCTTCATCGCGTGAGGCGCAACGCGCCATCAATGCCTACCTCGACCAAGCAGCTCAGTTTGAGTGGCGCGCCGCGGGACCGAGCGCCCGTGTTGATTACTACGCGTAAGCGTCCGCGCATTTTTTACCCCGCGCTCTTTTCTCCCGTTTGTTTCCCCGGCGGTTACCGGCCTGCTAAAGTTGGGCCATGGATACCGATGACGTCGAACACCTTTGCGGTTTGATACACGAGCAGCGCTGGGCCGCCTTGGCCACGGCGCAGGACGATGGCAGCCCCTTCGTCTCGTTTGTGGCGTATGCGCCGGAACCGGGTTTGACCTCGCTGCTGCTGCTTGTGAGCCGCCTCGCGGCACATACCGGATATATGCTGGCACGGCCGCGAGTGGCCTTGGGTATCAGCGCGCCGGACGAGAGGCGGGACGATCCGCAGACCTTGCCGCGGGTGACGCTGGAGGGCGTGGTGGAGGTGGTGGCGCATGAGGCGCCGGATTATGCTCAGGCCCGGGCTTGTTATCTCGCCAGGCTGCCCGCTGCGGAACAATTGTTCGGCTTTGCTGATTTCAGCCTGTTGCGTTTGCGGGCCGAGAGTCTGCGTTATGTGGGCGGGTTTGGCCGTGCCCGCACGGTGAGCGCGGCGCGTTTGCGGCAATGGGCGGAGACGCGGGGATTATGAGGCCGTCATGGGGGTGTAGCGGTCCGGCTCATTCAAATTGATCTTCAACCCAGGGTTTGACCAGCAAGCTCAACAGGATGGCCATGATGTAATCCTTGTAGGCATACAGCGAGTCCATGGACTCCGGGGTGTGAGTAATCAACATCATCATCAGTACCAGCATACTCAATCTAAACATGACTCACTCCTCAACATTACAACGCGCTGGGTGTCCCGCGCTTGAGATACATAATGACGCCTCAGCCGCGCCGCCGCTGATGCAGGGTTAACAATAGGGGTGTGACGCAGTCGCCAGTTTGATGAAAAAAACCGGAAATTTAAGATGAAGATGCCAGCGATGGAGCCGGCGGTGCATGTCGCCGCGGCGGTCATTGTTGATCGCGGCGGCCGCGTGCTGCTGGCGCGCCGTGCCGCCCAGCGCCATCAAGGCGGGCTGTGGGAGTTCCCTGGCGGCAAAGTGGAGCCGGGTGAGACGGCCCGCGCCACCTTGACGCGCGAGTTGCATGAAGAGCTGGGGATAGACGTGGTGGCCGCGCGGCCTTTGATCCGCGTGCGGCATGCCTATCCCGACAAAACGGTGTTGCTGGACGTGTGGCGCGTTAATGCCTTTCGCGGTGTAGCGCACGGCCGCGAGGGGCAGCCCGTGGAGTGGGTGTCCACAGACGAATTGACGGCGCGTGATTTTCCCGCGGCCAACGGCCCCATCATCCGCGCCGCGCGTCTGCCGCCGGTGTATCTCGTTACGCCCGAGCCGCAAGATGAAGAACAATTTTGCGCGCGCTTGGATAGCGCGTTACGGGCCGGCGTGCGCCTGGTGCAATTGCGCGCTAAAAATTTAGGGCCCAGCGCCTATCAACACTTGGCGCGGCGGGTCATCGCGCGGTGCCACGCGGCGCGCGCGCGGGTGTTGTTAAATGCGCCGCCGCGGTGGGTGAACGAGCTGGGTGCCGACGGCGTGCATCTTTCCAGCGCGCGTTTGCACGGCTTGAGCGCGCGGCCTTTAGGTGACGACGCGTGGGTCGCGGCCTCGTGTCATGATGTCGCGGAGTTGCGGCACGCGCAGCGTATCGGCGTGGATTTCGTGGTGGCCGCGCCGGTGTTGTCTACCGCGAGTCATCCCGCCGCGCCGCCGCTGGGCTGGCCCGCGCTGCGCGCTTTGACCGAGGCCGCGGCCATGCCGGTGTACGCCTTGGGCGGAATGTCGCTGGACAGTGTCGCGGAGGCCTTCGCGCAGGGCGCGCAAGGTATCGCCGCTATTTCCGCTTTGTGGCAGGCCGCGGTGCATCCCGGGGACTTGGCGGCGCGGCTGCGGCGGATCGAGGCGCTGTAATTTTAGTGCGGAGTGTCGCCGGCGGGCGGGAGATCATCACCGGCGACGCGGTGTTCTTCATTGGCCCATTGACCGAGGTCGATCAAGCGGCAGCGCTCGCTGCAAAAGGGCCGCCAGCGCTGGGTTTCGTTCCACGGTACTTTTTTGCCGCAGCGCGGGCAATGGACTTCGAGGCTCATATCACGCAACAGCTGAGTTTGAATTCCACATCTTCGGTGGTTTGCGCGGCGTGGCCGTCGGGGAAAAATTCCAGGAAACGCACGGTGAAACGATGGCGGCCGCCGCTGACCTCGGCGTAATAAGGCGCGTCCGCCGGCAGGGTGACCCGCACTATCTGGCAGGGGCAGCTGGCATCGAGCATTTTTTGATAGAAGCCGCCGTGGGCGATTTCCTTTACCGGGGTGGCGCTGTCGCGCACCAAACGCAAGATCAGCGAGATGGACAGGCGTATCGGTTCGAAGGCGGAGATCCAAGTGTGCAAGTCGGCGATGCGTTTGGGCGTGGGGCGTTGCAGCCAATAGTGATAGGCGGGCAGGTCGAAGTCGCAGGTGCCGCCGGGGATGCTGACCCGTTGTTTGACGCTGTTGAGAAATTCATTTTGCCGCAGCTCTTGGCCGACTTGGCCGTGCAGGGCGTGCATGCGGTCCACCAGCATGTCGAATTCGTCGAGTAATTGGACGAGCCGGGCGCGGTCGACGCCGGGGGCGTTTTCCAGCGCGGCGATGGCGCCCATCTGCCGTTCGAGTTCTTTCATCACCTCGGTTTTGAGGTCGGTGCGGTTGAAGATGGTGAGGATGTCGAGCAAGCTGACCAGCGCGTTGCGGCTGTCCCACATCGACGCGCCCTCGAGGCGAGCGAAGAATTCCTTGAATAAAAATTCCAGCCGCAAGAAGGTGCGTACTCGTTCGTTCAGCGGTTGTTCGTAGGTGATGTAGGCTTGCACGAGTCGCTTTTTTGAATGGGGTGCGGTTTTTTGCACCGCAGCCGCGGCCGAAATAGGAGGCGACGTTTTATCGTGGTCGCCCGCTCCCTGAGCCTGGGCGTCCTTTGACACCCATGGATGGGGTCATAGTGTACGTCAATGCCACGGGCCGTGTAAGGGTGGCGCGGGCCTTATTCCGTCGCTGTAACCAGACGGAGATAATGCTGGTGCAAGGCTTCGGTTTGCTGCCGCAGCCGGTCGAGTCCGCCGTCGTTGCTGATGAGGTCGTCGGCGGCGGCGAGCCGGGTTTGCCGCGTTACCTGGCTGTGCATGACCGCGCTGATTTCATCGGGCGAGAGTCCGTCGCGGGCATGCACCCGGGTGCGTTGCACGGCTTCGGGCGCGTCCACCACCAGCACGCGATCGACGAAGCCGGTTTGGCCGGTCTCGAGTAACAGCGGGATGACCATGACGCAATAGGGCGCGTCGATGGCGGCGGCGCGCCGCCGCATCTCGGCGTAAATGCGGGGATGCAGAATGTTTTCCAGGGTGCGGCGTTGTTCCGGCTGAGCGAAGACGATGTTGCGCAGGCGGGCGCGGTCCAGCGTGCCATCGGGCTTGAGCATATCCGGTCCGAAGTGCTCCACGATGCCGCGTAAAGCCTCTGCGCCCGGCGCGACGATGTCGCGGGCCAAGGCGTCGGCGTCGATGACGGGCACGCCGAGTTCGGCGAAATAGCGGGCCACGGTGGATTTACCGCTGCCGATGCCGCCCGTGAGACCGATGATAAGCATGTGTTTAGGGTACGAGGCGCGCCGCGCGCCCGCAAGCGCGATTTAAGCGGAGATGCCGAGCAGGGCGAAATAACGCGCGGTGAGGGCGTCGCCCCACAGCAGGGTGAGCCAGCCGGCGGCGGCGAGATACGGTCCGAAGGGGATGGGGATATTGCGGTCACGGCCGCGCGCGACGATGAGGCTGATGCCCACCACCGCGCCCACCACGCTGGAAAGCAGCACGATCACCGGCAGACCTTGCCAGCCCACCCAGGCGCCGAGCATGGCCAGCAGTTTGAAATCGCCGTGGCCCATGCCCTCTTTGCCGGTGACCCATTTGAATAAGATGTAAACGGTCCACAGGCTGAGATAACCCGCCGCCGCGCCGATGATGCTGGTGGCGCTGTCGACGAGCAGGGTGTCGGTGCTCAGCAGCAGGCCGAGCCAGAGCAGGGGCAGGGTGATGCTGTCGGGCAGGAGTTGATGATCGAAATCGATGACGGTCAGCGCGATCAAACCCCAGGTGAGCAGCAGCGCCGCCGCTGCGGTCCAGCCGAAACCGAAGTGCCAGGCGACGATGCCGGACAGCAGGCCGGTGACGGCTTCGATGACGGGATAGCGCAGGCTGATATGCGCGCCGCAACCGGCGCAGCGGCCCTTGAGCCAGAGATAACTGAGCAGCGGGATGTTCTCCAGCGCCGCCACCGGACGCTCGCAATGGGGGCAGCGTGAGCGCGGGGTGATGAGGTTGAAGACGGGGGGTGGCGCGGCGTGCTTGCCGTCCTCGCTCACCCCCAATAATTCGCGGCACTGGCCCTGCCATTCGCGTTCCATCATCACGGGTAAGCGGTAAATCACCACATTGAGAAAGCTGCCGATCAGCAGGCCGAAGAAGACCGCGACGGCGGTGAAGGCCGCGTTATTGCCGGCGAGATAGGCCCAGGTGCTCACGGCGTCGTCCCTGTGTGTTGCATGGGCGGTCTTGATCCGGCGCTGGCGCGGCGCGGATTAAACCACTTCGCCCATTTTGAAGATGGGCAGGTACATGGCGATCACCAGGCCGCCGATGATGACGCCGAGGAAGGCCATAATCATGGGTTCGAGCAGGCTGCTCAGGCCATCCACCGCGTTGTCCACCTCTTCTTCGTAGAAGTCGGCGACCTTGGCCAGCATCGCGTCCAGCGAGCCGGACTCCTCGCCGATGGCCACCATCTGCACCACCATATTCGGAAAGAGACCGGTCTGGCGCATGCCCATTTGCAGGGAGATGCCGGTGGAGACTTCATCGCGCATGCGCAGGATGGCATTGGTGTAGACGATGTTGCCAGCGGCGCCGGCCACCGTGGTCATGGCCTCCACCAGCGGCACGCCGGCGGCGAACATGGTGGCCAGGGTGCGGGCATAACGGGCGATGGTGGCCTTGTTGACAATGTCGCCGAGGATGGGGAGTTGCAAGGACAGCCGGTCGAGAAAGTGATTGAATTTCGGTGAACGCTTCTTGCTTTCGATGAAGGAATAGACGGCGCCGCCGACCGCGCCGATTATCGCCCACCAATAATTCTGGACGAAGATCGACAGGTTGACGACGAATTGGGTCATGGCGGGCAGGTCGGCGCCAAAGCCCTTGAACAAGGCCTCAAACTGCGGGACCACGAAATACAGCAAAATGACGGTGACGATGAAGGCCGCCGCGATGACCGCGGAAGGATAAAACATGGCCTTTTTGATCTTGCCCTTGATCGCCTCGGTCTTTTCTTTGTAGACAGCGATTTTGTGCAGCAAGGTTTCCAGGATACCCGCCTGTTCACCGGCGCGCACCAGATTGCAATACAGTTCATCGAAGTGGCGCGGGTGTTTCGCCAGGGCTTCGGACAGCGAGCTGCCGCTCTCCACGTCGGACTTGATGGCCATAATCAAGTCTTGCATCGACGGGTTGTCGTGGCCGCGGCCGATAATTTCGAACGACTGCACTAGGGGCACGCCCGAACTCATCATCGTGGCCATTTGCCGGCTGAAGACGGCGATGTCTTTCGCCGTGATTTTTTTCTTTGAGCCGCCGAACAGCGGTTTGGGTTTTTTCTTGACCTTGAGCGGATTGATGCCTTGGCGGCGCAACTCGGCCTTGACCAGGGCCACGCTCACACCTTTGAGTTCGCCTTTGGTGCGGGAACCTTTTTTGTCGGTGCCTTCCCAAATGAACATGTCTTGATTTGCGGTTTTTTCTGCCATGGTTACACCGTGATTACGCGATTGAGTTCTTCCAGGCTGGTCATGCCCGCCTTGACCTTGCGCAGTCCGGAGGTGCGCAGATCGGCGACGCCTTCTTTTTTGGCCATGTCGGCCAAGAGTAATGCATTACAGTTTTCCATGATGAGCCGCGACATATTTTCGGAGATGGGCATGACTTGGTATATGCCCACCCGGCCCTTATAGCCATCGTTGCATTTGTCGCAGCCCACGGCTTTGTAAATGGTGATGTCCTCTATCTCGTCCTCTAAAAATCCCTCTTCAACTAGCGCCTCGGGCGGTATGTAGACCGGCTGCTTGCAATGACTGCATAAGCGCCGCGCCAAACGTTGCGCCACGATCAAGGACACCGCCGATGCGATATTAAACGGCGGCACCCCCATATTGGCAAGGCGAGTGAGGGTCTGCGGCGCGTCATTGGTGTGCAAGGTGGAGAATACCATATGGCCGGTTTGCGCCGCTTTAATGGCGATCTCGGCGGTTTCCAGGTCGCGGATCTCGCCGACCATGATGACGTCGGGGTCTTGGCGCAGAAAGGCGCGCAACGCGGAGGCGAAGGTGAGGCCCGCCTTGGGGTTGACGTTGACTTGATTGATGCCCGGGAGATTGATTTCCGCCGGGTCCTCGGCGGTGGAGATATTGCGGTCCGGCTGGTTGAGAATATTGAGGCAGGTGTACAGCGACACGGTTTTACCGCTGCCGGTGGGGCCGGTGACCAGCACCATTCCATAAGGCTGAAACACCGCCTTCATCAGTTTTTCTTTTTGCTCGGCTTCGAAGCCGAGGGCGTCGATGCCCAATTGCGCGCTGGTGGGGTCGAGAATACGCATCACCACCTTTTCACCGAACAGGGTGGGGCAGGTGCTGACACGGAAGTCGATGGCGCGGTTTTTCGAGAGCGTCATTTTCATGCGGCCGTCTTGCGGCACGCGTTTCTCCGAGATGTCCAGCCGCGACATCACTTTGATGCGCGCCGTCATTTTGGTCGCCAGGGCAACGGGTGGGTTCGCTACTTCGGCCAGCATGCCGTCTTGCCGGAAGCGCACGCGGTAGACTTTTTCATAGGGTTCGAAGTGGATGTCCGAGGCACCTTTATTGATGGCATCGAGCAGCACTTTGTTGACGAAGCGCACGACCGGGGTGTCGTCCACTTCCGAGTCATTGCTGTCACTGTTTAAGTCTTCGTCGCCGCCGACGATGTCCAGGTCATCGAGGTCGGTGTCGTTGAGGTCGACCATGGTCGTTTCATGCGCCGCCATGGCCTTGTCGATGATCTTCGTCAGCTGGTCGTGCTCGACCAGGATGGCCTCGACCGTTAACGCCGATTGAAATTTAATCTCATCAAGAGCGTGGAGATTGGTGGGGTCCGAGATCGCCACATACAAGCGGTTGCCGCGTTTGTACAGCGGCATGGCGTGGTGCTTGCGGATCAGCTTCTCTTCCACCGCCTTGATCGCCAGCACGTCCATATCGATGGCGGTGATATCGAACAGCGGCACGCCGAATTCATTGGCCCCGGTCTCGGCGATGGCATGGGCATCCAGCGTCTTGTTTTCCACCAGCTGGGCGACGAAGGAGGTCTTCTTTTTAGTCGCGTTCTCTTGTGCCTGGCGCGCCTGGTCTTCCGTCAGCAGGCCGTCCACCACCAGTTTGCGGGCGAGGCCGGAGAGGCGTTGCGTGTTATCTACGGGGGCTGCGTTGGTCATTCCCGGTACCCTATGTTTTCCACTCAGGTGTTATCGGTCATATCGATGCGGGCTTTAAGGCCGGGTGATATCGGGAAGGCCGCTTGTGGTTGCGGGGCTTCTCAAGGTTGCGCGGGGAGAGGGTAGGCGTGCTGCCGGGGCCGCGCCCATTGCAGGCTCATGACACAAGTTGGCGAGTCAAAAAAGAAAGCGCCCCGTGAGGGGCGCTAAGTTTTTGGGCTGGGTTCCGCTTAACTCGCGCAACCTGCTGCGCGGGTTAAGCGGATTTTCTTTAGGCCTTACAAATTCTGGCGGCGATACAGGTGCCAGTTACCGCCCATGACACGCCGGTGGTAGCGGAATAGGTCGGGGTCAGAACGTAGGTTTCGCCACCGAGGCCTTGGGTTGATACCGCGGTTGCGGTGATAACGCCATTCGCGGTTGCTATGGAGGCAAGATATTTACCCGCGCCAGCGGCATTGTTGGCCGGAATGCCGTTGCTGCCGCCGTCGCAGCCAGTGACGGTGGCCAGGTCTTGGGCGCAAAGCTCAACCGCGGCTTTGATTGCCGCCGTGGCTTGCGTCACCTCCGTGAATTTCGCGCGCTTGGTGTAATCCTGGTACGCCGGAATCGCGATGGCGGCCAAGATGCCGATGATCGCGACCACGATCATCAGTTCGATAAGGGTGAAACCTTGCTGGGTCTTTTTCATGCTGAGTCTCCTAAAATGACTTTAAGTGTTGGCGTCGTAAATTTGGGCGCTGGGATTCCGCTGGGGCTGGCCGGTACTGCCGGGGGGCGGCAGCGCCGGTGCGTTTACCCTGGGTTGCACCTTTGCCGTGCTGAGTTAAAAGCAGAAAGCATGCCAGTGCTTGCCGCCGCTGCCGATTCGCTTTTTTATCATTCCATTATGCGACGGGGTTCACACTTTCGGCCGGTGCCGGGCGGCGATGAGCCGGTGTTTGGCGGCAAATCGCGCTGGCGGTGGGCGAGGTTTTGTCCGTGGCCTGCGGGCGAGTGGCGATAGTGCTGACGCGCTTTGTCATAAAGTGACGCAAATTGTCAGTGGGTATGCCGTGTCGCGGTCTTCAGTGTGATGGTTTTTATTTGTTGAATGTGTGATGGGGGTATCCGGGCCCGCTTGCAATGCGTCGCAAACCGCTGCGGCGCGCGCCCTGTTGCAGCAGGTTGCTTGGCTGATGTTAGGGAGATCGCTTGGGATTGCCTGGTGTGGGCGGTTGCGCGCCGGCCCATTGTCTTGAGTGATTTAGCGGGCCTTTAATCTAAGCCCAATTTTTTCAGGCGGTAGCGCAGGGCGCGAAAGGAGATGCCCAGCAGTTTGGCGGCGGCGGTTTTGTTGTAGCGGGTTTGTTCCAGGGCCTTGACGATGGAGTCGCGCTCGATGGCGTCGAGAAAGGGTTCCAGCGGCACCGGCCCGCTGGCGCTAGGCGGCGCGGCGGCGCCGGTTTGCGGCAGGCGCAGGTCGGCGGCTTGAATGGTATTGCCCTCGCAGAGGGTGATGGCGCGTTCGAGGATGTTTTCCAGTTCGCGCACATTGCCGGGGAAGGGGTAGTGCAGCAGGGCGTGTATCGCCTCGCCGCTGAGGGTGGGCGCGGCCTCGCCGCTCTGCGCGGCGAGGCGTTGCAGGATATGTTGAGCGAGCAGGGTGATGTCCGCGGCGCGTTCGCGCAGCGCGGGCACGTGTAGCTCAATCACGTTGATGCGATAGAACAGATCTTGGCGGAATTCGCCCGCGTCCACCAGCGCCGCTAGGTCTTTGTGGGTGGCGCTCAATACGCGCACGTCGATGGGCATTTCCTTTTGCGCGCCGATGGGGCGCACGGATTTTTCCTGGATGACGCGCAGCAGCTTCACTTGCATATGCAGCGGCAGGTCGGCCACTTCGTCGAGAAACAGGGTGCCGCCGTTGGCCGCTTGAAACAGGCCGTCTTTGTCGGCCACGGCGCCGGTGAAGCTGCCTTTTTTATGGCCGAAGAATTCGCTCTCCACCAGTTCGCTGGGGATGGCGCCGCAGTTGACGGGGACGAAGGGCTTGTCCGCGCGCGGACCTTTGTCGTGGATCAACCGCGCCACCAGCTCCTTGCCCACGCCGGATTCGCCGCTGATATACACCGGCGCCTGGCTGCGCGCCAGCTTGGCGATGGTGGCCTGAATTTTTTGTATCACCGGCGAGTCGCCGAGCAGGCCGAGGCCGCTGCCGCGCGCCGCTTTGGGCTGGTTGCGCGAGAGCTTGAGCGCGGTGCTCACCAGGTTGCGCAGCACCTGCAGGTCCACCGGTTTGGAGACGAAGTCGAAGGCGCCGGCCTTGAGCGCGCTGACCGCCGATTCCATATTGCCGTGGGCGGTGATGACCGCCACGGGGGTGTCGGAATAATTTTTTTGGATGAGTTCCACCAGCTCGATGCCATTGCCGTCGGGCAGGCGCATATCGGTGAGGCATAAATCGAACGTGCGTTTGGCGAGCAGGCCGCGGGCGCCGGCGAGGTTTTCCGCGGCGGCGCAATCAATGTCCATGCGTCCGAGGGTGATCTCGATGAGTTCGCGGATGTCCGGTTCGTCGTCCACCACCAGTGCCATGGGTCGGTTGGTGCTCACGTCAATTGTTTCCTTCTCGGGTCGGCGAAGGTGATGCGGAAGCAGCTGCCGCCGCCGGGTACGGGGATATAGTGCAGGCGGGCTTGGTTAGATTCGCATAGCTCGCGGGAGATGTACAAGCCGAGGCCGGTGCCGCTGGCCTCGGTGGTGAAGAAGGGTTCGAATAAATGATCCACCGCCTCGGGCGGCACGCCGGGACCGAAGTCGATCACGTCTAAAAAAGGGTTGGGCGATTCGGCGCTGATGCCGCCGCGCAATTCCAGACGCGGCACGCCCAGGCGCGCGCCGCTGTAGCGCGCGCCATTCTGGCAGAGGTTCCACAGGATTTGATGGAGCTGCGAGGGGTCCATGCGCACTTGGGTGCCGGGCGGGTCGATGGCGATGCGGATATGTTCGGCGCCGATGTTGTGGGTGCGGCAGAAATCAGCAATGAACTCTTCCAGCCAGGGTTTGAGTTCCAGTTCTTCCGGCCGCGCGCGCTGGCGGCGGCTGAGTTGCAGCACGTTTTCGACGATGGCGTTCATGCGCTGGGAATGGTTGCGGATGATCTCGGTGAGGCGCAGATCGCCGCTGCTGAGTTGGGGTGATTCCGCCAACAGTTGCCCGGCGTGGCTGATGGCGCCCAAGGGATTGCGGATTTCATGGGCGATGCTGGCGGTGAGCCGGCCGAGGGAGGCGAGCTTCAATTGCTGCGCCTGCTGCGCCAGCGCGGTGGTGTCTTCGAGAAAGATGAGCGTGCCCGATTGTGAGGCCTGTCCCAAGCGCGCGAAACGCGGCAAGAGGTCGGGGCTGGATGGTTTGGGGCGGAACATCTGCGGTTCGCTATCGGGGTTCACCTGCCATTGCGCCAGGTGCCCGGCCAGTTCCGGCGCGAGCCGGGTGAGGTTTTGCTGCGTGGGATGGGCCGGCGTGCCGAGCAGATGCCAGGCGGATTCATTGATTAAATGGATGCGGTCATGCGCGTCGATGACGATGACGCCGGTTTGCATGCGTTGAATCACATATTCGGTGAGCTGCTGCATGTTGGCGAGGTCCACGCCGCGCTGCGCGGCCAGGGCCTCGCTCTCTCGCGCCCGTTTGGCCAGCACCCAGGCCAGCAGCGCGGTGAGGAAATAGGTGCCGCCGAGCAGGCCGGCGTGGGTGAAGCTGGGGCCGGGCTCGATTTGACGCAGCAGGATGTAAAACTCCTCGCCGAGCACGGCGAGGCTGCTGATGGCGGCGTAGAGGACGGCCATCTGCCCGCTCATGAGCATGCCGCCGCCGGCGAGGGTGACGATGAGCAGGGTGCCGAGGCCGCTGCGGATGCCGCCGCTGGCGTAGGTGAGGGCGATGACGCAGATGATGTCGGCCAGCACTTGGAGGTAGAGTTGCCAGCGAAAGCCCGGTTTTTGGGCGCGAATCAGGGTTACGCAGGCCAGGGCGAAGAATAAGTAGCTGGTGCTCACCAGCATGAATAAATGAGGGTCGCGCTCCCCCAGCGGCCGTAACTCGATATCGGCGAGTGAGATGAAGGTGAGCAGGACCGCGAGAGATAAGCGATAGGCGTTGAGCAGGCCCAGCGGTTTCCAGGTCTGGCGGTAGGCGGCATCCGCGTTGCTGCCGAGGGGGCGGGGGCTGGTGGTGAAAGTGCTCATCCGTTGTGCCGTTCGTCTTTTCGCGGCGGGTCCTTGGCTTGACGTTAGCTGCACTTTACATCGGCGGGGCGCCGGGCGCACTGAAGGGATGAGGGCGCGGCGGCTTCGCGCGCCGCGTTAACCGCGATGCTGATCCAGGTGCTGCCGGCTGCAAAAATAGAGCGCGTCACGGCTCAGGGCCTCGCTCTTGGGCAGGTGCAGGCCGCAGTGGGCGCAACGCACCATATCCGGATTGTCTTGCGCCTTGTCCTTGGGCAGGGCCTTGGCGCGCCCGCCGAGCCAGCGTTTGATGACCAGCACCAGCAGCCACACGGCGAGAGCGATGATGAGCAGGCGTATTAGCGACATAAGCGGAATAAATAGAAATCGTGGTCGGGGTGAGAGGATTTGAACCTCCGGCCCCTGCCTCCCGAAGGCAGTGCTCTACCAGTCTGAGCTACACCCCGATTAGTGATTACGTTTGATGGCAAATTCGGCGAGTGCATACATGGCGTCACGATAGGGGGACGCGGGAATCCGATGTAACGAGGCCAGGGCTTTTTCCGCCTCGTGCTGCGCCGAGCGCGCAGTGTACGCGATGGCGCCGGTGGATTCAATGGCGCTAGTGACCTCGCGAATGACGTCGCGCCCGCCATGTTCGATCGCATTGCGAATCAGCGCCGCTTGCGTGCTGCTGCCTTGGCGCATGGCGTGGATCAGCGGCAAGGTTGGTTTGCCCTCCGCCAGATCATCGCCGATGTTTTTGCCCATTTCTTCCGGGGAGGCGCTGTAGTCCAGCACGTCGTCGATGAGTTGAAACGCGGTGCCGAGGTGCATGCCGTAGTCACGCAGCGCGCGGCGCGTCTCCGCGTCTTGGCCGCCCAGCACCGCGCCGAGTTCCGCGGCGGCCTCGAAGAGTTTGGCGGTCTTGGAACGGATGACGTCGAGATAACGTTCTTCGGTGGTGTCGGGGTCGTGGCAGTTGAGCAGTTGCAGCACCTCGCCCTCGGCGATGGTGTTGGTGGCATGGGCGAGTATCTCCATCACCTCCATGCTGCCGACCTCGACCATCATCTCGAAGGAACGGGAATAGAGAAAATCACCCACCAGCACGCTGGCCTCGTTGCCCCAGATGGAATTGGCGGTCTCCTGGCCGCGGCGCATGTTCGAGGCGTCGACCACGTCATCGTGCAGCAGGGTGGCGGTGTGGATGAATTCCACCACGGTGGATAGATTGATGTGCTGTTCGCCCTGGTAACCGAAGGCCCGCGCGCTGAGCAGCACCAGCATGGGCCGCAGGCGCTTGCCGCCGCTACTGATAATGTAGTGCCCCATCTGATTGATGAGCGCGACCTCGGAACTGAGCCGCGCCGTAATCATCCGGTTGACGGCCTGCATGTCCTCGGCCACCAGGGCATAAACTGCTTGAATATCCATAGACAACGATCATACTCCCCCGCGGAACGCTGCATGCTAGCGGGGCGCGGACCGCTTTGCAATTGCCCCGGCGGCAAGGCGCCGTGCCATTGTATTTGACGCTGTGCGGCGTTACGGCTAAAATCCCCGCTCTTTATATTACCGAGTTGGCCTGTTTTGCCCGGCGTGCGCTGGGGGAAACTTTTGGAGAACAGTCACATGTACGCAGTTATCGTCACGGGCGGCAAGCAATACCGCGTAACGGAGGGTGAAACCCTCAAGGTCGAGCTGATCGACGCTGAGCAGGGCAGCACCGTGGAGCTGGATCGCGTGCTGATGGTCGGCGAGGGCGAGAGCGTGAAGATCGGCGCCCCCTACGTGGACGGCGGCAAGGTCACGGCCACCATCAAATCCCACGGCCGCGGCGAGAAGATCAAGATCGTCAAGTTCCGCCGCCGCAAGCACCACCAAAAAGCGACGGGTCACCGTCAGCACTACACTGAATTGCAGATCACCGGCATTTCCGCTGGTTAACGAACAGAGGTTGGCACAATGGCACACAAGAAAGCAGGCGGCAGCAGCCGTAACGGTCGCGATTCCCAATCAAAACGTTTGGGTGTCAAGCGCTTTGGCGACCAGCAGGTCTTGGCGGGTAATATCCTCGTGCGTCAGCGCGGCACCCACTTCCACGCCGGTGAAAACGTCGGTCTCGGCCGCGACCACACCCTGTTCGCCCTCGCCGAGGGCCGGGTGAAGTTTGAGGTCAAAGGTGCCAAGAACCGCACCTTCGTCAGCATCGTCCCGGCTACGGTCTAAGCGCGATAGCGCTGGTGTCGAGCCAAGGCCTCGCCTTCACCGGCGGGGCTTTTTTCTTTAAGCGCCAAGATTACCGTACACATTGTCCGTTCCCGCTTACTACTCATCACTCGCCACGCGTAATTTGCCACCATGAAATTCGTCGACGAAGTCATCATCGAAGTCCACGCCGGTAACGGCGGCGACGGCTGCGCGAGTTTCCGCCGTGAAAAATTCATCCCCTTCGGCGGTCCCGACGGCGGTAACGGCGGTGACGGTGGCAGTGTTTATTTGGTGGCCAGTCCCAGCCTCAACACCCTGGTGGATTTTCGCCACACCCGTAAATTCCGCGCCGAGCGCGGCCAGAACGGCATGGGCCGCGAATGCACCGGCAAGAGCGGCGACGACCGGCTCATCCCCGTCCCGGTGGGCACGGTGGTGAGCGACCGCGATACCGGCGAGGTGATAGGCGATTTGATTCACCCGGGGCAGCGGCTGCTGGTGGCGCAGGGCGGCCGCCACGGCGTGGGTAATGTGTGTTTCAAGAGCAGCACCAACCGCGCGCCGCGGCAATTCACCCAAGGCACGCCGGGCGAGGTGCGCGAGCTGAAAATGGAGCTCAAGGTCTTGGCGGACGTGGGCTTGCTGGGCCTGCCGAATGCGGGCAAGTCCACTTTTATCCGCGCCGTGTCCGCCGCGCGCCCCAAGGTCGCTGATTATCCCTTCACCACCCTCTATCCCAGCTTGGGCGTGGTGAGCGTGGGCGCGCATCGCAGCTTCGTGGTGGCGGACATCCCCGGCCTCATCGAGGGCGCGGCGGAAGGCGCCGGCCTCGGCGTGCGTTTTCTCAAGCATCTTGCCCGCACCCGTTTGCTGCTGCATTTGGTGGACGTGGCGCCGCTCGACGAAAACACCGACCCCGCGCACGACGCGCGTGTCATCGCCGCGGAGCTGGAAAAATTCAGCCCCGAGCTGGCGGCGCAGACCCGCTGGCTGGTACTCAACAAGATCGACCTGTTGCCGGAAGACGAGCGCGAGCCGCGCTGCGCCGAGATCGTGCGGCGGCTGCAATGGACCGGCCCCGTGTTCCGCATCTCCGCCATCGCTGCCGAGGGCACGCAGCTGCTGTGTTACAAAATCATGGAGTACATCGAGCGGCAGGCGCAAACGGACGGTGACGCCGCGCAATCCTAATGTGATAATCACGCGCTGATTTCAGCGTGACATGGCAGGCGGTTGACGGCAGATGCAATCTCGGCAAGACATTTCCAAGGCGCGGCGCTGGGTGGTGAAGGTGGGCAGCTCCCTGCTCACCGCCAACGGCCGCGGCCTCGATCACGAACTCATCGCCGCGTGGGCGGCGCAGATCACCGCCCTGCGCCGGCGCGGCGCCGACGTGGTGCTAGTGTCCTCCGGCGCGGTGGCGGAAGGTATGAAACGCCTGGGCTGGTCGCGCCGCCCCCACGCCTTGTTCGAATTGCAGGCCGCCGCCGCGGTGGGGCAGATGGGTCTGGTCCAAGCCTACGAATCCTGTTTCAAGCAACACGGTGTGCACACCGCGCAAATCCTGCTGACCCACGACGACCTCGCCAACCGCCAGCGTTATCTCAACGCCCGCAGCACCCTGCGCACCCTGCTCAAGCTCGGCGTGGTGCCAGTGGTGAATGAAAACGACACCGTGGCGGTGGACGAGATCCGCTTCGGCGACAACGACACCCTGGCTGCGCTCGTGGCTAATTTAGTCGAAGCCGAAGTGCTGGTGCTGCTCACCGACCAGAGCGGCATGTTCGACCGCGATCCCCGCGCCCACGCCGACGCCTGCTTCATCCACGAGGCCCGCGCCGATGACCCCGCGCTGGAAACCATGGCCGGCGCCGGCGGCGTCGGCAGCCTGGGCCGCGGCGGCATGCTCACCAAGGTGCGGGCGGCGGCGCGGG
>CAMYKQ010000017.1 GCA_947259075.1 uncultured Gammaproteobacteria bacterium | reverse complement strand
TCAACGGCAAGAATCCCGGCTCAGTCTTGCGCGCCATCGGCCGCGCGTCATTGAGCGAGATAATGCAACAGCGCATCGCCCATCAGATCGAGGCGCGCTGCCGCAATATCAAACCGCGCGCCTACGCGCGCGATAAAGAGGCGCTGGACAAGGCCTGATCCGCAGTTTCTCGGGTGTGGAATCACGCCTAGGCGTAACCGCTGCATGCATGAGGCGTGAGCCTTTGCGCGCAAAAAGCCGCTTGGGGCCGGGGTGTGAGGCGCGAGACCGCTGCGGGGACGGGGCTTGGAAAGCCCGCGCGCGGCGGCGCGGTTAGCGGCTGGCCGCAATCGGGTCGCGCTGAATGCCGGTTGAAGGTGCGAGAACTGGGTAAGTTCTTGTTGGATTTGGTGGGCGGTGCAGGGATTGAACCTGCGACCCCTGCCGTGTGAAAGCAGTGCTCTACCGCTGAGCTAACCGCCCGAGGGCGCAAATTGTACGGGCTGAGGCCGCGGTCGTCAAATGCGGCCTGTCGGCGCGGCGGGTCCCCTGCTAAAATACGCGGCCTCGTAAGCATGATGACGGAGCACAGCAGCAAGCCCATGACTATCCGCACTCGATTCGCCCCCAGTCCCACCGGTTATCTCCATATCGGTGGCGCCCGCACCGCGCTGTTTTCGTGGCTGTATGCCCGCAAGCACGGCGGCACTTTCATCCTGCGCATCGAGGACACCGACCTGGAGCGCTCCACGCTGGAATCGATCAATGCGATTTTAGAGGGCATGACCTGGCTGGGCTTGGATTACGACGAGGGGCCGTTTCGTCAGACCGAGCGCTTCGAGCGTTATGAGCAGGTCAAACGCCAAATGCTGGCCGAGGGCAAGGCCTACCGCTGTTATTGTTCCAAGGAGCGGCTGGAGCAATTGCGCGAGACGCAGATGGCGAACAAGGAAAAGCCGCGCTACGACGGCCGTTGCCGCCGCCTGATGGCGCCGCCCTCGGAGGGGGCCGACTACGTGGTGCGTTTCAAAAATCCCACCGACGGCGTGGTGGTGGTGGAGGATCAAGTGCGCGGCCGCGTGGTGTTTCAAAACGCGGAACTGGACGATCTCATCATCGCTCGTTCCGACGGCACGCCGACCTATAACTTCACGGTGGTGGTGGACGATATGGATATGAAAGTCAGCCATGTGATCCGTGGCGACGACCACCTCAACAACACGCCGCGGCAAATTAATATTCTGCAATCCCTGGGTGGCACGCCGCCGGTGTACGCCCATTTGCCAATGATACTCGGCGAGGACGGCAAACGTTTATCGAAGCGCCACGGCGCGGTGAGTGTGATGCAATACCGCGAAGAGGGTTTCTTGCCCGAGGCCGTGCTCAATTATTTGGCGCGGCTGGGCTGGTCGCACGGCGATCAGGAAATTTTCACCAAGGACGAGATGTTCGCGTTGTTCGATATTCCCGACATTAACAACTCTGCCTCGAGCATCAACCCGGGCAAGCTGCTGTGGCTCAACCAGCATTATATGAAGACCTGCGAGCCGGCTCATGTGGCCCATCATTTGAGCTGGCATATGGGGCAGCTGGGGCTGGACCCCACGCAGGGCCCGCCCTTGACGGCGGTGGTGGAGGCCTTGCGCGAGCGCAGTAAGACGCTGAAGGAGATGGCGGGGCAGAGCGCGTGTTTCTATCGCGATTTCAGCGAATACGACCCGGGCGCGGTGAAGCATTTGAACGCGGCGGTAGCCGAGCCCTTGGCGGCGCTGAGGCAGCGCATCGAATCTCTGCCGGAGTGGACCGCTCCCGGCTTGCATCAAGCCGTGATTGATGCCGCGGAGGCGTTTGAACTGAAATTGGGCAAGCTGGCGCAGCCGCTGCGGGTGGCGGTGACGGGCGGCACGGTATCGCCGCCCATCGATATCACCTTGTGTTTGATCGGCCGTGAACGGGTGGTGCGCCGCATTGATCGCGCCATCGCCTTCGCGCGTGAAAATAAGACGAACGCGGCGGCGGCGGAGTCTTGACAGGGCCGGTTTGTTCGCGGAAAATGCGCGCTTCCTTCGGGGCTATAGCTCAGCTGGGAGAGCGCTTGCATGGCATGCAAGAGGTCGGCGGTTCGATCCCGCCTAGCTCCACCAAATAAAGAGTCACCGGGCTGGCGGTACCAGCCCATTGTTTGACAACACGGTTTGCGTCCCCATCGTCTAGCCGGCCTAGGACACCGCCCTTTCACGGCGGTAACTGGGGTTCGAATCCCCATGGGGACGCCATCTTAATCAAAGGGCTGCAGCGATGCGGCCCTTTTTTTATTTGTCTTAGCCAGACTGCTTAGCGGTTTGCGCGGCCTTATTTTGTGAATCGCTACGCAGCGCGCTTGTGCCGGTATGCGTTGGCCGCATTGTTGTGGTTACACGCCTGGATAATCAGCGATGGCCGCGCGCAGATAGACGGTGACGCCAGTGGCCGTGCTCGCCATGGGGTGTGAGCTGCCGGCGGGTGCGGCATGATAATCACCGGCGCGCAAGGTGAGTTCGCCCATGGTGAATTCGCCTTCCAGCACCATGCATTCCTCGAAGCCTTGATGCGCGTGCCCCGGCAGGCTCATGCCGGCCTGTGCGCGGAGCAAGAAGGATTTGGTGCCGGCGTGCTCATCGATGCAGAGTCGTTTGACGGTGATGCCCGGGATCAATTCTTTCCAACCCTGTGTTTCTTTCACGGTGATGAAGTCAGTCTGCTTTTCCGTTTGGCGCACGCGCTCCAGCACCTGGGCGCGCAAGCCGGCGGGCGGCGTGACCGGGGTGCTGGCCGATAGCAGGGCTTCCAGCAATTCAGTTTCGATGACTTGTGTGCCGGGGCGGCCACGGTGTTTGCTCATGATAATTCCTCCACGCTGACTCCCCCGTGCTCCAGAACCGAGCGCAGAGACTGCATGGAGCGGCGCAAGATGCTTTTGATGCTTCCCAAGGGCATGCCTGTCTCTTGAGCGATTTCGTGATGACTTAAACCTTTGAAGAACGCGAGGCTCAACAGCAAGCGGTCGCGCGGCGTCAACGCTTGCAGCGCGCTATGCAGGGCGCTGCCGCGTTCGGTAGCCAGAAGTATATTCAGGGGGCTGTTGTCATCCGGCCGTGGATCGGTGTAGAGGCTTTGCGGGTCAGGATGGGTGTCAGCCGTGTCACGCCGGCGCAGTTTGTCCAAGGCGCGGCTGCGGCAAATAGTCATCATCCAGACCAGTACCCTGCCACGGTTCGCATCGTAGAGACCAGCCTGATTCCAGATTTGATAATAGGTATCGGACACGACTTCTTCCGCACTGCTCTGTTCGCCGGTGATGCGCAGCGCCAAGGCGTAGAGCTGGCCCGCGCTCGCGTCATAAAGCCCGGTCAAGGCATCTTGATCGTGCTGCGCGATGCGCGTGATCAGTTGAGCTAGCAGGGTATTGCGTTGTTGATCCTCGGCCGACCCCATGCGGGTCCCTCCCTTATGGTCCGGGGGATTATCACACAAGGCTGGCTTGGCGGCCATACGGGGCGCGGCGGCTTGCCGCGCGGAAAAATCATGGGCGCTCACGGGCGCAGGGTTGATGCAATTTTCGCTCAAAACTATCTCTAACATAGTTGCGCCATCCCCGTTCGCGGCCCGCATATAAAAGATACGTCCTCAGTGTTGTGCTGGATGCATGGGGCATGCCTTTTTCCGTCTCGCCTTCCGCCAACGGCACTGCATCCAGATTGAATGCATCCGCGTATCTCTGTTGTGACCAACAGTTTTTCTTAACGACATGGAGGCGACTATGAAAACCCCAGTATTGACTCTCGCTATCGCGAGTACCCTTGCACTCGGCCTGCCGCTGATGACCGCGCAGGCATCGAGCCATCGTGAAGCCCCTTTCATTACCGAACAACCGAAGGTGGATGCCACGGACCTGTATATGTTCATGAGTTACGAGCCGAGCCGCAGCGGTTTCGTAACTCTGGTGGCGGATTACCTGCCGTTGCAAGATCCCTACGGCGGTCCCAACTATTTCAGTCTCGACCCGGAGGCACTGTACGAAATCCACATCGATAATGACGGCGACGCCCGCGAGAACATCACCTTTCAATTTCGATTTAATAACGCGATAAATGACACCCAGCTCAATGTCGGCGGCAAGAGCGTTTCCATTCCGCTGATCAATTCGGGGTCAATCGCGGCGGGCAATACGGCGGCGCTGAACGTCGTGCAGAGCTACAGCGTCGATATCGTGCGCGGCGACCGCCGCCAGGGACGGCGCCAAGCTATCAGCAATGCCGATACCGGGGCGACGCGTTTCGATAAACCTGTGGACAATATCGGCACGAAATCCATTCCCGATTATGCAAGTTACGCCGCGGCGCATGTTTATAACATCAATGTGCCGGGTTGCAGCGCCGCCGGCCGGATGTTCGTGGGGCAGCGCAAAGATCCCTTCGTGGTCAACCTTGGTGAGGTCTTTGATCTGATAAATACCAATCCTTTGGGGCCAGTTGACGGCGAAAAGGATGACCTCGCGGATAAAAATGTCACATCGCTCGAGTTGGAGCTCCCCGCGAATTGCCTCACCAATGGCAGCGATCCCGTTATCGGCGCCTGGACCACCGCGAGCGTGCGGCAAGCGCGCTTGATTCTCGACCTGCCGAACAACCAAAAGTCCGTCAAGGTGGGTGGTGCGTGGGCGCAGGTCTCGCGTCTTGGCATGCCCTTGGTAAACGAAGTGGTGATCGGTCTTAAAGACAAAGATAAATTCAACGCATCGAAGCCGAATAAAGACGCGCGGTTTGCGGACTATGTTACTCATCCCACCTTGCCGGCCTTGATTGAGCTGCTCTATCCCAGCGCACCAGCACCGAGTAATTTTCCGCGCAATGATTTGGTCATGGCCTTTCTTACCGGCATTCCTGGCTTAAACCAACCGCAAGCGGTAACGCCGGCGGAAATGTTGCGCCTCAATACGGCCATCGCGGCCACGCCCATGGGTTCGCAGAACAATCTCGGTGTTATAGCTGGTGATAACGCTGGTTTTCCCAACGGCCGCCGCCCCGGTGATGACGTAGTGGACATCGCCTTGCGTGTGGTCATGGGCAAGCTGTGTACGCTCAGTATCGCCTGTACTCCCACGGATGCGCCTGCGGGCAATGCGCCGCTTACTGATGGCGCGCTGGTCAACGATGGATATTTCGATAATGCATTTCCCTATTTGAAAATGCCCTTGCCCGGATCGCCGAACTGATGTGTAAATCAAGCTTGCGTAAGGCGGAGGATATGACGATGTTTACCCATTCAAGAAAGATCGCCTGTTTCGCGGCGCTTATTATTCTGACGGCCTGCAATGCGGAGAATAACGCCGATAATGCCACGGACGGTTTTGTCTTGCGTGTGAGCGCCTTCATCAGCGCCACGAGGGACGATGTTGAGCCCGTCAATGTCGATCATATAAGGGAAACCATGCCTGAAAACAGTGAGCCAGTCCGTATTCAATAAGGCTCAAAGTGAGCGGCGGCTATGGCCGCCGCTCACTTTCTAAATTGAAGTGAGGAATAGCAATGGGATTAGATCATGCAAGCTGGCGCGTCTTTGTTCTAGGTGGGCTGCTGATAGGTCTGAGTGTGCCGTTGATTGCGAGTGCCGTTCCTTATACACCAGCCGATGATGCGGTTATTTTAGAGCGGCTGCCGCTGAAGCCGACGGATAGGTTCGCCGCCGAATTGAGAAGCCTACGGCGTGCGCTGATGCAGGACCCGAATAATTTAGCGCTGGCGCGAAAACTAGCTCAAAGCTACATAAAACAAGCGCGCCTCGATTCTGATCCGCGTTATCTCGGTTACGCTCAAGCCGCCTTGGCGCCGTGGTGGGAGCAGAGCCAGCCTCCCGCGGAGGTGCGGGTACTGCGTGCCATCGTGCTTCAAGCCAATCATCAATTCATGTCCGCGCTCGCCGATCTTGACGCCGTGCTGCGTTATGAGCCCACTCATGCGCAAGCATTGCTGACGCGCGCCTCCATTCAACAGGCGCGCGGCGAGTATGACGCGGCGCGTAAAAATTGCGCCGCCCTAGTTCGTTCCACCAGCCAGCTTATCGGTGTGACGTGTTTGGCCGCGGTTGCAAGTCTCAACGGCGAAGCGCAACGCAGCTACGCCTTGATGCAGAGGGTAATACAACAGAGCCCGGATATGTCCCCGGATATGCGTCAATGGATCGAGAGCCTGCTCGCTGATGCGGCAGCGCGGCTTGGTGATGCGGCCACGGCGAACCGTCATTATCAGCTTGCCTTGGCGGCTGCGCCCGCTGACAGCTATTTGCTTGCGAGTTATGCCGATTTTCTTCTCGATCAAGGCCGTGCCGCCGACGTAGTCGAGTTATTGCGTGAGCGCACTCGTGCCGATCCTCTGTTCTTGCGTTTGGCAATAGCGGAACAGATGCTTAATCTTCCCGAGGCGACGGACCATGCCGCCAGCTTAGACAGCCGTTTTGAAGCCAGCCGTTTGCGCGGGGATGTTACGCATCGGCGCGAAGAGGCGCGCTTTGCATTATTTTTACGCAATGATGCAAGTCGCGCCCTGCGGCTCGCCGAGGAAAACTGGGCCGTGCAACGCGAGCCCGCCGATGCGCGCATCTTATTGGAGGCGGCGCTCGCCGCGAATGCACCTCGCAGGGCGCAGCCGCTGTTGAAATGGCTGGTGAATGCGCGCATGGAAGATGTGTATCTCACCAAAATTGCCGGGCACATTGAGGCGTTTTCTCCATGAGGAAGATGATCCTGTTTCTTATCGCTCTCGCATCTTCATTGCCGGTGTATGCCCACAAGCCTAGCGATAGCTATCTTAGCCTGAAAATTCATGGGCCGGAATTACAGGGTCAATGGGAGATCGCATTGCGTGACCTGGATTACGCCATCGGCATCGACGGCAATGGTGATGGTGACATTACTTGGGGGGAATTACGTGCCCGTGAAAATGCGATCTCCGCCTATGCATTGGCGCGCTTGCGTATCAGTAGTGATGGCGCGCTTTGCGCCAAGACAATGGATGAGCAAATGGTAGATACGCATAGCGATGGCGCCTACAACGTGATCAAATTTACCGTGAATTGCGCCAGCGTGCCGCGAATGTTGACCTTAGGTTATAGTTTGTTTTCTGATATTGATCCTCAGCATCGTGGCTTGCTGCGGCTTGATGATGGTGTTAAGACGCGAAGTGCCATCTTCAGCCCAGAGCGGGCGAATCAAGAGTTCACCTTTGAACCAGCGGGCGTATTTGAGCAATTTTGTGATTATCTGCGCGCCGGAATTTGGCATATCTGGACCGGTTATGACCACATTTTATTTTTGATCGCTTTACTATTGCCGTCGGTGTTACAACGCAATAGGGATGGTTGGCAAGGCGTCAATGAGGTCCGCGTTCCGGTCATCGATACCTTGAAAATTGTGACGGCCTTCACCTTGGCGCATTCGATTACGTTAAGTCTGGCGGTATTGGACGTCGTTAGGCCACCCTCGCGTTTCGTGGAGTCCGTCATTGCCGCCTCTATTATTATTGCAACTCTCAACAATATATACCCAGTATTTAATCGCCGCCGTTGGTTGATCGCGTTTGCGTTCGGGTTGATGCATGGCTTCGGTTTTGCATTGGTGCTTATCGAGCTTGGTTTGACGCCGGGATTATTGGCCTTATCGCTCGCCGCCTTTAATGTGGGCGTCGAGACCGGCCAAATCGCCATCGTCTGCGTCTTTCTGCCCTTGGCCTTGTTGGCGCGCCAGACCTGGCTTTATCAGCGATTGGTGATGACGGCGGGTTCATGGCTCATTATTACCGTCGCTGGGGCATGGCTGGTGCAACGCGCGTTTAATCTGCAGCTCGTGCCCGGCTGAGGTGCCCAGTTTCAATCCTTCTATTTCATTGTCTTCGTCATATAAGAGTGGTGTCTGTCCGTGAGTGAATTACCTCGATAAGGTTTTGTTCCACCTCCCCGATATTTATGACTGCTCTGTGCGTCAATGGTATGTTATGAACGAACATATCAATATGTGTGAGGGCGCGGTAGCGGAGGCGGGGATGGAAGCGCACACTTTCTTTCTTAATTTAATGGTGATTTTGCTCACGGCACGGGTGTTCGCCGAGGTGGCGGCGCGCTTACAGGTGCCGGCGGTGATCGGTGAGTTATTGGCTGGTGTGGTGCTGGGGCCTAGCCTGTTGGGCTGGCTGGCGCCGACGGAAGCCATTCACCTCCTGGCGGAGATTGGCATCATCCTTCTGCTATTCGAGGTTGGTTTAGAAACCGACGTCACTCGTTTGATCGCCACGGGAGCGAAGTCCTTTTTAGTGGCGACAGTAGGTTTTGTACTGCCTTTTGTTTTTGGCTTTACCGCCAGCTATTTTTTCTTTGACCTTGCGTTGCTGACGTCTTTGTTTGTGGGAGGGACCCTTACCGCTACCAGCATCGGCATCACCGTGCGCGTGCTCACTGATTTGCAACGGCAGCATAGCCACGAGGCGCAAGTGGTATTGGGCGCCGCGGTGCTGGACGATGTCATGGGTGTCGTGTTATTGGCCATGCTTTACGAGTTTTATGTCGGTGGCGGCATCAGCTACGTCAACGCCGGGAAAGTGATATTGTTCGTCGGCGTGTTTTTCTTGCTGGCACCCTTAGTGGCCAAACTAATTTCCCTGCTCATTAAACATTTTGATGAGGTTACGCAGATCCCGGGAATGATTCCCACCGCCATTGTTTCCTTGGTGCTATTTTTCGCCTGGTTGGCGCATGTGATCGGCGCTCCGGAATTGTTGGGAGGTTTCGCGGCCGGTCTGGCCTTATCACGCCGTTTTTTCTTGCCCTTTGGTATGGCGATAAGTACCCATCCGGGTTTCGGCCGTAAGATCGAGGGGCAAATGAAACCCATCATTCATTTGTTCACCCCGATTTTTTTCGTCACCGTGGGTTTGTCGCTTAACCTGCGTGAGATCGATTGGTCCTCGGCGTTCATTTGGATATTTTCTTTGTCGGCCTTTATCTTGGCGGTGTTGGGGAAGTTGTTGGGTGGTTTGATAATCCGCGAAGGCGGGCCGCGCGGGGTGGTAATTGGTCTGGCCATGGTCCCGCGCGGGGAGGTGGGTTTGATCTTTGCCGAGCTCGGGCGCGTGTCGGGGATACTCAACAGTGAGGTGCATGCCGCCATGATTATCGTTATTGTGCTCACTACGTTCTTGCCGCCTTTTATTATCAAATGGATGTACCGCCGTTATCCGGATGCATTGCCGGTGGACGGTGACGCTAAACGGTAATCATCCACCGTGGCTTGATAATAAGCGTCGTGGATGAGTGCCCGCCGAGACGGCGCGATTCGATGCCGGTATAATCGGCGGCCCGCTTACTCTGCTGCACGGCGTAGGACGGGCCGAGATTGTAATGGTGATAAATAGGCGAGGATGATGGGGATTCGCGGAAAGCTGTTGTTCAGTTATGCGTTCATCGCCTTGGTGACCTTGGGCGTCGCTTTGTGGTCATTGCGCGCCACGAATACCTTGGATCAAGCCTTTAATGAGGTGTCGGATGAAACCCTGCCTTTGATTGAGGCGTTGAACGATTTGCGCTATTTCGGATTGCGGGTGGTCGTGATCGCTAGCGAACTGGCCTTGACCTTGGGGCATGCGGCGGCGGAGGCCGCGCCTGCCTTGCAACAAGAGGCCGAAGGCGGTTTGACGGAGGGTTATCAGAATTTTGAGGATACGCTCGAAGTATACCGGCGCTTATTGCTTCAGCGTGGCGCTGAAGAAGACATGCAGCTGCTTGAGATGATTACCAATACCAGCGTGCGGTTGCGGACGCTGCTGTTCGATTTAATTGAGTTGGAAAGAAACAAGGCATCACCGGCGGCGATGCTGCAGAAAATAGACGAGGTGAATGTCTACCAAACCACGTTTATTTTCGCGGTGGACGCCGCCCTCACCGCGGAGATAAAACGTTTCGAACGCCGTCAGGCGGACGTGCGTCATGCAATAGATCGTACCCGTGGCGTGGCGGTAATATTTGGTCCTTTAAGCGTGTTGTTCGCGGTATTGATCGCGCTGTCCTTGTCGCGCTTGATCATCCGCGCCTTGCAGTCATTGAAGAATGCCAGTATGGCCTTGGCGGCGGGGCATTGGGATACACGCGTGCCCATGTCCAAAGATGAGATTGGTGACGTAGCCCGTAGTTTTAATCGTATGGCCTCGGCGCTCAAGACGAAAAGCAGTGAGATCATCGCCGGGAAGATACGCGTTGATGCCGTTAGTAACATTATCTCCGAAACGCTGATCATGACCGAGTTGGATGGGACGATCCGCTCGGTAAATCCAGCGGGTTTGCGCCTGTTAGGTTATGAGCGAGAGAAGATCGTCGGCAAGAATATAGTGACTATACTTAGCAAAAATAGCGCGGTGACGGCGGTGCAAGAATGGTTTCCCAAGTTGAAGAACGGTGATGTCTTGCGCGATCTGCGGGGTGCCTGGCTGGATGCTGGCGGGCATACCATAATGGCTGATTTTTCAGCGGCGGGTATGCGCGAGGCGAGCGGTACATTTCATGGCGTGGTTTATGTGTTAAGTCCGCTTAATGAGCATAGGCGTGATGAGGCATGAACAGACGCATCCTTGCGTGTAGTGCTACGGTGATTGAGCCGTTTTACCTGCTGGATTAGATTGGATCATTCTTTAGTGACATTACATTTTTCTGGGTGGTGAGCGGCGGCGAATGATGGTCATGCCCAGCAAGCCGCTACTCAATAGTAGTAATAGGCCGGGTTCAGGCACGGTCAACACCACGATGGGGTCAGGGTCGTAGTTATAATTGCCGGTGGCAAAACCGCTATCGCTGGTAACCAAGCTTCCGACTTTGTTTAGGCTTTGCAGGTGCGCGCCCATTTGAGAATTGAATCCAGCGCTGGTGCTGGTGTTGGGCGCGGAGGTGAAATCAGCCGGATTGAAAAATCCAGTCAGCTTTGTCATGTCAAAGCTGAGCAATACGTTGTTGGTCACGTCGGTTTTGGCGCCGCCCGGCGGATCGATCACTTCGAATAAAAACGTTGCGCCGCCACCGCCGCCGCCTTTGACGACGTCGTTGAGTTGCGTGGTCCATGCGGCGGGTGAGAAATTACTAAAGACATAATCTCCCGCCGTTCCCAGTACGTTGAAATAAAATTCGTGTAGCTTCATCTCGGGGTGAAGCGCGGCGGAATCCAAATCGATATGCCAAGAAGCCAGACTGGACTCAGTGTCCGCGTCGATGGTGATATTCACCACTATTCCATCGGGATTTTCAGGCCGCGGGTCACCGGTGAGCTGGGAGGTGATTTGGAAGGGGATGGCCTGCGCGCCGCCCGCAAAAAGAACCATGATCGCCGCGGCGCTTAACGCCAGTGATTTACAACGTAACATCGGTGCTAACCTCAATTTATGGCATTACCCGCACATCCGGCCTCGGGGCTCAGCCAACATCATTTAGCGCCGTCACTGGCTAACTTAAGTGGTAAAAGCAAATATGATGCCACTATCGTTAACTCTCTATATCGGCAGGGGAGCAGGGCTTCTATAACGGGTGGTCGACGCGGTTGTGTCGAAAAAATTTACGGCTTATTTTGCAGTTGCCGCCGAAGGACGAGGGGGTGGGGGGTACTGGAGGTGTGATAGCCGTGCGAGCGTGATGGTCGCGGGACGTGATCCAGCGGTCGTGCGCGAGCGCCGGGAAAACAGGCACGGATTATTTTCGGGTGTTGGACCCGCTTCTTGACGCGCATGCATCATATTGCATGCCCCAGTCATGTGAGGTGCGCTTCGCTCTAAATCAGTGCGGGCCGGAGGGTAAAACACGCACGTATCGTATCGCCGCGCCGCTTAAGCTGTTGAAGATAATATTTTCTCTTGTGGTGCGATGTCCATGGCATAGCGATTGCTTTGTGATGTATATGATGATGCTGCTTGGTGGTCGTAATAATGAGTCTGCGTGTGCTGGTGGTGGATGGAGATGCGCGGCGCGCCCCCGATGTGGTGGACGCCTTGATGAAAGCAGGCTATCAAGTGACCGCGGTATTAGAGACGGGCATGAATCTCTATGCCAAGGTGCGTGAGATCCGGCCGGATGTGATTCTCATTGATATGGACTCGCCCGATCGCGATATGTTGGAGCACTTGCGCGCGATCAATCACCATGACCCGCATCCCATTGTTATGTTTTGTCAGGATGACGCCGACGCAACCATCACCGCGGCGGTCAAGGCGGGGGTGAGTGCCTATGTCGTGGACGGCCTGCAAGCGCATCGCATTAAACCCATTCTTCAGACCGCGGTGGCGCGCTTTCAAACCTTTCAGACTTTACGTGAGGAGTTGAGCAAGGCCCAGACCACGCTCACCGAACGCAAGACCTTGGAACGGGCCAAGGGCATACTCATGAAACAACGGGGGTTCAGTGAAGACGAGGCCTATCATGCACTGCGCAAACTGGCGATGAACCGCAATAAGCGCCTGGTGGATGTGGCCGAAGGGGTGATCGAGGCGGCGGAGCTATTAGGTTAGCGTGAAACTGCCGCAAATTATTTTTAAGCGTCTGCGGGCGTCGCAACAATGGTGGGGCGTGCAACCCCGCACTTATCAGTCTGCACACCAGTATGTTTGGCGGACTGCTAAATAATGAATTAGTGAAACGCTGAAGCAGCTAATGCGCTTGAGCGAATGAAGTGATCAGCCAGGCTGAGATACTCAGCCTGTAAAACAGCGGACCAATGCCGGTCCGCGCTGGACGAAGACGTCCAAGTACGGTGTCTCTCGACGCCGTGCTTGGGCGTTTTTTTTTGAGGTGAAATAACCAAAACGAGGAACATGAGATGAAAAACGGGTTTGATTTTCGGCGGGTGTGCGGCGGGGTGGCCGTGGGTGGTGCGCTCATAGTGGCGCTACCCGTGGCTCAGGCGGCGGAAGGCTTCACCGAGGCCTTGACTGGCGGTAAACCCTCGCTGGATCTGCGTTACCGCTATGAACATGTGGAGCAAGACAATGCGCTTAAAGACGCTGACGCCTCTACGCTGCGCAGCCGTCTGGCTTATGCGACGCTGCCCTATCACGGCATCAGCGGCTACTTGGAGTTTGAAAACGTCACTGTCTTGGGCGCGGAGGAGTACAACAGCGGCATCAACGGCAAAACCGGCTATTCGGCGGTCATCGATCCGGAAGGCACGGAAGTGAATCAGGCCTATCTCCTGGCGGAGGTGTTGCCCGCCACCCAGCTTAAATTCGGGCGTCAGCGCTTCGTTCTCGATAATCACCGCTTCATCGGTAATGTGGGTTGGCGCCAGAATGAACAAACCTTCGACGCCTTCTCCGTGGTGAATAAATCCCTGCCCGCCACCACCCTCAGCTATGCCCGCTTGAGCAATGTCAACCGCATCACCACCACCGACGCGGATATGAGCTCCGATCTGTTCAACGCCAATTACAGTGGCTGGGCGGCGGGGACCCTGAGCGGCTATGTCTATCTCTTGGACTATGAGCAGAGCGCGGCGCTATCCAGTGCAAGCTATGGGCTGCGCTTCAGCGGCGCGACGCCGCTCAATGACAAGGCGAAGGTACTCTACAGCGCGGAGTACGCCCGCCAGGGCGATTATGCGGATAACCCCGCCGACTACGATCTCAATTACATGCTCGCCGAGCTGGGCGCGAGCCTTGGCGGCGTGACCGCCAAGCTGGGATATGAAGTATTGGAAGGCGATGGCACCCAGAGCGTGCAAACACCGCTGGCTACCTTGCACGCCTTCAATGGCTGGGCCGATCAATTCCTGTCGACGCCGGCCTCGGGGCTGGAGGATATCTATCTCAGCGTCGGCGGTGAGCTGCTGGGCGTCAGTCTGCTCGCGGTCTATCACGATTACAGTGCCAACAGCGGCGGCGGCGATTTCGGCAAGGAGATTAATCTGCAGGCCAGCAAAAAATTCAACAAGCACTATGCCCTCACCGCGAAATACGCCAGTTACAGCGCCGGAGACCAAGCCGGCAAGGTCGATACCGACAAGTTATGGCTGATGGGGCAGGTTTCATTTTAACTGCATGAGGTTTAAATCGTTACGCCACGGCGCGGGGAGGCGCCGTTTTGTCGCCGATATTTGGTGAAATATTTTTCACCGCGGAAGACGGATAGGTATTGGGGATGGAGTTCTTGCTTGAAATTAATTTTCTGCTTCATTTGTTTTCACGCGAGCCCATGTTAATAAGCGCGCCGCACCGCGGCGGTGCGAATGGCCGCGGCTAGTACATATTGAGACGAGATAAAGTACATAAAAAATATATCTTCTCATGCGCTTAGCATTAACACGCTTGCTTGGCATATTTTCTGCTCTGTGTGATTGAGCAAACGGCTGTGTCATGCGGCCGCATCGGGAAGCGTTCCGCACCTCTCCCGATAACAAGCGAGACCAACGGCGGTCTCAAACGGACAAAGGCGTTCACTGCATCGCGCGGGTTGCGATGCATTGAATGCCTTTTTTTATTTTTACCCGTGGAGTTGTTGATGGCGGCGGTGATGCACAGCGCGAGCAGCGAGACGATGCCACGAAGGGCGCCCACGGCGGCCGCGCCCGTCGTCATCGTGGGCGCCGGTCCCGCGGGCATACACACGGCGCAAGAATTACTGCGCCGCGGCTACAGTGATCCCCTGCTGATCTTCGGCAATGAACCTTGGGAGCCATATAACCGCGTGCGTCTGTCCTCGCTGCTGGCGGGTGAGATCGGGCAGGCGGAGTTGGCGAATATGCCGCGTTTACAGCAAGGCAGCGCGTTGACGGCCCACTACAATTGCGCGGTTCTTGCCATCGACCGCCCCACCCGGACCCTGCTCGACGCCACGGGCCGTGTCCATCTGTATCGCGATCTGGTGCTGGCCACGGGTTCACGACCGCATATCCCGCATATTTCCGGCACCGACTTGTCCGGGGTGTTCTGTTTCCGTGACATGAACGATGCCCAGGCGCTGATGGCGCGGCGCGTGCGCAGCCGCCGCACCGTGGTGCTGGGTGGCGGCGTGCTGGGACTGGAAGTGGCGCGTGCCATGCAGCGCAACCAAACTGACGTCTTGGTGGTGCATCACAACAGCCATCTGATGTCGCGGCAATTGGACGCGGCGGCGGCGGAGATCTTGCGTGAACAGGTGCTCGCCCTCGGCATGCAGGTGGTGCTGGGCGACGGCGTGCGCGAGATCTTCGGCGAGGGTGCGGTGCGCGGGGTGCGTCTGCGTAGCGGCCGCGAGATTCTTTGCGACACCGTCGTGGTCTCCACCGGCATACGTCCCAATGTGCAGCTGGCCTTGCAGGCCGGTTTGAGCGTGGGGCGCGGTATCCGTGTCGATGACGGCATGCGTAGCGCCGATGCGCATATCTACGCCGTGGGTGAATGCGCGGAACACCGCGGCCAAGTCTACGGCCTCGCGGGACCGGCCTTGGAGCAGGCGGCGGTGGCCGCCCACTCTGTGCTCGGCGGCAAGGCCGTCTATCACGGCTCCACCACCGCCACCCGCCTTAAAGTGGCCAACTGCAAAGTCTTCAGCATGGGCGTGGTGAGTGAAGAAGAGCGCCCCTTGAATTATCGCAGCGCGGTGTATTCCCACCCCGGCCGCGGCCTGTATCGCAAACTGGTGTTGCACCAGGGCCGTGTCATCGGTGCCGTGGCGATGGGGGAGTGGCAGGCCCTAGGCCGCGTGCAAGAGGCCGTGACGCGGCAACGGCGGCTATGGCCGTGGCAGTTATTGCGTTTCCGCCGTCACGGCGAGCTCTGGCCCGCGGAGGACAGCGCCAGGGTGTGCGACTGGAGCGCCGCCACCACGGTGTGCAACTGCACCGGCGTGACCCGGGGTGCCTTGGGCAAGGCCATGGCGGCAGGTTGCAACTCGGTGACCGCCTTGGCGCAGGCCACTGGCGCTTCCACGGTCTGCGGCGGTTGCCGTCCGCTGCTTGCGGACTTGGTGGGCGGCGCCGGTGCGCTGGAAAAGGCGCGGTCACAGCGCAGTCTATTGGGTCTTTCCGTGCTGGCGCTATTCATTGCCGTCTTGATCGCGGCCCTGCCCGCCCTGCCGTTTTCCGCGACGGTGCAAGGCGGCATACATCTCGATGTCCTGTGGCGCGAATGGCTGTTGAAACAGATCAGCGGTTACACCCTGGCGGGTTTGACACTGCTCGGTTTGCTGCTGCCACTGCGCAAACGCTGGCCGCGCTTTTCCGCGGGCAGTTATCCCGCCTGGCGTGCCGCGCACGCCGTGCTCGGCGTGCTCGCCCTCATCGCCTTGGCCGCCCACACCGGCCTGAGCTTCGGTATCAATCTCAACAATTGGCTGATGAGTATTTTCTGCGTGGCGGTGTTGCTGGGCAGCTTCGCGGGGGGCGTGACCGCGCTGGAAAACCGCATCGGCGGCGCCGCCGCCCGCCGCTGGCGCGGCCGGATCAACGCCCTGCATCTTTACGCGGCCTGGCCCTTGCCGGTCTTGCTCGGCTTCCACATCACCTCGGTGTACTACTTCTGAGCGGCGCGCATGGCGATTAAAACGGGACAACGCTGGATGTTATGGGGGCTGTTGAGCACGGCCCTGGCGCTGTATTGCGCCGAGGGGTTGCTGGGTTCGGACAAAACACTTTATCTGCCCGGTGAGACCAGCCACGGCCATTATCAGATCGAGATGGCCTGCCCCGCTTGCCATGGTGAAACCGGATTCGGCGGCGACGCGGTGCTGCAAGATTCTTGCGTCAAATGCCACGGCGCGGAACTCAAACGCGCCGACGACGCCCACCCCAAGAGCAAATTCACCGACCCGCGTAATGCCACGCGACTGGCGGTGCTGGATGCGCGTCTGTGTATCACCTGCCATGCGGAACATGTGCCGCGCCGCGCCGGCGTCATGGGCGTCACCCTTGCGGCCGATTTCTGCGTCTACTGTCATCAGGACATCGCCAAGGACCGCAAGAGTCATCAGGGCATGAAATTCGACGGCTGCGCCGCCGCGGGTTGTCACAACTACCACGACAATCGCGGCCTCTATGAAGACTTTCTCACCAAGCACGCCGGTGAGCCCGAGATCGTGGCAAGCGCATGGCTGCCGGCGCGCAATGCGGTGAGTCTCTTGCGCGCGGGCGGGACTTATCCGCAAACGCCCTTGGGCGCCGCGGCGGCGGACGCGCCGCGGGTGCAACGGGGCGATGCCTTAAATAGCCACCAATGGGCGGCCTCCGGCCACGCCGCCGCCGGTGTCAATTGCAGCGCTTGCCATCAAGAAAAGCAGGCGGCGGGTGAAAAGATTTGGCGTGAGCGGCCGGCCTATCAGGTGTGCGCGAATTGCCACGCGCCGGAGATGACGGGCTTCGGCGCGGGCCGCCACGGCATGCGTCTCGCGCTGAATTTACCCGCGATGCGTCCCGCCGTCGCGCGTCAGCCCATGAAGCCCCTCGCGCACGACAAGGAATTGAATTGCGGCAGTTGCCACCGTCCCCATGAGGCCGATACCCGCCGCGCCGCGGTGGAGTCCTGTCTCGGCTGTCACGACGATGAACACAGCCGCGCCTATCGTCAGTCGGCGCATTTCCATTTGTGGGAGAACGAAATCAACGGCGCGGCGCCCGCGGACAGCGGTGTGTCTTGCGCCACCTGCCACTTGCCGCGCGAGACGCGGCGGGAAGAAGGACGCACGCGGGTGCGGGTGCAACACAACCAGAACGACAATCTCCGTCCCAATGAAAAGATGCTGCGCAGTGTCTGCATGCACTGCCACGGCCTGGGCTACGCGCTGGACGCCCTCGCCGATGCGGATTTAGTGCGCGCCAATTTCAGCGGCCGTCCCGCGCGCCATGTAGAAAGTATCGAGATGGCGCAGCGCCGTGCCCTGGAGAAGGGCAAGCGTGGCGGAGACGGACCGCCTTCATGAAAGAGTCCGCGTGTTGCCGGCGGGTCGCGGAGACCCGCCTTGAGTTGATCCATTTAGTCACTACAGAGGAGATGCAAAGATGAAGATAGCGAAAATGAAAATGGTAAGTGTGTTGCCCCTTGTTGCCGTGAGTATGGCGCTGGCGGGTTGCGGAGAAGAAAAAGCGGCGCAGACGGGCATCAGCCCGCAGGTCATGGCCGATTCCTTGTTCGCGGTGATGGAGGCGGACCGCACGGTCTACACCCGGCTGATCATCAACCGCTTGCAGAATGACGAGAAGCTCATCAAGGCCAGCGAACATTGGCAGGATGACAAGGCGCTGGTGCTGCCGGCGCAGATGTTCCGTTACGGGGCGGAGCGGGTGGCGGAGAAGGGCGCGATCTTCAGTTATTCCCTGTTGTCGCTGTGGCCGGTGAATAAACAGAACAATCCCAAGACCGAAACTGAGAAAGCCGGTCTGCAGTTCATCGCCGATAATCCGGGGAAAAACTATTACGGCGAGGAGCAGCTGGGCGGCACGCGCTATTTCACCGCGGTCTATCCCGACGTGGCGGTAGCCCCCGCTTGTGTCAAATGTCACAACGATCATCCCGACACGCCGCGCAGCGATTTCAAGATCGGCGATGTCATGGGCGGCGTGGTGGTGCGTATCCCCTTGACTTGAGAACCGTCAGTTTGAATAAGACCACTTAATAAATGAAAGGAATGGCTATGTCAGCGACTCCAGTGACACCGCAACACATCATCGCGGTAAAAACTTCTTGGGCCAAGGTGACGCCCATCGCCGAAGAGGCGGCGGCCTTGTTTTACGCGCGGCTCTTCGAGCTTGACCCCGTGCTCAAGGGTTTGTTCGTCAGCGATATGAAAGAACAAGGGCGCAAATTGATGGGCATGATCGGCATCGCGGTCAACAGCCTCGACCGTATTGATGAGATCGTGCCCGCGGTGCAGGCCCTCGGCATCCGCCATAAGGCTTATGGCGTCAAGCCCAAGGACTACGACACCGTGGCCGCCGCCCTATTGTGGACCCTGGATCAGGGCTTGGGCGAAGAGTTCACTACGGAAGTTGAAGCGGCGTGGGTGGCGGTTTACGGCCTGCTGGCCGGGGCCATGCAGGACGCCTCGGCCGCGGCTTAGTGTTGCGCTGAGACCGCAGAGCAGGGATGCGCTGCGGCCGCGGCAATCCGGATTAAAGGGTGGCGGGCGTGCCTCACGCCGTGCGCATGATGGCCTGGTTTGATCCATGAACAAGCATGCGCTTAGGGGTGGGCGCCGTGATCCCGCGGTACGCGCACTAAAATAGGCGGCGCCCGCAGGCTAAGCATCCAATTCAGTGCATCACGCTGGCGCCACGACGGTCTTATGGCCAGGCATCCCTATCTGTGCAATACGCCCGCAGCCCTATATTTATAGGCAGGGGACGGTTTGGCGCGGATAAATTCTCGAGTTGGTACGAGGCTTGCCTTATACAGATTACAGGCGGCGTAAAGTACGCGCCGCGGCAACGAATACCACGATGGGCCAACGGCGGTCCATCACCTAGACAACGGCGTCTATCAGATATCGGGTTTATTCCGGTGGAGATAGACGTTTTTTTTTGCTTGAAGCGTGTTCTAAAAACATTTAAGGAGACCTCAATGAGCGATCAACGTGATGACGACAAACTCACCCTTAGCCGCCGCCGTTTTTTACAGAGTACCGGCATGGTGCTGGGTGCTTCGGCGGTTATGAGCATGCTGCCGGCGGGGATGCGCAGCGCCGCCTGGGCCGCGGGCAGCGAGGGTTTGGAAAAGACGCGGTTGACCTTCGGCATCATTCCGCTTACCGATTGCGCCCCCTTGGTGGTGGCCGCGGAAAAAGGCTATTTCAAAAAACACGGCCTCGACGTCACGATCTCCAAGGAGGCGTCGTGGGCCAATATCCGCGACAAGGTTTCCATCGGCGCCTTGGATGGCGCGCATATGCTGGCGGGCATGCCCATCGCCGCGACCTTGGGTGTGGGTGCCATCCCCAAGCCCACGGTGACGGCCTACAGCATGGACCTCAACGGCAACGCCATCACCGTCTCCAATGAATTGTATGAGCGCATGGTGAAGGCCGATCCCGCGGCGATGAAGGAATCACCGGTGTCGGCGCGCGCCTTGAAAAAAGTGATCGACGAGGACAAGGCCAAGGGCCGTGAGCCCATGACCTTCGCCATGGTGTTTCCGGTTTCCACGCATAATTACGAGTTGCGTTACTGGATGGCCTCCGCCGGCATCGATCCCGATCAGGACGTGCGCCTGATCGTGATCCCGCCGCCGCAGATGGTGGCCAATCTCCGATCCAATAACATCGTCGGCTATTGCGTGGGTGAGCCTTGGAACGAGCGTGCGGTGCAAGCCGGTCTGGGCCGCACCTTGATCACCAATTACGAAATCTGGAATAACAATCCGGAGAAGGTCTTCGGCGTCAATCTGGAGTGGGCGGAGAAATATCCCAACACCCATAAGGCCGCGGTGATGGCCTTGATCGAGGCGGCGCAGTGGATGGATCAGCCGGAAAACCGCATGGAGGTGGTGAAGATCATCTCGCAAAAATCCTACGTCAACGCGCCGGAGGATGTAGTGAAGATGTCGATGACCGGGACCTTCCAATATGCGAAGAAAGAGGCCGCGCGGCCGCTGCCGGACTTCAATGTGTTTTATCGCTACGCCGCGACCTTCCCCTGGCTGTCGCATGCGGAATGGTTCATCACCCAGATGATCCGCTGGGGTCAGATCGAACAGGCGCTGGATATTAAAAAAGCAGCGGCCTCGGTGTATCGCCCGGATATCTATCGCGACGCGGCCAAGACCCTGGGCATCGCCTATCCCACTATCGACAGCAAGACCGAAGGCACGCACGGCGGGCTATGGACGCTGAAAGAGGCCACTCAGCCCATCGCCATGGGGCCGGATAAATTCTTCGACGGCATGTCCTATGACCCCGCGAAGCTCGTCGATTATCTCCGCGGATTCAAGATGCACGCGATGAAAATATCCTTGGCCGACTTGGCCAAACTCAATAGTTAATGACGGGTTTTATTGGGGAGAGCACTTATGAGAAACAATGTGGTGCGTTTGGAAAAAACGGTTGTTGATAAAGAGAAGGCGGCGGCGGTGATGCAGCAAGCCGATGCGAGCGTGACGCCGCCTTCAATGCCGCCCGTCGTTAAAACGGGTAATAATCGCGAACGCTGGTCCGCGGCTTTGAAGGCGGTGATGCTGCCCGCGTTGACCTTCGCCATCGTCATTGCGATTTGGCAGTTCATTCATGTGCAAGTGGTGCAGGAGATTCCCGCCCCGGCCGTGACCTGGGACAAGGCGGTGGAGATTTTCTCCGATCCTCTCGCCGATAATGGGCCCAATGACATGGGGGTGGCCTGGCAGGTGTTGTATTCCTTGGGCCGCGTCATGGCGGGTTTCGGTTTGGCGGTGTTGATCGGTGTGCCCATCGGTTTTTTGATGGGCATGAGCCCGACCTTTCACGCCGCGTGGCAGCCGCTGATACAAATCCTGCGGCCGGTCAGCCCGCTGGCGTGGTTGCCCATCGGCTTGTTGCTATTCCGTTCGGTGGATCCGTCGGCGATCTTCGTAATTTTTATTACCTGCATCTGGCCGACCCTGGTGAATACCGCGGCCGGCGTGCAGGCGGTGCCCAAGGATTATTTGAACGTGGCCGCGGTACTGCGTCTGGGCAAGCTGGAGATCGCGCGCAAGATCCTTTTGCCCGCGACCTTGCCTTACATCATCACCGGCATGCGCCTGTCGCTCAGTATCGCTTGGATGGTGATCGTAGCGGCGGAGATGCTCACCGGCGGAATCGGCATCGGTTTCTATATCTGGGATGAATGGAATAATTTGAGCGTACCCGCCATCATCGTTTGTATTGTCTTGATCGGCCTGGTGGGCATCGTCTTGGATGGGATCATGAGCGCGGTGCAGAAGCGTTATGACTACAGCCGCGCTTAAACCCGCTGAATCAGCGGCGGCACGTCAATCATCCCGGAATTAACATTGTGAGGACGCTAAGATGAACAGTTATTTGAGTCTGGAAAATATCAATATGACCTTCAACACCAAGAGCGGCGCCTTCTGCGCCCTCGATGAGGTCAGCATGCGCATCGATAAGGGCGAGTTCATCTCCATCATCGGCCATTCCGGCTGTGGCAAGTCGACGGTATTGAACATCGTCGCCGGGCTGTTGCAGGCCAGCGCCGGCGGGGTGCTGCTGGAGAACAGAGAGGTGAATACGCCGGGCCCGGACCGCGCCGTAGTGTTTCAAAATCATTCGCTGCTGCCCTGGCTTAGCGTCTACGACAATGTCCGCCTGGCGGTGGATAAAGTGTTCTCCTCCTGCAAGAGTAAAAAGGAACGTCACGACTGGACCGTGGAGAATCTTGCGCTGGTGCATATGGAGCACGCCCTGGACAAACGCCCGTCGGAAATTTCGGGCGGTATGAAACAACGGGTGGGCATCGCGCGGGCCTTGGCGATGGAGCCCAAGGTACTGTTGATGGACGAACCTTTCGGCGCACTCGACGCCTTGACCCGTGCGCACCTGCAGGACTCACTCATGGAGATACACGCGCGTTTGAAGAATACCGTCATCATGATTACCCATGATGTCGATGAGGCGGTGCTGTTGTCCGATCGCATCGTGATGATGACGAATGGCCCCGCCGCCTCCATCGGCGAGATCCTGCGGATTGATTTGGCGCGGCCGCGTCAGCGCTTGGCCTTGGCGGATGACGGCGCCTACAACCATTACCGCGCCGAGGTCTTGCGTTTCCTCTATGAGCGTCAGCGCCGGCCGGCGGGGGAGGCCGCCTGATGCATGGCGGGGCGGCCGCAAACGCCGCGCCGTTTAACGCCGCCCGGGGCTACAGTCTTCCCGCCAGCCACAATGACAGCGCGGGCCAATAGGTGATGATGAGCACGGCGATGAGCAGCAGCGTGAAGAAGGGCAGGGTGGCGCGGTAGATTTCCATCACCGGTTTTTTGAAACGGTAGCTGGCGATGAATAGATTCAGTCCCACCGGCGGGGTGAAATAGCCGAGCTGCATATTGGCGAGGAAGATGATGCCGAGGTGTACCGGGTCGACGCCGTAGCCGATGGCGACGGGCAATAACAAGGGCACCACGATCACCAGCGCCGAGAAGATGTCGAGCATCGCGCCCAATATTAATAAAAAGAGATTGAGCAGAAGCAGAAAGGTCAGCGGATTGCTTACGTACTCTTTAGTGGTCTCGAACAAACGGGTGGGCACGTCGGCGTCAATGAGGTAATTGGTAGAGGCGAGGGACACGCCGAGAATGATGAGCAGGGCGCCGACCAAGACCATCGAGTCGCGCATGATGCGCGGTAATTGCCGCGGTGTGATCTCGCGATAGAGCAGGACTTCGACGATGATGACGTACAGCGCGGTGACCGCCGCCGCCTCCGAGATCGCGAAATAACCGCTGTAAATCCCGCCCAGCACGATGAAGGGCAGGGGCAATTCCCAGCGCGCGGCATAGAGCGCGCGGCGGGCGTCGCGCCAGACGAAAGGGGTCAGTCTTTGTTGACGGTTGACCCACAGGCTCCAGCCGGCGAGCAGGACTAGCATCAATATGCCGGGCAGCACCCCGGCGAGAAACATATCTTCTACGGAGAAGGGGCGGCCGATGCTGAGTTGCTGCGCGATGACGGTGTAGAGAATCAAGGGCAGCGAAGGCGCGAATAATAAACCCAAACTGCCGGAGGTGGTGATGAGGCCGAGATTGAAACGCTCGTTGTAGCCCGCTTGCGCCAGCGCCGGATACAGCAGCGCCCCGAGCGCGATGATAGTGACACCGGACGCACCGGTGAAGGCGGTGAATAAGGCGCAGCTCGCGAGGGCGACGATGGCCAAACCGCCCGGCAGCCAGCCGAGCAAGGCGTGACTGAGATTCACCAGCCGTGTCGGCGCCTGGCTTTCGCTGAGCATATAGCCCGCGAAAGTGAAGAGCGGAATGGCCATGAGCATGGGCATCTCCGCGAGGCGGAATATTTCGATGGCCACCACCGCCAGATCGGTGTCCGCTTGATAAAAGGCCAGCAGCGTGCCCGCCGCGATCACCGCGAACAGCGGTGCGCCCAGCAAGGCGAGGACGATGAGAATCAGACTGGCGATAATCATGGTGTGTGGCGCTCACCGCGCGGGATGAGCCCGGAGACGGCGATGGCCGCGTAGCGCAGGCCAATGACGGCGAAGCCGATGGGGATGATGAGCTCGCACACCCAAGTGGGCACGTTGACGAAGGCGGTGGTGCCCGCGTCCTTGTCGATCAAGACCAGGCGCGCGGCGTGATAAGTGATGACGCCACAGACAACAGCGGTGAAAGTGGCATTGATGACTTGACTGAGGCTTTTAATCTTGGGCGGTAGAAAGCGTGAAAGCAGGTCGATATTGATGTGATTGTTGTTGCGGCTGGCCACCATGGCGCCGAGCATGCCGAGCCACAGCACCATCACCTTGGTGAAAGGGTCGCCCCAAGCCAGGCCGCTGTCCCACACATTGCGCAGCAGGATTTGCGCCGTGGCGACCAGGATCATCGCCAGCAGCAGGCTCACGAGCACGCTGTCTTCTAGCCAGGCGACGACGCGCTTGCCGCGTGCTAGCCAGGTGGGCGGGGGGCTGGACATGAGGGCGCGATAACTCAGGGCGTGACGCGCGCCTGACGTTGGCTATTGAGGTGTTCTTTCAATGCTTGCACCAGTTTGGGTGAAAGGATTTCTTGTTTTAGCAGGCGGTGTTCGACTTCGGCCTGTATTTCAACCTTGCGCTGTTGTGATTCCGGGGTGGGCGCGACGAATTGTATGCCTTGCGCCTTGAGCGCTTGACGCGCGGCGGCGTCGTCGATGCGGTTTTGTTTGTTGAGTTTTAGAAACACCGCGTCCATCACCTCGTGCATGATGGCTTGGTCCGCGGCGCTGATGCGCGCGTAGGCTTTGGCGTCGATGACGAGCGTGGCGTAGAGATACACCAGGGGTTCGTCCACCAAATACTTCACTTGCGGGTGCCACTGCAGGGCGATGGCGCCGATGGCGGAGCCGGCGATGGTGTCGATGAGGCCGGTTTGCAGGCCGGTGAGCACGTCGGTGAGCGGTAGCGGAATCGGCGAGACCCCGGTGGATTCAATGGCGACGCGGCTGACGAGGTCATCGTCCGGCACCCAGACTTTTTTGCCCTTCAAATCATCCAGGCTGCGCACCGCGCGGTTGGACATTAAATAGGCGAAGCCGCCTTCGCTCAAGCCGAAACTGATGAAGCCGTTTTCCGCCAAACCCTTTATCAACTGCGTGTCCATGCGCTCACGCACGTAATCGACTTCTTGATAAGAGCGGAAGGTAAATGGGATGTTGTACAGCGCCACGTCGGGATAGACCTCGGTGAGGCCGCCGCTGACGATGACGCCGCCTTGTAACTGGCCGACGCGGATTTTACGCAATACGCTTTTGTCATTGCCCATCACGCCGCCGGGGAAGAAGCGCAGTTTGACGCGGCCGTCGGTGCGCTGGGCGATGTCGTCGCCGCCTTTGCGCAGCGCCTGCATCCAGCTGGTGCCGTCGGGGGCGATGGTGGCGATTTTTAAAGTGGTGGCCGCAAAGGCAGGCTGTGCGAAAACGAATAACAGCGCAGTAGTGAATATCCCTTTCAACATTTTTTATTCTCCAAAATAGTCGGCGGAGCCGTCCAATAAAACCCGCGCTTGTTGTTGCGCCAGCACATTGCCGAGGGTGTAGCCCGGCGCCACCGGGTCGGCGGCCAACACGTCTTTTAATAAACTGTCGTGTAACTCACGTTCAAACATCAGCCGTGCGTAGTAGTGTGCGTACTCCACCTTGGCGAAGAGGTTGTTTCCCTCCGAGAGGGCGATGGCCTTTTCAAAATGGGCCTGCCCCAGTTCGGGACGCCCGCCCAAGGCGGGTGGAATCTGGCTGCGTAAAATCCCCAAATAGAGTTGCGCTTCGCCCCGTTCATACGCCTCGTCGAGGGCGACGACCCGCGCGAGCATGGCTTCAATTTTCGGCACATCAGCCAAGGCTAACGGCTCGGCGCTACGGGCCTTGACCCAGGCGGCCCAGCTGGTGGCGTAACTGTAGAGACTGGGCAGTTCATCTTGGTCGAGTTTGTTCAGCGCGGCGAGAAAGGCATCGTGGTCATTGATGTCTGACTCACAAAAGACCGGCGCGTCCAGGCACAGGGCGCGGCGGCCGTAGTCGCGGCCTTTATCGGCCAAGCGCCGCGCCCGCTGCGGGTCTTCGACGAAGACCGTGGCATAGGCGCTGTAGAGTTTGGCGCCGGCGATGAGCAGGGTTTGATCTTCGGGCTCGTCTTTAATCAAACCGTCCATCAACAGCAGGTAGGCGGGCGAACCGGCGCGCACGGTGTCGGGATCATCTTGATCGGCGATGGCCGCGCTGAGGCTGGCGCCCATGCGATGGGTGATGGCGCCCGCGCATCCTTGCAGGAATAAACTAAAGACCGCGGCGCAGATGAAGAGGTAACGGAGCACGGGTAAACCAGTTTGGCGAAGTTGTCATACGTTAAACGCTATGGTGCGCGGGGGCAAGGCGGCGCGGCCGCGCTGCGGGGATTGTTCCTGTGTGGCGACGCTTAAAGGTGCAGGCCGCACTCGGTTTTGGGGGTGTCGACCCAGCGGCCGCCGCGGTCGTCACCCGGTTTGGTGCAATGGGCGCAGCCGATGGAGGAATAGCCCTTGGCCACCAGGGGGTGGAAGGGCAGCTGGTGTTCGCGGATATAGGCTTCGCGCTCGGCCTTGCTGACGTCGATCATGGGGTAGAACTTGATGATGCCGCCGCGCTCCTCGAAGATGTTGAGCCCGGCGCGGTGTTCGGTCTGCCAGCGCATCAGGCTGGAGACCCAGACCTGGTAATTCTTTTTCACCTCTTCCAGCGGTTCCACCTTGTTTATCGAGCAGCAGAAGTCGGGATCGGTTTTGTAGGTCTGCTCGCGTGCGGTGAACTCATGCTTCCAGTCCTCGGCCTTCACGTCCTCGACGCGGAGGCCGTAGAGCTTGCTCAAATAGTCCTTGTAGGCCAGGGTTTCCGGGAAATGAAAGCCGGTGTCGATGAAGAAGATCTTCTGCGCCGGGCGGATGCGGGAGATGATGTGCAGAAAATAGGCCGAGGTGGCGGCGAAGGAGGAGGTGACCATCACCTGCCCGGGGTCGAAATCGTTGTAAAGTTCGCGGATGCGCTCTTCAAAGCTGAGCGGGGCGTATTTTTCATTGAGGGCTTGGATGTCGATGCCCGGCTGCGGTGCGGCGGCGAGTTGTTCTGTGGTGTGGGGCATAGTACGTCAATTTCCCGTTTGCGATTCTAGGGTGTGAGTGCCCCAGAGTTGAGAGAGCGGGCCTCATATTTTTACTCTGACTGGGGATTATAATAAAACTTTCCGTTAGATAGGCACCGATAAGCAGAATAGTTTGTTATAAAGACCTAGCGGAATCGTATATGCCCCACACTGCATACGAAATTGCGGGCACGAAGCGGGGTTGGCTAGCTCTGATCGCTCAGGCGTTGGGATAATCGCCGCCCCGCCTCCTGCAACAGAGGTATCCAGTCTTCCTTCAGCCGTTCACGCGGGGCGGAAATGGACAAACCGGCCACGGCCTCGCCTTGCGGGCCGCGCAGTAATACGCCGACGCAGCCCACGCCCAGCTCGGCTTCCTCATCGTCGCGGGCATAGCCGCGGGCGGCGCTGGTTTTGATATCGGCCAGCAAGGCCTCCGCCGTGGTGTGGGTGTTGCGCGTGTATTTGGGCAGGGTGGTGCGGCGGGCGTAGTCGCGGCAGCTGTCTTCGCTGTCCTCGCCCAGCAGGAGCTTGCCCACGGCGGTGACGTGCAACGGCGCGCGGCTGCCGATGACCTGCTCCACCCGCATCATGCGGTTGGGCAGCACCCGTTCTATATAAATCACTTCATCGCCCTCGCGCACGGTGAGATTGATGCTCTCGCCGGTTTGATCCCGCAACCAATTCATGGTGGGTTTGGCCACTTCGCGCAGGTCGTTGCGGGCCGGCACCCGTTGCGCCAGCCGCAGCAGGCGGCGGCCGAGCTCGTAGTCGCCCGCAGGATTTTTTTCCACTAGATCATGCGTCTGCAAGGCGGCGAGGATGCGGAAAGTGGTGGAGGGGTGCAGGCCGGAGTCGGCGGCCAAATATTTCAAGGAGGCCGGTCCACGGGCGTTGGCGATGGCCTCCAATAGCTTGGCGACACGATCGACGACTTGTATGCCTGAGGTCTTGGTCATCATGGCCACAGCATAGCGCATATTTCACAATGTGAAAACATTTCTGTATTGCGAAATATAGCTGATGCCGTTATGGTGTCTTCACCCGCCTTTGGGGCGGGCCGATTTCAGGAGACCGACCATGAGCAGCGCCACAGCCCCGACCCCCACGGATACCACCGCCCCCGATTTTTGCGCGGGCATTCAATACTTCGGCCAGCCTTGGGCGGGTTTCGCCCAGCAGGCCGACAGCGCCGTGATCGGCGAGGGCACGACGGGGGTGGCCGATTCCGCTGACCCTAAGGCGGTGTACCAAACCCTGCTCATGGCCGACGCCCTGCGTTATCTCACCCTGCAAGTCTGCGGCGCCAAGGCCTCGGGCCACCCCGGCGGTTTCGCCAGCAGCGCCGAGGCCTATGCCGCGCTGGTGATGCTGGGTCACACCAATATCGTTACCGAGGTCGGCCATCACGCCCCCGGTTTTTACAGCGCGATGTTCCTCGACACTTCATTAGAGGCGATGGGCATCAAGACCGTGCAGCAATTACGCGAGCGTTTCCGCGAGCGTCACGGCCTGCTCGGGCATCTCTCCGGTGCCATTCCCGGCATCCTCGCGCCCGCGGGTCCGCTGGGACAGGGCCAGCACTTCGCCATGGCCGGCGCCTTGCTGCACCCCGGCACGCTCTTCCCCTTCACCCTCGGCGACGGCGGCATGGGCGAACCCTACATCCTCTCCGCGATGATGCACTTCAACACCGCCTACCCGCGCGCCACCAATTTTCTGCCGACGCTGATCTGGAACGGTTACAGCCAAGAGCATCACTCCATGGTCTCGACCATGAGCAGCGATGAGATGATCCGTTACTGGAAGGGCCACGGGTTCCAGGAAGTGGTGTTGGTCGACGCCAAAGACTTCGACGACAGCGGCCAGCAGGGCGCCTATGTCGACAGCGCGCGCTTCTCGCTGGAACAGCGCCTGGCCTTCACCGCCGCGGTACTCAAGGGCATGGACAGGGCGGCGTCGCTTGCGCTGGACGGCACGCTGACTTGCTTCATCATCAAGCAGCTCAAGGGCGCGGGCGTGCATGCGCTGGGCGCGAAGTCGCACAACTTGTATCCCGCCGACACGCTGGACAAGCCGCACATCATCGAAGGACTGCAACGCCGCGCCCTGCCGCCGCGGGCCTGGGCTATCGTGCGCGACAATTTCCGCCGCGCCGGCGGCGGCCCCGCCGCCAAGACCTCGGTGACGGAAAAAGTGCTGGCGCTCGCGCCGCTGGGTAAATTGCCCGCGACGGAATACAGCATCGGCGACAAGGCCGTGCCTTCTACGACCATGGGCGCGCTGGTGGCCGAGGTCGGTAAGCGCGATGCGCGTTTCGTCGTCACCAACGCCGACGGCAACGAGGCCTCGGGCATGAAGAACATCAACGAGGCCTTGAAGATCCGTCATCCCACCAGCGACGATCTTTATCATCAAGGCCCGGCCGGCCAGGTGTATGAGCCGCTCAATGAAGATGCTTGCGCCGGTCTCGCCGCCGGTCTCGCGCTGTTCGGTTCGCGCGCTCTGTGGCTGTCCTACGAGAGCTTCGCCATCAACGGCTGGCCCATCGTGCAAACCGTGACGCAAGCCATGGCGGAGTTGCGCCGCAAGACGCCGTCCATCATGTGCATGTTCACCGCCGGCGCGCTGGAACAGGGGCGTAACGGCTGGACCCATCAACGTCCCGAGATCGAAAACTATTTCGCGGCGATGATGCGCAACGGCAATGTCTATCCGCTGTTTCCTTGCGACGCCAACATGATTCAAACGGCCTATGAGTGGGGCACCAACAGCTACAACAAGGGCGTGGTCATCATCGCCTCCAAGAGCCCGTTGCCGGTGTACACCACGCTGGCTCAAGGCCAAGAGGCGATAGAGCGCGGCGCCATCACCTTGTACGAAAGCAACGGCGGCACGCGCGGCACGGTGGTGCTGGCGGCCACCGGCGACATGGTGTTCCTGCCGGTGTTCGAGGCCAAGACGCAATTGGAACAGGCCGGTTATCGCGTGCGCATCGTCGCGGTGGTCAATCCGCGGCGGCTCTACCGCCCGGCGGATGTGTCTTGGGACACCGTCTCGGAACCGGACAATCAATTCATGGACGACGATCATTTCAATGCATTGTTCGACGGCGACGCATTGCTGGCGATCAGCGGCGGTCCCAGCGCCAGTCTTGAGCCGGTGTTGCTGCGCAGCCGCGCGCCGAAACGCGACGTGGTGTGCTGGCAGCGCGGCGAGACCACCGCCTCGCCCGCCGAGATCATGGCCTTCAACGGCATCACCGCCGAGGGCATGACGGCGCGGGTGGCGAAGTTGTTGGCTTAAGTCTAGCGCTACCTAATAAACCCTCTCCCCCAGGGGGAGGGTAGGGTGAGGGGAGTTGATGCAGCTAAATATACTTGGCCGCGCCCCCTGATTTTTGAATGTCTTTCATCACAGGTGCGACGTGAGCGAACAAACCAAGATCATCGTCCTCGACGACGACCCCACCGGCTCGCAAACCGTACACGGTTGTTTATTGCTGACGCGCTGGGACGAGACGACGCTGTGCGAGGCCCTGCGCGATGCGACGCCCCTGTTCTTCGTGCTGACGAATACCCGCGGCATGGACGCCAGCCGCGCGGCGGCGGTGACCCGCGAGGTCTGCCGCAATCTCAAAGGCGCGCTGCGCGCTTTGGAAGCGGAGGGCACGACGATACACCCCGTGTTCGTCAGCCGTTCCGATTCCACCTTGCGCGGCCACTACCCGGTGGAGACCGATGTCATCGCCGCGGAACTTGGTCCCTTCGATGCCCACTTTCTGGTGCCGGCCTTTTTCGAAGGCGGCCGCATCACCCGCGACAGCATTCACTACTTGATGGTTGACGGCGTACCCGTGCCGACGCACGAAACCGAATTCGCCCGCGACTCGGTGTTCGCTTATTCCACCAGTTATCTCCCCGCCTACGTGGAAGAGAAAACCCGCGGCCGTATCGCGGCGAAGGCGGTCGAACGTTTTCTGCTCGATGAGCCGCGTGGTGATGTCCTGCCGCGTCTATTGGAGTTGAACGGCAACGTCTGCTGCGTGGTGGACGCGGAACGGCAGAGCGATTTGGATCACTTCGCCGTGCAAATCAAGGCCGCCGCCGCGCGCGGCAAGCGCTTTTTATTCCGCAGCGCCGCCAGCCTGCTCACCGCGCTGGCCGATCTGCCACCGCAACTCGTTGCCGCCGATGCCATGGCCGCCTATGTGCGCGGCGGCCGTCCCGGCGCGGTCATCGTCGGTTCGCATGTGCGCAAGAGCAGTTTGCAGCTGGCACAGTTGCTCAAGGAGTCCGATGTGACGCCCATCGAAGTGGAGGTGACGCGCATCGCCACTTCGCGAGACACGCTCTTGCAGCGCATCCGCGAAGAAGCGGAACGCGCCCATCGTGACGGCCGCACGCCGGTAATTTATACCAGCCGCACGGAAATCACCTTCGCCGACACGCAATCGCGCCTCGACTTCGGCGAACAGGTCTCGGCGTTTTTGATGGACGTGGTGCGTGAATTGCCGCCCACGCTGGGCTTCCTCATCAGCAAGGGCGGCATCACGTCCAATGATGTCTTGAGCTCCGGCTTGGCCTTGCGCACGGCGCGGGTGCTGGGGCAGATCTTGGCGGGTTGCTCGGTGCTGCGCTGTCCCGCCGATCACCCGCGTTTTGCCGAGATGCCCGTGGTGATTTTTCCCGGCAACGTCGGTGATGACCGCGCCTTGGTGACGGTGTTGCGGCGCTTGCGGCCTGTGATTTGAATGCGCGGCATTGAATTGGAGTGTGTTGCGCTCAGCCGCGTGAAGGTGATGGCGAGCTGGGAATAGCGGCAGCGTGCGCGCGGCGGATGCGGGCCAGGCTGCGCTACAGCCGCGGCTGATGCATAATGCCGCGAGGCAAATCATAGGGAGTCAGCGCCAAGATGAGCAGTGAGGGGCAATCAAAAGCAGAGCACGGCTACACCGGCGAACTCGCCGTGTTGCTCACGGCCTTGCGCGCCATCCTGCCCAGTGACTCGGTGCTGTGGGAAGAAGAAGACCTCCGCCCCTACGAATGCGACGGCCTCTCCGCCTATCGCCGTTTGCCCTTGATCGTGGTCTTGCCTGACACCATCGACCAAGTGCAAGCGGTGATGCGTCTCTGTCATCAGCGCAAGGTGCCGGTGGTGGCGCGCGGCGCGGGCACGGGTCTGTCGGGCGGCGCCTTGCCGCACAGTCAAGGTGTGCTGCTTAGCTTGGCGAAATTCAAATCCATCATCGACATCGATGCGCGAAATCGCACGGCGCGGGTGCAGCCCGGCGTGCGCAATCTCGCCATCTCGCAAGCCGCCGCGCCGCTCGGTTTGTACTACGCGCCCGATCCCTCGTCGCAAATCGCCTGCACCATAGGCGGCAACGTCGCGGAAAATTCCGGCGGCGTGCATTGTTTGAAGTACGGCCTGACGGTACACAATATCCTGCAATTGCAGATCATCAGCGCCGACGGCGAATTACTCACCCTCGGCGGCGCGGCGCTGGATTCGCCGGGTTACGATTTTCTCGCGCTGTTCACCGGCTCGGAAGGCATGCTAGGCATTATCGTCGAAGTCACGGTGAAGCTGCTGCCCTTGCCCGAGCGCGCGCAAGTGGTGCTGGCCGCCTTCGACGACGTGGTGAAGGCGGGCGGCGCGGTGGGCGAGATCATCGCCGCGGGTATCATCCCCGCGGGTTTGGAAATGATGGACAAGCTCGCCATCCGCGCCGCCGAGGATTTCGTGCACGCGGGTTATCCGCTCGAAGCCGAGGCGATTTTATTGTGTGAGGTGGACGGCACTAATGAAGAGGTGTCGGAGCATATTTTAAAAATACACGACATCATGCAGAACTGCGGCGCCATCGAAGTGCGTACCGCCAAGGACGAGCAAGAGCGCGCGCTGTTTTGGAAGGGCCGCAAGGCCGCCTTTCCGGCGGTGGGGCGTTTGGCGCCGGATTATTACTGCATGGACGGCACCATTCCGCGCCAGCATCTGCCCGAGGTGTTGCGCCGCATCGGCGAGTTGTCGCGCGAATATGATTTGCCGGTGGCGAATGTCTTTCACGCCGGCGACGGCAATCTCCATCCTTTGATCTTGTACGACGCCAACAAGCCGGGTGAACTGCAACGCACCGAGGAATTCGGCGGCAAGATTCTCGAACTGTGCGTGGCGGTGGGCGGCACCATCACCGGCGAACACGGCGTGGGCATGGAGAAGATCGACCAGATGTGCACGCAGTTTCAGCCCGATGAACTGCGGCAGTTTCACGCGGTGAAAGACGCCTTCGATCCCGCTGGCATTCTCAATCCCGGCAAGGCGGTGCCGACGCTGCATCGCTGCGCGGAGTTTGGCGCGATGCATGTCCACCAGGGGCGAGTGCCGTTTCCGGAATTGGATAGATTTTGATGCTGGGTCCGTGTGCTCATGGATAAAGATTTAACGGCAAAGCTTGAGGCGCATGTCCGCGGTGCATTGACGCGTAGCGCGCCGCTGCGCATCAGCGGCGGCGGCACGAAGTCCTTTCTCGGCCGTGCGGTGGAAGGCGAGCCGCTGGATGTCGCCGGTCATCGCGGCATCGTCAACTATCAGCCCACGGAATTAGTGATCACCGCGCGCGCCGGAACGCCTTTGCTCGAGATCAATGCCGCGCTGCACGAGCGCAATCAGATGCTGGGCTTCGAGCCGCCACATTTTGGCGATAACGCGACGCTGGGCGGTACCATTGCCTGCGGACTGTCGGGGCCGCGGCGTGCGTATGCGGGCGCGGCGCGCGATTTCGTGCTGGGCATGAAGCTCATCAACGGCCGCGGTGAGTTGCTGCACTTCGGCGGCGAGGTGATGAAGAACGTCGCCGGTTACGATGTGTCGCGCCTGATGACGGGGGCGATGGGCACCTTGGGCGTCATCACCGAAGTCAGTTTAAAAGTGCTGCCGCACCCCGCCAGCGAGCTGAGCCTAGTGCAGGCATGCAGCATCGATGACGCCATCACGCGGATGAATTTATGGGCATCGCGTCCCTTGCCGATCTCCGCCACCTGTTTTGTCGGCAATAGGCTGTACGTGCGGCTGTCCGGCGCGGAGACGGCGGTGGCGAGCGCGCGGCGGCACATCGGCGGTGAGCTGGTGACAGACTCCCCGGATTTTTGGGAGGCTATGCGCGAACAGCACCATGACTTTTTCGCGGGCGCCGCACCGCTGTGGCGGCTGTCTTTGCCGCCCGCCGCCGCGCGTGTGCCGCTGAGCGGGGCGTGCGCGCTTGAGTGGGGAGGCGCCCAGCGCTGGCTGCGGACAGACGCGGCGCCACCCGAGGTGCGGCGCGTTGCGGCGGCGGCCGGCGGTCACGCGGTCCTCTTTCGCGGAGGTGATAGTGATGAACGCTTTCATCCCTTGCCTGGCGCCTTGCTGGCGCTACACCGGCGCGTGAAGCAGGCTTTCGATCCCAAGGGTATTTTTAATCCGGGGCGGATGTACGCGGAGTTTTAATGACGGATGAGACGCGTGTGCCGCGTTCCGCACCACCCCGCCCCTGCGGGGCACCCCTCCTCGGAGAGGAGGGGAAAAAGACGGGCGGCGTTCGTAGTTGAGATGAAAAGTAATATAGGCGCGTAGCAACGCCATGAGGCAGAGCAACGCCATGAGGCAGAGCTATGTAACTCCCCTCCTTTCCAAGGAGGGGTGGCGGCGTGAGCCGACGGGGTGGTTGCGCCGTGGCACGCGGCTTTGTTAACGCACTTGCTCGTAATTAGGAATTATAAAGACGAATTTATGCAGACTTCACTCATCGAGAGTTTGAAGGACACAGCGGAAGGCCGCGAGGCCGATGCGATATTGCGCTCCTGCGTGCATTGCGGTTTTTGCACCGCCACCTGTCCCACTTATCAACTGCTCGGCGATGAACTCGACGGGCCACGCGGCCGCATCTATCTCATGAAACAGCTCATGGAGGGCGGCCCGGTCACGGAAAAGACCCAATTGCATCTCGACCGCTGTTTAACTTGCCGTGCCTGCGAAACCACCTGTCCCTCCGGCGTGCGTTACGGCCGCTTGGTGGACATCGGCCGTGCGATGGTGGAGACACAAGTGCCGCGCTCATTCGCCGCGCGTCTGCAACGCCGCTTATTGCGCGCGGTGATTCCCTATTCAGCGCGCTTCGGTGCTTTGCTGCGGCTGGGGCAATGGGCGCGGCCGCTGCTACCCGCCGCGCTGCGCGCCAAGGTGCCCGCGCCGCAAACAGGCGAGCAAACTTGGCCCTTGCCGCGGCATGCGCGCAAGATGCTGGTGCTCGACGGTTGCGTGCAGCCCAGCGCCGCGCCCGCTACCAATGCGGCGGCGGCGCGGGTGCTGGATAGATTGGGCATCAGTTTGATCCGCGCCCGAGGCGCGGGCTGTTGCGGCGCGCTTAGCCATCATCTTTCCGCGCACGATGAATCTTTGAATTTCGCGCGCCGTAACATCGACGCCTGGTGGCCTTATATCGAGGCGGGCGCCGAGGCCATCGTCATCACCGCCAGCGGCTGCGGCGTGATGGTGAAGGACTATGCCTTGCTGCTGCGCGACGATCCGGCCTACGCCGAGAAGGCCGCGCGCATCACCGCGCTGAGCCGCGACCTCGGCGAGATCGTCGCGGACACAGACCTCGCCGCGCTGGCCGGCATCGGGCAAGCGCGCAAGCTCGCCTTTCATTCACCCTGTACCCTGCAACACGGTCTGCAACTCAATGGCCTGGTCGAATCGATATTGACCCGTTGCGGCTTTCAGTTGACGCCGGTGGCCGATGGTCATCTGTGCTGCGGCTCGGCCGGCACCTATTCCATCCTTCAACCCGAACTCTCGCGCCAGTTGCTCGGCAACAAAATCGCCGCGCTGCAAGCCGGCGAACCGGAGCTGATCGCCACCGCCAATATCGGTTGCCAACTGCAGCTGCAAACCGCCGCGGAGGTGGCGGTGCGGCATTGGGTGGAGTTGTTGGACGCGGGGCGGTGAGGACTGAGGACGGCTGTGTTGTGATTAACCCGGCGCTTGAATATCTCGGCTGCCTATTCAAAAGCCGTCCCTTCTCCCTCAGGGAGAAAGACAGGAGGAGGGAGTGAAAATTAATCTATTAGCCCCCCCCTCACCCTAGCCCTCTCCCTGAGGGAGAGGGGATTGCACCAGATCTATTTGGCCGCCAGGTTAATAATCAAGTTTAGGGCGGGTAAGTGTTTCTTGCGTAACCCGCCACGCGTGCCGCTAGGCACACATTAAAAAAAGATGCCCTGTGTGGCTGCGCAAGGCTGGGTGGGTTACGGCACAAACGGCGTGCCTAAGTCACCCTGCGTTGCTTGAATTCGCCTTGTCACGTTGATCTTAATTCGTTATTCCGAAGGCGGATACAGCACACCATGCTGCATCACCCCAAGGCGATCCTATCGATGTGTTGTACAAGAGTCTAAATTGTTTGCCGGAAGTTATTGTGGCGAGTGCTGTAGAGAATGTTGCTTTATCTGTTTCAGCATCAATATATACACCTTTGGTGCAAGGTGGTTGCAATGCTGTTGTTGCTAAAATTGCAGTGTTCACGCTTCCAGAAGATATGTTTTTAGTAGTATGCATTTGAATTAGGGAAATCTGGCTGGGTTGGAGGATGATTGCGACTTCAGATGCATAAATATTTTGCGCGGCTAAAATTAAGATACTCTTTTGCGGCGACGGTGCAAGCCGCTTCGCATCACTCCCCATGCTCCATCGCAGCTTCATGCTCCATATGTATCGCCGGGGTTTGTTGTGACAACACGGCCGCCAGCGCCAGCACGATCAAGAGCAGTGTCATTTCCGCGCGCAGGCTGCGGAGGAAGTGACGGGGGGCGTGGGTGTCATCGCCGCGGCGCAGCCATTGGGGAACGGGGATGAGGGTGGCGGGTTCGGGTTGTTGCGCGTGGCGTTGCACGGCGGGGACGGAGATATAACGGTGCAGGGCGCCGAGCAGCATCATAGCGCCGACGAAAAATATTTTCGCCAGCAAGATTTGGCCGTAGCGGGTTTCCCACAGGGCGGGCCAGCTGCCGATCTGCAGCCAGGCGTGATAGATGCCGGGCAGCAGGGTAATGATTAGCGCGACGGTGGCGAGGGTGGAGAGGCGCAGGCTACTGTGGGCGATGAGCGTGCGCGTGTTGTTGTCGCCGCGCAGCAGACGGGTCAGGATGTGCAGAGTCATGGCGATGATGCCGCCGCCCCACAACATCGCGCCGAGGATGTGCAGGGTGTTGGCGAAACTGACGAAGGTGAAGAGGCCGTCGTCGCCCGCGTGGCCGGAGGCGCTGAGGGCGAAGGCGATCAGCGTGAGTGCGAGGAAGACGAGGGCGGGTATGAGGCGGCCGTCGAGTTTGCGCCAGTGTAATGCCCACGCCAGCCACAAGAGCAATAAGGCGCCGCTGCGCCATAGCCACAGTGAGCCATACTGCGTTTTGAATAAGACGGTGGGCAGCGCGGGGAAGGCTTGCATCACCGGCAGTTCGCTCATGCTGGCGGTGCGCAGCAGTAAACCGGCGGCGCTGGTTAGCGTGAGGATGATCAAGCTAAGCCCGAGTAATTTCCAAAGCGCGCGCCGGACTGGAAGGAGTGTGTGCGCGTGTTCAGCGGCGTTGTCGCGAGGGAAGACCCACAAGGTGCTCGCCACCACGCCCACGGCGGCGGCGAGTGCGATGAGTTCAATGCCGAAGGTGATAACGGTGGCGGTGCCGTCCATCGCGCGGGGCGGCTTTATTTGACGGTGAAGTTGTATTCGCCTTTGGATTTGTGGCCGTCCAAGGCCACGATGCGCCAGATGACTTTATAGGTGCCGCTAGTCAACGCGGGCAGGCTCACTTCCAGCAACTTGGCGTCTTTTTCCTTGACCGCCGTATCGCCTTTGTCGATTTGTTGGCCCTGTTGATCGACGACGCTCACCGTGCTGAACGCGGGTTCCAGACTGCGGCTGAACCACAATTGCACCGAGGCCGGCGCGGTTTCGATCACGGCGTTGGCTTCCGGCGTGGAATGGTGCAGGGCGGAATGGGCGGTGGCTTGCCCCGCCCAGCCGGTGAAGAGCAGGACGCTGCACAAGGTGGCGAGTAAATGGCGCTTGAGCATGATGAACTCTCCTTTATTTGCTGGTGTGAGGCGATGTCTCTGTGAGCTGTAGCCGAATGGTTGGGGATCCGCCAGTCTGGCGACTAGTATAGAGCGCCGTGCCGTGATTTCCAGTGGCCAGCGCTGCGAGGTCCGTTTCGATTCCCGCCGCCGCGGTTTTGCCGCGGCGGCCGTGGACCGCCGGATGACTATTTCATGTCGTGAGTCTTGATCCACAGCAGGGCGCCGATCTCCACCGGATACTCCTGCCCCTCGTGTTTCATTTTCTTTTCGTCCTCGTTCAAGGCGGCGAAACCCCACCAGCCCGCCTTGGGCATGGCGTAGGTGAACACGCCGTTGACGTCGGCCTTGATGACTTGGGTGATCATGGGCGCGGCGGGCGCCTTGAGTTTACCGTCTTCGTTATAGTATTCCACTTCGACTTCGCTGAAAGGGACGGCCTTGCCGTTCACTTTGACGATGCCTTGAAACACATTGCCCGTGTACAGGCCATAGGGGCGGGTGAGCGGTACGATTTCGGTTTTCAGCCCCAGCTCCGTGCCCCAGCTGTCCTCCAAGCCCAAGGCGTTGACGATGACCTTGGTGTAATGAACGATGAAGGTTTCTTCGGAGGGTTCCCAGTAGGGTTTGGGTTCGACATAGAAAATATGGTCGCCCGGCCTTTTTATAGCGTAGTTTGCTTCAAAGCCTTTATGCGGTTTGCCTTCGACGTCGGTGTAGTTGCGTGGCTTCAGGCTCTTGAGCAGGTCGATGGTCTCCCCGCCCGCGCGCACGCCGAATTTGGCGGGTGGCTCCACCATGTCCATGCCATGCCCTTCGAAGGGGTGCCAGAATTTCACATCCAGTTTGAATTTTTGCTGCGCGGGGCCGCTGACGATGTCGGTGGCGGGGATCACCATTTGAAAGTGGGCGGCGGCGTTGCCGGCCATCATTAAAGCGATCAGGCCGCTCAGAGTATTTAGTAAGCTAAGTTTTTTCATGCTAAGTCTCGTTCAATGTTGGGATGACTGTGGCTCTGGATATTAGAAGTCGATTTGAACGCGGGTGCCGTAAATAAAAACATCATCGTTGGTGCCGTTGAAGCCGGGGTTGTTCACTGATTGCAGGTCGAGGGTAAGATGCACGTTATCGTTTACGGCGTGGTTGTAATATAACTCAATCTGCGATTCATCATCGGGTCCGGCGAGTCCGGTGCTGCTGAGTATGGAATAGCCGAGACCGGCGCTGTTGTCCCCTAAGCTTAGTTGGCCGCCGATGCTGTAGGCATGGTCGAAATCCTGCTGCGCGTCTTGATTGCCGTAGCGGGCGAAGAGGGTGATTTTATCGCTGACGTTTTGGTCGAGACTGAGCGCGACGCCTTTATTGTCGGTGGTGTCTTCCGACCAGGCGATAAGCCGCGCATGGCCGGACCGGCCGGCGTACTCATGGCTTATGGCTAGTTCGCCGATGGTGAATGTGCTGTCGAGCGAACCGCTGAAATCCGAACTGGATTCGAATACGCCGAGGTTGAAGGATACGTTGTCAGTGAGCGCGGCGGTGAGATTGATGCCCGCCACATAACCCGGGAAGGCGATGGCGGGGTTGTTGACGAAGGTATCGGCGAGAAACTGCGTGGTCTCGTCGTTGGCGGCTTCATTGCCGTCATAGATGCCGGTCGGATCGATTTTTCCTATCCGCATCGCGACCTTTTCTCCCATGGGGAATTCATACCAGGCTTCGGCGATACGGGTATCGCTGAAGCCTTCACCGTCCACGCTGAGGGTGCCGCTTTCATTATCGGCATTGGGGCCGGTGGCGGCGCCGGTGAGGAGGCCGCTGCCTTGTGCGGTATTGAGGTAAATAAATGCCGTGCCGCGCTCGCCGAAGTTGCCCGTGAAGGCGAGGTCGGCGGAGTAGGTGAGTCCGGCATCATCGCTGCTGCCGTTCATGCCTTGACCGACCAGGGTTAATCCGGCGCCGAAGGTGATTTTGTTTTCACCCGCCAGCTCCAGCACGCGCGCGGTGTTTCCCACGGGTTGATCCGGGTTGTTTTCATGCGCCGCCACCAATATCGGCTGAGCGATCAGCGCCAGCGCGGACACGCCGCTGAGCAAGGGTGTCGCCGTCAAAAATCTTTTTTCGCGCCGCATTTGTTCCTCCCTATCATTTGATTGTTGAAGTATGGGCCGGACGACTACCCGTCAGACTGGTATGAGGTTTCGCCGTTTATCCGCGCTGTGCGCCGATATAAAAGAGATGACCTTCCTTGGTCTACGCTCGCTCCAGTCTAACTGAGAGTCTGTCCTTGGTGTGGGGGCTCGGCATGTCTGTGTGTCCACTCTCTTCTGTTCATCCAGCATGCGCTCAAAGGCGCGTTGAATGCGCGGGTCAGTGCGGCGATAAGTGGTGTCGCATGCCATGAGGGCTCTTTTTGCGCGCCTGGTAGCAAATTGTTAAAAAAAGTAACACATAGGTGGCACGTAATCAATATCGGTAGCACGATGGATTTCTTCAATCCGGAGGGTAGGCCGCTCCTTCAGCCGGGGATTTAGCGATTCAACAGATAAAACAGGATGATATTGATGATGAAGAGGCCGATGGCCGCGCCCCGCCACAAGGCAAGCGGATTACGTTCCATGAGCGGCGGAGTCTTTCTTTGGCTGTATTGGGGATTGGGGTGACTGAGATCGTAGATGAACTCAGAGAGGAGGGGGTAACGTTGTTGCGGTTCCCGATGCACGGCGCGCTCCAGCGCCGCGTCCACCCAGGCGGGGATGTCGGGATTGTGGACGGTGGCGGGCGTGTACTGGGCCTTGGCGAGTTTTTTGGGCGGCAACTCCGCGCCATAGGGCAGGTGGCCGGTGAGCAGTTCGTAGCTGATGACACCCAGTGAATAGATGTCTGAACGGTTGCTGCCGGGCTGGCCTTGGAGATATTCGGGCGCGGTGTAGTTTTGTGTGCCCAAGGGGTCGTCGTGTTGCACGGGGCTGCTGATCTCGTCGATGCCGGCGATTTTCGTCGAACCGAAATCGATGATCTTCACCCGGCCTTGCAGGTCGAGCATGATGTTTTCCGGTTTTAAGTCTTGGTGCAGGGTCTCCAGGCGGTGGAAGGCGCGCAACCCGGCGGCGATTTGCTCGGCGATGACGCGCACCTCTTGCAAATTAGGCCGGGTATGGTCGCGCAGCCACTGGCGCAGGGTCTGGCCCTCGATATGTTCACTGACGTAATAAAGGAATTTACGTTGCCGCGCGACGGGGCGTACCCGCAGCACATGCGGGCTGTGAATGCGCCGGCCCACCCACTCCTCATGTAAAAAGCGGTCGATGTAGGCGGGGTCATCTTGATAATTGACCGAGGGTGTTTTCATCACCACCTTCTCGCCGCCGTGAGTATCCTCCGCTAAATACACTTGCGTGCGTTTGCTGGCGTGCATCTCGCGCAAGATACGGTAGCCGTCCAAAATCATCCCCGCCTCCAAAGGTGGCGGGAAGGGCAGTTTAGTAAGGCTACGGTAAAATTCCTGCTCGTCTTGATCGGGTAGTTGTTCGATACGTAGGACTTGGCAAGAAATATTATCTTGGCTTTGCCCCTGCTGCGCGGCGGCGATGATGGCGGCGGCGGCCTCATCGAGCCTGCCGGAATGCTCGGTCAGTAATTGGCGCAGGGCGTTGTCATTGACGACATCATGTACCCCGTCGGTGCTGAGCAGAAACACATCACCGATTTCCACCGCGGTGGTGCGATAGTCTATTTCAATATTGAGGTCGATACCCATGGCGTGGGTGAGACAGCTTTTATCCCGGCCCAGAAGCATGCGATGGTCGCGGGTCAGACATTCCAATTCACCGTCGCGTAAGCGATAGATGCGGGTGTCGCCGACATGAAAAAGATAGGCGGTGGTGGATTTGATGACCAACACGCTGATGGTGCTCACCATGCCCCGCTCCGAACCGAAACGGTGCTGGCCCTGGCCGTGCAGCCAGCGGTTGAGCGCGCCGAGCACGCGTTGCCCCGAGGTTTTCACCGTCCACGATTCGGGCGTGCTGTAGTAGTCGGCGAGAAAGCCGCGCACGCAACTGTCGCTGGCTTCCTTGCCGGCATCGGAGCCGCTCATGCCGTCGGCGATGACGGCGGCGATGCCTTTTGTTTTTAGCAAGCCGCCTTGCGGGATATGCAAGCCGCAGGCGTCTTCGTTCCGCGGCTTGATGCCGGCAATGCTTTGCCGCGCCGCGCTGATGCTCAATTCACTCATGATGGCTCCGAGTCCGCGGCCGCTTTTGCAGTGAATAAAGCGGCCGCGGCGCTGGGATGATTATGCATGAATTTTAGGTGACGTCGATCATTTGCACCGTGCCATCCGGCAGCACCTCGGCGATCTGCCCTTGCGGTTCATCCATGAATAATTGCACCGCGAGCAAGACCAACAAGGCGCTGGCGGCGATCACGATGAAGAAGATTTGCGGTGAGACGAAGGACAGCACGGTGAGGAAGCTCACGCCGCCGACGTTGCCGTAGGCGCCGGTCATGCCGGCGATTTGCCCGGTCATGCGCCGCTTGATCAGCGGGACGATGGCGAATACCGCGCCATTGCCCGCATGCACGAACAGGGCGCAACCCACGGTGACCGCGACCGCGAGTAAGAGAGGCCAGCTGGCGTCCATCAGCGACATCAGACCATAACCGAGGGTGACGCCGGTGAGTACGACCAGCAGGGTTTTTTTACGGCCGAAATGATCGCTAATCAAACCGCCGCCGGGGCGGGCGAATAAAACGATGAAGGCGAAAGAGCCGCCGAGCATGCCCGCCATCACCGATGAGAGACCGAAGGTGTCTTGAAAGAACAGGGGCAACATGGAGACCACCGCTAGCTCGGAGCCGAAAGTAACCATGTAGATCAAATTGAGCACGGCCACTTGTTTGAAGTCGTAACGGTGAATGTCCGGGACTGGTTTGTCAAAGATCTCGCGATTGATTTGATACATGCGCAAGGCTTGATACGCGAAGGCGATCAGCAGCACGCCATAAATCGTATACACCAGCTCGGTGCTCAAGAGGTCGATGCCGCTGGGCGAGAGCTTCCATGCCAGCACCGCCAGCGCCGCGTACAGCGGGATGTTCATGATGAGGTAAAGAATGAAATCGCCTTTGCTGGTGACTTCCATCGCCCCGCTTTTTTTAGGTTTGAAGTAAGTGGAACCCTTGGGCGTGTTGTGGATGGATTTGTAAAAGACCACCGCGTAGATCATGGCGATGACGCCGGTGATGCCGATGGCGTAACGCCAGCCGTTTTCGCCGCCGATCAGCGCGGCCAGTGTCGGCAAGGTGATGGCCGCCGCCGCGGAGCCGAAATTGCCCCAGCCGCCGTAGATGCCTTCCGCCAGCCCCACCTGTTTGGCGGGAAACCATTCACTGATGAGGCGGATGCCGATGACGAAACCCGCGCCGACGAAACCAAGCAGGAAGCGGGTGAGCGCCATTTGTTCGAAGGTGTTGGAAACCGCGAAGGCGAGACACAGCACACCGGAGATGGCGAGCAGCGTGGAGTACATGATCTTTGGCCCGTACTTGTCCACCAGCATACCCACGACGATGCGCGCCGGAATGGTGAGCGCGACGTTGATGATGAGCAGCGCCTTCACTTGCTGGTCGCTCAAGCCCAGTGCCTCGCGGATGAAGACCATCAATGGCGCGTGGTTGAACCACACCACGAAGCTCAGGAAAAACGCCATCCACGTGAGGTGGAGGGTGCGCGTTTTGCCGCTGAAGGAAAATAAATTGAGCTTTGTATCGGACATCTCTCTCAAACTCCTGAATTCTAAAATCATTGATATGCGGGGAATAGCAAGCCATGTGCCATTGTTATATCTCCATGATCTATATATTTATTAATCATGTGGGCGTAGTCGGGACTCAAGAGTAAGCACAGTGATGGTGCGCGCCACGGGCGTTTTGCCCTTTCTTCGCGCTCATGGCGAGATATAAAAGTGCAAGGCCTGGTCCGCCGCGCACGGAGCGGGGGCTGGCGTTTGGCCGCGGCGGCTTATATCAGTGAGTCATCACGATTGGTTTGTGCCCAAGGTGCAGTGTGTGCGGCCTCGTGGTGCGGTACTTTTCTAACTTCAGCATGCTCTGGTTTTTTGCCAGCTGTTGGCGGCGGTGCGCGTCCGCCATCGCGGAGCATGGCGGTGCAGCGCCGGACCACCTACAATAAGCCCGCCGCGCGCCGCGCGGCCTTTGAGACGGTTTTGCAGTGACGGAGTCAATCATGGCGGGTGCGAGTGAAGCAGCGGATTTCATCCCCATCAATATCGCGGTGCTCACCGTTTCGGATACGCGAACGGAAGAGAGTGATACCTCCGGGCGGCTCTTGGCGGAAAGACTCGTCGAAGCGGGCCACCGCTTGGCGGAGAAGGTGATACTGACGGACAACCTCTATCAAATCCGCGCGCTGGTATCACGCTGGATCGCCGATGCCGCGGTCCAGGCGGTCATCATCACTGGCGGCACCGGTTTGACGGATCGCGATCGCACCCCCGAGGCCATCACACCTTTGCTGGACAAAACCATCGACGGCTTCGGCGAGTTGTTCCGCGCCGTTTCACATCAGCAAATTGGCTCATCCACCGTGCAGTCGCGGGTAATGGCGGGCATCGCCAACGCGACCTTCATTTTCTGCGTGCCCGGTTCCACCCACGCCTGCGGCGTGGCCTGGGACGCTATTCTCAAAGATCAATTGGACAGCCGCCATAAGCCTTGCAACTTCGTGCAGTTGCTGTCGCGGCTGCGGCGCGAATAGACGCGCCGTGCCGGCCATTCGCTTGTAATGATCCCGCGCGAACAAATCACCGGCCTCATTCTCGCTGGCGGCCGCGGCCGGCGCATGGGCGGAGACGACAAAGGCTTGCAACCGTTCAGAGGCAAACCCTTAATCGCTCACGTCATCGAGCGCGTGCGGCCGCAGGTGGCCACGCTGCTCATCAGTGCCAATCGTCATCTCGATGAATACCGTGCTTGGGGCTGGCCGGTAGTGCCGGACCGCTGGGACGATTTTCGCGGTCCGCTCGCGGGGCTCGCCAGCGTCATCGCGCGGGTGGAGACGCCTTATATATTGGTGTCGCCCTGTGATACGCCTTTTTTACCGGCGCAATTAGCACCGCGTCTCGCCGCCGCGCTCCGCGGTGAACAAGCGGACGCGGCAGTGGTGGTGAGCGCGGGCATGCTGCAACCCCTCTGTGTGTTGCTGCGGCGTGAATTGGAGACGAGTTTGACCGAGTATCGCGCGCGCGGCGGCGCTTCGGCGCAGGACTGGTTGCGGCAGTGCCGGGTAGTGGAGGTGGAGTTTGACGATGAGCCTCACGCCTTTCTCAATCTCAATACGGCGCGGGAGCTGACGGCGGCCTCGTGACGCCGCGCGTTGCGCGCCAGTGCGCATCGTTAGGCACGTGCCGCTGCGTGTTCGAGCACGGAGGCCAGCCAGCGCTCGTATAATACATCGGCGATGGCGTGCAGATTTTTCACGCGTGCGTCCGCGTCGCAGGTGATGGCGTGACGTGACTGCACGCTGGCGCTGGGAACGGCCAAGGCCTCGCGGTTCATCTCCGCCCACTCGACTATCATGGGCGCCGTCATTTCCACATGGCATTGCAGCGCCAGCATCGAGCCGAGGGCGAAGGCTTGATTTTCACAGTAAGCGCTACGCAGCAAGGGCGTGGCGCCCGCGGGCAGGTCAAAGGTTTCCCCGTGCCAGTGAAACACCTCGAAACGCGCCGGCAAATCCGCCAGCCAGGGCGACGCTGCATCCGTTTTTTCTACAGGGTGCCAGCCGATTTCTTGCGCCCCATTCGCGTATACCCGCGCGCCCATGGCCTTGGCGATTAATTGCCCGCCGAGGCAATGACCGAGCACGGGCATGTTTTGCTCGCGTGCTTGTTGTATCAACCGCAGTTCATCGTTAATCCACGGCAACGGATCGTTCACGCTCATCGGCCCGCCCATGAACACCAGTGCGCTGGTGTCACTGAGATCGGGGGGCACGCACTTGCCTTGATCGATGGCGATGAGGCGGTAAGGTACGCGATGCCGCTCGAGAAAATCACTGAGGTATCCCGGCCCTTCGCAGGTGATGTGACGGAAGATATAAATCGGTTTCATGTGCTTTGATTCACGCCTTGACTTGAGATGCGCGGCAACATGCCACAGCCTGTGCCGTGGCGTCTAGCCCTCTAAAAAGTGACGCACCAATTGACCACGCGTGCGGCGATGCCGGCCCGCTTTTGGTGCGTTTGTCATCGCGATAATGGTGCGCGTGCATCTGGCTGCAGTCGCCGCGCGCGCTACTGTCTAATACACATCAATCGCTTAGCCTGTTTTTGTGCGATGCCCTATCTGCTGGCATGCATGTTGCTCTCCACAGGTATGCCCGTGCATTTTGAGAGAGTTGGAGCAAGATGTCTAAAGAAAAATTGGTATTGATCGGTAACGGTATGGCCGGTGTGCGCACCTTGGAAGAGCTGCTCAAGCTGGCGCCGGAGCATTACGAAGTCACCGTGTTCGGCGCCGAGCCGTACGGCAATTACAATCGCATTCTATTGTCGCCGGTGCTGGCCGGCGAGAAGACCATTGAGGAGATTATGCTCAATGATGATCAATGGTACGCCGACAATCACATCACGCTGTATAAAGGCAAGAAGGTGGTGGAGGTCAATCGCGCGCGGCGCGAGGTGATCGCGGCAGATGGCACGGTGACGAAGTACGACCGTTTGCTGTTCGCCACCGGCTCCAATCCCTTCATCATCCCCGTGCCCGGCCATGAGTTGCCCGGGGTAGTGAGCTTCCGTGATATTTACGATGTCGACGCCATGCTCGCCGCGAGCAAACAGCATCGCCACGCGGTGGTGATCGGCGGTGGCCTGCTGGGTTTGGAAGCGGCCAACGGCCTGCTCAAACAAGGAATGGATGTCACCGTGGTGCATTTGCTGGACACTTTGATGGAACGTCAGTTGGATAAGCCGGCGGCGACCCTGCTCAAGTCCTCACTGGAACAACGTGGTCTGAAATTCTTAATGGAAGCGCAGACGGCCGCCATCCTTGGGGATGATCGCGTGCGCGGCGTGCGTTTCAAGGATGGCAGCGAAGTGGAGGCCGATTTGGTGGTGATGGCCGTGGGTATTCGCCCCAACATCGAGCTCGCCAAAAAGATCGGCCTGCATTGTGAACGCGGCGTGATCGTCAACGACACCATGCAGACCTTCGATCCGCGTGTCTACGCGGTGGGCGAATGCGTGCAGCATCGCGGCACCTCTTACGGTTTGGTCGCACCGCTGTTCGAGCAGGCCAAGGTCTGCGCCAATCACCTCGCGGGTTTCGGTTACGCCCGTTATCAAGGCTCGGTGACCTCAACCAAATTGAAGGTGACTGGCATTGATTTATTCTCGGCGGGTGAGTTCGGCGGCGGCGAGGGTTGTGAGGACGTTGTTTATAAAGACCCCGGCCACGGCGTCTATAAAAAACTAGTGCTGAAGGACAATAAGATTCACGGCGCGGTGTTGTATGGCGACACCGTGGATGGCGCTTGGTATTTTCAATTGATGCGTGACGGCACCGATGTCAGTGATATCCGCGACGGCCTGCTCTTCGGTCAGGCTCACTTGGGCGATTCGGGTCACGGTGGTCAAAACGCGGTGGCGGCGATGGCCGACAATGCGGAAATTTGCGGTTGTAACGGCGTGTGCAAGGGCACCATCGTCAAGGCGATCACCAGCAAAGGTTTGTTCACCCTCGATGACGTGCGCGCCCACACCAAGGCCTCGGCCTCGTGCGGCTCGTGCACTGGCCTGGTCGAACAGATCCTCGCCAACACCGTCGGTGATTACTCGACTTCGTCCAAAGAAAAACCGATGTGCGGTTGTACCGATCACACCCACGAGCAAGTGCGCAAGGCGATTCAATCGCAGCGTTTGACCAGTATTCGCGCGGTGATGGATTTTTGTGAGTGGCATTCGGCCGATGGTTGTGCCAAATGCCGTCCGGCGCTCAATTTCTATCTGATCGCCGCCTGGCCCGGTGACGTGAAAGATGATTACCAGTCGCGTTTCATCAACGAACGCGCCCACGCCAATATTCAAAAGGACGGCACCTATTCGGTGGTGCCGCGCATCTGGGGCGGGGTGACCAACGCGGCCGAGCTGCGCGCCATCGCCGATGTGGCGGACAAGTATAAAGTGCCGACCGTGAAGATTACCGGCGGTCAGCGCATTGATTTATTGGGTGTGAAGAAGGAAGACCTGCCGCGCATGTGGGGTGATCTCAACAAAGCCGGATTCGTCTCGGGTCATGCCTACGGTAAATCGCTGCGCACGGTGAAGACTTGCGTCGGTTCCGAATGGTGCCGCTTCGGCACCCAGGATTCCACCGGCCTCGGCATCAAGATCGAAAAAATGACTTGGGGTTCGTGGACGCCGCACAAATTCAAGATCGCGGTGTCCGGCTGTCCGCGCAATTGCGCCGAGGCGACGATCAAGGATTACGGCGTGGTCTGCGTCGATTCCGGTTACGAATTGCACGTCGGCGGTAACGGCGGGGTGAAGGTGCGCGCCACCGATTTGCTCTGCAAGGTGGAAACCGAGGAGCAAGTTATGGAATACTGCGGCGCCTTCATGCAGGTCTACCGCGAAGAGGCGCAGTATCTGGAGCGCACCGCGCCGTGGATCGAACGGGTGGGCCTGTCCTATGTGAAACAACGCGTGGTGGAGGACGCCGCGGGCCGCGCGGCCTTGTATCAACGCTTCCTCGAATCGCAACAACATGCGCAGGTGGATCCTTGGGCCGAGCGTGCCGAGCAGGGCGTGGACCAGCATGAATTCGTGCCGCTGAAGCATGTGGTTTAAAGGAAGGGTGTGACGGTGAGTAGTACAGCAACGGTAATCGCGATGAAGCAATGGCTGGAAGTAGGTAAGCTCGAAGATATCCCCGCTCTCGGCGCGCGCGTGGTGCGCACGCCCCGCGGTGATGTGGCGGTGTTTCGCGCCAATGACGATCACATTTTCGCCTTGGACGACCGCTGTCCGCACAAGGGCGGGCCCTTGTCGCAGGGCATCGTCTTCGATCACAAAGTGGCCTGCCCGCTGCACAATTGGTGCATAGAATTACAGACCGGCTGCGCGGTGGCGCCGGACGAGGGCCACACGGGTTCCTATCCGGTGAAAGTGGAACAGGGCGTGGTGTATTTGCAATTACCCGCCGCGCCCGCCGCGCGCTGAAGGCTTGCGCGTGGATGCGGTACGTACCACTTGTCCCTATTGCGGTGTCGGTTGCGGCGTGTTGGCCACGCCGGGTGAAGGCTACACGGTCAGCGTCAAAGGCGACGCGCAACATCCCGCCAATCTCGGCCGCTTGTGTTCCAAGGGCGCGGCCTTGGGTGAGACCGTGGACCTTGACGGCCGTTTGCTGTATCCGCAAATTCACGGCGAGCAAACCAGTTGGGACGCGGCGCTCGATCACGTCGGCGGCGGTTTCCGCCGCATCATCGAACAGCACGGCCCCGAGGCCGTGGCTTTTTATGTTTCCGGGCAATTGCTCACCGAGGATTACTACGTCGCCAACAAGCTGATGAAGGGCTTCATCGGTTCGGCGAACATCGACACCAATTCGCGGCTGTGCATGTCCTCCAGCGTCGCCGGGCACAAGCGCGCCTTCGGCAGCGACACGGTCCCGGGTAATTACGAGGATTTGGAGCAGGCCGATTTGCTGGTGCTGACCGGTTCCAATACCGCGTGGTGTCACCCGGTGCTGTTTCAACGTATCCGCGCCGCCAAGGAAAAAAACGCGCAATGTAAAGTCATCGTCATCGATCCGCGCCGTACCGCCACCTGTGACATCGCCGATCTGCATCTGCCGTTGAAATCCGGCAGCGACGCGGTGTTGTTCAACGGCCTGTTGAGTTATCTATTTCAAAACGGCCGCGCCGATTTCAATTTTCTTGAGGCGCACACCGAAGGTTATGGCCAGGCGCTGCAGGCGGCGCGCGACAGCGCGGCGACGATACCCGCGGTGGCCGCCGCCTGCGGTTTAAGTGAAGAAGATGTCGCGCAATTTTACGGCCTGTTCGCCCGTACCGAAAAAACGGTGACGGTCTATTCACAAGGCATCAATCAATCTTCCAGCGGCAGCGACAAGGTCAACGCCATCATCAATTGCCATCTCGCCAGCGGCCGCATCGGCCGGCCCGGCATGGGGCCGTTCTCCGTGACGGGTCAGCCCAATGCCATGGGCGGGCGCGAGGTGGGCGGCTTGGCCAATCAATTGGCCGCGCACATGGATTTCGCCGCGGCCGACGTCGATCGCGTGCAACGTTTCTGGCAGGCGCCGCGCATCGCTACGCAACCCGGGCTGAAGGCGGTGGATATGTTCCGCGCCATCGGCGAGGGACGCATCAAAGCGGTGTGGATCATGGCCACCAATCCGGTGGTGAGCATGCCCGACGCCGATCGCGTGCGCGCCGCGCTGGAGAAGTGCGAATTAGTCGTGGTCTCCGATTGCATCGCTAAAACTGATACGACTGCGCTGGCGCATGTATTGCTGCCGGCATTGGCCTGGGGCGAGAAGGAGGGCACGGTCACCAACTCCGAGCGGCGCATCTCGCGTCAACGCGCCTTTCTGCCGCCGCCGGGCGAAGCCAAGCCCGATTGGTGGATCATCAATGAAGTGGCGCGGCGCATGGCTTACGGCGAAGGCTTCGCCTTCGAGAGCGCGGCGGCGGTGTTTCGCGAACACGCCGCCTTGAGCGGTTTTGAAAATCAGGGCACGCGCGACTTCGATCTCTCCGCGCTCGCGCAACTGAGCGATGCGGCCTATGCGCAATTACAACCCGTGCAGTGGCCGGTGAACGCCGCGCAGGCCACGGGCACGCCGCGGCTCTTCGGCGACGGCCGCTTCTTCACCGCGAGCGGCAAGGCGCGTTTCGTGGCGGTGACGCCGCGCGCGCCGGTGCATGCCACCGATGTCGAATACCCCTTCGTGCTCAACACCGGCCGGGTGCGGGATCACTGGCACACCTTGACGCGCACCGGTAAATCGCCGCGCCTGTCGGCGCACATCGCGGAACCGTATGCGGAACTGCATCCGCGCGATGCCGCGCGCTTGAGCGTGAAGGAAGGGGCCTTGTTGCGCTTGCGCAGCCGCTGGGGCGCGATGATCGCCCGCGTTTCGCTCAATGAAGGACAGTTGCCCGGCCAAGTATTCGTGCCCATGCACTGGACCGCGCAATTCGCGGCGCAAGGGCGGGTGGATGCCCTGGTCAATCCCGAGACCGATCCCGTCTCCGGTCAGCCGGAATCGAAACACACGCCCGTGCAGCTGGAGGCCTACACGCCGAAATGGCACGGCTTTATTCTGTCGCGGCGGCGTCTGCGGCTGCCGGCGCTCGACTATTGGGTCATGGCCGCGGGCCAGCAGTTCTGGCGTTATGAATTGGCGGGTGAGTCTCTGCCCGACGAGTGGAGCCGCTGGGCGCGCGCCATGCTTTGCAGCGATGAGCAGGCACGCAAGGAATGGGTGGAGTATCAGGACACCGCCGCCGGCCGCTACCGCGGTGTGCGCCTGGTCGGTCAGCGGGTGGAGAGCTGCGTGTTCATCGCCCCTGGCATTGAACTGCCACCACGTACCTGGCTGGGGCAGTTATTCGCGCAAGAGAGCTTGGGTCCGCAGGACCGGGCGAGCCTGCTCACCGGCACGCCGTCCAAGGACCGGCCCGACGCCGGACGCATCGTCTGCAGTTGTTTCGCGGTGGGGGTGAACACCCTCAGCCGCGCCATCCGCGAACAGGGCTTGACCACCCCCGAGGCCATCGGCCGCGCACTCAAGGCCGGCACCAATTGCGGTTCTTGCATCCCCGAACTCAAGGCGCTGATCGCCCAGCGGTCGAATTTACCGGCCTGAACCCCGCGCACTCGCTCCGCACCGGCGTGGCCACGGCGAGTTGAGCCTCCTTTCTTGGGCCACTCCGGCTAAAGGTTTCCATTCCCCCGCCGTTTTATGACATGGGTCACAAACCCCTGCTGGGACGTGGCGCGTTAGCGCCTTCGCGTATCTCGGATTAAAGGATCTCGCCTGTGAAGAAAGCCCTAAAATCGCGTTACGATGGCATTGTCATTATCAATGAACAGGGCGCCATCGAATCGTTGAATGCCGTTGCGCAAACCCTTTTTTCCTATGCCTTGGCTGATGTTAAAGGCCGCAATATCGAATTGCTCATTCCCGGTCTGTATTTAACCAATGAACTGAGTCAGTCCACTCGTCCCTTGGAAAATAGTTATGAGGCCAAGATCCATCGCCGCGACGGCACCACCATACCGGTGGAGGTATTGATGAGCGAGACGATTTGCGATAAGGGCAACTTCTTCGTTTTGCTGATTCGCGACGTGGGTGAACGCGTGACCAAACGCGCGGCGCTAGAGTATCAGGTGGTCTACGATTCCCTCACGGGTCTGCCTAACCGCATTCTGTTTTATGATCGCTTGCATCAAAGCATTCTCACCGGTAAACGCTTGGGCAGCCCTTTCAGTATTTTTATCATCGACCTCGACGACTTTCATGCCGTCAATGACAATTACGGCCACTACGCCGGTGATTGGGTGTTGCAACAATTAGCCTCCCGCCTGTCCGGTGAATTGCGTGAATCCGATACGGTGGCGCGGCTGGGCGGTGATGAATTCGCCGTTTTACTGCCCACCACCGAGTCAGTGGAGCAGGCGCGGCAAGTGGCGGACAAACTCTTACAAGTCCTGCGCGAGCCGCTGGAATTGGAAGGGCAGATGATTCAACTCAGCGCCAGCCTGGGCATCGCGCTGTATCCCGCCCACGGCCAGGATGCGCAAGCCTTGATTCAACACGCCGACCTGGCCATGAGTACGGCCAAGGGCAGTCACGATTCCCAAGCGATCTATCAACCGGATCAGGCTCGCAGTCCCAATAATCTCAAGCTCAAGAGCGAGCTGCATCAAGCCTTGGAAAATAATGAATTGGTCTTGCACTACCAGCCGAAAGTGGACATGAAGTCGGGGCGGATGGTGAGTGTCGAGGCCCTGGTGCGTTGGCAGCACCCCAATTATGACCTCATGAGCCCGGACAGTTTTATTCATCTCGCCGAACAGTCGGGTTTCATCCGTCCGTTGGGCTTGTGGGTGACGCGTACCGCCATGGCCCAATGCGCCAAGTGGCGTGCCGCCGGCTATGCCTTGAACGTGGCGGTCAATCTGTCGGTGTGTAATCTGCAGGACGAAGATTTGCCGGATCAACTGTTGGATTTGATCAACGGCTGCAGCGCCAAAGCGGAATGGCTGGAGTTGGAGATTACCGAAAGCGCGGTGATGACCGATCCGCAGCATGCGCTGAAAGTGCTGCATCAATTGAGCGGTTTCGGCATGAAATTGTCCATCGACGATTTCGGCACGGGCTACTCCTCTCTCACCTATCTTAAACAATTGCCCGTCGATGAAATCAAGATAGACAAATCGTTCATTCTCAATATGAGCGAGGAAAATGAGGACAGCGTGATCGTGCGCGCGACCATTGATTTGGCGCATAACCTCGGGTTGAAGACCGTGGCCGAAGGCGTGGTGTCCTACAAGACCTGGTGTTTATTGTCCGCCTTGGGCTGCGACTCCGCGCAAGGTTATTACATCAGCCGTCCGCTAACCGCGGAGCAGCTGACCCGTTGGCTGGAAGAGACCGGGCCGCGGGTTGATTGGGCGCATTTCTGAGGCGCCATTACTCATCGCGGCGGTAACCCAGACGGCCATTGGCCAATTGCTCGGCCATTTCCACGCTGTTGAGCGCGCCCTCGCGGCCCATCCCGCCCATCACATAGACTGTATTACCGTGTGCCGCCAAGCTGGTCGCGCTGCGCCCTTCATTGAGCGGCGCGGCCGCCGACCAGGCGCCGACTTCACCCCGCGGGTTCAATCGCGCGAATTCCACGCCGCGCAGCCGCTCGCGGCCGTCGTGGCCGCCCAGCATGTAAAGGTAATCATTCAAGGCAAAGGCCGAGGCGATGAAGCGCGGCGTCCGCAAGACGGATTTTTGAATCCGCCACGGCGTCAGCGCGCCGTCCGCCGCCAGCGTGCTCATTTCCACGTCGCCGTAACTCATGGCATCGGCGCCCTGCACGTGGCCGCCGAGTAAATAGAGCTTGTCGCCAAGATGCGTCGCGGAGTGGATGTAACGGTCCACGACCGCCTGTTGCGCATCCAATTGCCACGCGTCCAGCGTGCCGTCGGCGTTCACCCGCGCATGTTCGGTGGATTTGAGAAAGGCGCCGTTGTAACCGCCGATGGCGTAGAGATGATCGCCGTAGGCCACGGTTTGCAGTCCGCGGCGCGGGCTGGTGAGATAGACCTCGCGTTGCCAGGGGCCCAGCGCGCCATCGGGCAGAATGCGCGCCTTTTCGACGGCGGCGCTGGGAATATTATCCTTGCCGCGCTCGCCATTGGCCCCGCCGATGGCGTAGATGTAGCCGTTGTTGACCACCGCCGAGAGATAAAATCGCGGTTCCCCCAGCGGTGCGGTGAAGCGCCAAGGGCCGAGCCGGCCGCCGGCGAGGATGGGCGCGTATTCCACCTCCGCGACGTAGTTGTCCTCATTGTCCATGCCGCCGATTACGTAGACATGTGTGGCCGTGGCCACCGCGGTGAGGGCGCGGCGCGGGATTTGAAAAGGGGTGGTGGCGCGCCAGCCTTCTTGCGCAAGCAGGGGTTCGCGTTGCGCGTTATTCTTGCCGAGCATGAGCGTGGCGGTGATCGCGGCGAGTAGCACCAGGCCCAATAAGGGCAGGGCGAGACTGGTCTTCGAGTTATTCATGCGCTGCGGCGGCTCAGTGCTAGATTGCAGCGGTCTAGTGTACCCGCTCCGCCGTGTTTAGGGGATGCGCCGCGGCGCCGATACGGGAGGGTGCACGTGCGCGTGGAGAGATGGGAGGAGAGGAAGATGAAGCGAACTCATTGGGCCGTGCCGGTGTTGCTGCTGTTGTTGAGCGCGGCGTGTTCGCGCGGTGAAGACAATCACGGCGCGCAACAAGAAAAACAAAGCGCCGCGAAGCCGGCGCCCGAGCATGTGTGGAGCGAAAAGACGCAGGCCTTGGACAAGGCTAAGAGCGTGGAAGGCCTGTTGTTGGATGGCGCCCGCGAGCGCGGTCAAGCGCTGGAACGGCAAAGCCATTAGCCGCATTGCGGTTCAGCGCGGCACGGCCGCGCCGGGTAGCCGCGCCAGAATCACCGTGCCGCGGTATTGCAAATAAGCGGTGTGGCGGTGACGGTCATAATAGCGGGGATTGGGAATCATCGCCGCCAGACGCGCGGCCTGTTGCGGGCTGAGCGCGGCGCTGGAGACGCCGAAGTAATGCCGCGCGGCGGCCTCGGCGCCATAAATGCCATCACCCCATTCGATAAGGTTCAGATAGATTTCCAGGATGCGGCGCTTGTCCATCATCTGTTCTAGCAGCACGGTGATGTAGGCCTCTTGCAGCTTGCGCCACGGGGTGCGTTTACCGGATAAAAATAAATTCTTCGCCAGCTGCTGGCTGAGGGTGGAGCCGCCGGCGACGATGCGGCCTTTTTTTAAATTCTTTTTCATGGCGGCTTCCAGCGCGGCCCACTCAAACCCGCCGTGACCTATGAAACCGCCATCCTCGGCGGCGATCACCGCCCGTTTTAAATAGGGTGAAATGCGTGAATAGGGTACCCAGATTTGCGTAAGCCGGGCCTGGGGATTTTTTTCCCGCAGGGTATCTAGCCTATCGTCCATGAAGGCGCTGGAGCGCGGATTATGCGTGACCCACCACGCCACTTGCGCGGCCAGCCACAGCTCATAAGCGATAAAGGCCAAGGCCAGGATCAGCAGCGGGAGTTTTACTATTCGGAAGAGCCGTTGCCGCATGAGGGAGTTTCGGAGTTGTTGACGTGTTGCCGCTAGGCCGGGCGAGGGGCGGCGTATGGTAGCGATTCCGCGCCGCTTTGGGTAGCGGCTGGCAGGGCGATGCGGGAAATTTCAAGTTGGGCGGGTGTTAGCCGATATTTACCAATGATCGCCCGGGCGTGGCGTTTAACGCCGGTGGCCCGGGTTGAATTAAAAATAAATCAGGTGATGGATGGGATCAATGTTTCATGCTAGGAGTCTGTCGGACTTGGGGCTGATCTGCCGCGCCGGTGCGAGAACGGTCCATTTTCCCGATCCTTCTCGTCCCCTTGTATATAAAAAGGGGGCGACGGCTATTCTCCTCGAACGATCGAAAAACTGGCCTCGCCCTCCCGCCTTGCTCGCTACGAGCGCCCAAGTCCGGCAGGCTCCTAGCCAGCGTGGCTTCACCTTTTTAGAATTGGTGTTAGTCATTTTGATCCTGTCTATCGTCGCCGCGGTGATGGTGGAAAAATTCATTGATTTGAGTGATGGCGCGCATCACTCGCAAGTGGCCTCCAGCGCGGGCGGGCTGCAAACCGCGGTGCGCATGGTCTACATCCAATACCGGCTCAACGGCTTGTCGGGCGCGCAGGACAATGTCGCCGGTTACGGCAACGGCACCATCGACGTCAACGCCAACGGTTATCCCACCGACACCAATAACGCCAACACCGTCAACCCGGCGCGCTGCGCCCGGGTGTGGAACGGCGTGCTCATGAGCGGGCCGACCGCGTCCAACACCGGGGCGGGGAATCCGGACTACCGCGCCACCCGTTCCGGCCAGACCTGCATTTACACCTACCAGCGCGACTCCGACACCGTGCGGCGAATTTTTTACAACGCGCTCACCGGCGCGGTGACTACGCTCAATCCTTGAAGGCTAGGGATGCGGTCATGCTTTCGCCTGGGTGAGAGGGGCGGTGCTTGGCTGGATGCCGCGCTTGGCCTTCTCGCGTCGCGGCGGTTTCACCGCCCAAGCCGCGATGCGCAGGTGACGGTTACAGAGTCATCTGCGTGCGTGAGCACACCGCTCAATATTAAAAATAGGGTCCCCACGCGATGACCGCGGCGTTAACGCATGCGCCGCAGCAGGGCGCGGAGCTGGCGCAGAGGACGGGTGTTCACCACATCGTCCGCCTCCAGCCAGCCGCGCCGCGCCTGTCCTATGCCCCGCCGCAGATGCTCGAAGTCTTGGGCGCGGTGGGCATCGGAGGCGAGGCTGATCAATACGCCTTCGCTTTTGGCCAGTTTGCAGTAGACGTCGTTGAGATCTAGCCGCTGCGGCTGGGCGTTGAGTTCGAGAAAACAGCCGCGCCGGCCGGCCTCGCGGATGACGCGTTCCATGTCCACTTGATAGGCCTCACGCCTGCCCAGCAGACGGCCGCTGGGGTGGGCGAGCACGGTGAAATGCGCGGCGTTCATGGCGCGGATGAGGCGTTCGGTCTGTTTTTTCGCTGAGAGATTGAAGCCGCCGTGCACCGCGCCCACGATGATGTCCAGCGGCGCCAGCGCCGCGTCCGGCAGGTCGAGGCGGCCGTCTTCCAAGATATCCACTTCGATGCCCTTGAGCAGGGTGATGCCCGTCAGCTCCGCATTAAGGCGGTCGATTTCCTCGCCTTGACGCGCCAGCCGCGCGGCGTCCAGTCCCTTGGCCACGGTCAGGTGCCGGGTATGGTCGGTGATGGCCAGGTAGCGCAGGCCGAATTGCTTGGCGGCCAGCGCCAACTCTTTGAGACTGAGGCGGCCGTCGGTGGCGCGGGTGTGGCTGTGCAGGTCGCCTTTGATGTCCTCGAATTCGATCAGGCGCGGCAGGCGGCCGGCCTGCGCCGCGGCGATCTCGCCGCGGTTTTCCCGCAGCTCCGGCGCGATCGGCGGCAGGCCGAGCGCGCGGTACACCGACGCCTCGGTCTCGCCCGCCACGCGCCGTCCGCCTTTGAATACACCGTATTCGTTGAGCTTGAGGCCGCGCTGCCGCGCCAGACGGCGCACGGCGATGTTGTGCGCCTTGCTGCCGGTGAAGTATTGCAGCGCGGCGCCGAAGCTGTTTGCGGCCACGCGCCGCAGATCGACTTGCAGGCCGCCGCGCAGGATGACGCTGGCACGGGCGGGGCCTTGGGATAGCACTTTTTGCACTTCGTCATAGCGGGTGAAGCGGGTCATCACCTCGCTGCCGCTCTCGGCGCTGAGCAAGATGTCGAGATCGCCGACGGTCTCTTTGGCGCGGCGGTAACTGCCGGCCATCTCCACTTGTTGTACGCCGGGGGTCTGGCGCAGATACGCGAGCAGGGCCTGGGCGTATTGATCGGCGCTGGCGAGCGGCAGGCGCGGGCCCTCGCCCTGGCGCGCTTGCACGGCGAGGCGGATGCGCTCTTCGGTCTTGGCGCCGAAGCCGGGCAGCGCGCGAATCTTGCCGGAGGCGGCGGCGCGTTCCAATTGCTTGAGGGTGTGGATGCCCAGCTGCCCGGCCAGGGCCTTGACGCGTTTTGGTCCGAGGCCAGGCACGGCCAGCAGGGCGGTGACGCCGGCGGGACTGCGCTTGCGCAAGGCGCGCAGTTTGGTGCTGGCGCCGCTGGCGAGTATCGCTTCGATTTGCGCGGCGAGGTCTTTGCCGATGCCGGGCAGGCGGGTGAGGTCGGTGCCGCGCGCGTGCAGTTCGGCGAGTTCCGTGCCCAAGTCGCCGACGCTGCGCGCGGCGTTGCGGTAGGCGCGGATGCGGAAGGGGTTCTCGCCTTGAATCTCCAAGAGCCCGGCGATCTCTTCGAAGAGGGCGGCGATCTCGGCATTGTGGACCGGCATGCGGGTCTCAACCCTTGATGACGATCAGCGGTTCCAGCCGCGCCACCTTGCGCGCCAGCCCGGCCTGGTGCGAGGCCTCCACCACCGCGCTCACGTCTTTGTAAGCGCCCGGCGCCTCCTCGGCCACGCCGTGCAGCGAGGGACTGCGGATGAGGATGCCGCGCGCGGCCAGTTCATCCACCAGCGCGCGGCCGCGCCACTGGCGGCCGGCCTGATGGCGGCTCATGGCGCGGCCCGCGCCGTGGCAGGCGGAGGAGAAGGATTTGGCCTCGCCTTCGGCGGTACCCGCCAAAATATACGAGGCCGTGCCCATGGTGCCGCCGATCAGCACCGGCTGGCCGCTGGCGCGCAAGGCCTCGGGCAGCTCGGGGTGGCCGGGTCCGTAGGCGCGGGTGGCGCCTTTGCGGTGGACGAACAGGCGCCGCCGCGCGCCGCCGACCTCGTGCTCTTCCAGTTTGCAGGTGTTGTGCGAGACATCGTAGAGCAGGCGCAGATGCGCCTGCGGCAAGATTTCCGCGAAGGCGCGGCGGGTGAGATGGGTGAGGATCTGGCGGTTGGCGAGGGCGCAGTTGATGCCGGCGCGCATGGCGCCTAAATAATCTTCGCCCAGCGGCGAGCGCAGCGGCGCGCAGGCCAGCTCGCGGTCGGGCAGGCTGATGCCGTAGCCCTTGGCGGCGACCAGCATGCGCTTGAGAAACTCGGTGCCGATCTGATGCCCCAGCCCGCGTGAACCGCAGTGGATGCTCACCACGATGGCGCCGGGCTCGAGGCCGAAGTCTTGCGCCAGCGTTGCGTCGTACACCTCGGTGAGCTGCTGCACTTCCAGATAATGATTGCCCGAACCCAGGGTGCCCATCTCGTCGCGCTGACGTTTTTTGGCCTGTTCCGACACCGCCTCGGCGCGGGCGCCGGCCATGCAGCCCCGTTCTTCGACGCGCTGTAAATCGTCTTCCTCGCCGTAACCCTGTTCCACCGCCCAACGCGCGCCGCCGCGCAGCATGGCATCCATCTCCTTGCCCGAGAGGCGGATGGCGCCGGTGCTGCCGAGGCCGGCGGGAATGGCGTAGTAGAGCAGCTCGGCCAATTCTTTTTGCACGGGCAGGATGTCGTCGCGGCTCAGGCCGGTGAGCAGACTGCGCACGCCGCAGGAGATGTCGAAGCCCACGCCGCCGGCGGAGATCACCCCGCCTGCTTCGGCATCGAAGGCGGCTACGCCGCCGATGGGAAAACCGTAGCCCCAATGCGCATCCGGCATGGCATAGGCGGCTTGCACGATGCCGGGGAGGGTGGCGACATGGGTGATCTGCTCGAAGACTTTTTGATCCATGCCGTCGATCAGCGCGGCGCTGGCGTAGATGACGGCGGGCACCCGCATCGCGCCGCGGGGCGCCACCTGCCAGGCGTTCTCGTCAAGCCGGGTGAATTGCGCTCGGTCCATGTGCGTCTCCCTTTATGCAGGGTGGGCGCGGCGCGTGACGGCCGCGGTGAGTTAAGCCGGGTTCAGTGTATTGTTCTACCTGCGCGCCAGTCACACATCCACGACGCACTGCGCCAGCCAGCCGCCGCCGCTGCGGTGCACGGCGAGCTCGGTGTAGGTGGCGCCTTTCACCTCGACGCGGGGTTGATGGCGCGCGGCGTCGATCGTCTCGCCACTCATGCTGGCGCGGAGATGGCCCTCATGCACGCTCAGATCGAAACGCTTGAAGAGCATATTGCGGGTCGCCATCTCGAAGATTAGCGCGTTGAGAAAATCCACCAGCAGCAATTCGGGATCGGCCTCGTCGAGTTCGATCCGCACCGTCTCGCGCGGCTGCACCGTCGCCGGGTCGCAGATCACCGCGGTGAGCGCCAGCGCCGCCTGCGCGTAGGCCTGCGCCAAACTCGGGCCGACACCGCGCACGCCCATGTCCGCCTCATGCGGGAAGTGCTCCCAATAACCGCCTTGTTCGCCGTCCCTGCCGCTCATGCCGTTTACCGGAGTGTGCCCCTGCGCTGATAGCATACGCGCGCCGGCGGCGCGGTGCAGCCGCTGATTCCGCGCCGTGTTCCACGCCCGGCGCCTGTGGTTTAATGGCCGTTATTTTCGCGTGACGAGAAAGGCGGGTATGAACGAATCCAAAAAGAAGGAGGGCGCCAAAGCCCGTGCCAGCACCGGAAAATCCACTCGGCCGTCCGCCAAAAAGAGCGGGGTGCAGGCCATCGTCATGGGTGACCGCGCGGCCAAGGCCAAGCTGCGCCAGGCGATGGAGAACGCACGTAAACGTGAACACGCGGCGCGGGCCAAGGCCAAGGAAATAGAGCAGCAAGCGAAGCGAAAGGAACGGAGCCTGCGCAATAAATTGAAGGAACTCGCCGCCGCCCTGCGCGCGGCTACTCAAGCATTGCGTAGCGAACGCAAATCCGCCCGCGAACAGGCCAAGGCCATCAAACAACAAGAGGCCGCTGAGCGCAAAGTGCTGGTGCGGACCTTGGAACGGAAGGTGCGGAAAAAATACCAATCAGCGGTCGCTAAGCGCCAAGAAAAAAGCCCGCGGAAGAACGAGGGCTAGGAGTCTGTCGGACTTGGGACTGACATCGCCCTCCCACCTTGCTCGCGACGATCGCCCAAGTCCGACAGGCTCCTAGCGCGGTTTGCAACGACGCGCAACCACAGTGAGGCTTAGGATTATGCCCGCCAATTACTCGCTTTGCGTGAACGCGGCCGCGGGTAATGGCGGCGCGCTGAGGATCTCTTTGGACAAGGGGCCGGTGAGGCTGTGCAAGAAGGCGACGATATCGTCCACATCTTCATCGTTCAAGCGTTTGCCGAGTTGCACCTGGGCCATGACGCGCACGGCTTGCGGCAGAATTGGCGCCGAGCCGTCGTGAAAATAGGGCGGGGTCATGGCGACGTTGCGCAGGGCCGGGATTTTGAAGACATACATGTCGCCGGGATTCTTGGTGACATCGAAGCGGCCCTTGTCGATGTCGTTGCTGCCGGTCGCCTTCCAGTAATCTTCTATCACGCCGAATTTCTGAAATAGGCCGCCGCCCACACCCGCGCCGTTGTGGCAGGCGCTGCAGCCGGTGTCCATGAATTTCCGCAGGCCCGCTTGCGCTTGCGCGGACAGGGTTCCGGCGTCGCCGTTGAGATAGGCATCAATTGATAGCCGCCGCTGCGGTCATCGTCAACGGGGCAAGTTATGACGCATGCCGTGCGCGCATCCTAGGCGGAGGACGTACGGAATGCGCGCGAGCGCTGCGGTGAACGCGGCGAGGTTTGCGGCATGCTGCTGCTGGATGCGGGCGAAACATCGCGGCGATAACTTCACTCCGCCGCCGCGGCTGCCGCTGCCGGCCATGACGCGATGCCCTGTGTTTTCTTTGCGCGGGCATCCCTGCGGCTGCGAGTGATCGTGACGCCCGGCGGTGAAAGATTACGTTGTCGGCGCGCACGCCGCGGAATAAACGCGGCTTACAATAAGGTGAACAGTTGCACGTCCACGAGACTGCCGGCGGGCAGGTCGCCGCAGTCGGCGGGCAGGACGATGAAGCAATTTGCCTTGCTCATGGAACTTAAGATGGCGGAACCTTGCGCGCCGGTGCTACGTACCACGCTGCGGCCGCTAGCATCCGTTTGCAAAATGCCGCGTTGAAATTCCGTTCTTCCCGGTGATTTTTTGAGCGCAGTGGCGCAGGGCACGTTGAGGTGATAAGCCTGAGTGCGGTGTTCGCCCATTAAGCGGCGCAGGGCGGGTTGCACGAATTGCAGGAAGGCGACCATGGCGGATACGGGGTTGCCAGGCAGGCCGAAGAACCAGGCTTGGTTGATGCGGCCGAAGGCGAACGGGCGGCCTGGTTTCATGCCGACGCGCCAGAAGTGGATTTCGCCCACGGCACCCAGGCTATCGCGCACGAAGTCGGCCTCGCCCACCGAGACGCCGCCGCTGGTGATGACGATGTCGGCCTGCGCCGCCGCGCGCAGCAAGGTTTCGCGCAGGGCGTCGCGCTGATCGGGGACGATGCCGAGGTCGATGACGCTGACGCCCAATTGCTGGAGCAGACCGTAGAGGGTGTAGCGGTTGCTGTCGTAGTGGCAGCCGCTGGCGAGGGGTTCGCCCACGGGACGCAGTTCATCACCGGTGGAAAAAAACGCCACACGCGGACGGCGCAGCACCTCACACTGTACGAAGCCCAGCGAGGCGAGTACGCCGAGGTCGGCTGGACCCAAACGCTTACCCGCGGCGATGACGCTGTCGTGCTGCGCGATGTCTTCGCCGGCATGGCGCACATGTTCGCCGGGCGTGTGGCCGGGGCCGATGACGATGCTGTCATCACGGCGTACGACTTTTTCTTGCATCACGACCGTGTCGCAGCCCTCGGGGATGAGACCGCCCGTCATGATGCGGACGCATTCGCCGCTCTTGACCCTGCCCGTGAAGGGCGCGCCCGCCATGGCGGTGCCGGTCACCCGCAGTTCGCGTTGATCTTCGGCGGGCAGGTCGCCGCCACGCAGGGCGTAGCCGTCCATTGCCGAGTTGTCATAGGGCGGCACCTTGAGCGGCGCACGGATGGCGTGGGCGCTGATGCGGCCGAGGCTATCGTGCAGCGTGACGGTTTCGCGTTCGCTTACGGGGGTGATGATATCCAGTATGCGCTGTTGCGCCTCCGTCACGCTGAGGGCGTGATCTTCCCGCGGCGCGGCGCAACTGTTTTGTGGCGGATGGACCATGCTGATTTATTGAGCCAAGACTTCCGGCCGTGGCGGAGGCAGTATGCTGAAGCCCGCGGCGTTACTGTCGCCAGCGGCGATAATCATGCTGTAGATAAAGGGCGGGAAGGCGGGCGCTTGGCGGCCGTTGATGGCCACCAGCGGCGTGCCTTCGATCCGATGCTGAACGGCGAAGTCGATATCGCGGCGTAAGGTGGAGGCGGTGTCCGGCGAGGCGACGCATTTTTCCAGGGAGGCGCGCTGCTCTTGGTTTTGCGCGGCGATGTCCCATACGTGTTCTTTGCTGAGCTTGCGCTGCGCCTCGAAGAGGGCGCCGCGCACGATGTGGCCTTTGGGCGAGCCCGCCAGACAGATGAGGAGTTTCGCGCTCAAGCAGGCCACGCCGCCGCCATCGCTGCGCGAGACATTGCCGTTACACTCGCTGTCCAAAGGGAAGTGCCGTGACTCTTCGGTCCAGCTGGTGGTAGGCGTGACGTTGCGGATTTCGTTCAAGGCCGCATCGAGGTCGCGGCAATGAGGGCAGCGGATATCCACCCAGTCGATCAGATGCACGGGCGCGCGCGGGTTGCCGTAGACAATGCGGCTGATGTCCACCGGCCGTTCGATAAAAGGCGCGGTGCGGTAAAGGGCGCGGGCGTCACTGACGGCTTGCAGCGCCGGCGGTGAAAGGGTTTGCAGAAAATTGGCGAGCGGGTCTTGCGAGAGGTCGACGTTTTGCCGGGTGGCGGGCGAGCCGGCGATCTTGGCGAGGGAGGCCGATACCAAATCTTGTTTCGGGGTTTGCAGGCCAGGATATAACAGCGCGGCCACGACGATGAGGAGCAAACCCACGCCGTGGAGGGTGGCGCGCGACCAGTTTTGCTCCAGCGGGCGCAGCCGCGCGAAGGCGGTGTAGGCGGCCGTGGCGACGAAGGCATAGAACAACACGCAAGTGGGGCAGAATACGCCGAGGGTGATGCTGTAGATCAAGAGGGCGATGGAGAGCAGGGCGCCCGCGCCGGTGGTGAGCCGCAGTGCGAGCATGGTTTCCGCCACGGGTTTTTCGCGTTGCTGCCGCATCTTTAATTCAATGCCGAGGATCAGCACGATAGCGCCCCAGGCTACGCCCCAAGCGGCAAAAGGCAGGCCGGTGTAGCTGTGCGCGGCGGTGGCGAGCGGTGAAGTCCATACCGCGCCGCAGTCGAGGTTTTCCGACAAGGCGCAAAGGGGCGTGCTGCCGCTGGTGCGCAATTGGTATAACTCATACCACTGGTAGATACCCAGCATTATCGATAACACGGCGACGCTGATTAAGATGATGGCGGCGGCGCCCGGCGGTTTCGCGGGAGGCGGCTTGGTCTGCGGGTCGTTCATAGAACTCTATTTCGGCCTTGACGTCACAATATAGCAGGCTGAATTTAGCAAGTTCGGCCGCACTTCACAACGGAGAGAGAATGTGGCGCTGAATTAGTAGGCAAGTTGTGACGCTCGTGATATATCATCGAAGTCGATGGAGACGTGCCACATGCGACGACTACTCACATTGCTGTCTTGTTTGCTCTTTTGTTTGCCGCTGGCTTCACAGGGGCAGCAAGCGGGTCAAGCCGTGCTGCTGAAGGTGACGGGTGTTATCGGACCCGCGACTGACGATTATCTGCAGCGCAATCTCAAACAGGCCGCCGCCAAGGGCGTGGATTTAGTCATTCTGCAAATCGATACCCCCGGCGGTTTGGATTTATCCATGCGCGAGATCATTCAAGATATCATCGCCTCGCCGGTGCCGGTGGCGGTGTATGTGGCGCCGCCGGGTGCGCGCGCCGCCAGCGCCGGCACGTATATTTTGTACGCCGCGCATTACGCGGCGATGGCGCCGGGCACGAATCTCGGCGCGGCGACGCCGGTACAGATCGCCACGCCCATCAGCCCCGCCGCGGGTGAGCAGGACGGCAAGCCCGCGGCGCCGCCCGCGCACGGCGATGATGCGATGACGAAGAAAATCGTCAATGATGCGGTGGCCTATATTCAATCTTTGGCGCAGATGCGCGGCCGTAACGCGGAGTGGGCGGAGAAGGCGGTGCGCGAGGCCGCCAGTCTGGGGGCGGATGACGCCTTGCGTTTGGGTGTGATCGACATAGTCGCCGATGACGTGGATGATTTGCTGGCGCAGATTAATGAGCGGCCGGTGAGCGTGGCGGGCGCGCAAACGCGCGTCGCCACGGCGGATATGACGGTGGAGTATGTCGAGCCCGATTGGCGTTCGCAATTACTCGCGGTGATTACCGATCCCACCATCGCCTATGTGTTGATGCTGCTCGGCATCTATGGCTTGATTTACGAATTCGCGAACCCGGGGATGATTCTGCCCGGGGTGGCGGGCGCCATCGCGTTGCTGCTCGCCTTGTTCGCGTTTCAAGTCTTGCCGATCAACTATGCCGGTCTGGGGCTGATTATTCTCGGCGTTGGCTTCATGATTGGCGAGGCGGTGTTGCCGAGTTTCGGCGCGCTGGGCATCGGCGGCGTGATCGCCTTCGTGATCGGCTCCATCATTCTGCTGGAAACCGATGTGCCGGGATACGGCATCTCCCTGCCAGTCATCGCCGCATTCGCCCTCGTGAGTGTCTTTTTTCTCGTGTTCGTGGTGCAGATGGCGCTGAAGGCGCGGCGCAGGCCGGTGGTCAGCGGCCAGGAAGAAATGGTGGGCAGCGTGGGCACGGCGCTGGCCGATTTCGAGAGCAAGGGTCCGGTGCATATTCACGGTGAGCGCTGGGCGGCTTCTTCGGAGCGGCCCTTGCATCAGGGGCAACGCGTGCGCGTGGTGGCCATGGAGGGTTTGACGTTGCGGGTGGAGCCGGCCGATGAAACAGAGCGAACGGAGGAATAAATTATGGTGACGTCATATGCGTTTCTAGTTTTGGCCGGAGTGATTGTGGCCGTGTTGGCCAGCGCGTTTCGGGTGCTGCGGGAATATCAGCGTGGCGTGGTGTTCATGCTGGGGCGGTTTTGGAAGGTGAAAGGTCCGGGGCTGATTATCGTCATCCCCGTGCTGCAGCAAATGGTCAAGGTGGATTTGCGTACCATTGTGATGGATGTGCCGAGCCAAGATGTGATTTCCCGCGATAATGTGTCAGTGAAGGTCAATGCCGTGGTGTATTACCGCGTAATCGATTCGCAACGGGCGATCATTCAAGTGGAAAATTTTGAAGCGGCCACCAGTCAATTGGCGCAGACTACTTTGCGTTCCGTACTCGGCCAGCATGATTTGGATGAGATGTTGTCCAGCCGGGACAAACTCAATGAGGACATTCAACGCATTCTCGATGAACAGACCGATGCCTGGGGCATCAAGGTCGCCAACGTTGAGATCAAACACGTAGATTTGAATGAGAACATGATCCGCGCGATCGCGCGTCAAGCCGAAGCGGAGCGTGATCGCCGCGCCAAGGTGATCCACGCGGAAGGTGAGTTGCAGGCTTCAAAGAAGCTGCTGGAGGCGGGGGCGATTCTGGCCGGTAATCCGGAGGCCTTGCAACTGCGTTATTTGCAGACACTCACCGCCATCGCGGGGGAGAAAAATTCCACGATCATTTTCCCATTGCCGATGGATCTGCTGCGGCCCTTCATGAAGCCAGGCATTTCCAAGCCCGGCGCCTCCGATTAAACCCCGTGGCAGGGAAAGTCGATAACAAAATAGGGCATGAGATTCAAGACATGCGGTTTGCGCCGTGGATGTTATGATCGGCAAAGAAAGCGTTGTTAAAGTGAAGGGCTGAGTGTGACGTATGTAGCACAAAATCCACTTGTCATCTATGAGGAGAACTTCTCCCGGCTGATGGCCTTGCTGCCTGGACTCGATACGATCGAGGATGGGGTGGTGTTGTGTGGGGAAGGGGTGCCGCCTCTGAAGGTGAAGCTGCTGGATCGCAGTCCATACACAACGACGATTTCTCTATCACACGTGATGGACGCCGATGCGCGTTATGTGCGTGCCGTATACATGAAAATACGAATTTACCGCGATGCGCGTGTCGCCGAAGTCCTGTCCTATCAAAGCGCGGGGCATTTTAAACCGCTCTATCCCTACCCCAATCCCCGGATGTTTCAGCCCCATGAAAAGCGGCGGGTAAACCAGTTTCTGGGGGAGTGGCTGGCTTTTTGTTTAAGAATACGGGCCAGAGCCGCACTTTAATGGTGCGCGCCCGCTGATCTGAAAGCAATGTAGCGTGTGATCGTGGTGAAACTAGTTTGTGATTGAGCGCTATGGGTTTTATCCGCTTTTTGGGTTTGTGCTACGGTGATGAGGGTCTGAAATATTAAAGGCCCTAGTCAGCGATGCCGATACCTAGATTGAGTGGCAACGGTTTCCAAAACCCCGCCTGCCGCGCTTCTCCGGATCAACCTCAATGGGGAGACAGTTATGAGTCAGCGGCGTAAATACCATCAAGACGACGATTTGCAGTTAAGGCTGCTTGAGGTCACTGAAGATACAGCTTATAACCTGAAGAAACGCCAGACTCCCCCTCGCGTCATTGCCGAGGTGCCGAAGGTCGAAGCGGCTCTGGGTGTGGCAGTGGTGAATAAGACGCTGCACTGACGCTCGTGGGCCGACGTGGCAGGGGCGGCATGAATCGTCGCCCCGTTCTCTAGCCTGATGCCGATGTTTGTGATTAGTTTGAGAGCCGAATTCAAGGAATCCGCCTCTCTACAAATTGTGTTGCTGCAGCTAAAGCCCTACAATCACCACTGTTCTCAAGCCGTGATGATTGAGAATTCAACAGGGATGATCCCGCCTAAAATTACAGACAGCGAATGACCTTTATTTCGTTAGTACGGATAGTGGTGTCGGCGGGCATTTGTTTGCTTGGGATGCCGTTTTTTTCCGTTTCGCAGGCCGCTGAAGGTTCCATTGCCGTGTTGTATCCCGATATGCGCGAGCCATACCGGGAAGTGATTACCACGATTCTCGATGGGATCCAACAAGAGGCGGCGCGCGAGGTCAATAGCTACGCGATCGGGGACAGTTACGACCGTGATGCACTGCGGGAGGTCTTGGTGCGCGGAGACCCTGAGGTAATAATCGCGCTCGGGCGCGGGGGGTTCGCCGCCGCGCAAGATTTAAAGTTAAATAAGCCGATCGTCGTGGGCGCGTTGATTATCGCGCCGGGTGACGTGAGCCCTGGTGTGTTTGGCATCAGTCTCGCTGCCGATCCTGATTTATTGTTCTCTACGCTCAAGGTGCTTTCACCCGAGATTAAAAACGTCAACGTGGTGTACAACCGCGCCAATAGTCAATGGTTGGTCAGCTTGGGGCAAAGCGCGGCCAAGCGCCACGGACTCAAGCTGGCCGCGTACCCGGTCCAAGACAGCAAAGGCGCGGTGCGGGTGTATAGGGACATTATCGCGAATAGCCGTCAATCGGCGGATGCCATTTGGTTGCTTCCCGATCCGACTACGGTGGAGGATAGGGTGATATTGCCTCTAATTTTGAAGGGTGCGTGGGATAAAAATATTGCGGTGTTTTCCACCAACCCGGGCCATGTGAAGCGAGGGGCGCTCTTTTCCTTGTTTCCGGACAATAAGGCAATGGGCGTAAGTTTGGCTAAACTTGCTAAGACTATATTGAATGGTGGGGGTGAGCCAAAGTTTACCATTATGCCGCTCACTGATTTACAAGCCGCGGTGAACACGCGCAGCGCCGATCATTTGGGGCTGACGATTCCTATCGAAATGCAGCGTGATTCTACGCTTACTTTTCCTTCGCCTTAGGTTGTGCGGATGAGCGTCCTCGATCGTATCTTGCCGCCATCGTGGAGTTTCCGGAAACAACTACTGTATACCGTGTCCATTGGCGTGGCGTGTTTGGCTTTGTTGGCGTCGATGGCGACCGCGTTTTTGCAGAGTCAAAATATACGCGGCTTGCTGGTTCAAGAAGGTGAGCAGATAGCGGATAATTTCGCCGCGCAAAGTGTGCTGGCGCTGTTATTTTCTTCCAAAGAAAATGCCGCGGATGCGGTTAAGGCCACCCTTGCCTTCCCGAATATTCGCTATGTATCCATTTATAATATGGAGAACATGATTTTGCTTGCGCAAGGCGAGAAGGTGGATTGGACGCCTTCGTCAGATATTCTATCCGTGATTTCCGGTGATGACAGGGCATTATTGTTGGAAGAAACCAACTCCTCATTTCATTTCGTCGCGCCAGTGTATTCGCGGCAAGATGCGGCGGAAGGGGTGGAGTCGCAATTTCGTTTGCGAGATCCACTTGTTGAACAGCTGGGATTCGTGCATGTCGCGCTCAGTAAGGCTGAATTACTCAAGGCCCAGGCGACTATTTTCATTAATAATATCATCGTTGCTTTAATCTTCGCCGCGGTCTTGGTCTTTTTGTTGCGCGTTATAGTTAATCGCGCTACTTCGCCTTTACAGGCCCTCGCGGTGATTATGAGAAAAGCGGGGGAAGGGGAGGCGCATTCGCGGTCAGTCGTTGAAGGCCCGGCTGAGGTGAGGACTATCGCCGAAGTATTCAACAAAATGATTACGGCGCTGGAGCAAAGGGATCGCCAGCTGCGGGAGCAAAACGATAATCTTGAATCCTTGGTGTCATCACGTACCCAAGAGTTGGTGGCGGCGCGCGATCAAGCGCTGCTGGCCAGCCGGCACAAGTCTGAATTTCTCGCGAATATGAGTCATGAGCTCCGCACCCCTTTGAATGCCATCATTGGATATACCGAGATGGTGATTGAGGAGATGGAGATTGAGGGTAATGACGCGGTGGTAACCGACTTGCGCCGTGTCCATGCCGCGGCGAATCATCTGCTGGCGATGATAAATACCATATTGGACCTTGCGAAGATCGAGGCAGGCCATATGGATATTTGGCTTGAGCCCACCGATATAAAAGAATTGATTTTTGAGGCGGTTGATACCGTAAGGATACTCGTGAAGAAAAATGACAATCAATTAACGGTGCGGGTTGATGGTGAGCAGAAAACGGTGATGATGGATGGGCAGAAGCTCCGGCAAATAGTGCTGAACTTGCTTAGTAACGCCGTGAAGTTTACCAAGCACGGCCGTATCGATGTGGTGGTGAACGTAAGTAAGGAGCAACTTGATCTCGATGTGTCCGATACGGGTATAGGTATATCCGAACAACAGCAGGCGCGGATATTCGAGGAGTTCAGGCAGGCGGACATGAGTACCACGCGTGAATACGGCGGGACTGGTTTGGGTTTGAGCATCACCCAGAGATTATGCCATCTGCTGGGGGCGAATATTTCTTTGAAAAGCGTGCCTCAACAAGGGTCGACCTTCTCCGTGCGGATTCCGCTTCCGGTTAAAGACGCTCACGCGGTTGGGCGTCAACGGCGTGATGCGGACGCGCCTGCGCTGGACTGAGTTTTTACGAGCGCCGGTCTGGGTATCTTTGAATTGGATGCGAGGATAATTCAGCGCAAGCGATTTCGCCTTCGCTCTCTTCCGCGGGCTTGGGGTTAAGAGGGGGGTGTATAGTCTTGTGCCGGCCAGCCGTTCATCCCCATGCCTTCACAGGGGAACGGAGCTTGCGATTTATGTATCACGCAATGAATCAGGGCTTCTCTAAATTATAGAAAATAGCTCCCCTCGATATAGAGGCTGCGTCCTGGCATGGGCAAGTCTTGTGGTATCTGGCCCGGGCTTAGGCTGGGTTCATATCCGGCCTCATCGAAGAGATTGCGGATTGAGGCGGCGAATTCGAAATTACCGAATGTGCGGGTGCGGCGCACGGTAATGTCCACGGTGGTGTAATCAGCGACTGGCGGCCGCGCGTCACCGAAGACCCGTTGCCGTTCACCGATCCAGGTCACTTGCGGGCTGAATGTCCAATTGTCGAGTGCTTGCCAGTTGACGCGCAGATAGATTTGATGATGCGGGGCATTGCCCGCATCTGAGTCAGTGTTCTCGTCCTCCGAACGTTGCAATGCATAATTGGCGATCAAGCGGGTTGTGTTGCTGATGTTGGCGCTGAGTTCCCACTCCAAGCCGTAGCCGGATTGGTTTCCCGTATTTTGCGCCGTTACCGTTGTCGCGGGTGCCGGGTCATTGATGGGCCGAATAATATCTTGCATTTTATAATGGAAAAGATTGAGGCCGGTGCGCGCCTTGCCTGACAGCTGGTAATCAAATGCTAATTCAATGGTGTCGATCGTTTCTGGATTGAGATCAGGATTTCCCAGCGCGACGGGATTATTGATGTTATAGAGCTCGGCGAAGGACGGCGCACGGAAGGCGCGGCCGTATAATAGTTTGGTAGTCAGATCGAAGGCCGTTTGCCAGACGATGGCGGCGCGCGGGTTCACCGTGTCGCCGAAGTCTGAATAATTGTCATAACGCAGGCCCGCGGTGAGGCTCCAGTCACGCGCGAACGACCATTCATCCTGAACGAAGACATAATTGACTTGACGCGTTTCTTCCCGCACGAAGGCCGCCGCGTCACTGACGTCGACGACGCCGCCGAGCGGGACGGGGATGCCGCCGGGGGCGAAAAAGAAATTATGCGTTTCCTTGACCTTGTAGAGATCGCTGTGGTTGTGGCCCGCGCCGAGACGCAGGCGATGCCGTTCCCAGCCGGTGTAGAAGCTGGAAATGCCCAAACGGGTATGACGTTCATAGACGTCGGGGTTGCCGATGAGGCCGTCCGGAAAGGCACCGGCGAAGGTGCCGGGCGGGAACAAGACGAGATCGGAACGGGCGCTGCTATTGAAATGGCTTAACTCGACGGTGGTGTCCCAATCCTCCACATCCGCGAAATGATAGGAGAGATCGGCGTTGTAGCGGTCACTTTCATTGCTGCCCGCGGGGTCGAGCGCTTGCGCCACGCCCGCGCCGGTCCCGACATCGCGGCGGCCTTGATAACCCGCGCGCAGCCGCCAATTGTTCCAGCCCGCATCAACGCGGGTATCCAAATATTTGCGTCCGAGATTCACCGGGCCGGGCGCGAGCGAGGCGCTGGTGCTGAATAACGCGTCCAGCCCGCTTTGGGCGTCCGCTTGAATCGTCTCCCGCTGCCCGTCCGTTGTCCCATATTCAAGGGAGAAGGCGGTGCTCAAGCCGTTGTGCTCGCCACCGTATTGGAGCCAGATATCTTTTGACTCGAAGGAGCCGACGCGTGCGCCGGCCTCGGTGCCATCGATGTCTTGCGCGTCTTTGGTGATGATGTTGATGACGCCGGAGAAGGCGTCCGCGCCATAAATGGCGGAGCCCGGACCGCGTATCACTTCTATGCGGGCGATATTATTGACTGGCATGCCGCCCCAGACTTGGCTCCGATCGCCTGAAAAAATATTAGTGATGGCGATACCATTAACTAATACCAATGTTTGAGGATTGGTTTCCGAGTAGATGCCTCGTATGACATACGCCGGGTTATACAGCCTATTTGATCTGGATACATGCAGTCCCGGTATTGTTTCCAATATCTGGTCAAGATCCGTGGCGCCTATCTCTTTTATCTGCGCGGCCGTGATTACGCTGGCGACAGCGGGCGCGCGGGCGATGGGTTGCGCCGCCCCCGTCGCTATGCTGAGCATTTCCTCGTCGCCGTAAGTGAGGGCAAATTCACTTTCATCGGAGAATGGCGATGCGGCATGCGCTAAAGAAGCGCCAGTCACTGTAACGAAGAGGTAGATGGTGAGCTGTGATAGCTTCATGGATGCGACCTTCTTTGAGTTGTTTTTTTTGATTGTTGCGCCATTTATTACCATTGCCGTTTGCCTGGACCCGCGTAAGCGAGCTGATCACACCGGATCGGTAAAAAAGTACCTTCACCGCGTTCGTTCGCTTCGCTGAAACAGGGAACAATACCCCCGATAAACGTTGGCAGCATATACAGATAAAATTGCCGTTCCGTAAGGTCCTGATCCGCTGCTATTGCGGCGATCAGCGAGGCTACGTTCATGTGCATGCGCCAGCGGTTGGCAAGCAGCGTCTCTTCGATGGTAAAGGCGAGCTTGACATAAGGCCCGTCCGCCAATCCCAGTTCCTTGGCCATGGTGTGCAGCGGGCCTATGCGTTCGTCGACGTTGATGATGGGGCGGCCATAGCCATAGATGTTTCTGTATTTCGCCAGCTCGCTTTCGATGATGTCGACGAGCGTTTTTCCCGCGTCCAGTGATTTTTGCGCGCGCAGGAGAAAATTCATGGCCCTAATTTCTGGTCGTCCTCCATATATGCTGGCATCGGATACGGCCATGGCGGCGCTGACGCCTAGACTGCCGGTGCTGCGGGCGGTGCCGGCGAGTGAGGCTATGCGGTTGTTCCACAGACGCGGGTCGGGGTAGCTGGTCGAGAGCACCCAGATGCCTTCGAATAGTTTGCTTTGATGCTCGCCGAAGATGCGGCCGGTGATGCCGTATAAATAAAGCTGCATCCACGAGAGCGAGCCTAGGTCGTGGAAGAGGTCTTTGCCGCGGAATACCACGCGCTCGCCGGGGAAGGAGGCGCCCATGGTGGTGGACCAGCGGCCTTCAGTCTCGAGTAGTTTTTCCGGGCCGCTCATTTTGCGTCACTCGTTTCTTTATCTGGCGCGACAACGGGGCCGGGGTCGTTTTCGAGGTGGAGCGCATTTGTGAAAAAGGGGAAGCGCCGCCAGCCGTAGTCTTTTTGTTCCAGCGCGTGGACGGCCGCGCCGGGCAGGCGCAGCAGTAAATAAAGCATCTCGCCCTGTTCCGCGCTGAGTTTGAGATCATGAAACGCGGCGGCGGCGACGCCGCTCATGGCCAGGGGGGAGCCGGTGATGCTTTCGAGCAGAACACGCTGCGCTGATAACCAAGGCAGGTGCGGGCCGGGGCTTTGGGCGCTGAGGTACGTCAAGGTTTGGCGGACGGGGGTGCTGCAACTGGCGCCGTGGGGGTCGAAGCCGGGCGCGTGCTCCATGGGCAGCCAAATGTCGATGCGTTCTTCTTGGGGCGGATTGCGCAGCAGGTGCTCCCAGGTTTTGATGTCGCGGCCGCAGCTGTTCCAGTATTCCATGGCGCGATAGATTTCATGCGCGCCGCCGAGCTGACCCGCGCCGACGGCCAAGGCCGCCATTAGACACGAGGCGCTGGTGGAACCGCCGACGCCGCCATTCATGGCGGCATGGACGCTGTGATCGCGGATGCCGGGATTGGCGAGGGCAACGGCGAGCCCTTCGAGCAAGGCGGCTTGTTGGCTTGAGGGCCGTTCACCAAGAAACAATAGGTATAAATATTCTATCCAGCTGGCTTTGCCGAGAAGGTCGCCGTAGACGTCATAGCCATGGCAGAAACTTGCCGCCGCGGCGAAGGGGTTGTCCGCTTCGGGTACTTCGTCCCAAATCCGGGTGTTGAATATGTCGCGTTTATCAGCCATGCATCTGGCGGCCGCGGTGCTTACGCTTTGCCTTTGAGCATCTTGATGCGCTCTTCCAATGGCGGCAGTTCGTCGGGGTCGATGTGGACGTCGAGCACCGTGGGGCCGGGGTGCCGGCACAGGGCGCCGATGTTCAACGCCGCGATGTCGTCGGGGGAGTCGATGCGGTAGGCGTTCGCGCCCATGGATTTCGCGTAGGTCACGAAGTCGACCGGCGGCAGTTCGTGGGCGATGAGTTCCGCGCCGGACATCTGCTGGCCGTGCTTGACGGTGCCGAAGGCGGCGTCGTTGAGGATGACGAAGATGATGGATAATTTTTCCTGCACCGCGGTGTTGATTTCTTGGCCGCTCATGAGGATGGCGCCGTCACCGGCGATGCAGACCACGGGATTGCCCGGGGCGGCGAGGGCGGTGCCCACCGCCGCGCCGATGGCCCAGCCCATGGAGGCGAAGCCCATGCCCAGGCGGATGACGCCCGTGGGGAGTGAGCGGTCACCGATGATGCGCCGGTCGTAGGGGTGCAAGTAATGAATCACCCACAGAAAGCTGTTGCCGATGTCGGCGAGAAAGCGCGTGGTGGGCGGGAAGAGCCGGGATAGATCGTACATCAGCCGCTGGGGTTTGATGGGGCGGGTGTCGGAGATGTACTTGTCTTCGTCTTGCAACAGAAAGCGGCGGGCGGTTTGCGGGATGGCGAGACTGCCGCGGCGCTCGTGTTCGTGGCGTTTATCCTTGGGGCGAATAGGGGTGACGCTCGAGCTGGTGCCGGTGCGGGGCTGTCTCCGTTCGTTCGCGCGGCGGTCGAATTGGATGACCGGGAACTGTCGCGGCCGGTTGTGTTCGGCGAATTGCCACAGCACCGGTTCTTCTTCCTTGCGGTGGGTGTACAAACGGGTGATGAGGCGATCGAACAAGCTGCGCAGATTGCCGCTGATGTGCTGGCGCGCCATGGGTGAACGAGAGAAATGCAGGGCGGTGGTGTCGATGAAAGTGACTTTGTTGCTCATGAGGGCGGTGCTGTCCCAGCTGTTGGTTGCCTGCTCATCTAGATCGGTGCCGATGGCGAGCACGGCGTCCACTCTGGGGTTTTTGAGCAGGTTGTGCGCGGTGGCATGGCCGGCGAGTCCATACACGCCGCGGTATTGGGGGTGATAGGAGCTCACCAAACCTTTGGCGTGCGGGGTGGTGACGACGTTAGCGTTTAGAAGTACGGCGATTTCGAGGATGGTGCCCACGGCATGACCCGCCCCCGCGCCGAGTACGAACACGGCGTTGTGCGCCGTGGCTAAGGTGTTATGCAGCTGGTCGATGGCGCCATCGTCGATCGCGTAGGAGGGATAGAGCAAGGATTTTAAATTGTGCTCCGGTTCAATGCTCACGTGCTCACGCAGGATATCCAGCGGGATGCTTAAATGCACGGGCCCTTGCGGGGCTTGCATGGCGATGGTAATGGCGGTGATGAGTTTACGTTCCAGCTGCTCGACATGGGAGACCAGGGTGTTATAGCGCGTGCAGTGTTCATACATGGCGACGGTGTTAATGCCGGTGCAGCTCGATTCTTGCACTCCGCCGCGGCCGAAGGTGCGCAATGGCGTTTGGGCGGTGATGGCCAGCAGCGGGATTTGATCCTGAAACGCGGAGGCGATGCCGGTGATCATATTGGTGGCGCCGGGGCCGGTGGTGGCGCAACAGACGCCGAGTTTACCGGTTTCGCGGGCATAACCGTCGGCCATGAAGGCCGCGCCGGTTTCATGGCGGGCGATGACCGGCCGGGGGCCGCCGCGCCGTTGGCTGCGGGCTAGGGCATCGTATAAAGGCTCAATGCCTCCGCCGGGAATACCGAATACGAATTCGATATCGAGTTGCTGTAAATAATGGAGTATGAGATCCGCGGCACGTAGCGGCTGCGTTGGGGAAGGCTCATGGGCTTCTTTATTTTTATTGGAAGCATCGCTAGGGGTAACTGACGGCATAACGTTCCTCCCTGACACAGATACGTACAATAATAGACTGTCGCGGCGCATGCAACAAATTGCGGTGAGAAGAAATGGTGGACCCGGTGCGCGTCCCTCCCTTGTTGCGCCCGCACCAAGCGACGGACTTGATAGCTTAAATTTTATGCGGAATAAAATTCGAAGGGCAATGCATGGCCGATGCTGTGGCCCTGAACGTAGTCAACACCCAGGTTTTGCAGGCAATGCAGGATGGCGGGGGTCTCCACGCACTCCGCGATGGTTTTCTTACCGAGGATATGGGCGATGTCATTCATCGACCGCACCATGGCCAGATCGAGGTCGTTGTCGGCGATGTTCTTAATGTAGGAACCGTCCAGTTTCAGATAATCCGCCGGGAGGTGACGCAGATAATGGAACGAACAGAAGCCCGTGCCGAAATCATCCAGGGCGAAATCGCAACCCAGGCTTTGTAGCTGCGCGATCATGCGTTGGGTTTTATCGATATTGGCGATGCTGGCGGTTTCGGTGATTTCGAAGATGATCCGCCGCGGGTCCACACCTTGGTTATTGAGCTCGTGTTCGACGTAGGCGAACAGGTCAGGGTCGGCGAAGGCATGGCCTGAAAGATTGATCGCCAGTTTCAACAGCCAGTTTTCGCTGGCCAGCAATTGGATGGCGCGCTTGATGACCCAGCGGTCGAGCATATGGATCTGTCCGGCTTTTTCCACGGCTGGGATGAAGGTGCCCGGTGAAATGATATCGACGGGTTCTCGCGTGCGCAGCCGTAAGAGGGCTTCGTAGTGGTTTATTTTGCCGCTACTAACTTCGAGAATCGGTTGAATATAGAGTTCCAAGCGTTCTTCATTGATGGCTTGTCTTACCCTGTGGGCCCAATCAATGCTTTGCCTTAATTCGTCGCTGTCTTTGTCCGTGGGGTCGTAAATATGTACAAGATTGCGGCCGCGATTTTTCGCGACGAAGCTCGCCCTGTCCGCTTGCACGAGGTGCGTGGCGCCGGAAGTTTGACCGCCGTCGAGCAGGCTGATGCCAATGCTGCAGCCGAGTGCTATCTCAAGAGCGTCGTGACGGTAGCGGAAGCTGTTGATGACTTCAACGAGGCTGTAGGCCACAGCGAGCGCTTGTTCGGCGTCGGTGTGGGTGAGCAGGATCGCGAACTCATCGCCGCCGATGCGGCATAGCAGATCCGCCTCGCGGGTACGTGAGGCGAGAAGCTCCGATATTTTCTTGAGTACGATGTCGCCTTCGCGATGGCTGATGGCGTCATTCACCATTTGAAAATGATCCAGGTCTATATATAGCAGCGCATGCCGTACCGTGGAACGGGCGCTGCCCGCGGCCATATGTTCTAAGCTGATTTCAAAGTAACGCCGGTTATACAAGCCCGTTAGTGAGTCATGAATCGTCAAGTGTTCCAATTGCGCCATCGCCAGCTTGCGCTCAGTAATATCGGTGATGTGGCCAAAAATGGCTTCGACGCCGGCATCGGTATTTTGCTTAACGGTCAGCGTTATTTCGGTCCATACCATTTCGCCGCGCTTACTCAGTAGGCGCAATTCTTGTTCATGGTGCTGTTTACGGCCCGCGGCCAGGGCGCGAATGAAGGCGCGGCATTGGCTGCGGTCCATGGGCGCGAGAAAATCATAGAGGGGGCGGCCAAGGCTTTCATGAATTTTGTAGTGACTGAGCTGTTCCCAGGAACGGTTGAGGAAACGCAGATGTCCGCTGGTATCGAGTTCGAAGACCACGGAGCTGAGGTTGTCGAGCAGCCGTTGATGGGCGTCCGCGATTTCATGATAGTGGCTTTGCGCGGTTTTGAGGGCATTACTACGTTCTAGGAATTGGCGGTTGCTGATCAAGCTATCGATGCGGCGTAACGCGATTTCGCAAATTTGGCGCAATTGATTGGCATGAAAAGGTTTGGCGATGAAATCGACGGCGCCTTCCAGCATCAGCGACTCGCAGCGTTCAACCCCGCCATCGGCGGTCATGATGATGACGGTTTGTTGCGGGTCTTCCTCGAGTATTTTTCGCAGGACATCCGGCCCGCTCATTTTGGGGAGCATGACGTCCAGCAGCACGAGGTTGTGGCGCCGCTCACGCCATGCTTCCAGTCCCCGCTGGCCATCACTAACCGTTTCAATGTCGAATCGATTGCGTAACATGCGTTCGGCGAGGATCGCGGTGTCGCTGTCATCCTCAATGATTAATAAGCGCGGTTTTTCGAGGGGGCTATTGGACTCCGTGAGCAGGCTTTGTACCGCCGATGTTAATTTTTCCTGGTTTTGCAGCGGCAGCGAGAAAAAGCGGTTGACCTCGAATTCGCGGGCGGTTGTTTCGGCAATGTGTTCACCGAAGGTGGCCGAGGCCACGATGATGGGGGTGGTGGCGGGGCAGCCTAGCAATCCGGTACGCACCATGCGGGCAAGGCGCCAGCCGTCCAATTGGGGCATATGTACATCGGTAATCAACAGATCGATGCTGTGGGTGCGCAGCTGGCGCACGGCTTCGACGCCATCGCCTGCTTCTATTATCTGGGTGTATCCCGCGTTGAGAAGGATTTTAGATAGCAGGTGGAGAATATCGGGTTGGTCGTTGACAACGAGGATACGGGGCTGCCGCCAGGGCTCGGTTTTGTGCGAGTTCGGGGCTGTAAATTCGATAGTGTTTTGATTGACGAGCGTATTCATCGCGGCAGCCCCTTTAATCCGGGTTTGCCCGCGCGCCTGTTCCCGGACCGTTGGCTAATAGCGATTCCGCGCCGTATTGGCGCATGAATCGCTCTCACGGCACCCACCGAGTGAGCCGCCGCTCTATGTAGATTCGACATACCTACCCGCCAAGTACCCAAACTGTGTGCGTTTTTTGAATAATCTTAAGAATTATAGTTGATAGATTCACTCCATGTGAGGTTTTAACAAGGATTTTATTTAAGGTCAATAAAAATATGGCATTTATCTAGTCTTGGTCTCTTAAGTGGTTCAGTCGCGATGTTTCGCCTGTGAGACGGGGGCGAGGGCCTGTCACATGGGCGGGGACGGGGTGCGGTTAAAGTTTTAATTTCACTAGCCGTTGATAGCAGTGGGTTCACGTTGGGTGTGATCCGTTTGCAGTAGGGTCCCGCAAGGGAAGGCGATGATGTTTGAGTATGGCCATCCTGTCTGGGGTCGTTATGTGAAGAGGAAATTTTTAGTCAGTTCGTTACGCGAGCTAGGGCGCAGCTCGGCCGTGGGATGAAAAAGGATACTAAGCCATGCAAACTATTGTAAATCGACTGCCCTTCGCCGATCGTTTGTCCGTTCGCGCCAAGATTAATTTGACCGTAGCCATGATATTCATCCTGGTGGTTGGGTCCGTTACGATTTATTCCGGAATTCGCCAGAAAGAAGCGATTCTTAAATTGGCCGAAGATCAGATCAAAGATACCTCGACGCTGTATTTCGATAGTCTCAACACCATGATGCTCACCGGCACCATGGATCAGCGTAATATCCTGCGGGAAAAAATGCTGCGCCGTACCAATGTGCTTGAGGCGCGGGTGGTGCGCGGCTTGCCTGTGAAAGGTCAATTCGGCGTCGGCTTCCCCGAAGAGCAGCCGATGGACGAACTCGATCAGAGGGCCTTGGCTGGCGAGGATATTCTCGTGGTCGGAAAAAATAATAAAGGCCGCACGGTAACGGTCATGACGCCTTTCCTTGCCACGCCAGATACGCGCGGCGTCAATTGTCTGCAGTGCCATCAGGTCCCCTCTGGTTCGGTGAATGGCGCAATTCGATTGACCTATTCCTTGGCTGATATGGATGCTGGGGTTGAAAAAGAATTATGGGTAGGCGCGCTTGCGAATGTCGTGCTGCTGATGTGTGGTTTACTACTGGTCAATATGCTGTTTCGCGGCTGGATATCACGCCCGCTGCAAAACTTGATGGATACACTGAATGCGCGTACTGGCGGCGACAATCAAGTGCGGGCAGTAATTCACAATAATGATGAATTGGGTAAGCTCGCCAAGTCGTTTAACTCCATGGCGGATAATATGGATGCCGCCTCGCAGCGTGAAAAGGAGCATCTTGAGCGTGAGCGCCAAGTAGCAGATGAGTTGGCGAATAAGGTCAATATCTTGCTCGAAGCGGTGGATAAAACCGCCGCGGGTGATTTGACTAGTAAAATCAGTTTTTCCGGCGAGGACACGATCGGCAAGCTTGGCAAGGGCTTGCAGAAAATGAATGACAATCTGCGGGATTTGCTGGAAGAACGCCGTCGCGCGATGGAGGATTTGCAGAGCAAGGTGGACACCATACTCGGCGTGGTTGTTCGCGCCACGGAAGGTGATTTGACCGGGCGCGTGGAGATACGTGGTGATGATACCATCGGCAAATTGGCGGGTGGCGTACAGCGCATGATGGAAAATTTAAGCGCGTTGGTCAATCAGGTTCAGCAGTCTGGCATTCAAGTGACGTCATCGGCGACCGAAATTGCGGCGACCGCCAAGCAGCAGGAAGCGACGGCCGCGGAGCAGGCCGCCACCGTCAATGAAATCGTCGCCACCTCAACCGAGATCTCAGCAACCTCAAAAGAATTGGTGAAGACCATGGAAGAGGTGGCGCGCGTCGCCGAGACCACAGCGGTCGCTGCAAGCAGCGGTCAGGCCGGTCTGGACAAAATGGAAAGCACGATGCACCACGTTGTGGAAGCCTCGGCCTCCATCGCGTCTAAACTGGAAGTACTCAATGAGAAGGCGAGCAATATCAACACGGTGGTCACCACAATCACCAAAGTGGCCGATCAAACCAACCTCCTTTCACTGAATGCCGCCATCGAGGCGGAGAAAGCCGGTGAATACGGTCAAGGTTTCGCGGTGGTGGCAACCGAGATTCGGCGCCTGGCCGACCAGACCGCCGTGGCGACCTGGGATATCGAGCAAATGGTTAAAGAGATGCAGTCGGCGGTGACCGCCGGGGTGATGAGTGTCGAGAAATTCTCGGAAGAGGTACGTCGCAGCGTGGCGGAGGTGGAGTCGGTCGGCGTGCAGCTCGTGCAGATTATTGAGCAAGTGCAGGCATTGACGCCGCGTTTCGAGAGCGTGCATGAAGGCATGCAATCGCAGTCACAAGGTGCCGATCAAATCAAGCAAGCCATGATTCAACTGAATGAGGCCGCGCAGCAGACGGTGGATTCAATCCGGCAATCGACTTCAGCGATAGAAAGTCTCAACGATGCGGCACATGGTCTTCAAGCCGGGGTCACGCGTTTCAAAGTTCAGAAACGCTCCCGTGATTCTGACTCATGGTTTGCGAGTGCTTGATAGAAGGCCTATGAAGGGTAAATCTTATGCTGCTTCTCTTCACTGTTGGGGAAGATCGTTTTGGACTTGATGTAAGGCGTGTTGTAGAAGTCATACCCCACGTCAATCTCAAGCGCCTGCCTAAAACACCGGATTATGTCGCGGGTTTGTTCAATTACCGCAGTATAGCGGTGCCCGTTATTGATGTTTCCAAGATGATAAGTGGTGAACCTGTCCGCCGTCATCTCAGCACGAGAATCATCGTGGTTGATTACCCGTACGGCAATGACGAAAGTAAACACATCCTCGGCCTTCTGGCGGAGCATGTCACGGAGACCGCTAATTTCGATAAATCCTCCTTTATGTCGTCCGGACGAGGTGCTCAAAGCGCGGAATTTCTCGGCGATATAGCCATGGATGAAAGAGGAATGGTTCAGTGTATCCATATAAATAAACTTTTGCCCGTCGAATTGCGCGATAAACTGTTTAGCCCGAAAGTAGACGAAGAAACTAGGTTCGGAGTTGGCTGATGAGTATCACGGCTATCGAAAATCTATTGCTGGAAGCGATGGGGCTCGATAGCGAATCCATTGGCAGCAATACCGTGCAAAGAATCGTCAATCAGCGCATGAGGGCTATTGGTGCCGCTAATATCGAAGAATACTTTTCCAAGGTGGTGAAGAACTCATCGGAATTGCAAGAGCTCATTGATGCGGTGACCGTCCCGGAAACCTGGTTTTTTAGAGATAAAGATCCATTTGTTCTCCTGATGCAGTTGGTGCAACGAGAATGGTTTCCTCCCTCTAAGAGTAAATTGCTGAGAATCTTGAGCGTCCCATGCGCGACCGGTGAAGAGCCTTATTCTATCGCGATGATCCTAAAGGATATGGGTTTTGATTCTGGAACCGTCCGCGTCGACGCAGTCGATATAAGTATGCGCGCATTGGCGCGCGCGCGCCGTGCAATTTATGGAGCTAATTCATTTAGAGGCGACGTTGGGAGTTATCTCTCGAGGTATTTTGATAAAACGGAAGAAGGTTATGCGTTGAGCGATGTGATTAAGAGCATGGTTAATATCCAGCATGGTAATCTGCTGGATGATAATTTCTTGTCAGGCGTTAATTTTTACGACGTAATTTTTTGCCGTAATGTTTTGATCTATTTTAGAAGGACCCAGCAGGAGGAGGCGGTTATTAAGTTGCACCGAATTTTGGAGGGCGGCGGGGTGTTGTTTGTCGGGCATGCAGAGGGGGGGCGTTTGCCGAGTGATAAGTTCACTTCTATGCGGCAGGCCGGCACTTTTGCTTTTCGTAAAAAATCAACATCAACACTTGCGGTGGATCAGCCTACCTTGATTGTGCCGAGCTCTCCGAAGCCGCTCGATTCGTCAAATAATGCTATTCACAGTAAAAAATCGTCCAATAAGGCTAAGTCGAATAATAGTTACAAAAGCGCGCCGTCAAAATCTTTGGTTCATCCTAATGCCGTTGATGTTTCCACTGATGCTCATCTTGATGAGGTATCCATTCGTGATGGTGTTAGCGAGCCGGGCTTGGATGAAGCCAGGAGAATGGCTGATAAAGGTGAATTAACCAAGGCCGCCGAGTTTTGTGAAGAATATATTTCTAAGAATGTAATATCGGCCGAGGGATATTACTTGCTGGGGTTGATAAGGCAGGCTGAAGGCAAAGATTCATTCGCAGGGGAGCTATTTAGAAAAGTCGTATATTTGAATCCACGGCACTACCAGGCCTTAGTCCATCTTGCCGCACAAGCTGAGTTATCCGGAAATTGGGCCGCTGCCGCAGTTTACAGGTCGCGAGCATCTCGAGTCTCTGGTGAGGATGAGTAAGGAAACCTTTATGGGATGTTTCATGTGCCGTCTGGTAATGATGTGAGGGATGGACAATGGCTAATGCTGAGCGCGAAATTGAGTCTAAGCCTGATATAAATATCAACGACTGTTGGAACAAAATCGGTGTCTGGGGGAAGCAGAAGCCGCGTTGTCCTGAACTCGACAAGGTTGTTCATTGCGCCAATTGTAAGGTTTATTCGAATAGCGGGCGTCTTCTTTTGGATAGAAATGCCGACCCTGATTATATAAAAACGTGGACTGACCAGTTAAAAAAGATAAAAAGTAAAAAAGATCATAATTCTTTATCCGTGGTGGTTTTTCGTATTGCCGATGAATGGCTGGCCTTGCCCGCGCGTTTATTTCAAGAGGTCGTGGACATGCGAGTTGTGCATCGTGTTCCCCACGCAAAAAGTGGTGCGCTGAAAGGTCTGGTAAATATTCGGGGTGAATTACAGTTGTGCGTTTCTCTAGGCCGATTGTTAGGCGTCGATAAAGGCTTGTCGCTTGGCGATGATGCCGCGCAAGGAATCTATGCGCGGCTTGTCGTCATTTCCAATAGTGAGAGCAGGTATGTATTTCCGGTGAGCGAGGTTAAGGGGATTCACCGCTATGGTTTTGCCGAGCTTCAGAATGTGCCTGCAACCGCTGAAAGGAATGCGACGAATTATATGAAGGGTATGTTGGATCTCGGTGATAAGCACGTTGGGTGCCTCGACGAAACTCTGCTATTCTCCGCGTTGCAGAGGGCGACATCATGAGTCAAAAGGATATTAAGTCTCTCGCAGATAGTTCCATGCTGGAGCTGTTTCGTATGGAGGTGGAGCAGCACGCGGCGGTTTTAACCGAAGGCTTGCTGCATCTTGAAAGTTCCCCATCATCGCATGACAAGATGGAGTCTTTGATGCGCGCGGCCCACTCAATAAAAGGGGCTGCGCGTTTAGTGGGTCTGTCACATGCCGTTGGCTTGGCGCACAAGATGGAAGATTGCTTGGTTGCTGCCCAAAATGGAAAACTGGTGTTGGGGGGCGATGGTGTCGATTTGCTTCTGAAGGGCGTCGATATTTTGTCTCTCATAGCCGACGGGGCTCGCGAAGAAGAGGGTGCCGAGCTGGACGAAGCGACTCAAGCCAATTTATCCGATTTGGAAAATCGGCTATCCAGTATGCTTTCAGATGATAATAAGCCGAAGAAAAAAAAGAAAGCAGCGAAATTAACGCCGAGTGTTGCGGCTTCTGCGCGACAGGATTCTCAATCAGTTATTGACGAGGCGATGTCACCGGGCGAAACCGATATCGCTTCATCCCCGGTGACGCAGGATGAAACTCCCGCGTCAGAATTTCAGCCTGCCGCGGTATTGGCTGACGCGACGATGATGGAGTTATTTCATCTTGAGGTCGAACAGCAAAGTCAGGTGCTAACCGATGGCCTGCTGCAATTAGAGCAAGACCCCAGTTCGCCGGAAAAAATTGAGCCGCTGATGCGGGCTGCACATTCCATAAAAGGCGCTGCGCGCCTCGTCGGCGTGGATGTGGCAGTCGGACTCGCCCATCGTATGGAAGATTGTTTGGTCGCCGCGCAAAATGGAAGCTTAACTCTATTGCCAAGCCATATAGATGTTTTATTGAAGTCCACTGATCTTTTGTTCGCTGTGGCGCATCTAGGTGAGGGGCCTGAAAGTGCGCTCAGTGAAGCTAAGCGCGAAGAGCATGAGAGATTGCTGGGAGAATTGGCGGCCATTCTTTCTGGTAAAAGCCCAATAAAATCTAGCTCCCCGGAAAATTCTGCTCGGCGGATAGATGATGTTTCTATAGCCGAGACGATTTCCGCGTCACCGGCGGCAAATGAGACCGAGGAAATAGAGCAGAAAAAATCTATTAAGTTACCGGAAGTAAAGATCAAGGAAAAACCCGCGCAGAGTTCACAGGCGGCCGATAGGGTGTTGCGTATTAGCGCCGATCAACTTAACCGCTTAATGGGATTGGCGGGCGAATCAATGGTTGAGGCGCGATGGCTGCGGCCGTATGCGGAAAGTATGTTAAGGCTGAAACGCCGCCAGGCGGAGATCGTCACCATGCTTGATGGCTTGCGCGAGCAACTTGATGAAGGTTTTGACCGGGATAAAATGCGGCGAGTGTTGCGAGATGCGCAAGGCAGGGCGGCTGAATGCCGGCAAATATTGGCGGATAGGCTTGCGGAGTTGGAGTCCTATGATAGACGCGCCGTGAATTTATCCAGCCGCTTGCGCCGGGAGGTCGTGACCAGCCGGATGCGGCCTTTTGGTGATGGGATACAAGGGTTCCCGCGTATGGTGCGTGATCTCGCGCGCCAGCTTGGAAAACAAGTGCAATTGCAGATTGATGGCCAAGCGACCATGGTTGACCGAGACATACTTGAAAAAATAGAAGCGCCATTAAATCACTTGTTACGTAATTCAATGGATCATGGCGTCGAGTTTCCCGATGAAAGAGAGGCCAAGGGAAAACCGGAGCGCGGTACAATCCGGCTATCCGCCTACCATCAATCCGGCATGCTTTCCGTTGTTGTGGAAGATGACGGGCGCGGTGTCGATACGGAGCGGCTTCGCAAGAAAGTAATCGAGCGCGGTTTGGTGACGGAAGAAATGGCCGCTAATCTTGATGAGGCGGAATTAATGGAGTTTCTCTTTCTGCCTAGCTTTAGCACGAAGGAAGAGGTAACCGAGATATCCGGCAGAGGCGTCGGACTGGATGTGGTTCATGATGTGGTACAGGAAATGCGCGGCATGGTTCGGGCGACATCCCAGCTTGGCGTCGGTACGCGTTTCCAATTGCAGTTGCCTCTGACCTTATCGGTTTTGCCGGCCTTGCTGGTTGAGATCGCTGGTGAACCCTATGCCTTTCCTTTGGCGCGTATTGAGCGGATCATGCATGTTTCTAAAGAGTCCTTGCGTGAAGTGGAGGGGCATCAGTACATCAGCGTCGAGGATCATCACGTTGGCCTGGTTTCCGCCTACCAGGTGTTCGGTTTTGGCGAGGAGAATTTACAGCGTAATGAATTGCCGGTTGTGGTGTTGGGTGAGCGAAAGAATTCTTATGGGCTGGTGGTCGATCGCTTTCTTGGCGAACGCGATCTGGTTGTTCATGTCCTTCCACATCAGTTGGGGAAGGTAAAGGATATAAATTCCGCCGCACTTATGGAAAATGGCGCGCCCTTGCTGGTGGTTGACGTGGATGACATGTTGCGGTCAATTGAAAAAATAGTCACCGTTGGCCGCCTTAACCGGGTTGGTGATGTCCAGCAAAAGGACGAGAAAGGTAAAGCGAAACGAATCTTGGTTGTGGATGATTCCATCACCGTTCGCGAGGTGGAAAGGAAATTGCTGACGGCTTCCGGGTATTTGGTTGACGTGGCCGTGGATGGCATGGACGGATGGAACGCCCTGCGCGAAGGCGATTATGATTTGATAATTAGCGATATTGATATGCCTAGAATGGACGGCATTGAATTGGTGAAAATGATCCGGCAAGACGCCAAATATCGCGACTTGCCGGTCATGATAGTTTCATACAAAGACCGGGAAGAGGATCGTTATCGCGGTCTGGAGGCGGGCGCTAATTATTACCTCACTAAAGGCAGCTTCCATGACGAAACGCTGAGAGAAGCGGTGATGGATTTGATCGGTGTCGCCGCGTGAGAATCGCGATCGTTAATGATATGAGTCTTGCCGTAGAGAGTTTGCGGCGTGTGGTGAATAGCGTCCCTCAACATCAGGTCGCATGGGTGGCGCGTGATGGTGTCGAGGCGGTTAAACGTTGCGCGGAAGACCGGCCTGATTTGATTTTAATGGATCTCATCATGCCATTGATGAACGGGGCGGATACCACCCGTCAGATTATGGCGAAAACCCCATGCCCAATATTGGTGGTGACCAGTTCCGTGGGTGGCAATGCGTCCTTGGTCTTCGAAGCCATGGGCGCCGGCGCCTTGGATGCGGTGCGCACGCCTATTCTCGCTCAGGAAGGTGAGCAAGGCGCGGCTGGATTGCTGGCGAAAATCGCCACTATCGAAAGGCTGACGAGGAGTGTCGTGCCGCGCCATTCTTCTGGTTCTGCGGCGAGCATTATCGAAGGCGCGCGAAGCGGCATCAAAATGCTGGCGATTGGTTCATCCACTGGCGGCCCCAAGGCGCTCGCTACGATTTTGTCAAAACTCCCGGAGGATTTTACTGGCGCGACGGTCATTATTCAGCATGTTGACGCCCAGTTCGCGGGCGATCTCGCGGAGTGGTTGAACGAACAATGTCTCATGCCAGTAAGGCTTGCCAGGGAAGGCGATAGACCTACGGTAGGGACGGTATTGATCGCTGGTACAAATGACCACTTAGTGCTCACTGATTTGTTACGTCTCAGTTACACCCCGGTTCCCCGCGATATGGTATACCGGCCTTCGGTAGACGTATTTTTTGAGAGTGTGGCCACGTATTGGCGCGGCGACGTCGTCGGGGTGTTGTTGACTGGAATGGGGCGGGACGGAGGCGCGGGTCTGCTGCGTATACGTGAACGCGGTTGCCACACTATCGCGGAACATGAATCTACCTGCGCGGTTTATGGTATGCCTAAGGCGGCGGTGCAATTCAATGCCGCGGTAGATGTGTTGCCCGTCGGTGAGATTGCATCAGCGCTATTGAAGATTTTTCCTAATGGCGCCGATAAAAGCAAAAGAGGCGTCATGATATGAGTAACGATAAAATTATCAAGGACAACCCCGTCCCGCATGGCCCGCCGCTCACGATGACGCGCGTTTTGCTAGTGGATGATCAGCCTATTGTGGCTGAGGCGATCCGGCGCATGCTGATGACGGAAGAAAACCTGGAATATCACTATTGCACCGACCCGGCGCGAGCCATTGCCGAAGCGGTGGAGTTCCAGCCTACCGTGATCCTGCAAGACTTGGTGATGCCTGATATAGACGGAATGATGCTATTAAGGTTTTTCCGCGCCAACCCCGAAACTAAAAATATTCCCATCATCGTGATGTCCTCCAAGGAGGATCCCAAGGTCAAGAGCCAGGCTTTTGAGCTTCAAGCCAGCGATTATTTGGTCAAGATACCCGACAAGATCGAGTTGATCGCCCGTGTGCGCGCGCATACTCGCAGTTACTTAGCGCAACAACAACGTGACGAGGCTTATCGCGTGATGCACGATATGCAGATTGAGCTGGAGAAAACGAATAGAGAGTTGCAGCGCTTGACGAGTCTTGATGGTTTGACGGGCATCGCTAACCGGCGTCGTTTCGATGAATATTTAGAGCAGGAATGGATGCGCGCGGCGCGCGGCGGAAAAATAATTTCGTTGATTTTGATCGATATCGATCACTTTAAACTTTACAACGATAATTATGGCCACCAAGGCGGTGATGAAGTATTGCGCCGCGTGGCGCAGGTAATCGAGCAGGGTACTAGCCGTCCCGGTGATTTGGCCGCGCGTTATGGCGGAGAAGAATTCGCGATTATTCTGCCCGATACCGATCCGGACGGCGCCAAAATCGTGGCCGAAAAGATCCGTCAATCAATAGAGAAATTAGTGATTCCTCATGAGCATTCGACGACGGCGGATTATGTCACCATTAGTATGGGCGTGGCGTGCATAATTCCGCGCGAAGGTGTTTTGCCCGCGATGTTGATTGAATCGGCGGATGAGGCTTTGTATAAGGCTAAGCATTCGGGACGTAACCGTTTCATCAGCGCCCATGACCTTAGTTTAGGCGTGAAGCAGAATGAAGAAGAGGCGGATAAAAAAACTGTGAAGTTGGCGAGTAAGCCATCCAAGCGGAAAAGTGCCGGGGGGAACAAAGGTAAGGACGTAGCGGCGGGTGCGCCGCGTTAAATCGCCCCCTTGCTGATTACTTTATTGCCAGTCCTTGGCCTTTGCTGCTTGCCGGCGTAACCCGGGATAGATTTTCGCGGTTTTCACCGTGCTGCTGCTGGTTTGTATGATCTCAATGGGGTAGCCCGCGATCATGAGGCTGGTACCCGGTTCGGGGATGGATTCCATGTGTTCCAGAATGAGGCCGTTGAGCGTCTTCGGCCCGTCGGTGGGCAGCTCCCATTCCATCAGCCGGTTCAGTTCGCGGATATTGCTGCTGCCATCGACCAAAAAGCTGCCGTCGTCCTGCTGATGCACATCGCGCACGGTGGCGGCGGCGTCGGTGGTGAATTCACCGACGATCTCCTCGAGTATGTCTTCGAGCGTTACCAAACCGAGAATGTCACCGTATTCATCCACCACGAGGCCAATCCGGCGTTTTTGGCGCTGGAAGTTGAGCAGCTGGGTGTTGAGCGGCGTGCCTTCCGGCACGAAATAGGCTTCGCGGGTGATTTGGGTTAAAGATTCCTTGGTGAGGTTACCGCTGGCAATCAGGTGCAAGGCATTGCGCAAATGGATGATGCCGACGACGTTGTCGATGTTTTCGCGGTAGACGGGCAGGCGGGTGTGCTGGCTGGTGCTGAGCAGGCGCAGAATTTCATCGACATCGCCGTCGAGGTCGATGCCGACTATCTCATTGCGCGGAATCATGATGTCCTCGACCGTGACGTTTTCCAGATCGAGAATGCTGAGCAGCATGCGTTGATGGCGGCGCGGGATGAGGGCGCCGGCTTCGTTGACCACGCTGCGCAACTCTTCGCGGCTGAGCTGGTGCATGGCCGGTTCGTTGGCGGAGACGCCGAATAGTCTCAGCAATGAATTAGCGATGCCATTGGTCAGCCAGACGATGGGGTACATGAGCTTCAATAGCGGCGTGAGGATATAGGCCACCGGAAAAGCGATGCGTTCGGGATGCAACACGGCCAGGGTTTTTGGCGTGACTTCGGCGAAAATCAGGATGACGATGGTGAGCAAGCCCGTGGCGATCGCGATGCCGGCTTCGCCCAGCAGGCGTAAGGCGATGAGGGTGCTCAGCGCCGAGGCGGCGATGTTGACGAAGTTGTTGCCGAGTAAGATGAGCCCGATAAGCCGGTCTGGCCTGGCGAGCAGGGCGCTGGCGAGCATGGCGCCGCGGTGCCGGGCCTTGGCGTGATGGCGCAGGCGGTAACGATTGAGACTCATCATGGCCGTTTCCGAGGCGGAAAAAAAGGCCGAGAGCACTATCATCAAGATCAGCGTGGTGACGAGCGCGCTTAGGGGAATGTCATCCATGGGCTTCGTGTGTTTCCGAAACGTAATAACCCGCCGTTTGCGTGGCGGTGTGGGCGTGGCCGCGCATAGATGTTTTCATATTTCAGCGATGCAAAAGGATTTCCAGCACCCATTTGCTGCCGAGATAAGCGAGCAATAAGGCGGCGAATCCTCCCAAGGTCCAGCGGATGGCGATGCGGCCGCGCCAGCCGAAGCGCCGGCGGCCGAAGAGCAGGGTGGCGAAGGTGAGCCAAGCTATGATGGAGAATACGGTTTTATGGGCGAGGTGCTGGGCGAACATGTTTTCCAGATAGACGAAGCCGCTGAGTAGTGACAGGCTTTGCAGGAGGAAGCCGATGCTGATCAGCTGGAACAAGAGGGTTTCCATGGTCTCTAGCGGCGGCAGGGCGCGAATGAAGCCGCCGGGGCGTTTGCTGTGCAAGTGCCGGTCTTGTATGGCGAGCAAGATCGCTTGTACCGCGGCGACGCTGAACAAGCTGTAAGCGAAGATCGAGATGGCGATGTGCAGCCGCAGTGCGATGGCAGTGTCGCCGCCCACTATATGCGAAGAAGGGAAGATTTGTTCCAGCAGCACGGCCAGCGCGGCGAGCGGTAAGACCGCGATGCCAAGATTTTCCAGGGGTTGGGCGAGGGCGGTGATTAGCACCAGCAGGGCGATCAGCCATGAGAGGAGTGACAGGGCATTAAAAAATCCCAGATCGAGTCCGCTAACCACAAAGAGGTTTTGGTACAAGATGGCGGCGTGCAGTACCGCGGCCACCAAGCCGATAGCCAGCAAAGGCCGTTTGGTGCCCGGGCTTAGGCCGCCCTTGAGGAGCCGCAGGCCGAGTTTGATGCCGACGGCGAGGTAAAGAATGATGGCCGGGATGGCGATATAGAGTGTGGTCATGGACTGATGGATGTCACGCAACAGCGCGAATGATGGCATACCTGGCGCAACGATAGAAGGGGTCATCGAGAAGCGCTTGGCGCGGAGGCCAGCCAGTTAGGCGGCCGTGTTATAGTCGGGCGGGCGAAAACAGGGACGTCGCTAAGGAGATTTATGCAAGTTCGGGTATTGGGATGCAGCGGAGGCGTCGGGCAGGGATTACGCACCACCTCTTTGCTAATAGATGACGATGTCCTCATCGACGCGGGTAGCGGTGTCGGTGATTTAAGCCTCGATGAGATGGCGAAGATCCGCCATATTTTTCTTACGCATTCCCACCTCGACCATCTTGCCTTCATCCCGCTCATGCTCGACAGCATCTTTGAAGAGCGCCAAGAAGCGCTCATCGTGCATGGTCTGCCGGAAACCTTGCACGCCCTGCGTCAGCATATTTTCAATTGGGTGATCTGGCCCGACTTCCATCAATTGCCTACACCCGAGCAGCCGGTGATGCGTTACGCCCCCATGTCGCCCGGCGAGCTGGTGAGCTTGGGCGGGCGTAGCTGGGAGATGATTCCCGTGGTGCATGCCGTGCCCGCGGTGGGTTATCGCGTCAGCTGTGCCGGCGGGGTGCTGGCCTTCAGCGGCGACACCTCCACCAATGACAGTTTTTGGCAAGGCTTGAACGCCCACGAGCGCCTCGACGTGCTCATCGTCGAGACGGCCTTCGCTAACGCCGACCTGGCCATCAGCCGCATGGCGAAACATTATTGCCCCAGTTTATTGGCCGAGGATTTGAAAAAACTGCGTCATCAACCCCAGCTGTATATCACCCACAATAAGCCCGGCGAGGAAGACGTCATCTTCAGTGAATGCCGGGCGGCGCTGCCGGGCCGTAACATCCGCCGCTTGAACGGCGGTGACCTCATCACGCTATAATCACCCGCTCAGCGCAATCCGGCGCGCGGCGCTGCATCTGCCGCCAGGGGGACTCCATGTTTGAAAGCTTGACTGAACGCCTGGGCCGCACCTTAAAGAATCTGCGGGGTCAGGGCCGGCTCACCGAGGACAATATAAAAGACGCCCTGCGCGAGGTGCGCATGGCCCTGCTCGAGGCCGACGTCGCCCTGCCGGTGGTGCGCGAATTCATCGAACAGGTGCGCACCCGTGCCGTGGGCAAGGACGTGCTGCAAAGCCTCACCCCGGGTCAGGCCCTGGTCGGCGTGGTGCGCGACGAGCTGGTGGCCCTCATGGGCCAGGCCAACGAGGACCTGCAACTCAATATCACCCCGCCCGCGGTTATATTAATGGCGGGCCTGCAGGGTTCGGGCAAGACCACCACCGTGGCCAAGCTCTCGCGCTTTTTAAAGGAGCGCCGCAAAAAGAGCGTGCTGGTCGCCAGCTGCGACATCTACCGTCCCGCCGCCATCGATCAGCTGCAGACCCTCGCCGGCGAAGTCGGCGCCACCTTTTATCCCAGCACCCCCGATCAAGACCCCGTGACCATCGCCCAGGGCGCGGTGGAGGCGGCGCGCAAGCAATTCATCGACGTGGTCATCATCGATACCGCCGGCCGCCTGCACGTGGACGCCGAGATGATGGACGAGATCAAGCGCCTGCACGCCGCGCTGCGCCCCATCGAGACCTTGTTCGTGGTCGACAGCATGACCGGCCAGGACGCGGTGAACACCGCCAAGGTTTTTAACGAGGCCTTGCCCCTGACCGGCGTGGTGCTCACCAAGGCCGACGGCGACGCCCGCGGCGGCGCGGCCTTGTCGGTGCGTCAGGTCACCGGCAAACCCATCAAGTTCCTCGGCATGGGTGAGAAGACCACGGCCCTGGAGCCTTTCCACCCCGACCGGGTGGCCTCGCGCATACTCGGCATGGGTGATGTGCTTTCGCTGGTGGAGCAGGCCGAGCAGAACCTCGACCGCGGCAAGGCCGAACAACTCGCGCAAAAGCTGAAAAAGGGCAAGGGCTTCGACCTGGAGGACTTCCGCGATCAAATGGCGCAGATGCGGCAGATGGGCGGCATCGGCGCCCTGATGGACAAAATGCCCGGCATGAGTAATGTCCCCGATGCGGTCAAGCAGCAGGTCAACGACAAGGAGATCGTGCGCATGGAGGCCATCATCGGCTCCATGACGCCGCAGGAGCGGCGCATGCCGGATCTCATCAAGGGCTCGCGCAAGCGCCGCATTGCCGCCGGGTCCGGCACCCAGGTGCAGGACGTCAACCGCCTGCTCAAGCAGTTCGACCAGATGCAGCGCATGATGAAAAAAATGGCAAAAGGCGGGCTGGCCAAGATGTTGCGTGGTCTCGGCGGCCGCCTGCCGGGGCGCATGCCCTTCTAAAGCCGGGGCCAGGCTAAGCGCCCCCTTCCCATTTCGGGAAAATTGCGTACAATAACGCGCTTTTACCGCCCCTCCGTCTCGCGGGGTGGCGGGCTACTTGCATTTTAGGGGATACGTACTGACATGGTGAGCATTCGTTTGGCCCGCAGCGGCGCGAAAAAACGGCCTTTCTACCACATCGTGGTGACCGACAGCCGCAGCGCCCGCGGTGGCCGTTTCATCGAGCGCGTGGGCTTCTTCAACCCGGTCGCCAAGGGCGCCGAGACCACACTCGAAGTCAATGTTGAGCGGGTTAACTACTGGGTTTCGCAAGGCGCCCAGCCCTCCGATCGCGTCGGCCAATTGCTGAAGAGCCAAGCCCAGGCCTGATCTCGCCCGGTGTGTCACCCCAGCGAGGGCATATGTCGATAGATGCCCAACGCATGGTGGTGATCGGTTGTATAGGCGGCGTCTATGGCGTGCGCGGCTGGGTCAAGGTCTATGCCTATACCGAGCCCCGGGAGGCGATCTTGGAGCACCCGCGCTGGTGGCTGAAAATGGGTGATGCGTGGCGGCCCCTGGCGGTGGCCGAGGGCCGGCCCCACGGTAAGGCCCTGGTGGCGCGGCTGGCGGAGTACGCGGATCGCGACGCGGCGCAAAAGCTGGTCGGTTGCGATATCGGCGTTCCGCGGGCTGACTTGCCGGACTTGGGTCCCGATGAGTTTTACTGGGCGGATTTGGAAGGATTGCGGGTCATCACCCGGGACGGCGTAGAGCTGGGTGTAGTGGACCGTTTATTAGAGACCGGCGCCAACGATGTGCTGGTGGTCAAGGGCGAGCGGGAACGGCTGATCCCTTATGTCTGGGGTGTAGTGGTGACCGGGGTCGACCTTGAACAGGGCGAGATGCGGGTCGAGTGGGACCCGGAGTTTTGAGCGATGCGTTTCGACGTCATCACCCTGTTTCCGGAGCTGTTTGAGATCGCGACCCGTCACGGGGTCACGGGCCGGGCGGTGCAGCGGGGGCTGGTGGAGCTGACGCTGCGGAATCCGCGGGAGTACACCCACGACCGCCACCGCACGGTGGACGACCGGCCCTACGGCGGCGGCCCCGGTATGGTGATGATGGTGCAGCCGCTGCGCGACGCGATACACGCGGCGCGGACCCAGGCCCCGGACAGCCGGGTGATCTACCTCAGCCCGCAGGGGCGGCGGCTGGATCAAGCCGGGGCGGCGGAACTGGCGGCGCGGCCGGGCGTGATTTTGGTGGCGGGCCGTTATGAAGGCGTCGATCAGCGCCTAATCGACCGCGAGGTGGACGAGGAATGGTCCATCGGCGACTATGTGCTGAGCGGCGGCGAGCTGGCGGCGATGGTGATGATGGACGCGGTGATCCGTCTCTTGCCCGGGGTCTTGGGGCATGAACAGTCCGCCGCGCAGGATTCCTTCGCGGCGGGCTTGCTGGATCACCCGCATTACACCCGCCCGGAAGAATACGAGGGCGTGGCGGTGCCGCCGGTGTTGTTGCAGGGTGATCACGCGGCGATACGCCGCTGGCGCCTGAAACAGGCCCTGGGGCGCACCTGGCTGGAGCGGCCCGACCTGTTGCGGGATAGGACGCTGACGCCGGAGCAAACGGCGCTGTTGAATGAGTTTAAACGCGAACGCGATGAATAAGCGGGACGTTCGTTTTGGTGAAAACGTGGATATATTTTTGGGGTAACAGTCATGAGTAACATCATCCAGCAAATCGAAGCCGAACAGATGAAGACGGAAGTCCCGGCCTTTGGGCCCGGCGACACCGTCGAAGTGCAAGTGAAGGTGAAGGAAGGTACCCGCGAACGTTTGCAGGCCTTCGAAGGCGTGGTCATCGCCAAGCGCAACCGCGGCCTCAACTCCGCCTTCACCGTGCGCAAAATCTCGCATGGCGAAGGCGTGGAGCGCGTGTTTCAGACCCACAGCCCCGTGGTCGCCGGTATCAAGCTGGTGCGCCGTGGCGATGTCAGCCGCGCCAAACTTTATTACCTGCGTGGCCGCCGAGGCAAGTCGGCCCGCATCAAAGAAAAGCTTTAAGCCCTTCGCAGCGATGGATGCTGCGTACAACGGATCGTGGAACGGCGCCCGCCGCTTTCGCGGTCCGTTGTTTTTTTTAGCGCGCCTCAATACCGCTAGCCGCGGGGTTCAGGCGGCACTCTTCGTTGTTCTATTAAGTCTGATCGCGCCACCAGCGCCTGCCGCCGGCGGCGATGACGACATCACCCGTTTGATCCGCCACGGCGCGCCGCAACTCGCGCAACGGCTCATCGACCGCTATCAGGCCGAGGCCGCCGGCGACGCGGCGGAATCGGCGCGCTGGGAAAAACACCGCATCGCCCTGCATATCGCCTTGGAGCAGTGGGAGGCCGTGATCGCGGGGGCTGATGCCTTGCCCGCGGATGCGCGCGACGACTTGCATAAATGGACGCAAACCCGCGCCGCTGAAGCGGAGCTGGCCATGGGCCGTCCGGCCGCCGCGCGCGAACGGCTGGCGCGTTTGATCTGGGCCAAAGAAGAAAGTCTGAGCGCCAATCAGCTCGCCGAGTGGCGGCGCCTGGTCATCGAGACGTATTTGGCGGAACAGCGCGCCGACGAGGCGGGTACCGCGCTGCAGCGTTACCAACAAGACACGCCGGAGTTCGACGCGGAGGAGACGCGTCTCGCCGCGCGCGTTTTGCTCACCGCCAACCGCGCCGCCGAGGCCGCGGAGCTGCTCGTGTCCCACGCCGATCCCGAAAGCCGCGCCTTAAATTTACTCGCGGACTTGCGTGCGCAAACAAGCGCGCCTGGCAGCGTCGCGGCGCAGGCCCGCGCCTTGGCGCGCGACGCCGCGATCGAGGCGTCCACGCGGCGGCGTTTGTGGGCGGTGGCGGCGGAGGCGATGCGCTTGAGCGGCGACGAGCTGGCGCGCATCGAGGATTTGGAAAACGCCGTCAGCTTAGGTTATGGCGCCGCGGGCGAGATGCTGGCGGTGGATGCCGATCTTTTGTGGGACGCCTATTTGCGGCACGGCACGGCTTTGGCGCAACGGGCGCAATTGCGTATCGAGGATACCGCCCCGTGGCTGGATATTGAATCGCGTCTGCGAGCGGTAAAACCGATGGAGGCGCGGGCGCTGATGGCGGCGCTGATTTTGCTCGACCCGGTCCAGTCCGGCGCCGCCGGGGCGCACCAGCGCTTCGTCGCTGCCTTTGAAAATACCGCGCACGATCGCACGCTGTTGCGGGCCTTGTATCTCCACTCCGCCCGTTTCCCCAGCCTGGACCTCCTGCCCGCCGGGGTGCGTTACAGCTTGGCGGCGCTGGCCTTGAACGAAGGTGACCTGCCCGCCGCCACGCGGTTGATGGGTGATCTGTCCGTGCCGCCCCTTGGCACCGAGGCGGCGGCGTGGCAATTGCTGCGGGCGCGGGTCTTGCTCGCCAGCGGCAGCGACGAATTGGGCATCAGCGTATTGCACGATGTGCTCGCGCTGGGGGCGGCGCTCACACCCGCGCAGCGCCAGGAGTTGTTGCGGGCGGCCGGTGTGGTGCAGGGTTTGGGCCAGCACTCTGCCGCATTGGAATTATGGCAAGGCTTGGCCGCGCTCACCCCGGAGATGGACATGCAGCGCGAGCTGCAATTCTGGGCGGGTCAGTCTTATGATGCCTTGGAGGATTATCAACGCGCCGCTCTGAGTTATCTGCGTGTAGCCTTCCTCGCGGGCGAAGAAGGGGCGCGGGATAGCTGGGGACAGCTCGGCCGTTTTCACGCCGCGGCCGCGCTCGAAAGAGCGGGACTCGCCGCCGATGCGCGGCGTTTGTACGCGGGTTTGCTGGGTGAGGACACCGACCCCGCGCGCCGGGCCTACGCCTTGCGCGCCTTGGATCAATTAGGAGGTAAGTGATGCATGCCGATCTAATCCGTCCGGTCAGCGGTTTGCGCGTCGCGGCCGCCAGCGCTTTATCAAACGACTACGAGGCCGTGTTCGCCAGTCCGGTGCCGGGGGTGAAGATCGCCCTGCGCACGGAGAACGGCGCACTGTGCGACGTGAGCTTTATTGAAACCGCCACGCCGGACCGGGCGCCCCGCGCCGAATTGGCGCGGCGGGCGGTGGCGCAGTTGCGGGCCTATTTCGCCGATGCGCGCAGCCCGCTTGATCTGCCTTTGAATTTGAGTGGCACCGCGTTTCAGGCTCGGGTGTGGGCCGCCTTGCGCGCCATCCCCGCCGGTGAAACCCGCCAGTACGGCGAGCTGGCCCGTCTCCTCGGCAGCGGGCCGCGGGCGGTGGGCGGCGCCTGCCGCGCCAATCCCATTCCGCTGTTCGTGCCCTGTCACCGCGTGGTGGCGGCCGGCGGCGCCGGCGGTTTCATGGGCCGTATCGAGGGCCCGGCCCTGGCGCTCAAACAGTGGCTGCTGCGGCACGAGCAGGCCTGAGCGTGACCGATGAGGCGCTGAGCGGCGAGCAGCAAGCGGTCATCGACGGCTTTCTCGACGCCCTGTGGATGGAGAACGGTTTGAGCGGCAATACCCTGGCCGCTTACCGCGCTGATCTCAAAGGCTGGGCGCAGTGGCTGCGGCCGCAAGGCCGCGAACTCCTCGCCGCGCGCCGCGAGGACCTCCTGGCTTATTTGGCGCAGCGGGTCAACGGCGGCGCCCAGCCGCGCAGTTCGGCGCGGCTGCTCTCCAGCCTGCGGCGTTTTTATCAATACCAAGTGCGCGAGCGGCGTTTGAGCGTGGACCCCAGCGCCCTCATCGACGCGCCCAAACTCGGCCGGCCCTTGCCCAAGGCCCTCACCGAGGCCGAAGTGGAGGCCTTGTTGCACGGGCCGGACATCAACGCGGCACTCGGCCTGCGCGACCGCGCCATGCTGGAATTGCTGTATGCCTCAGGCCTGCGGGTCTCCGAGCTGGTGGGCGTGGAGGTGACCCAGCTCAACCTGCGTCAGGGCGTGGTGCGGGTGGTGGGCAAGGGCAGCAAGGAACGTTTGGTGCCCATGGGCGACGAGGCGGCGAGCTGGCTGGAACGCTATCTGCGCGAGGCGCGGCCCGCTTTGCTGCATGGCGCCCAGAGCAACGCCTTGTTCGTCACCCAGCGCGGCGGCGCCATGACCCGCCAGGCCTTTTGGTATTTAATCAAACGTTATGCCCTGCGCGCGGGGGTGCGCGCCAGCCTCTCGCCCCACACCCTGCGGCACTCCTTCGCTACGCACTTGCTCAATCACGGCGCCGATCTGCGGGTGGTACAGATGCTCTTGGGACATCATAATCTGTCGACAACCCAGATATACACTCATGTGGCGCGAGAGCGTCTGAAGAGCGTCCATGCCGCGCACCACCCGCGCGGCTAACGCTAATATCACGGAGCGGGGAACCAGCGTAACGTCTAGGCCTCCAACTGAAACCGGTTTTCTAAAACGAGCGATTTACTATCATGATGAACAGCAAACTGACCTACTGGGCCGCGGGTGCGCTGGCGGCGATGAGCATGACGGCGCTGGCCGCCGACGACAATATCAAGGCCTTGACCAAGGTGATGCAGCAATTGGTGCCGGGCATGACGCCCGATCGTATCGTCGAGAGTCCGGTGGCGGGACTGTACGAAGTGAGTTTCGGTCCCGAGGTATTGTATGTCTCTAAAGACGGGCGTTACGCCTTGCAGGGTGATTTGATCGACGTCGCTACCCGGGAAAATCTCTCCGAGAGCCGCCGTGGCGCGGGGCGCTTGCAATTGGTGAATGAGCTCAAGGAAAAGGACATGATCATTTTCCCCGCGACGACCAAACAGCAAAAGCACGTGGTGACCGTTTTCACTGATGTTGATTGCTCCTATTGCCGCAAACTGCACGCCGAGATGGCCGACTACAACAAGGCCGGCATCACCATCCGTTATCTGGCCTTCCCGCGTTCGGGCGAGAACACGCCTTCGTATTTCAAGATGGTGAACGTGTGGTGCGCGAAGGACCGCCGCGCCGCCATGACCCGCGCCAAACTCGGCGAGGCGGTGGAACAAAAAAATTGTGACAATCCCGTAAAAGAACAGTTGGCGCTGGCGGCGCGTTTCGGCGTATCGGGCACGCCCACCCTGGTGCTGGAAGACGGCAGCGTCGTCCCCGGCTACATGCCCGCCGCGCGTTTGAGTCAAGCCCTCGACCAAGCCACCGCGGCGCGTTGAAGTCTCAAGCTAAGCAAGTTGGATTGCCGGTTTAACCCCGGCGATAACTTGTCTCCCCTTTCTCCCCTTGCCCTGGCGGGCGAGGGGAATATCCATGGTCTTTCTACGCTGCTGCTTGCTTAATCTGTGCTTTTTTCATCGCCACCGGCGGGGAAAGTACCGGCGGATAGCGGACATCTCAAGGCATTAACAAGGTAAAATGGCCGCCGCCCTGACGGCTGGCCATGGACCGCACGATGTTACGACTCACTGAAATCCGACTCCCCCTCGAGCATACGGCGGATGCGCTCCGTGCGGCGATCTGCCAGCGGCTGGGGATCGCCGCGGATGATCTGCTCGGCTACACCATCGCGCGCCGCGCTTATGACGCGCGCAAGAAGCATGCGATCGTATTCGTCTATTCGCTGGACGTGGAGGTGAAGGCGGAGGCGCGGGTGTTGCAACGCTGCAGCGCCGATGCGCACGTCAAAGCCACGCCGGATAGCGAGTATCAATTCCGCGCGCACGCGCCCGCCGCGCTCAAGTCCCGCCCGGTGATCGTCGGTACCGGCCCCTGCGGTTTCATGGCGGCGCTGCTGCTGGCGCAGATGGGTTTCAAGCCGCTGATTCTGGAGCGCGGCAAGGAAGTGCGGCAGCGTACCAAGGACACGTGGGCCTTGTGGCGCGAGCACAAACTCAATCCGGAATCGAATGTACAGTTTGGCGAGGGCGGCGCGGGCACCTTTTCCGACGGCAAGTTGTACACCCAGATTCAAGACCCGCGCCACCTCGGCAAAAAAGTGCTGCGCGAGTTCGTGAAGGCGGGCGCGCCCGAGGAGATTCTTTACCTCAGCAAGCCGCACGTCGGCACCTTCCGCCTCGTCAGCATGCTGGAAAAAATCCGCGAAGAAATTATCCGCCTCGGCGGAGAGTTCCGTTTCGAGAGCCGCGTCGCCGATATTGATATCGTGGAGGGGCGGGTGCGGGCGGTGGCGCTCGCCAGCGGTGAACGCATCGCCTGCGATCACGTCATTCTCGCCATCGGCCACAGCGCCCGCGACACCTTTAAGATGCTTTATGAGCGCGGTGTCTATATCGAGGCGAAACCCTTTTCCATCGGTTTCCGCATCGAGCATCCCCAGGCCTTGATCGACCGCTGCCGCTTCGGTGATGCCGCCGGCCACCCCGGACTCGGCGCGGCGGATTACAAACTGGTACACCACTGCAGCAACGGCCGCAGCGTGTATAGCTTCTGCATGTGCCCCGGCGGCACGGTGGTGGCCGCCACTTCCGAAGCAGGCCGCGTGGTCACCAATGGCATGAGTCAATATTCGCGCAACGAGCGCAACGCCAACAGCGGCATCGTCGTCGGCATCACGCCGGCGGATTTTCCCAGCGATCATCCCTTGGCGGGTATCGAGCTGCAACGCGAACTGGAGTCGCGCGCCTTCGTCTTGGGCGGCGGTAATTACGCCGCGCCGGGACAGCTGGTCGGTGATTTTTTGCAAGGCAGGGCTTCAACGGCGTTCGGCGAGGTGTTGCCCTCGTATACGCCGGGAGTGCGCCTCAGCGATCTCAGCGGCGCGCTGCCCGGCTATGCCATCGCCGCGATCCGCGAGGCCCTGCCGGTCTTCGAAAAACAGATCAAGGGATTCGCGCGGCACGATGCCGTGCTCACCGGCGTCGAAACCCGCACCTCCTCGCCGCTGCGCATCAAACGCAAGCGCGATGATTATCAGAGCCTCAACACCCAAGGTTTGTATCCCGCGGGTGAGGGCGCGGGGTATGCCGGCGGCATCCTCTCCGCGGCGGTGGACGGCATTGAGGTGGCGGAAGCGGTAGCGCTGAGTATATTGGCGCAACACCGTCCATGAAATTTAAAGTCATCAACTCGGCGGACAACGCTCAATATAAACAGCTGAAGAAGCTGGCGAGCAGCTCCCGCGAACGGCGCAAACGCGGTCAGACCTTGCTCGACGGCGTGCATTTAATCCAGGCATTGGCCGATGCGGGAGGGGATGCCGACTTGCTCATCCTGCGTCACGGCAGCGACGGCGATCGCGAAATTCTAGCCTGCCTGCGCCGCTACGCCGCCACCCCCGTCATCGAACTGAGTCCCGTTTTATTCGATGCGCTTTCGCCGGTGGAAACGCCGGCGGGCCTGCTCGCGTTGTATACCTTTCCCATCGCGGCATCAGCCGCGCCTCACTGCGCCGTGTTGCTGGAAAATATTCAGGACCCCGGCAATCTCGGCGGCATTCTGCGCACGGCGGCGGCCGCGGGTGCCGATGCGGTCTATTTGTCCAAGGGGTGTTGCGAGGCCTGGTCGCCCAAGGCCTTGCGTGCGGCGATGGGCGCGCATTTTGTCCTGGTGCTGCACGAACAGCAGGATTTGACCGCGCTGTGCGTCCGGCTGCCGCGGGTGATCGCCACGCGGATCAGCGCGCCGCAGTCGCTCTACGCGCTCGATCTGCGTGGGCCGGTTGCATTTATCTTTGGCAATGAAGGGGCGGGTTTGAGTGATGAACTCGCGGCCTGCGCCACGCAGCATATCCGCATCCCCCTGCCGGGAAAAATGGAATCACTCAATGTCGCGGCCGCGGCGGCGGTGTGTCTTTTTGAGCGGGTGCGGCAGAACGGCGGCTGAGACCACCCGTGTAACTCGACTCAAGCGCATCGTGGTTTTGCGATGCGCGCCGAGAAGAATCGCGCCGCTTGAATCAGCGCCTGCGTTGATGGAAGAGCATGGCGAGTGAAACGAAACAGTGGCGGGAGAGGTTGGATCAATGCCCGCGGTTTTCGACCGTGCCAGGTTTGCATCTCGCTGGAAGACGCGCATGCAGAGTGCGGCCGCGAGATCAAAAATCGAGTAATTCCATCCGGCCGTTGACGGTGAACAGCAGATAGGCCTCGACTTGTTTGCCGGGCCACAGCCGCGCCACGCCTTGCGCATACAGGCGTAATTGTTCGCGAAAACGCAGGGCGTATTCTTGCGGCGCGTCCGCGGCGCCGCGGTGGGTTTTGTAATCGATTACCGCGCAACGCCCGCCGCGCAGCACCAGCCGGTCAATCACGCCGTGAATCAGCGCCTCGCCCTGTTGATATTGCAGCGGCACTTCGTTATAGGCCGCGTCGTACTGCGCGGCGTCGAACCAGGCGCGCAGCGCCGGGGCGCGGATGATTTTTTCCGCCTCGTTCCACCAATCCGCGAGACGGGCGTCTTTCGCATCCAAACCTAATTCAGCCGCGACGCGGCCGCGCGCCTCCAATGCCGCGCCCGGCATCCCGCCGCAGAGCAGCTCCAAGAATCGGTGAATGGCGCGGCCGCGCTCGCGGCCGTCTTCGTCATCCTCGCCGTCAAAAGACGCCTCGTGTTGCGCGCGGCTGGGCGCGATTTCAATTTCCCGCGGCCGCTGTTGCACGATGGCGCTGAGGCGGGGATCCACTTCGGGCGCGGGATGGCGTTTTTCAGCCGCGGGGCTTGCGGCGCGGGGCGGCGTGCCGCTTTCGCGCCGCCAACCGGCATTCGCTATGTCTGCCGCGTCGCCCAATTGCGCCGCGATGAGTCCGTACCAGCCCAGCTCCTCGCCGCGCTGGGGCTGGCAGCCGGAGATGTACAGCATCTGCTTGGCGCGGGTGAGCGCGACGTAAAGCAGATTGGCCTGTTCGCGCTCATCTTCGCGCGCTTGTTCAGCGAGCAACGCAGCGCTCATCGTGTCCAGCTCGCTGGTTTTGCCGGTGAGCAAAAAATGCGTGGGCGCGGCGGCGAGGGTGGGCCAGCGCACTAAGGCTTGATAGGCGCGATTGTTACGGCTGGCGGTGGCGCTGCCGGCGAGGAAGACCACCGGCGCCTCCAAACCTTTCGCCGCGTGGATGGTGAGCATGCGCACGCCGCCTTGGGCGTGGGCGGCGGGGGCTTCGTCGGGGGCGTCGTCCTCGGCGCTTTCGCTGCCGCGCAGACGATGCAGGAAAGACGAGAGGCTGGGATAACGGCCGCTGTCGATTTCCAGCGCCAATTCGATGAAGCGGGTGAGATTGGCGCGCACCCGCGAGCGTAAATGCACGGGGAAGGCGGCGTCGAAGCGCGCCAGCACATTGCCTTCGGCGTAGACACGGTCGAGCAGATCATGCACCGGACGCTGGTCCGCGCGTTGCCGCCATTGTGTCAGCCAATGCGCGGCGCGCCGCAGCGGTGAATCCGCCGCCATGCCTGGCCCGATTTCGCGCAGACGTTCGAACCAAGCGGGCTGTTCATCGTGACGCGCGAGCGCCATCAAATCTTCATCACTGCAAGCGAACAGCGGGCAGCGCAACACTCGCGCCAAGGCGAGATTGTCGTAAGGCACGATGAGGGTGGTGAGCAGACTCACCATGTCTTGTATTTCCGCGCACTGCAATAAAGTGCCGCGATTGGCGCTCACATAGGGAATGCCCGCGGCGCGCAGCGCGTGTTCGTAATCGGGCAGATGGCTGCGCTGGCGCACCAGTATCATGATGTCGTCGTAACGCATGGGGCGCGCCTCGTCCGCGTTGCCCACCATGGTGTCCGCGTCCATCAACGCTTGAATGCGCGCGGCGAGCAAACGGCCTTCGTGCAGATGGCGCTGGTCTTGTTGCAGCACGCGCGGCTGTTGCAAGGGATTGCGCAGTGCGGTCACGGGCGCGGACGCGGGTGCTTCCTCCGCGGGCGGCACCAAGGGTAAAACCTCGACGCGGCCCCACAGTTGCGCGCGCTGGGTGCTGTGTTGCGGAAACTCCGCGAGCGCATCGCGCAGCGGCCCTGTTTCAAAAATCTGATTCACGAAGTCGATGACCGCCGGCGCCGAGCGCCACGAGGCGGCGAGGCCGTAACTCCCGGCGTGCAGATGCGCATCCAGCCAGGCGCGCGCGGCGGGAAATAAATTGGGATCGGCGCGGCGGAAGCGATAGATCGACTGCTTGGTGTCGCCGACTAAAAACACGCTGCGCCCGCGTTCCTGTTCCCCGGCCGCCAGCTCCTGCAGCAAGGGATAGAGTAGATGCCATTGCGTCGGATTGGTGTCTTGAAATTCATCCACCAGCACATGCTCGATGCGCTGATCGAGTTTGTATTGCACCCACTGCGCGTGGTCGCCGTGATTGAGCAGGCGATAGGCCTTCCATTCGAGGTCGGCGAAGTCGAGCATGCGCTGTTCGGTTTTGATGCGTTGGAAGTGTTCGAGCACGCGCGTGCCCGCGCCCAGCCATGCGGCGGTGAGCGCGTGGGTGGCGTGACGCCGCACTTGATCTTGGATAGCGAGCAGGCGTTCGGCCCACAAGGCGTGCAAGTCCAGCAGGCGGTCTTGGCCCGCCGCGCCGAGTTTGGCGGCGAGGGCCTTGCTGGGTTTGCGCGCCAGCGGCGTGTCTTTTTGCGTGAGAAATCCGCGTTTGAGCAGTGACAGACGCGTGGCGCCATCCGCCTCGCCGTCGAGGGCGTCGCCGATGGCGCGCGCCTGTGCAAGCGCAGTGTCGGTGCCGTGCTGTGCGAGCAGCGCGGCGGTTTCGCGCAGCTCCGCTTGGGCGCGCGGCGATAAAGCCCCGGCGAGCGGATCGGCGCCCGGGTCGATTTCGAGCGCGGCGGCGAGTTGCCGCAGCGCCCATTCGACCGCTGTCGCTTCAGTCTGGGTGTAGGCCCACCAATCGCTGCGGTGATTAAGAAACTGGCGCAGCGCGGACTGGGCATTGTGCAGGCCGTTGCAGTGTTCGAACAGCAGACTGAGGTTCTGCGCGATGGCGCCGTCCGGCGCGGCGGTGGCCTCGGTTAGCACCGCGTCCCAGGCTTCTTGCTGCAATAGGCCGGGGCTGTCCAGCACCTCGAAGCCCGCCGGGACTTGCGCCTCAAGGGGGAAGCGGCGCAGCAAATCCTGGCAGAAGGCATGAAAGGTAGTGAAGCGTACTTGGCGGGTGTGGCGCAGCTGCCGTTCGTAGAGATCGGCGGCGGCGCGCAAGGTCTCGGGATTGGGCGTGATGCCCATGGCGCTGAGCAGCGCGTGGCGGCCGGTATCATCGGCGCGGCCCAGATCGGCGAGACGCTGGCCGAGGCGCGCCGCCATTTCCGCCGCCGCCTTGCGGGTGAAGGTGACGGCCAAAATGGCGTCGGGCGCCACGCCGTCCAGCAACAGCCGCACCACGCGCGTGACCAGCAGCCAGGTCTTGCCCGTGCCGGCCGAGGCCATCACCGTGGCGCTGTGCGCGGGCGCGCTGGCGGATGCGATGGTATTCATGGGCGCAGGATAAAGGGTGAGCGGGGAGGGGTAAAGCCGCGCGCTGCTGGCTTGGCAAGGATTGCGGCTTTTCTAATTCAAAAAGGTTTGCCACCCGCCTTGAGTGGGCATGAAAAAGGCTTGCTTCGAGGCGTCTATCTATTTACTTGATGCGTGGTCACCGCCGCTTTAGGCGGCCAGATGGCGCGGGTGGCGCACGGTAGGCCCGTGTATTGGTTTCTTCGCCGCCTGATGTTGAGTCAAGCCGTGCGCTTGCGCCGATGCCAGCGAGGCTGACGCTGATTGAGGCAAGGCTCAATTACGTTCCCGTGATTCCATACTCAAAATCCAAGCGCGTGCTTGTCGGCAGAATTAACAGTCCGTGTTTCACTGGGAAATGCTGGGCGCATAACTATCTGTAAATAATTTAAAAATTATTTTTTTAAAATTGTGGCCTAAATATTGTATTACTCGGTTGCAGGCTTTGCGTTTAATGCGAATTTGCTTCAGCAGCGCTAAGAAAATTTAATACATTAAAGGAGTTAAAACGATGATACGGCGTATAACAAAAATTTTAACCGCACTGGGGGCCGCCGCGCTCGTGGGGATTTCATTCTCCAGTGCTGTTCAAGCAAAAACCTTGGTGCTCGAAGGTTCTGATGCCACGGGTGCTCACGGTTCTCAAACCGGCGGTTCGACTTACACCACCCAATTGTTCGCCTTCATGAAAGAGGGTTCGGCCCTTCCGATCGCGGTGCTGGGTTCGTCCGGCGCCACCCCCAGCGCCCCGGCGGGCACGGTGTTTCTGTCCGATCTGAGCGGTTTGAATGTGTCCTTGTATAGCGGCCTCTATATTCAGAGCCCGGGTGGTTGCTGTGACCAAAATCTCAGTGGCGCCTCAGCTTACGCCGCTGAAATCAGCGCGTTCTATGCCGCTGGCGGCAGCGTCGCGATCATGGACTACCAAGGCGGTGACTGGTCCTTCCTACACGCCGTCCTTGCCACCCCGCCCGCTGGCGCGGTCAAGGGTTATAACACCGGCGGCGGCGGCGCTATCTGCACCGACGGCGAAATCTTCAACGCCGACGCCTTGGCCAAAGGCTTCACCCAACCGCCCGCACTGGGCTGCTGGGAACACCAAGCCTATGACATGAGCTACTTCGGTCCCCTGGGCTTCATCAGCTTGGTTGATGCCGATCCGTCCTACTTCGGCACCTTGCCCGATGGCAAGCCCCGCGGTTCGGCCTTCCTGGCCTTGGGCGGCAGCTTGGGTACGGTCGGCTGCACCGACCCCACCGGCGTCACCTGCGGTGGCGGCACCGTGCCCGAGCCGGCCTCGCTGGCCCTCTTGGGCTTGGGCTTGATGGGCATGGGCCTGGCCCGTCGCAAGCAAAAAGCGCGTAGCTAATACATAATTATAAAAACAGAAGCACAAACTCAAAGCCCGGCTCAACGCCGGGCTTTTTTTGTCTTTTTTGAATAACAGGGTCTTTTGACTCTGCGACCCGCTCAACGGCCTGCTCACCGCCACCGCCTTAGGAAACATCAACACCGCGCAAAGCTACAACGCCTTCGCCGAACTGGCCGATGCTACCGCCAGCTACGGCGGTAGTGCGCTATACAGCACGCACTACACCCGCGACAAACTCGGCCGCATCACGCAAAAGGTCGAAACCCTGGACGGCGTCACCACGACCTACGACTACGTCTACGACACCCCCGGTCGCCTCAGTCTCGTCAAAGAAAACGGCGCCACCGTCGCCAGCTACAGCTACGACAGCAACGGCAACCGCATCGGCGGCATCACGCGCCGCGGCGCCATCAGCGCCAGTATCGACGCCCAAGACCGCCTCACCGCTTACAACGGCGCGACCTACGGCTACACCGCCAACGGCGAACTCCAAACCAAAATCGCCGCCGGTGGAACCACCAGCTACAGCTACGACGTCATCAGGCAACCTGACCCGTGTCACCTTCTCACCCCCTCTCCCCCCGGGAGCGGGCGGGGGAGAGGGCATCAGCGCCATCGATTACCTCATCGACGGCCGCAACCGCCGCATCGGCAAAAAGCTAAATGGCAGCCTGATACAAGGCTTCCTCTACCAAGACGCCCTCAACCCCGTCGCCGAGCTCGACGCCAGCGGCGCCGTCGTCGCAAGATTCGTCTACGCCAGCAAAGCCAATGTGCCGGACTATATGGTCAAGGGCGGCGACACCTACCGCATCATCAGCGATCATTTGGGCAGCCCGCGCCTGGTCGTTAACATCAGCACCGGCGTTATTGCTCAACGGCTCGACTACGATGAATTCGGTTATATTGCCCACGACAGCAACCCCGGCTTCCAGCCCTTCGGCTTCGCGGGCGGCCTCTACGACCGCGACACCGGGCTGACACGCTTCGGCGCGCGGGATTATGATGCCGAGACGGGCAGGTGGACGGCGAAGGATCCGATTGGGTTTGTATCGGGTAGTGCCAATCACTATAGCTATAGCTACAACGACCCTATCAATTTTATTGACCCGTCCGGCTTGGCATGTGATGGCTCGGATAGCCTTTCTGATTTTTTATTGGGCTTTATTCCCGGTTATGATTTACTGCAAGCATTCAACAACCCAGGTGCGGAGCGATTTGACTATCTAATTGGCATGCTCGGTATCCTCCCTGGTGCGGGGAAAGCGGCAGGGTTGGTTGCAAAGAGCACACTCAACCCGCAGCAAGCGAAAAACCTAGCACGTTTTGACAAGAAGAAACCTGCAAATTCAACGGATACGGTAATTCGGGATTTGCCCGGTGGTGGCAAAGCATTCCAAGCTGATTCTGCTGCACAGAATATCCCAGGATCATTCGCTCGGTTTGAAAAACAGATCGATTCTGCTGGGAAAACCACACAATTCACCAAAACAACTTTTGGTCCAAAAGGCGAGATTGTCCATGTTAAGGACAAGATTACAGGCCAAACATTTATTCCCGGACAATAGCCATGGATGAGCGAACCGACACGTTAAAAGCACTGTTGAGACTCAATAAACCAATTGAAGACATTACTGCCACTTTGTCCAAATTTGATTGGGATAGTGAGGAGTTAGTCGTTGTTGAAATTGACCATATCAGGCAGGTTCTTAAACGCTATATATCAGGCGAGCTTAATGAAACAATTATTGAAAATTGGGCAAATGCGATTGAATGTCGGGATGACGTTGGCATATCTGAAGAGGCTGAAGATGTTATCGAAGAGTTAATTCATGAATTAGCTAACCCTGATCTTACACAAAAGTTGACTCCTGAACGAGCGCAGGCTTTGGTTAGGAACCTAGAACGCGCGTAAGGCGGATCAACAAGTAACGCGCGTAAGGCGGATCAACAAGTAGGGCGGAAGCCCAACGGGCGTTCCGCCGCATGGCTGTGAAATGATACGCTGCGCCCATGCCGGACTATCGCCGCCATCGCGTGCCGGGGGGCACCTACTTCTTCACCATCAATCTGCTGGAGCGGCGCGCCGATTTGTTAACACGGCACATCGACGCCGTGCGCGCGGCGGTGCGGCGCACGCGCGACGAACGCCCGTTTCACATCGACGCGTGGGTGGTGTTGCCGGATCATATGCATTGCGTCATCACCCTGCCGCCGGGGGACGCTGATTACGCCAATCGCATCAAAGCCATCAAGATTCGTTTCGTGC
>CAMYKQ010000016.1 GCA_947259075.1 uncultured Gammaproteobacteria bacterium | reverse complement strand
GCTGGCGATGTCGAAACGCTCTTGCAGTAAAAATTCACGGACCCGCGCCGTCACCGCATCGGCCGGCCGCCGGAAACACCGCCGCGGCAGCAGCGCCCGTGTCCGCCGTGAGGCTAGTGCGTGACGGCGCGCAACGCTGGCTGGTGGTGCCGGGCCAGGCCGATGCGGTGACGGCGCGGGTCCGTGAATTTTTACTGCAAGAGCGTTTCGACATCGCCAGCGAAGACGCCGCGCGCGGCACACTGGAAACCGACTGGCGCGCGGCCGTCGCGCTAGGCGGTGAGCTGGATGCCGCGCTGGCCGCGGCGCAGCGCGACAAAGTCCGGGTGCGGGTGGAGGCGGGCCGGGTGGCGGACACCGCCGAGGTCTACCTCAGTCACAGCGGTTTGCAACGCGTGACGGCGGAGGGCGGCGCCGGGACTTGGCAGCCCCGCGCCAGCGATCCGTTATTCGAGGCGGCGCTGCTGGAGCGTTTACAAGCGTTCCTGAGCAGCGAAAGTCCCGCCGCCGAACCCGTGTTGGACCTGCCCGGGGTGCGCGCCGACATCAGCAGCGGCCAGGACGGCGTCACCAGCTTGCGTCTCGACGAAGGTTTCGAGCGGGCCTGGCGCCGCATCGGTTTCGCGCTGGGCCGCGCCGGCTTCGTCATCGAAGACCGCAACCGTGCCGAGGGGCTGTATCACATCCGCCTGGGCAAGGCGTTTAAAGAAGATGCCAAGGCGGGCTTTTTCAGTCGCTTGTTCGGCGCCAACGCCGGTGATCCCGACGAGCAATACCGGATACATCTGAAAGACCGCGGCGATAACACCGTGGTGGTGGTACAACACCCCGGCGGCGCGGCGGTGCGCACCAGCATCGGCGAGCGGATTTTGCAGAAATTAAAAGACACGATGGAATAGGCGATACGCATGCGCTTCACCGTGCTGGGCAGCGGCAGCCGCGGTAACGCCACCTTGGTGGAGGCGGGGGCCACCACCGTGATGCTCGACTGCGGTTTTTCGCTGGTGCAATTGGAACAGCGTCTGGCGCGCGCCGGTAAACGGCCGCAGGATTTGAGCGCGGTGCTGGTCACTCACGAGCACGGCGATCACGCCAGCGGCGTGGCGGCCCTGACCCGCGCCCACGGCGTGCCGGTGTGGGCGACCCCGGGCACGGCGCGCGCGGCTAAATTGACGGACTTGCCCACGTGCCGCGAGTTCGATTGTCATGCGCCCTTCGCCATCGGTGAGCTGGAGTTGAGCCCGTTTCCCGTGCCGCACGACGCGCGCGAGCCCTGCCAGTTCGTGTTCAGCGACGGCGCGCGGCGGCTGGGCATGCTCACCGATGTCGGCGCGAGCACACCGCATATCGTGGCGAATTTGAGCGGCTGCGACGCCTTGGTGCTGGAGTGTAATCACGACGCCGCGCTGCTGGCGGCGGGTGATTATCCGCCCAGCCTCAAGCAGCGGGTGGGCGGGCAGCACGGTCATTTGAGCAATGCGCAGGCGGCGGCGTTGCTGGCGCAATTGGACGGCCGCCGTTTGCAGCATATCGTGGCGGCGCATTTGAGCGAAAAAAATAATCAGCCGCATTTGGCGCGGCGGGCGCTGGCGGCGGTGATGAACTGCGATGATGAGTGGATCGCCGTCGCCGGTCAGGAACAGGGATTGGCATGGCGGGAGCTGCAATAAGGCCCTGCCTCATGCCCCGGCCAAGAGCCGTTTTCATTCAAAGGTGAGTTATGCAAATCGGCAAAGAATTGTACAAGGGTAAGGCTAAATCGGTGTTTGCCACCGACGACCCCGAACGTTATGTCATGCGTTACCGCGATGACACCTCGGCCTTCGATGGCGCTAAAAAGGCCAGCCTCGCCCGCAAGGGCGCGGTGAATAATAAGTTCAACGCCTTCATCATGGGCAAGCTGGCGCAGGCGGGCATCGCCAGTCACTTCGAGCGGCTGCTGTCCGACACGGAGTCGGTGGTCAAGCGCCTGGACATGATTCCGGTGGAGTGCGTGGTGCGCAATATCGCCGCGGGCAGTCTCTGCCGCCGCCTCGGCGTGAAGGAAGGCATGGAACTCGATCCGCCCACCTTTGAGTTCTTTTTGAAGAACGACGCCCTCCACGATCCGATGATCAACGATTCCCACATCCGCGCCTTCGGCTGGGCCAGCGAGGCGGAGATCGCGCGCATGAAAGAGCTCACCTTCGCGGTGAACGGCGTCTTAAAAAAACTGTTTCTCGATGCGGGCATCTTGCTGGTGGATTACAAACTGGAATTCGGCCGCTGTCACGGCGCGGTGCTGCTGGGCGATGAATTCAGTCCCGACGGCTGCCGCCTGTGGGATGCGACGACCCGGGAGAAACTGGACAAAGACCGCTTCCGCCAAGACCTCGGTAACGTCATCGAGGCCTACGAAGAAGTCGCGCGCCGTTTGGGCGTGGATCTATCCTGAATTAATTCTCCCGCGCGGACGCGGCGGGTGATGATAAAATACGCGCTTTTCGCGCCAAAGCCTGGGAGAAACACATGCTCTATCTGCGCGGCCGCTCGGCCTTGTCCCCTTTCCGGCTGGAAAAGCTCATCGCCGCCGCGCGCGCCCGGGTGCCCGCCGTCTCCGCCCTGCACGTGGAGCAGATTTATTTCATCGACAGCGAACAACGGCTCGCCGACACGGAGCAGGCGGCGCTGGCCGCCCTGCTAGGCGCGCAGGAGCCGCCCGCAAAAGCCCCCGCGGGCGCGGGACTGCTGCTGGTGGTGCCGCGTTTCGGCACCCTGTCGCCCTGGGCCAGCAAGGCCAGCGATATCGTCCACAATTGCGGCCTCGCCGCCGTGCATCGGGTCGAGCGGGGCACGGCCTACTACCTCAGCTTCACCAGCGGCACGCTGGAGAAGCATGCCGCCGCCCTCGCCCCGCTGTTCCATGACCGCATGACCGAGACCGTGCTCGGCAGCCTCGATGAAGCGGAGGCCCTGTTCACCAGCAGCGAGCCCGCGCCGATGCAGAACTACGACCTGCTGGGCGGCGGCCGCGCCGCGCTGGAAGAGGCGAACGTAAATTTGGGTCTGGCCCTCAGCGGCGAGGAAATGGACTACCTGCTGGAGAGTTTCGCCCAGCTCAATCGCAACCCCAGCGACGTCGAGCTGATGATGTTCGCCCAGGCCAACTCCGAGCACTGCCGCCACAAGATTTTCAACGCCGGCTGGCGCATCGACGGGGTGGAGCAGGACAAGAGCCTCTTCGATATGATCCGCAACACCGCCGTGCAGTGGCCCGACGGCATCCTCTCCGCCTACCGCGACAACGCCGCCGTGATCGCCGGCCCCCGCGCCGAGCGCTTGTTCCCGCAGCCGGGGCTGGAGGGTGAGTATGCCCGCGTGCGCGAGGATGGCCACCTCGCCATCAAGGTGGAGACCCATAATCACCCCACCGCCATCTCACCCTTCCCGGGTGCCGCCACCGGCGCCGGCGGCGAGATCCGCGACGAGGGCGCCACCGGCCGCGGCGCCAAACCCAAGGCGGGCCTATGCGGGTTCTCGGTGTCGAATCTGCGCATCCCCGGCTTCGAACAGCCTTGGGAAACGGATCACGGCAAACCCGAGCGCATCAGCTCCGCGCTGGACATCATGCTGGCGGGTCCCATCGGCGCCGCCGCCTTCAATAATGAATTCGGCCGTCCCAACCTCTGCGGCTATTTCCGCACCTTTGAGGAGCAGGTGCCGGGCGTGCGTGGCAATGAGCTGCGCGGTTATCACAAACCCATCATGATCGCCGGCGGCCTGGGTACCATCCGGCCGCAGCATGTGGATAAGGGCGTATTGCCGCCCGGCGCCCAGCTCATCGTGCTCGGCGGCCCGGCCATGCTCATCGGCCTCGGCGGCGGCGCCGCCTCCTCGGTGGCCAGCGGCGCCAGCCACGCCGAGCTCGACTACGCCTCGGTGCAGCGCGGCAACCCGGAAATGGAGCGGCGCTGCCAGGAGGTCATCGACCGCTGCTGGCAGCTCAACGATAAAAATCCCGTTCTTTCCATCCACGACGTCGGCGCGGGCGGCCTGTCCAATGCCCTGCCCGAACTGGTCAACGACAGCGGCCGCGGCGCCCGCATCGAGCTGCGCGCCGTGCCCAGCGACGAGCCCGGCCTCTCGCCGATGCAGCTGTGGTCCAACGAGGCGCAGGAACGTTATGTGCTGGCGGTGCTGCCCGAGGACCTCGAACGTTTCGAGGCTCTCTGTGAACGCGAGCGTTGTCCCTACGCGGTGGTGGGCGAGGTGACCGAGGCGCGGCAGCTGGTGGTGGGCGACGGTCTCTTCGACAACACCCCGGTGGACATGCCCCTGTCCGTGTTGCTGGGCAAGCCGCCGAAACTCTTCCGCGACGTGCGCCGTCACACCCACCCCAAGCCCGAGTTTCTTACGGCGGGGCTGGACTTGCGCGAGGCGGCCCTGCGCGTGCTGCGCCTGCCCGCGGTGGCGGACAAGAGTTTTCTCATTAACATCGGCGACCGCAGCGTCGGCGGCCTGGTGGTGCGCGATCAAATGGTCGGCCCCTGGCAAGTGCCGGTGGCCGATTGCGCCGTCACCGTGAGCTGTTTCAGCGAAGTCGGCGGTGAGGTCATGGCCATGGGTGAACGCACCCCGGTGGCCCTGCTCAATCATGCCGCCTCGGCGCGCATGGCGGTGGGCGAGGCGGTGACCAATATCGCCGCCGCTAGCATTGAATTCATCGGCGACGTCAAACTCTCCGCCAACTGGATGGCCGCCACCGGCCACCCCGGTGAAGACGCCGGTTTGTTCGACGCGGTGAAGGCCATCGGCATGGAGCTGTGCCCGGCGCTGGATCTGGCCATCCCCGTGGGCAAGGACTCGCTGTCGATGAAAACCGTGTGGGAGCAAGACGGCGCGCAGCGCGAAATGGCCGCGCCCCTTTCGCTCATCATCAGCGCCTTCGCGCCGGTGGAAGACGTGCGCCGCACCCTCACCCCGCAATTGCGCACCGATCGCGGTGACAGCGACCTCATCCTCGTCGATCTCGGCAAGGGCCGTAATCGCTTGGGCGGCTCGGCCCTGGCGCAGGTGTACAAACAACTGGGCCATCATCCCGCCGATTTGGACGACCCCCACGCCCTGCGGGAATTCTTCGAGGCCATTCAGGGCCTCATTCTTGAAGGCTTGATTCTCGCCTATCACGATCGCTCCGACGGCGGCCTGTTCGTCACCCTCTGCGAGATGGCCTTCGCCGGGCGCAGCGGCATCAGCATCGCCCTCGACGAGGTGGGCGAGGACAACGCCGCCGCGCTGTTCAGCGAAGAGCTGGGCGCCGTGCTGCAAGTGCGTCACTGTGACACCGACGAAGTGCTGGCCGCCTTGCACGAGGCGGGTTTGAGTAAGCACAGTCACGTGATTGGCACTCTCAATGACGAAGACCGCATCATCTTCACCCGTGCGCACAAAGAGGTGCTCGCCGATGCGCGGGTCAATCTCCAGCGCGCCTGGTCCGAGACCAGCTATCGCATGCAGTCCTTGCGCGACAACCCCCACTGCGCGCAACAGGAATACGACCGTATCCTCGACAACGCCGACCCCGGGCTCAACGTCAGCCTGCCTTTCGATCCCGCCGATGACATCGCCGCGCCCTATATCGCCAGCAAAGTACGGCCGCGGGTCGCCATCTTGCGCGAGCAAGGCGTCAACGGCCACGTGGAGATGGCGGCGGCTTTTGACCGTGCCGGTTTCGCCGCCGTGGACGTGCATATGAGCGATATCCTCGCGGGGCGCGTGAGCCTGGATGATTTCCAGGGCCTAGCCGCCTGCGGCGGCTTTTCCTATGGCGACGTGCTCGGCGCGGGCGGCGGCTGGGCCAAGTCCATCCTGTTCAATGCCCGCGCCCGCGATGAGTTCGCCGCGTTTTTTGCGCGCGAAGACAGCTTCACTCTCGGCGTGTGCAACGGCTGCCAGATGCTGTCGCATTTGAAAGAGCTCATTCCCGGCGCCGAGCATTGGCCGGCCTTCGTGCGCAATACTTCCGAGCAATTCGAGGCGCGTTTAGCGCTGGTGGAGGTGCTGGACTCACCTTCCATTTTCTTGCAAGGCATGGCTGGCGCGCGCCTGCCCATCGCCGTGGCCCACGGCGAGGGCCGCGTCGAATTCGGCGCGGGGCACAACCCGCATCAGGCCCTGGCCGCCGGGCTGGTGGGTCTGCGTTATGTGGATAATCGCGGTGCCGCTACCGAGCATTACCCCGCCAACCCTAACGGTTCGCCGCTGGGCATCACCGGTCTCACGACCAAGGACGGCCGCGTCACCATCATGATGCCCCACCCCGAGCGGGTGTTCCGCGGCCTGCAACACAGCTGGCATCCCGCCGCGTGGGGCGAGGACGCGCCTTGGTTGCGCATGTTCCGCAATGCCAGGGTATGGGTGGGCGCTGAAAATCTGGCGGCGAAGCGCTTGTCCACCGTGACCACGAAGGACGCCGCGGCCTTCCAGGCCCCGGAAATTCATTAAACTGGCGCGGCTAAGGTGCGAAAGGAAAAAGCCCCGCTTCCTCGGAGGCAGGGCTTTTTCGTGCTTGGTCTACGGCGGGGCGGCCGCCGTGCCCATGCTGGTTTAGCCGATTTCCCCCTGTCACTTTCTCAATTGCCGTGCGAGCGGGGTGGTGTGTAGCCGGGTTTGGTGGCCTGGATTCCAATGCCAGGGGCAAATCGTCACTCACCGTTGTTTGGATGGCCTTATTTTCCTTAGGCTTGATTTCGTCCTCCTTGTTGGGATTACACTGGCGCTTGCCGGTGTCGATGCGCGGCCAGCGTCTTAAAAAAAGGGGGTTCAATGAAACGTTCACTACTTTACCTGGCGATGACGACGTCATTGCTGTTTGCCGCGCCGTTCGCTCAGGCGGCGATCATTAAATATACCGCCGATCTGAATGGATCGAACGAGTCGCCCTCAAATCTATCACCTGGAACGGGCTCGGCCGTCGTCATTATCGATGACGTGCTCAATACCATGAGTTTGAATGTTTCATTTTCCGGCTTGATGGGGAACGTCACCGCGGCGCATATTCACTGTTGCACCGCCGCGCCTTTAACGGGGACGGCCGGTGTGGCGACGACCACGCCAACCTTCAGTGGTTTTCCGTCGGGGGTGACCGCGGGTATCTATTCCGCTCTGTTGGATATGACCTTGGCCACGTCTTATAACCCGAGTTACGTCACCGCCAATGGCGGGACGGCGGCGAGCGCGATGGCGGCGTTATTCGCGGGCATTTCCCTCGATCAATCTTATTTCAATATTCACACCACCTCGTTCCCGGGTGGTGAGATCCGCGGCTTCCTCGCACGGGTTCCCGAGCCCGCCACGCTCGCCTTGCTCGGACTCGGCTTGGCGGGCATCGGCTATCAGCAGCGCAGAAAATCCGTCTAGGAGCCTGATGATTTTTCATCGGGACGCCGGTCACGGGCCGGCGTTTTTATTGGCGGCCGTTGTCGCATGCGGGGTAAACCTATTGAGCCATTCGCTTCGACTGGCATCACCGCAACGAGAAAGTATGACACCGGAGTAAGCTGTGTTGCCGGGCCTTCCGCCCGTTTGCATGAGCGTCTTCACCGGCCGCGGCTGCGCCGCCCCGTGATATGGCGCGGCTGCGACGAATAAGGGATTCCGCGAAATGTGCTTCCGGGAAGCCGCGGTCTTTTTATTCTTCCCATAGGCGGTAACTGCCGCGGCCCGCCTCTTTGGCTTGATACATGGCTTTGTCCGCTTGCTGTATCAGTTCGCTTAAATCGTGTTTATCGGCGGCGTGTTTGGCGTCCCAATGCGCGATACCGGCGCTAGCGGAGATAGTGATTTCATGCTGGTCGATCTTGAAGGGATGAGAGAGGGCGGTAACGATTTTTTGCGCGACGGGACTGGCGTTTTCCTTGAGTGGCACGTCTTGCAGGATGACCAGAAATTCATCGCCGCCGAAGCGGGCCACGGTGTCGATGTTGCGCACGCAGGCAAGCATGCGCCTCGCGGCTTCTTGTAACAATTTGTCGCCGACGGCGTGGCCCAGCGTGTCATTGACCGGCTTGAAGCGGTCGAGGTCGATGAAGATGACGGCGAAACCGTTTTTGTCGCGCAAGGCCAGTTCGCGGGCTTGGCGCAGACGGTCATCGAGTAGCGAACGGTTGGGCAGCCCGGTGAGGGGGTCATAATTTGCCAGGACGCGAATTTTTTCCTCGCTGTGTTTGCGTTGGGTGATGTCGCTGAAAATGGCCATATGATGCAGGGTTTCGCCCGCCGGGTTTTTTACGGCGCGGATCGACAGCCACTCGGGATACACCTGACCATTCTTGCGCCGGTTCCAAATCTCGCCGCTCCATGAACCCGCGGTATTGACTTGGTGCCAGAGCGTTTCATAAAAGGCGCGATCATGCCGCCCGGAGCTGAGGAGCTTAGGATTTTTTCCCACGGCCTCTTCGGCTGTATAACCAGTGATGCGGGTGAAGGCGGGGTTGACCCGGAGAATCCGGTTATCCCTGTCGGTGATGACGATGCCCTCGTTGCTTTCGCGGAAGATTATTTCAGTTAGCCGTTGCTCATGACCGCTCGCTTCGAGCCGTTCATGACGTTCATTCAAGGCGGGAAAGTAATAGGTGTACAGCACGATGAAGAGCATGGCGCCGAGCAAGAGGGCATGGATGAAGGCCTCGACGGGCGTGGACAAGGACGGAAGATAGCTCAAGATCAGCATCACCAGGGTTTCGGTGGCGAATATTGAACCGGCGGTCAAAACCAATAAGCGTGTCTTGCTGTCCATAATGCTCCTTGCCCCCAGGGCTATAGTAACGAGCGCTTCAAGTCTTATAAAGCGAAATCTCATTTTGCTGAGGGGGCTCGGTGGACGCCGTCGCCGCATCTTTAAGGCGCCGCGGCTTCATCGCTGGCCGCCGTGTCGTGGACATAGGCGCGCTGATTTTTTTGCGTGGGTTAATATGAGCCCGCATGGGGTAGCGTGCGCCGTGGTGTTGGCTGATGCGGATATGAGGTCCATATCCCTATAAGGTCTAAGCCAGTAGTATTGATGAGTTTTGAGGGGATGATGTTCTGTTGTACAGTGTCGCTGGCCGCGAAGCGCCAGTTGTGAATGGCCGGCGGGGATTGAGGCTGCGGTAGGTCCGCAATGGCGCCGTGGCGGTGTGTCGTGTTGAGGCCGCCATTGGGTATTGACCGGTGTGGTCATCAGATTCGTTGAGAGGTGTGTGTGGCTAGTGATGCGGCGCACCACAAACCGTGGCGTACGGCGGGTGTGGTATTTGGCGTGAGTCTGGTGCTGGGTTTGGTCTTGGAGTATTTCCTCAGCTTAAGTTTTCATGGGCTGGTCGATCCTGAGATGCTCCATGTCATCGGCGCGCCATTGCTGATCTTGGGCACCTTGATCGTGTATCTCGGCAAGTTGGAGCTGGCGCGATGCCAGCAGCCCTCGGAGCCGGGGCACGCTACCACGGCGCTGGTCAAGAGTGGTGTCTTTAAATATTCCAGAAATCCGCTTTATCTTGGCGTCACCCTCGCATTCATGGGTATGGCCATCGCCACTGATATGCCATGGTGGTTATTCCTGACGCTTCCCACCATGCTGGCGCTGCACTACGTGCTGATATTGCCGGAAGAGCGGTACTTGGCGGCGAAATTCGGCGAGGAGTACCGGCAGTACCGGGGCTCGGTGCGCCGGTGGTTTTGAATCAAACCAAGTTGTGTAATGGAGTCGCGGTCCCGGTTTAATTTGGCCGTGGCTTGTCTTGGGATTGCCATTCCGGCAGGGTGAAGAAGAAGCGGGTGCCCTTCCCCGGCTTGGTTTGAAAATCGATATATCCGTTCATTTTCTCGATGATGGATTTGCTGATGCTCAAGCCCAAGCCGGTGCCGCCCTTGTGACGGGTGTCGGAGGAATCGGCTTGGGTGAATTTGTCGAAAACCCTGTCATGAAAGTGTTCTGGGATGCCGATACCGTGGTCCGTGACCGAGACGCAGATAACGCCGCCGTTACGAGCCACCTCTACTTCAACGTTATCGCCGGTTTTAGAGAATTTTGCCGCGTTGGAAAGCAGATTGGATAGCACCTGGGTGAAGCGCGAGGCATCGACATTGGCAATGGCATCTCGCGTATTGCTGCGCAACACGAAATTGACGCCGTATTTTTCAGCGTAGCCCTGATTGATTTCGATGGCTTGCTCCACCAGCGTCACCGTGTTCAGGGGTTCGCAATGAAATTTGAGGGTGCCGGACTGGATTTTTTCGATATCCAAAATATCGTTAATCAAGGCCAGCAGGCGGTCGCTGTTCCTCGCCGCGATTTCGATGAGCCCTTTGGCGTGCTCGGGGAGTGTTCCCGCCGCGCCACCAGCGATCAGACCCAATGAGCCGCGGATCGAAGTGAGCGGTGTTCTCAGTTCGTGGCTTACGGTGGAAACGAATTCGCTTTTCAAACGCTCGGCTTGTTTGCGCTGCGAGATGTCGGTGTGTATCGCCACCATGCGATAAGCCTGGCCTTGCTCGTCGCGTTGGGCGATGCCGCGATCAAGTATCCATAGGTAGTAACCGTCTTTATGGCGGACGCGATGCTCACTTTGATATTGCGCGGTGTGGCCATCAAGGTGAGCCTGAACACGGCTCATGACTTGCGCGGCGTCATCCGGATGCAGGCGTGTTTTCCACTCGTCGATGTGTCCGCTGATCTCGTCTTCCTCGTAGCCCAGCATTTCCTTCCAGCGCGGGGAGAAATACGCTTGACCGCTGGCGATGTCCCAATCCCATAAGCCGTCATTGGCGCCGCGTATCGCGAGGTCAAACCGTTCCTCGCTGAGCCGTAGAGCTTCTTCCGCCTTTTTGCGTTCAGTGATATCGCGCGCGATAGCGGCGAAGATGCGCCGGCCTTCCTCACGGACCTCGCTGACCGCAAGGTCCAAGGGGAATTGTTCCTTGTTTTTACGCAGGCCCGTCACGCTTCTTTCCTTGCCGCCGGCATCGGTTTCGTTGGATTTTAAATATTCGGTGATGAAGCTGGCGTTCTGGGATCGATAAGGTTCGGGCAGTAGGAGATTGAAGGGCTTGCCGAGTATTTCCGCCTCGCTGTAACCAAAAATTACCTCCGCGGCGTTGTTGAACGAGAGGATGGATCCCCGTTCGTTCGTGGTGATAATGCCGTCGGCCGCATTAGTTAAGATGGCGTGGATGAATGCTTCGCGCTCCCGTAACGCGTGCGTCATGGTGCGGGCGATGGCGAGGGCCCTTTTTCTATGGGACGCGAGTAACCAAGCGAAAGCGGAAAACAATGCACTGATGATGACGCCCGATGTGGCTATTATGCGGGGTTTGGCCGTGTCTATTTTTTCCTCAAATGCCGGTGTGGAGCTTATGCGCAGGGTCCAGGTGTGAGCCTGAACATGGATAGGGGTGATATTGGAGAATAAAGGCGGGGAGTTCGTCTGACCGTTAATATCGTTGATATTGAAATAGTCGAGCATCAGTGTATCCGGCGAGTAATTTTCACCATCGAATACCTCCAGGCGCAATCCGGATTTTGCGCCTCCCAGTATGCCTGCCATCAAGTCCTTCATGCGGAACGGGCTGTATACATAACCGATTAAGGCCCGCCGTCGTTCTTCAGGGGTGGCGGTTACCGCCCCTGCTTTATACAGGGGGAGATACATGAGAAAGCCTGCTTGGACGTCTTGGGTTATTTCTTGCTTGAGGATTACCTTGCCCGAAATGGCGCTTTGGCCCGTATCCCGGGCGGTAACCATGGCGGCATGACGGGTTGCTTCAGAGAACATATCATAACCAAAGGCCTGTTTATTCCGTTCGTTGAAAGGTTCGAGGTAAATAATCGCCGTATATTCTTCACGTTCTCCGGCCGGCCTTATCGCGTAATCCGCGAAACCTTCAGCGCGAATTTTCTGGATATGCCGCTTCAGCTCGTCCGGCCGCAGTTTCAGGCTGAAACCGATGCCTTGAATTCCCGGAAACGTCGTCTCAATCTTGAGGGCGTCGACATAGGCCTTCCATTCCTCCCGGCTCACCTCATTCGAGGCATGGAACAGCCCGAGCCCTCCGCGCAGTACTTGCTCATAGGCAAGCATCCGTTGCTCGATCGCGCCCCGCACCTCATCGGAAACGTTTTTGAAATCGTGCTGGCTCGCCTGTTCAACGCCGCTCTTGACGACATTCCAGACGACTAAAGTGATGCCGAGCGAGATCGCCAAGATGGCCCAGGCCACGAGCGGCGCGTGCAATACCTGATTTTTAATAGGGTGCTTGAACGCCTTGGCTTGGAGCACGGTGTGGTCCTTACGCTGGTGCAATCCTTATACTAGTGGATAATAACGGCTGTGGCGCTTTCTTGGTTAATAGCCGTAATGCCGTGAGGAGGCGGTATGCGCTATCATATGGGGCTTGGATTTTTCTAACGGCTGTTTCCGTGATACCCCCTGCGCGGAATTTTTAAGAGGTAATGTAATCGATGGAATGGATCACGGACCCCCAAGCCTGGGTTGCCTTGGCCACCTTGACGGCCTTGGAGATCGTCCTGGGCATAGACAACATCATCTTCATTTCGATCCTGGTCGGCAGATTACCGGAGGAGAAGCGCGATTTGGCGCGGCGCTTGGGTTTGGCCCTGGCCATGGGTACCCGCATCTTGCTGTTATTCACCCTGGTGTGGATGATGGGCCTGATCGAACCGCTGTTCAGCGTGGCGGGTCACGACATTTCCGGGCGTGATTTGATTCTCCTGGGCGGCGGGCTGTTCCTGTTGTGGAAGAGTGTGCATGAAATTCACTCTAGCCTGGAAGGGGCGGAGGAAGAGCCATCCATGAAGGGCGCGGTGGCGGCCAGCTTTGGCGGGGTCTTGATTCAAATCGCGATCATCGACATCGTATTCTCGCTGGATTCGGTGATCACCGCGGTGGGCATGGTGGATCAGATTGCAGTCATGGTGATCGCCATCGTCATCGCCGTGGGCATCATGATGGTCGCTGCCAAACCCATTGGCGAATTCGTCGACCGCCATCCCACCATCAAGATGTTGGCCTTGAGCTTTTTGATCTTGGTGGGCGTCGCGCTCATCGGCGAAAGTCTCGGTTTCCATATTCCCAAGGCCTACATCTACTTCGCCATGGCATTTTCAGTGGTGGTGGAGATGCTCAATATCCGTATCCGTTCCAAACGCGTCACCGTGCCAGTGAAGTTGCATAAATCTATTAGTGAAGAAACGGATTCGAAAGATTAGATTGGGCTCCGCTTAGTCGGCCCTCTCCCACTCGGGGAGAGGGCATTCCGAGTTGATTTCTTTTATTGTTCTCGCGTAGCCCCGCTTGCGATTTGGCGCCCTGGCGTCTCTGGTTTTAATTCCCGAGATGACGCCGCTGCCGTCGCGGTCCGGTCGCCTTTGCGGAGGGCACGGACGCGACTCGGGTTTTTTCGGGCATAAAACTCAATTTGGCGCGGCCGCCAAAGGCCGTGAAATCCTCGCTTAATACGGCTGCGGCTTGCGCGGGTGGAATATCCCAGAGGGCAATCATGCCGCGATACACCAATTCAAATAAACGATCCAAGGCCAGTTGATGCGTCTTGCCGCTCTCGGCGAACAGCCAGTCACTCAAGGCCATGAAGCGCGCGAAAGGGGCGGTGCCAAGCAGCAGTTTCCGGCTGAGGCGGAAGCGGCCGGAATTGCCGATTAAATCCCAATAGCGCGCGAAGCGATTGACGCGTTGCAGCGTGCTGAAGTCGAGGCAATCGCTGGCCAGCACGGTATAGGGCGGGTACGGGGTGTAGCGCATCGCGTGCGCCTCGCTGTGGCGGGCGATAGGCGCGCCGCGCAGCCGCTTTAATATGCCTACTTGAATTTCATGTGGCTCCAGCGCGACGAGGCGGTCGAAACCGGCGGCGAAACTGTCCAGGTCTTCCCCGGGCAGTCCGGCGATTAAGTCAGTGTGTAAATGGGCATGCGTTTCATGTCGCAGCCAACGGATATTACGCTCGGCCTTGTCATTGTCTTGGCGGCGGCTGATGCGCGCTTGCACCTCGGGGTTAAAACTTTGCAAGCCGATCTCGAATTGCAGACTGCCGGGCGGGAAACGCACGATGATCTTTTGCAGACGCTCGGGCAGGTGGTCGGGTATTAATTCAAAATGGAGGAATAATTTTTCGTCCAAGCGCTCGAGAAAAAATTCCAGGATACGCGCGCTGGTGTCTATCTTGAGGTTGAAGGTGCGGTCGACGAACTTAAAGTGACGCACGCCGCGCCGGTGCAGCGCGTCCATGGCATCGAGAAAACGCGGCAGCTCGAAGGGCCAGGCGGTTTTGTCCAAGGCCGAGAGACAGAACTCACATTTATACGGACAGCCGCGTGAGGCCTCGACGTAAATAAAACGATGGGCAATGTCTTCATCGGTGTAATAGTCGTAAGGCAGTTGCAGGTCGGCCAGGCGCGGCTGTGGTGTGCGGATGACTTTTTCCGCCGGATGCGCGCCCGCCAGCACCTGCCGGCACAACGCGGGGAAGGCCAGGTCGCCGGGCCCGGCGATCACATAATCAGCGAGCTGGCAGATCGTTTGTTCCTCCTGTTCGTAACTCACTTCCGGCCCGCCCAGCACCACGACGATATCCGGGCGCACTTGCTTGAGTAAGGCGACGATCTGCGTGCTCAGCTCCACGTTCCAGATATACACTCCCAGCCCGATGATGCGCGGATTTTCGCTCAGCAATTTCTCCACGATATCGGCCGGGCGCGCATCGATGATGTATTCCGCCAGCCGGGTGCGCGGCGCCAGCTCGCCCATATTCGCCTGCAAGTAACGCAGGCCGAGAGAGGCGTGAAAATAACGGGCATTGAGAGTGGTGAGGATAATGTCGGACATGGGAAAGAAATCTGCGCAGGTGAGGGCGCGATTATAACGGATGTGAGCAGCGAGTGTCCGTGGACATGGGCCGGGCGGGAGGATTTACCTGACACCCAGCGTCAATTCGGCCCATGGCGAAAAAAAACCGCCCGGGGAGGGGCGGTGCTAAATACAACCGAGTGAAGGAGAGGGGGATGAACTCAGTCGTTGTCTGCTAAACGGTCTTCAAGCAAATGCGGCATACGTGCGGCGTAGTTGGCTATGGCTTCGGCGGCGTAATACTGGACGCGTGCGCCCACGGTGTCGCCCTTACTTTCCGCATCTTGAGCCTGTGCCAGTAATTGCTCGGCGAATTCGATGGATTTGCTGATGATCGCCTCTTCATCGGCACGGTCTTCGAACAGGCCTTCCATTTGATGCTCGGCCAACTCGCCGCGGGCCCAGGCGTTGAGGCCTTTCACCGTTTGTGTCAGCTGTGTTGTGGTGACGAATTTACCGTAACTCATGGCGGGTCCATTGTCTTCGGCGTGGCTAGCCGTAATGACGGAGCTAAGCGCCAGGGCCAGTGGGTAACTGCAGAATGAGGTCAAGCGCATGATGGATCCTTAATGGCTGTCGAGATGTATGTGGTCTTGGTTTGCCGGCGAAACGGGCGCCGACTACTAAGTTGATATAAACGATAACGATTCGTATTTACAATGTCAAGCCCTCGATATCGCGAGGACGAAGCGTTAAAAAACTGGAGTCATCACATGTCTTGATCTGAGTTTGGTCAGGGTATAGTCCGGGGGGGCGTGATGTGCCTTGGCCTCGGCGAGGTTCGTGTTCATGGGTACGGGGCCGCGTGTTCCATGCCCCCAAGTTATTCCGGCGAAGGGGATTGGAGTTTATGCGGGCGTGTCCGCTTTTAAGAACACGGTTAAACCTGGCGTGGAAATAAAATAGAGGCGCCGGTTTCGCGGCGCCTCGTTTGGGTAACTGGGAATTAACGATCCATCTGCACCATATGCAGCTTTAGATGGTCCGACGGCGATTTTTGGTGGTACAAAGTCACCTTGCTGTTGTTGATAAAAGCGTCTCTCAAGGTGTCGGCCATCACGGTATTGATGGGTGGCGAGTCGGTGTGCAATCTCACTACGTACACCGTCTTATCGTTACCATCCAGCGAGACCAAAACTTCGGCATCCGCCGCATGTTCGGCGCTGCCGATTTCCAGCCCTTCTATTTGTACGCGATAGCGCGTGATCTTCCCCGTCACCTCTAGGGAATGCGTGTCGGGCGTGACGATATTGACTGGTGAATCGGCCCAGCTGGGCGCGGTGAAAATCAGCGCGGTGATTAAGGCGGATGAGGATAAAAGTGATTTACGCATGACAATATCTCCTTATGAGGTTTGAATGCTGGATCCATCAAATTGACTGTGCGTATAGTCTATTCTCGCGCGGCTTAAACAAACCTTAATTGCAAAGGTGCGTCGCCAGTTTAATTTTATAATGATGCGAGTCGTGCCCGGTACACTTGCTTTTAATACATCTCCGCCCCAAGCTCGCGGGCCTTCATGAGGTGGCGAAAGGGTAGGATCGTGCTCTCGTCGTCCGGCGCCCGCACCCCGCCCAAATCGACGCCGGCGAATTCCCGCATCACCCGCGAATCGTACAACGCCTCTTCACTGACAGGATTGGGCAGCATGTACCAATTCTGCATGAAGTAGATGCGCAATATTCTCTCAAAGCCATTCGCGGGGCAGTCGAGGCAATAGGAATCAATTGTCGCGATGTGAGACGATTTTTGGCAGGGAGACCATAAAATTAATGCCGAGGTAGCGACACTATCGAATATATGGCTTAATGCCAGGCACTTGGTTTATGTAGTAAGAACAGGATTCGCCGACAACTTGGCAAAACCGGCGCGCGCTGCACATGGGGAGGAGAGATGGATAGTCGCACCATGCAATCATCACCATAGAGGTCAACCACGTATGAGTCCCACGGTAATATGGAGGGCGATGCGATTCCGCGTTGCTGGCTCCACTCTGTGGATGATATTGATGCATGCTGGCGCGGTGGCGGCGGCATGGGATGGCAGTACATCGCTTCACGATATCAATCTAAAACCCGAGAATTTCCTCGATATCAATTCCTTTCAATTTAGGCCGTCGGAGGAAATCAGATGGTATGGCGTAGAAAATGGCTGGCGGATCGCTGGCGGCAGCCTGGAGAGTAATCGCGCATACCTAAAAACGGATTTGCGCCTCAAGCAACTCATCACGCCCAGCCTCAGCGCGCGACTGTACTGGGCCGACAATGAGTTCTATGAGCCCCGCCAGGTTGCGCGTCCTCTGCTCGAATTGGAGCTGCGGCCCAGTGCCTGGCCGCTGTCATTCTCTCTGCTGGGTGCGCCGGCGTACGCCAAACCCGAAGCGGATTTGGGTCTGGCGATAACGTTGGGTATGAGGCCGTGGGACTATGTCCGTGTCGCCTGGCTCAGCCCGGATCATTACTACAACAGTAAGAATGATTTCGACCGCTCTTACTACCTGCGCAACCCGAGTCAATTGACCGTTGACGCTGCGCACAAGTGGGACGAGCGCTATAAGCTGCGTCTGCTGTGGCAGGACAATAGCCCCCTGGAATTCGTGCTCGATGATCAGATCTCTGTGTTCGCGTATGAAAACCGCAACTATCAAGGCAGCTTCGACTATCAGCGTGATACATCGCAAACATTCGGTATTGCCATGCACGGTTTCGATACCAAGCAGAGCAGTGATGCTGCTGGTACATTCCGTTCCCAAGATATACGTTATTACTCCGTTAACAGTTACTGGATACGCAGCATGGGTCTGGATAAGGAATGGACGATTGGGATCAGGCACGATGCTTTCCGCAACGCGGAACGCACCCCGTTAGTCTCCGCCACAGAGTATGATTACGTTCTCGAAACCACGCAGCTGTATAGCACCTACTATGTGCCATTCGCTAGCCAGCAGGCGTGGGATCTGGGGCTGTATCTTGGTCATTCGAGCGAACGACGCAGTTACCTGGACGCGTCGATCGACCGCTCGCGGGAGAATTACTTCGAAGCGAAGTTGCGTACCGGATGGGAGGTATTTTCGAGCGGTCGGGGTAGCGCATTAACGCTTGCCCTGTCATGGAATCTTGACAACCTGGTCGATGACACATTCGACGGGGGGTCGGTGCGTTTTCGAGCGGCCTTCTAGAGGATCAGAAGACGGACTTTCACCAAGTCATTTTCCTAAAGGTAATGGGGTGGCCCCCCTTTCTTAAGCGGCATATGAGGTCCAATAACAGTTGTCTGCTGAAACGCGAGAAGTCCAGATGCCCCGTCACTGAATGGGAGAATCGTTTAATATAGGCAGCGGGCGATATGGGATATTCGGAATCCTTTCCCGGGCATTGGCTGAAAAATATTTTTTATGAATTGGCGTCGCGAGTCTTTACCATCGCGCATACCGTATTCGGACCGCTAGTGTTGATCGCTTGGGTAGGTGTATAGCCAAAAAATTTACGGGGGTGAGAAGGTTTCATGGTGAAACAGATCAATCATTCCCATGGCGAAACCGGGTCTTGCCGCGCAGCGCCTGACGGCGGGTATGCGGCGTGATGGCTTTATCGCCGAGCAAGCTGAGTGTGCAAGCGGCGTAGGCGCCGCATCGGAACTGGCCGCTGGCGCGGCACTGGATTTCATGCTTTGGATAGATTATCTCTCTACATGGCTTTAACGCGCGAATGATCGACGTATAGCGCGCGCGAGCTGAGTTCGCATGCCCGCACTACGCCGTGATTGCTGGAGCGGTTGTTTCCTTTGCAGAGTCGTGTGACGCGGCAGGGGGCGTTTATGGATGTGGAAGTGCAGTGCCGATGAGCACGGACGATCAAGTCAAGGCGTTGCTTGATATCGTAGCGACGCTCGCGGCCGAATTGCATCCCGGCCTGCGGACGGCCGTAACGCTGGACAGCGCGTTGGATCGCGATCTTGGCTTCGACAGCCTGGCGCGGGTGGAGCTGTTGCTGCGCTGCGAGCGTTTCTTCAATGTGAGTCTGCCGGAGCAGACGCTGGCGACGGTGGAGACACCCAGCGATCTGTTGCGCGCCGTGCTGGCCGCCGGTGCCGCACCACGGCCGATCACGTCGGCGGAAGTCCGGGAGATCGCCGTCGAGCAGGTGACGGCCGCGCCCGAGCGCGCCGCCACGCTCTTGGAGATGCTGGATTGGCATGTGGCCGCTCATGGAGAGCGCACGCACATCGTGCTCTCCGAAGAGGCGGGCGAGGAGGTGCTCAGTTATCAAGGCTTGCGCCAGGGGGCGGAGGCGCTGGCGGCGGGACTGCAGGGTCAGGGTGTGCTGCCCGGTCAGACCGTGGCGATCATGCTGCCAACCAGCCGCGACTATTTTTACAGTTTCTATGGCGTGCTGCTGGCTGGCGCCATTCCCGTGCCCATCTATCCGCCCGCGCGCCTGTCGCAGATCGAGGATCATCTGCGTCGCCATGCGGGTATTTTGAACAACGCCAGCGTCACACTGCTGATTACCGTCCTGGAGGCAAAGCCGCTGGCGCAGTTGCTCAAGACCCACGTTCAGAGCCTACGCAGCATTACCACGGCGCAGGAACTCATGCATTCGGCGACGGAACCTGTCCGCGTAATTGGCAAGGCCGATGATCTCGCTCTGTTGCAGTACACCTCGGGCAGCACGGGTGAGCCCAAAGGCGTCATGCTGACCCACGCCAATCTCATCGCCAATATCCGGGCCATGGGCGCGGCGGTGGAGGCGGATGCCTCGGACATATTTGTCAGTTGGCTGCCGCTCTATCACGACATGGGTTTGATCGGCGCCTGGCTGGGCAGCCTCTATCATGCGATCCCCTTCGTCGTCATGTCCCCGCTCACCTTCCTCGCACGGCCTGAGCGCTGGCTGTGGGCCATTCATCATCACCGCGGCACGCTGTCGGCGGCGCCGAATTTTGCCTATGAGTTATGCCTGCGCAGAATTGACGACCACGTCCTTGATGGCTTGGATCTGAGCAGTTGGCGCATGGCTTTCAATGGCGCTGAGCCGGTCAGTCCCGACACGATCCGGAATTTCCAGCAGCGCTTCGCCCGCTATGGCCTGCGGCCGCAAGCACTCGCGCCGGTCTATGGCCTCGCCGAATCGGCGGTGGGTCTGGCTTTTCCGCCCCCCGGCCGCGGTCCGCTTATCGATCGTATTCAGCGCGAAGCATTCATGCGCGGCGGCCAAGCGATAAACGCCGCCGAGGATGAGGCTGACGCCTTGTGTTTCGTGGCCTGCGGCCGGCCCTTGGCAGGTCACGCCATCCGCATCGTCGACCGCATGGGGCATGAAATGGGTGATCGGGTGGAAGGACGATTGGAATTCCGCGGCCCTTCCGTGACCTCCGGCTATTACCGCAATTCCGAACAGACACGCCGGCTGTTCCACGATGGCTGGGTGGACTCCGGTGATTTAGCCTACACCGCCGCGGGGGACATCTATCTCACCGGCCGCGCCAAAGACATCATCATCCGCGCCGGGCGCAACCTCTATCCCTACGAACTGGAAGAGGCGGTGGGCAATATCGCAGGCATACGCAAGGGCTGCGTCGCGGTATTCGGCAGCCCCGGTCCCGCCAGCGGCACCGAGCGCCTGGTGGTGCTGGCGGAGACGCGTGAAACCGAGGTGGCGGCCTTGAGCAAACTACGCGAGCAGATTAACGCCGTGGCGATGAGCCTGCTCGGCGAGCCGCCGGACGATGTCGTGCTGGCCCCGCCCCATAGCGTGCTCAAGACCTCCAGCGGCAAAATCCGGCGGGCCGCCAGCCGCGAACTCTATGCGCAAGGCAAACTGGGCGGGCCGCCACGCGCGGTGTGGCGGCAGTTCGCGCGCCTGAGCTGGGACGGCTTGCTGCTCCAACCGCGGCGCGCATACCATGCGATGGCCGATGTTCTTTATGCCGCGTATGTCTGGATGCTGTTCTGGGTGATGGCGCCGCTCACCTGGCTGATGGCCGCCATGCTGCCGCGACCCGCCTGGAGCTGGCGCATGAGTGGTGTCATGGCGCGGCTGTTCGTGCGTCTCTCAGGCACCTCATTTCAGGTGAGCGGGGTGGATAAGCTCCCGGATGGCGCTTGTGTGGTGGTAGCCAATCACGCCAGCTATCTGGACGGCATCTTGCTGGTCGCCGCGCTGTCGCGGCCATTCAGCTTCGTCGCCAAGGGCGAACTCAGGGAGCAATTCATCCCCCGCGTTTACCTTCAGCACATCGGCACGGAATTCGTCGCTCGCTTTGATCTTGCGCAGAGCGTGGAAGATCTGCAACGTCTGCATGCGACGCTTCGTGTTGGTCAATCGCTGATCTTTTTTCCTGAAGGCACTTTTCAGCGAGCGGCGGGCCTGCTGCCGTTCCGCATGGGCGCGTTCACTATCGCGGCGCAGGCGGGCGTACCTGTCGTACCCATGACCATCCGCGGCACTCGGGTAATACTGCGTGACGGCCATTGGTTCCCGCGCCGTGGCGCTATCAGCATTACCCTTGGCGTACCGATCTCGCCCGAAGGCACGGACTGGGCCGCCGCCCTCAAGCTGCGTAATGCTGCCCGCGCGGAGATTCTGCGTCACTGTGGAGAAGCGGATTTGGCGCGATGATGGGGGAAGCTTGTAGTGACTCCGTTGAATCGGGGGTGATCAAAGTGCCGGTCACGCCCCATTATCCTCATGTCTAGCGAGAGGGGTTGAGTACATGATGCATGTGTCGACGCTGACGGCAGCAAGGACCAGACTATGCTGAGCTGCGGCGATGACGTGCGAGAATCGGCGTGATGGGCGCGATCAACGAAACAGGCACCCCTAAGGCGGGCGAGGTATTCTGCTTGGAGCGGGCCGCCTTGCGGCGTGCCCTTGCGCTTTTGGGCAGCCCGCCTATGGGCGTGGTGTTATGGAACGGCAAAGTCATCTGAACGGCGCAGGATACACCGGCGGCACGACTGTGGATTCATCTCGGGGTCTCTTGCTGCGCCCGCTCTATCGACTGGACTTATGCTTCGGCGAGGCCTGCCGTCATGGTGAGATAGAGGTCGAGGGTGATTTGGTAAAGCTGCAGGAGTACGTCGACCCTCTGGTGCAGCGCGGGACCCGGCGCCATTAAGTGGGAAAGGGTAAGCTCAAATTCCCGATTCTCGAGCCTCATGCGCGCGCTTAGGAATATCCATCATCATTACCATTCACGGAACACAAACGACTTACCCGCGTCCGTCAGTGACTCGCTGGCGTCCAGACTCACCACCTTGGGCGCGAACCAAAACTCGATGGACAGGCCGTTCAGGGTGATATTGTTCTCGAACAAACGCTGGGCATAACTTTTATAGCCCAGCGCGTTGAGTCCGGCATGTGTATTCACCAGCCGCGCGCCGCTGGCGTCTATGCCCAAGGAGAGTTGTTTCAAGACGTAATCCGCCTCGAACAGAATCTTGCCGAATTGCGTGCCCTGCGTGGCGCCGAAATAACTCACATCCCAGCGGCCGGTCTGAAAGGCCTTGGCGATGTCGGGGGTATGAAAAGTGACGCCGGGATTGCCTTGGACGATGTAGACCGACTTGATTGCCGTCACCAGGTCGTCCATGTCGATGCGCTCGGCTAGCGGGATGACGCCGTCGCCGATGAAGACGATCTCGCCTTTCTTCGGGTCGAAGGCCGCGCCTTTGATCTCATTGACGTCGTTGAGCAGGCTCAAGGTCTTATTGAGGGTGACGCCGCCGTAATTGCCGGCGTAGGAGCTGAAGGCCTCGTCGAACAAACCCGCGCCGGCGCCGCCGCTGCACATATTCGCAGCGGCGGCGCCGTGCCAGGTCAGGCACGCGAGGCTGATGAGTCCGATCCAGTATGCCGTTATGGGCTGATGGTTTTTTCTTGTTGTCACTGTCACGCCGCCCCTCTTCCCCTGCCCGTCATGTTCATTGTTGTTTTGCGGCTGCCGTGCCGCGTGTTTTTTTAGCCCGGATGGGTTGGGCTTTGTTTCATTACTCTGCGCTGTGTGTTGTGTTTCTTTTTCTTTATTGAGGCGGTTTGTGCCTCGTCACATCCTGCTTGGTTTGTATCCCGGGTTTCGCGAAGAATGCTACTAACCTGCCTGGCTAAGCCAGAATTTTCATGGCAAAATCCAACGGTAGTGTTCAGAATTCTGTGTCATTTCTTTAAACTGGAAATAAAGGAATGACACATGAAAGACAATCTCAACTTCGATATGGAAGCCGCCATCAAGGCATTGCGTGAAGGCAAGGACTTGAGCGGC
>CAMYKQ010000015.1 GCA_947259075.1 uncultured Gammaproteobacteria bacterium | reverse complement strand
CGGCGTTCTTCGCGGCGCTGTCGGCGCGGGCCACGGCGCGCGCGGCGGCGCGGGCGCGCTGCCCGACGTCCTGCATATACTGTTTGATGTCGCTCATGATGTGATCTCGGTTGCGGCGCGGGGCGCGGCTACGCCCGCCAAGGCCAGGGCCAATTGTAGCAACTCGTCCCAGACATTGCCCGCGGCCGCGCCTTTAATCACCCGGTCCACCCTGCCCGCCTGTTGCAACAGGCCATGCCAGGCGGCGAGCGGGTGGCGGCGCAAGGCGGCCTTGACCATCGGTTTACGCTTGTCCCAGACGCGGTTATCGGCGAAGACCCGCTCCGGCGGCAGGCCCTGGGCAAGCGCGGCGCGCATCCGCGCCAGCGCGCGTATTTCCCGCGCCAGGGCCCAGACGATCAGCACCGGCTCTTCGCCCTCGCCGCGCAAACCGTGCAGCATCCGCGCACACTGCGCCGTCTCGCCCGCCAGGGCGCGGTCCACCAGATCGTAGACGCTGTAACGCGCGCTGCTCACCACCGCCGCCGCGACCGCGTCCACCTCCAGCGCGCCTTCGCCGTGCAGCAGCAGCAATTTCTCGATTTCTTGCGCGCAAGCCAGCAGATTGCCCTCCACCCGCTCGGCCAGCAGCGCCGCCGCCTCGGCGCTGGGCCGCAAACCCTTCGCGCGCATGCGCGCGGCGATCCAGCCCGGCAAGGCGGCGGCGTCCACCGGCCACACTTGCACCACGACGCCGGCCTGGTCCAGGGCGGTGAACCATTTGCTGCGCTGGCCCTCTTTTTCGAGCTTGCCGCCGGCGATCAACAACACATCGCCTTGCGGCGGGCGGGCGACATATTCAATCAAGGTTTTCGAACCGGCATCACCGGGTTTACTCGTGGGCAGACGCAGCTCGACCACGCGCTGCTCGGCGAATAACGAGAGCGTGTCGCGCGCCTGCAACAAACCGCCCCAATCGAAACCACTCTCGACGTTGAACACCAAACGCTCGGTGCAGCCCGCGGCGCGCGCCCGCGCGCGGATGGCGTCGCAGGCCTCGGCCACCAGCAGCGGTTCGTCACCGCAGACGAAATACACCGGCGCCAGCGTTTTATTGAGATGGGCGGCCAGCTGTTCGGGACGCAGCTTCATGGCGCCTCCGCCAGAGAACGCAGCCGCTGCACGATCTGCCACGCCACTTCACGGCGCATATCATTCACCAAAGCTTCCTGCTCCGCGTCCTTGCCCAGCACGGCGCTCTCGCTGAAGGCGTAACTGCGCACCTGGCTCACGGTCTCGGGACCGGTGCGCGTCTGCCCCGCTTTATCTTCGATGGCGAAACGCGCGGCATAGTGAATTTCGTATTCCTCGACCGTGCCGCTGGAACCCACCGACAATACCCGCCGCTCGCGCTCCTCGCTCAACAGCCGCACCACCCACTGCGCCGCGGCGAGCGTCTCCACCACTTCGCCACCCGCCGCGCGCAAGCGCGCGCGTAATTCGAGGTGCAACCCGCCCGCCTCACCGGCAATGACGACGGGCGGCAGCGGCGCGCCGCCTTGTTCACTGCCGCGCAGATGAAAGCCGCAGGCGCTGAGGCTCAAGAAACAGGCGAACACCAACAGCCGCAGACAAGCGTCTTGTCCATAGTCTGATAAAATTCGCCGCCCCAGCCGCTTCACAATTCAACCACCACTTTTTTCCAATCCCCAATCACGCATTTCATCCCGCCACCACGATATTCACCAGCCGCCCCGGCACCACCACGATTTTACGGATGGTCCGCCCTTCGAGGTGGCGGCTGACATTCTCATCCGCGAGCGCCGCCTGTTCGATGGCTTTATTATCCGCCGCGGCGGGCACGCTGATGCGGGCGCGCAGCTTGCCGTTCACTTGCACCACCAGCTCGATGCTGTCTTTCACCAGCGCGCGTTCGTCGGCTATCGGCCAGGCTTCGTTGAGCACCGCCGTGGCGTGACCCAGCGCCTGCCACAGGCTGTGACAGATGTGCGGCGCGATGGGCGCGAGCATGCGCACCACCGCCTCCAGCGCCTCTTGCATCACGGCGCGGCCCTGCGGGCTGTCGTCCTCGAATTTATACAAGGCGTTGATGAGTTCCATATTGGCGGCGATGGCGGTGTTGAAGGTGGTGCGGCGGCCGATGTCGTCGCCGACCTTGGCGATGGTTTGATGCAGCTGGCCGCGCAATTGTTTTTGCGCGTCGTTGAGCGCGTCCACGTCCAGCGCCGGCGCGGCGCCGCGGCTCAGATGTTGATGCGCCAATTTCCACAAACGTTTCAAGAAACGCTGCGCGCCCTCGACGCCGCTGTCGGACCACTCCAGCGACTGCTCCGGCGGCGCGGCGAACATCATGAACAGGCGCGCGGTGTCGGCGCCGTATTGCTCGATCAGCGCCTGCGGATCGACGCCGTTGTTCTTCGACTTCGACATCTTCTCCGTGCCGCCGAGGATGACGGGCTGACCGTCGGCCTTGAGCGTCACGCTCACTGGGCGGCCGCGCTCGTCCGTTTGCACATCGACTTCGGCGGGATTGAAATAGTGTTTCTTACCCTCACCGTCGAGGCGATAAAAGGCCGGCGCCACCACCATGCCCTGGGTGAGCAGCTGGGTGAAGGGTTCGTCGCCCTGCACGAGACCGGCGTCGCGCATCAGCTTGTGATAGAAGCGCGCGTACAACAAATGCAGGATCGCGTGTTCGATGCCGCCTATATACTGATCCACCGGCAGCCAATAACGCGCGCGCTCGTCGAGCATGGCTTTATCGTTATCGGGACAGGCGAAACGCGCGTAATACCAGCTCGATTCCATGAAGGTGTCGAAGGTGTCGGTCTCGCGCTCCGCCGCGCCGCCGCACTGGGGACAGCTCGTTTCGTAGAACGCAGGCATTTTCTTGATTGGCGAACCCACACCCTCGAACACCACGTCCTCGGGCAAGACCACCGGCAATTGCTCCTCCGGCACCGGCACCGTGCCACAGGCCACGCAGTTAATCATCGGTATCGGCGCGCCCCAGTAACGCTGACGCGACACGCCCCAGTCGCGCAGACGGAAGTTGACCCGCTTTTGGCCTTTGCCTTGGGTTTGCAGATTAGCGGCGATGGCATCGAAGGCCTGTTGTGAACTCAGGCCGCTGTACGGACCAGAATCGATGAGCACGCCTTTTTCAACGTAGGCGGCGGCATTCAAATCCACCGCGCCGCCGTCGGCGGGGGCGATGACTTGCTTGATGGGCAGACCGTATTTATGCGCGAATTCCCAATCGCGTTGGTCATGCGCCGGTACCGCCATCACCGCGCCCTCGCCGTAGCCCATGAGCACGAAGTTGGCGACGAACACCGGCACCGGCTCGCCGCTGATGGGATGCGCGGCCTGCACGCCGGTGGCCATGCCTTTTTTTTCCATGGTCTCCAGCGTCGCCTCGGCGGTGCCGGCGCGGCGGCACTCGGCGATGAATTCCGCCAGCGCGGGATTCGTCTCGGCGGCGCGCAGGGCCAGCGGGTGTTCGGGCGCCACCGCCACATAGGTCACGCCCATCAAGGTGTCCGGGCGGGTGGTGTAGACCTTCAGCGGCTCACCGCTGCCGGCGAGGGTGAATTGCAACTCCACGCCCTCGGAGCGGCCGATCCAGTTGCGTTGCATGGTGCGCACCTGTTCGGGCCAGCCGTCCAATTTATCGAGGTCGGCGAGCAGCTCCTCCGCATAGGCGGTGATGCGCATGAAATACTGCGGGATCTCCTTGCGCTCCACCGGCGTGTCGCAGCGCCAGCAGCAGCCGTCGATCACCTGCTCGTTGGCGAGCACGGTCTGGTCCTTGGGGCACCAGTTGACCGGCGCGGTCTTTTTGTAGACCAGGCCTTTTTCATACAGCTTGAGGAACAGCCATTGCTCCCAGCGGTAGTAGTCCGGGTCGCAGGTGGCGAGCTCGCGGTCCCAGTCATAACCCAAACCCAGGCGCTTGAGCTGCTTGCGCATATAGGCGATGTTCTCGCGCGTCCATTTGGCCGGGGCGACTTGATTCTGCAGCGCGGCGTTCTCGGCCGGCAGGCCGAAGGCGTCCCAGCCCATGGGTTGCAGGACGTTTTTGCCCAGCATGCGCTGGTAACGGGCGATGACGTCGCCGATGGTGTAATTGCGCACATGGCCCATGTGCAGGCGGCCGCTGGGATAGGGGAACATGGCCAGACAATAGAATTTCTCCCGGCCGGGGTCTTCCACCGCCTTAAAGCTCTGCTGCTGTTCCCAATAGCGCTGCGCGCCCTCTTCTACCTGGCGGGGATCGTAAAACTCTTCCATCGAAATTAACCTGCTGCACGAAATGGCGAAAGCGGGAAGGATACCGTAGCGCTGGCGCGGGGGGAACAACGGGGGTGGCGGGCATGCCCGGATGGGCTCAGGCTTCAGTGCAACTCTTCGAGCAGCACCCGGGTCTCCAAGCGTTGCAGGGAATCGAACACCTCCACCGAGTGGAGGGTAAGCTGGTCTATGATGGTGGAGACCGTAGCGTAACCCGCCTCCGTTTTCAGTGACTCGCACAATGCGCCGCACAGCACATGCATTAAACGGTGCGGCCGCTCCAAGCGATCGAACTCCCGGTATCCGGCAAAGGCCTGACCGGGGCCGTAGTACCACGAGCCCAGCACGCACTGGGAAACGTCCATATGCATGGCTTTAAGCGTGCTCTCATCACCATGCAGATGATGCAAGAAGGCGTAGGCGGCATCCATGAGCATCTTGTGCTGCCACACATGGCCGAGCTGCGCCATGCGCAACATACCCACGGGCGAAGCGGACCAGCGGCGGCGGGAGCGCTTCAGCGCGATGAACTCGTCCCGGGGCAGGGGCGGACTCAGCCAATAACCCTGGCCCTCGACCCCGCCGCAATGAAGCAGAGCGGCGTGAGCCTGCTCGGTCTCGACACCCTCGATCACGGTATTGAGACCGAGCATCTGCGCCATGGCGATGCTGGTTTTTATCAAGGTCGCGCTCTTGGCGGATTCGAACATGCGCGCGACAAAACCTTGGTCAATCTTCAGCGCGGAGAAAGGCAGATGGTCTAGGGTTTCCAGCGAGGAGTAGCCGGTACCGTAATCATCCATGGAAAAACGTATGCCTTTATCCACCAAGGCTTGGACATTCCGCGAAATACCCTCCTCATGAGACACGGCGGTGGTTTCGGTGATCTCCAATTCCAGCTCACCTCCACCAAACAATCTATCATTCAGCGCCTGATCCATTTGCCGCGCCAAGCCGTCACTGAGTAAATCCTGGGCCGATACATTAAAGGCCATGCTCACCTTGCCCGATTCGCGGCGGATGACATCCATTTCATTCAACAGATAAGGAAACATGACGCTGGTGATGGTGGCGATGTAACCGCTGCGCTCGGCCACGGGCAAAAAAACGCCCGGCCGCAGCAGGGCATTACCATGCCGCCAGCGCAATAACGCCTCGGCGCCGGTGATGTCGCCGTTGATGAAGGACACTTTTGGCTGGAAGTAGAACAACAGCTCATCGCGCCGTAACGCGCCTTTCACCTCATCCAATGAAAGCCCGGGGTCATGCATATCATTCACCCTCCCCCGCATCCCGGCGGGTTAACGGCGCCCCGGCAGCCGCTCGCCTTGGGGCACGGACTCTATCAACTATAGTTCAAAACAATCCCGGCGCTTTTAAACCTGGGGGCTTTTGCGTCACACTAGCCAGAGACGCATCACTCCGGAAGGATAGCCATCATGACGCAACACACCCCCAGTCAAGGCGAGAAACGAGTCCACGGCTACAACAAAATGATGCAGCGGGTCACGGAGTTGCTGGAAAAAACCGGGCAAACCACCGTGCCGCTGCTGAAGTCCAGCATCGACAAGGCCAAGGACACCGCCGTGGAACTCGGAGAGCTGACGCGTGACGAAGCGGAACTGATCGGCGCCTATTTGCGCCGCGACCTCGAAGATGCCGGCGACTATCTGGCCGAGACCGGCGACGAACTCAAGCACTGGTTTCACTTCGACATGGCGCTGATCGAAGACCGCCTGCTGGACATGTTCAGCAGCGCCGCCGATCAAACCAAGCTGGCGCTGTTGCAACTCGCGCAACGCGCCCAGCGCGCCGCGGAATATCACAGCGGTGAAATCACCACCGTGGGCACGCTGCAATGCGTCCAGTGCGGCGAACTGTTGCACTTCCATCACACCGGCCATATTCCGCCCTGCCCCAAATGCCATCACGGCGTGTTCACACGCCGGCGGAGCGGCGGCTAAATTCACCTAACGCCGCCGGCGGGTATTGCTCCCGTGCGTAACAGCGCGCAACAGGCTATTGAGCGGCGGCAACGTCGATATTTTTTACAGTTCCGCATATCGTCTTTTACTGATGCTTTATAAGCATCTGAATTGCTATCGCCACCGCCAGACCGGCAAGTAGCTTGCATCCGAATTACGGGCGCGCACACACGGCGCTTCATCTAAGGAGGGAGTCGATATGAAATGGTACGCCCGCGCCTGCCTGGCGCTACTCGCAACCAGCGCCGTATACAGTGGCAGCGTTCAAGCCGTTGCCGTCACCGGCACCTTGTTTTTCACCACCTTCTCCGGCGGCACCAACGTCAACAAAGTCTCTTACAGTTACGACGGTGTCTCCACCTTCGCCCTCGGCTCTGTCGTCAATATCGACAGCACCTTCGGCGCCGACGGCATCATCTTCGCGCCCGACGGTGATTTAATCGTGGGCGGCCAAGGTGATCGGGTGCATAAAGTCAAAACCGACGGCTCGGGACACAGCACCGTGGGCGCAGGCGGCACGGCGTCCTTTCACGTCATGCTGGATCCCAGCGGCACGAAGGTATGGTCTGCCGGCATACCCGGCGCGCTCGCGGAAATCCCCTTAACCCCCTTCGCCGGCGGCACGGCCCACGCCTTGAGCGGGGATGACACGGCCATCACCACCATCGCCTTCGATGCCGGCGGCACGGCTTATTACACCGCCAGCGGCTCCGGCGGCTTCGGCAGCTTCGGCACGATTGATCTCACCACCTTCACCACCACCTCGTTAATGACCGGCGTGGCCGCCGCGCACGGCATGGCCTTCGATCCTTTCACCGGCGACTTGATTTTGTTCGGCGATAATCATGTCACGCAGATCGATACCACGACGCTGACCATCGTCTCGGACCTCGATCTCAGCACCCTCGGTTTAGGTCTTGCGCTCGATCAAGGCACCGTGGACGGCAAGGGCAATTTATTCGCCGCGAGCAACACCGGTGTATTGTTCTTCATGGATTATTCGGCCACTGGTTTAGTGGCTGGCGCCGGCAACTTCTTTGCCGCGCCCTTCCTCGCCGCCTCCTTGGACGATGTCGCCCCCTTGAGCGGCGCCGGTTCCAATCCCGTGCCCGCGCCCGCCACCCTGGCCTTGATGGGTCTCGGCTTGCTGTCCCTGGCCGGCCTGCGGCGCAGACCAAGAAACGAAGGACATCAAACCGCACACTGAAACGGCGATGTCACGGCAAAGAAACTCAAACGAAGAAACATCGGCCGGAGGATACCGGCTTCACTGAAGCCGGCATCGCGCAAGCCTGATTACAGCCGCTCGCGGCGCGATTGATTAACGGCGAAGACAGCTCATCAACCACGGCGGGCGCGCCAGACCGTATTCAGCCTTTTGCGGCCGGCCCCGCTGTTTTCATGCGCCACAACGGCAAACCGCCAGCCGCGAGCAAAACTAATATCAGCGTCACCAGCGCTGCATTACCGTAACGCGCGTAAGGCGTCATGCCCTGCATGGGTTGCACGGTGTCATGCAACGCGAAGACCTCGAATTGCGGCGCGCGCGATTGTACCCGGCCCCGCTCATCCATCACCGCGGTGAGACCCGTATTCGTCGCGCGCAACATAGGCCGCCCGGCTTCCAGCGCGCGCATGCGCGCCATTTGCAAATGTTGTTGCGGCGCGATGGAATGGCCGAACCAGGCGTCGTTGGTGACATTCACCAGCAAAGTCGCCTCGGGCAACGCTTCAATATTCTCCTCGCCAAAGGCGTCTTCGTAACAAATGGAAACCCCCGCGCGCTGCCCCGCCACCGCCAAGGGCGCGGCGCTGTGGCCGGCGCTGAAATCCGACATCGGCACTTGCATGAATTTGACGATACCGCCCAGCAGACTCTCTAGCGGCAGATATTCGGTGAAGGGCACCAGATGCCGCTTGTGATAAAACTGCCGCGGTTCCGGCCCGCCCACGCTCGCCACGCTGTTGTAATAAGGTCCGTCATCGCGCTCTTGATAGATCACGCCGATCAATAAGGCGCTGCCGTGCTCATTGGCCTCGACGGCGAGCCCGTCGAAAAAATCCTCGACGTCGTGATACAGCGCGGGCACCGCCGATTCGGGCCAGACGATAAGATCGCTGTCCCAACTCTCGCGGGTCAGCGCGGCGTACAGCTCCATGGTCGGGTCGCGCAAATCCCACAGCCATTTCAAATCCTGCGGGATATTCCCCTGCAACAAACTGACCTTCAACGGCGCGCCCGCGGGCTGCACCCACGACACGGAATTCAAGACCGCCGCGCCGCCCCACAACAACAGCACCCCCAGCGCGGCGCCATAGCGCCACGCGCCGGCGGCACGCAACAGCAACACCAGCCAAGCCGCGCTCAAGGCCACGGCGAGCGACACGCCATATACACCCAACACGGGAGCGGCCGCGGCGAGAGGCCCATCGATCTGACTGTAACCCGCCACCAGCCAAGGAAAGCCGGTGAAAAACCAGCCGCGCACCCATTCCCATAACACCCACGCCGCGGGAAACAGCAGCGCTAATTTGAGGTTTTGCGCCCCCGGCGCGGCCTGCGGAAAGACGCGCGCAAGACCGTAAGCGAGCAGGCCCGGAAACAGCGAAAGAAACAAAATAAATACAGAGGTAAGCAACAGCGAGAGCGCCAGCCCGACACCGCCATTGTCGTACATGCTGACGAACACCCAACTGACGCCCACCCCGAACATGCCGGCACCGTAGAGATAACCGCGCCAAAAGGCGCGGCGCGGCGCAACGTTCAGCCACAATGCAAACAGGCAGGCCAGCGATAACGGCGCCAGCAAAAATAAATGAAAGGGCGCGAAGGCCAGCGGCAATACGCCGCCCGCCGCCAAGGCGAGAAAGTCACCGCGCCGGCCACCGCTCAAAAAAACGGCGAGGCGCTGGCCGGGCGATTGCGTCACGGCATGCATGGCGAGGGTTCTTTCAAAAAAGAGGGGGACGAACGGTGGACTTAGCCGCGCAGCACGCCTGAACGGATAGCGTTGCGTCCGCCAAACGGAAAAGCAAACACGGATGAATTATTTTCATTCAAATCCCTTTCTCCGGGGACACGCGCATGAATTGAACACCGCGATTAACGCGCGCATCTGATCGCGCACTTGAGCATGGCGCCGCGTCACGCCCCTAATTCAAGACTCGAGCTGCGCGGGCGAGGCGCCGTGACTACGGCGCTCGGTGACTTGCAATAGATGGATGCGGCGGCTGTCGGCGTTGAGCACCTTGAAACGGAAACGGTCGAGGGTGATGACTTCGCCGCGCCGCGGCAAACGGCCGAAACGCTGCATGACCAGACCGCCGACGGTGTCGAATTCGTCGTCATTGAGCTTGCTGTGGAAATAGTCGTTGAATTCATCGACGGGGGTGAGCGCCTTCACGGCGAAGACATTGTCGTTGTGGCGCTTGATATAAAGGTCTTCCTCGATATCGTGCTCATCGACGATCTCGCCGACGATTTGCTCCAGCACGTCCTCGATGGTCACCAGCCCGGCGACGCCGCCGTATTCATCCACGACGATGGCCATGTGGTTGCGGCTGGCGCGGAATTCCTTCAACAACACATTGAGCCGTTTACTTTCGGGGATAAAGGCCGCGGGACGCAGGATGTCGCGCACATTGAAGTTCTTGTCGCCCTCGGGGCCGAAGTACGTCAGCAAATCCTTCGCGAGAAAAATACCCACGACTTCGTCGCGGCTGTCGCCGACGACGGGAAAACGCGAATGCGCCGACTCGGTCACCACGGGAAGTATGCTGCGCAAGGAGGCATCGCGCTCGACGGTGACCATCTGCGCGCGCGGCACCATGATATCGCGCACTTGCATTTCCGACACCTGCAACACGCCTTCGATCATCCCCAAGGCATCGGGGTCGAGCAGATCGCGCTGCTGGGCATCACGCAACAAGGACACCAGCTGTTCACGGTCCTTGGGCTCGCCCAAGAGGGCGAGGCTCAAACGCTCAAACCAAGAGCGCGAAGCGGCGTTGTTACTCGTGCGTTCGTCAGTCATAAATCCCCACATCACTGTTCAGCGGCTCAACACATGCTAGTTAAAATCAAAGTCCCGGTTCAAGCCTCGGCCGCGGCGCGCTCGGCCGCATAGGGATCGGCGATCCCCAGCCCGGCGAGAATGTCCGTCTCGAGCGCTTCCATCGCCTCCGCCTCGACGGGCGTTTCGTGATCATACCCCAGCAAGTGCAGGCTGCCGTGTACCGTCAAATGCGCCCAGTGGGCCAGTATGGTTTTATTCTGTGCGCGGGCCTCGCGCGCCACCACCGGCGCGCAAATCACGATGTCGCCCAATAAAGGAATCTCAAAATCCGCGGGACTGTCGCAGGGAAAGGACAAGACATTGGTGGGGCCGGCACGGTGGCGGTAGGTGTGATTGAGCTCGGCGCCCTCGGCCTCCTCCACCACGCGGACGCTCAGCTCGGCCGCGTCGCGCCGCCCGGCGAGGGCCGCCGCCACCCATGCCTCGAATTGCGCGGGCGTGGGAAGGCTCGGGTCCTCCTCCGCGGCGTCATCGAGGGCGTATTGCACATCGACCACGAGGTTCATGGCTTGCGCTCCCCGTCCGTCTCGGCGTCGCGTTCAAAAGCCTCATAAGCGGTGACGATACTCTGCACCAGCGGATGGCGCACCACATCGGCGGCTTTGAAAAAGGTGAAGTCGATACCCTCGACGTCTTTCAGCACCTCCACCACGTGACGCAGACCGGAGGGACGGCCGCGCGGCAAATCGATTTGGGTGACGTCGCCGGTGATCACCGCCTTGGAGCCGAAACCGATGCGCGTCAAAAACATCTTCATCTGTTCGATGGTGGTGTTCTGCGCCTCGTCCAAAATAATGAAGGCGTCGTTGAGGGTGCGGCCGCGCATATAGGCCAGCGGCGCGATCTCGATGACGTGGCGCTCCATTAATTTGGCGACGCGTTCGAAGCCCAGCATCTCGTACAGCGCGTCATACAGCGGGCGCAAATAGGGATCGATCTTTTGAATCAAGTCGCCGGGCAGAAAACCCAGGCGCTCACCGGCCTCGACCGCCGGGCGGGTGAGCACCAAACGGCTCACCTCATCGCGCTCCAAGGCCTGCACCGCGCAGGCCACGGCGAGATAGGTTTTACCCGTGCCGGCCGGCCCGACGCCGAAGCTGATGTCATGCTTGGCGATGCTGTCCAAATAACGCTGCTGATTGAGGCCGCGCCCCGTGACCGTGCCGCGGCGGGTGCTGATTCCCGTGGACTCGGTTCTATTCTCGACCAGGCGCACCGGGGGCCGCTCGGCACCGGCATGCTGCAAGGCCAAATGCACCCGCGCCGGGGTCAAGCGGGTCTTGGCGGTTTCAGAGTAGAGATCTTGCAACAGCTTGCCCGCCGCACGCGCCGAACCGGCATCACCGATAACGCGAAAGCGATTGCCGCGATTGCTGACTTCGACGCCGAGACGGCCTTCCACTTGGCGCAGGTGTTCGTCGAACTGCCCACACAAATTGGCCAGGCGCTCGTTATCAGCGGGTTCGAGGGTGAAATCGACGGAGTCGGCGTGAACGTTCAAATTTGAAATAGAAATAGTGACTTAAGCGTTAAGATAGTCGAAAACCGGTTCCGGCGCAACGCCGGCCGCGGGCGGTGTGCCGCCTCATGCATGGGCCACGCGCTCCCCGGCGCGGGCGTCGCGCCCGCCAAGCCCTTCTCCGCGCAAGGAATTAGGCTGGGCCTGGGTGATGCGCAGCTCGACAAACTGGCCCGCCCAAGCGGGGTCGCCGGCGAAGTTCACTACCCGGTTATTCTCGGTGCGGCCGCACAGTTCGTCGGGGTTTTTGCGGGACGGCCCTTCCACCAGCACCCGCTGCACCGTGCCGACCATGGCCTGGCTGATGGCGTCGGTCATCTCGCGGATGCGCCGCTGCAGAATCGCGAGACGATGCTTTTTGACTTCCATGGGCACGTCGTCGGGAAAGTTGGCCGCCGGGGTCCCGGGACGGGGGCTGTAAATAAAGCTGAAGGCGTTATCGAAACCGATCTCTTCGATCAGGTCCATCGTCGCCTGAAAATCGGCCTCGGTCTCGCCGGGGAAGCCGATGATGAAATCAGATGACAGTGATAAATCCGGCCGCAGCGCCCGCAGCTTGCGGATCTTGGCCTTGTATTCGAGGACGGTGTGGCCGCGTTTCATCGCCGACAGAATGCGGTCCGAACCGCTCTGCACCGGCAGATGCAACTGACTCACCAATTGCGGCACCTCGGCATAGGCTTGAATCAAGCGCTCGGAAAACTCCACCGGATGGGAGGTCGTAAAGCGAATACGCGCTATGCCCTCGATCGCGGCGATGTAGTTGATGAGCAGCGCCAAGTCCGCCTCGTTGCCGTCGTGCATCGGCCCGCGGAAGGCGTTGACGTTTTGTCCGAGCAAGGTGACATCGCTCACCCCTTTGTCCGCCAGCGCCGCGACCTCGGCGATCACATCATCGAAGGGCCGGCTCACTTCCTCGCCGCGGGTGTAGGGAACCACGCAGAAGGTACAGTACTTGCTACAGCCTTCCATGATCGAGACAAAGGCGGTGGGCCCGTCGGCGCGTGGCGCGGGCAGATGATCGAACTTCTCGATTTCGGGGAAACTGATGTCCACCGCCGGGCGGCGCTCGCTCACTACTTGTTCCAGCATCTGCGGCAGACGGTGCAAGGTCTGCGGGCCAAATACCATATCCACAAAAGGCGCGCGGCGGCGGATATTCTCGCCCTCTTGGCTGGCGACGCAGCCGCCGACGCCGATCACCATGCCCGGCCGGAGCTCCTTCATTTCCCGCCACCGGCCCAGCAGCGAGAACACCTTTTCCTCCGCCTTCTCGCGTATCGAGCAGGTATTGAGCAGCAGCACGTCCGCCTCTTCCGGCGCCGCCGCCAGCGTGAGGCCGTGCGAGGCCGCGAGCACATCCACCATTTTGGCGGAATCGTACTCGTTCATTTGGCAACCAAAGGTTTTGATGTAGAGCGTCTTGGCCATGAAAACACGCGGATGAAAAGGGCTGATAACTTACTACGAACGGCCCGCGATTTCCATGCCGGCCGCAGACGCCCCCAATAAAAAAGGGCGCGTGGCCGCGAGCCGCGCCCCCTCTTGCTCCTTAACTTATTGAAGCGGAATGCCGCCCGCCTTGACAATGACGGCGTGAGCCGCCGGCGAGGTGGCGAACTCGACGAAGTCCCGCACCCAAGCCTTGCGGTTTTCCTCCTTGAAGACCAGGCCCACCGTCTGCGGCAGCGGATAACCGGCGTTGCTGGGTAACTTGCCGTCCACGCGCAAGGCCACCACGTCATCGGCATAACTCGTAGCCACGTCATAGGCGCCATAACCCACCGCCCCCTTGCGGGTACTGAGCAACTTGAAGGTCTCGGGGGTGCTGAATGCCATGGTGAGCTTGTCGGAGCAGGTGATACCTTTAAAGACAGGGGAATTCTTTTCCAGCACGCTCAAGGTGCTGTCACCCGGCTCACGCATCACCGCGCGGATCAGCATATCCTTACCGCCGAACGCCTTCCAATTCTCCACCTCGCCGCTATAAATCACGCGCAGCTGCTGAGGGCGTTGATGCCCGCGCTCTTATGTACCACGAACGCCAGCGGAACGATCGCATAAGGGATATAGCTTAGCCCAGCTTGCTGTTCGTCGGGCTTGGGCGGCCACCCCACGCGACCCAAATGATACTCATCCGCCGCCACGGCCTCCAATACGATCACGCCATCGCCGCTACCGACGATGGTCAACTCGTCCGCCGCAACCACCGCGGGTCCGCACGTCATCACCGCCGCCAACAACGCCAGCCGCACCTGCCGCAACATCACTCACTCCTCACCCGTCTGAGACGCTTCTGCGTCAAGCCCTAGATCGGCAAACACCCCGTATTTACTTAATGCAACCGCGGCATCCCGCTAAACCTTCGTGCCGCGCGGCCGAATTACTGGTATCGGCACCGCCGCATTTGTTACCGGCCGGGTACTTCAGGATGAAGATCAGAAGCAAATTAATACTGTCCTTCACCGCCATTGCCAGTCTCGTGGTGGTGGTTGGCCTTGCCGGCATGCGCGCCAACAAGAACATCAGCGCGACTTACGAAATCGTGGCCGGCCACTCCCTGCGCGCCGCCATGCTGCTACAGGATATGCGCTACTACGCCATGCGCATCATCAACGCCTCGACCCAGATCGCCTTACTTGATGTCGGCTTCAAACGTCACGGCATCGACGTCCGCGATGAATTCGACAACGAGTTACACGAATTACAGAAGACCGGCCTGGAGCCCTTCAACTATGCCCTGGAGCACTACCGCAAACTGGTGCAAACCAATTTCCCCGATGAAATCGGCCTCGTGGATGACATCGCCAGGAGCGCCCTTGACCTGCACAACACCGCCAATGAATTATTGGCGATGGTCAAAGCGGGCGCGGCCGAAAAAGACATTCTCGAATTCAACGAGAAACTAGAAAAACATGAGGAAGAAATCGTCCTGGCCCTGGACGATGCCTTGGATCACGAGCGCCGCGAACTGCTGGAGAACAATAAAAAGGTCGAAGACGCCATCATCGCTGCTGGCCGAACCCTTACCGCCGCCGGGACCCTCGTCTTCACCCTCGCGCTCTTCGCCGGGCTATTCATCGCCCGCTCCCTATCCACGCCGGTGCGGCGTCTGGCGGCCACCGCCGCGACGCTGGGCACCGGTGATTTCAGCGCGCGCGCAAGCATCGACAGCCGCGACGAGATCGGCGCCCTGGCCGCTGAGTTCAACAATATGGCCGAGCGGCTCGCGCGCACCACCGTTTCCAAGGAGCATGTCGACAATATCTTGAAATCCGTCCCCGACGCGCTGTTCGTGCTGGATAGCGCGCACAACATCATGCGCGTCAACACCATTGCTTGCACCATGTTCGGCCATCAAGCCCATGAACTGATAGGCCAGCCGTTCGGCCGTTTGGTGGACGACCCCCGCTTGATAAAGAAAGTGCAGGCGGCGCTCGCCACGCAAGACAGCATGAGCGGCGTGGAAAGCCGTTTACTCACCAAGGACGGGGGCGATATTGAAGTGTCGATCTCGGCCGCGCGCCTCGGCCTTGCGGCGCCACCCAATTGCGGCCTGGTGCTGGTGGCGCAAGACGTGACCCAACGCAACCGGGCCCGCGAGGTGCTAATAGAGAAAACTCAGGAACTGGAACGCTCCAACAAGGAACTGGATCAATTCGCCTACGTCACCTCACACGACCTCAAAGCACCGCTGCGCGCCATCGCCAATCTATCTCAATGGATAGAAGAAGACGCTGGTGACGCGCTGAAGGGCGAGGTGCGCGAACACTTCGACACGATGCGCGGCCGCGTGCATCGCATGGAGGCGCTCATCGACGGCATCCTGCAATATTCGCGCGTAGGCCGCACCCAGGTCGATATCAGCAGCGTGGATACCGCAAGCATGCTGCATGAAATCATCGACTCGCTGGCCAAACCCGAGGGATTCAACATCACCATTCAAGACGGCATGCCGATCTTCACCACGGCGCGGGTGCGGCTGCAGCAGGTCTTTTCCAACCTCATCGGTAACGCCATCAAATATCACGACCGCCCCGATGGTCATGTCACGGTGTCGGTGCAAGATGCCGGCAAATACTACGAGTTCGCCGTGAGCGACGATGGGCCGGGTATCGCGCCGCAGTATCATGAAAAAATCTTCGTCATCTTCCAGACCCTGACCGCGCGCGACAAGAAAGAGAGCACCGGCATCGGACTCACTATCGTTAAAAAAATCGTCGAGGAACAGGGCGGCGCCATCCGCCTGGAATCCGAGGAAGGCAAAGGGGCCACTTTCCGCTTCACTTGGCCCAAACAACTCAAGGAGCAAGGACAGTGATTATGGACAAATCAGTGAATATCTTACTGGTGGAGGACGATGACGTGGACGTCATGAACGTCAAGCGCGCCTTCAAGAAGGTCAATATTTCCAATCCGCTGCACATCGCGCGTGATGGCCTGGAAGCGCTGGCCATGTTACGCGGCGAGGGCATGCCGCTTATTCAACCCCGCCCCAAGATCATCCTCCTCGACATCAATATGCCGCGCATGAACGGCATTGAATTTCTCACGGAGCTGCGCGCCGATCCGGCGCTCAAGGCGATCTCGGTGATTATGCTCACCACCTCCAATGAAGAGCGCGACAAGGTAGCCGCCTATAATCTCAATGTCGCCGGCTACATCTTGAAACCCGTGCAATGGGACAACTTCGTGCATGCGGTGTCCACGCTCAATATGTATTGGGAATTGATCGAGATGGCCCACGGCGCATGAACGACTCGCTGCGTCTGCTGCTTGTCGATGACGACGAGGTGGACCGCATGTCAGTGCGCCGCGCCTTGCGCAATGCGGCGGCCACGCTCGACATCGTCGAGGCCGGCGACGCGGCCAGCGCCATCGGACACCTCCAGAGCGGCGGTTTCGACTGCGCCTTTCTTGATTTCCATCTACCCGACGGCGACGGCTTGAGCGTGCTCAAAGCGGCGCGTTCCGGCGGGGTCACTCTGCCTATCATCATGCTCACCGGACAGGGTAACGAAGAATTGGCGGTGGAATTGATGCGGGCGGGCGCGACCGATTACCTGCCCAAGGCGCAAATCAAGGCCGATATTTTATTGCACCGCCTCAATAATGCCTTGCGCATCCATGCCGCGGAAGCTGAGCAGCTGCGCGCCGAACTGGCGCTGCAAGAATCCAATAAAAGAATCGTCGACATCCTCGAAAGCATCAGCGATGCCTTCTTCGCGCTGGATGGCGCGGGACGTTTCACCTACATCAACAGCCAAGCGGAAACCCTGCTCGGCAAGCCGCGCGCCGCGCTGCTCGGCAGTGAAATCTTCACCACGCTGAACAAAGAAGCCGGCTGGTTTCGCGACCGCCTCGAAAAAGCCATGCAGGAAAAAGTGCCGGTTACCGCCGAGGGCCTGTACGCGCCGCAAAATATTTGGCTGGAACTGCATGTCTATCCGGGCAACGACGGCATTTCGGTATACTTCCGCGACATCAGCGACCGCAAAAAAATCGAAGAGCGGCTAAGCTATCTCGCCAACTACGACGCCCTCACGCAATTGCCCAACCGCGTCCTGCTCATGGACCGCCTCAACCAAGCCTTGAGCCGCGCGCCGTGGCGCGGCCGCATACTGGCGGTATTATTCTGCGATCTCGACCGCTTCAAAATCATCAACGATACCCTCGGCCACAATATCGGCGATCATTTACTGAAAGTGGCGGCCGCGCGCCTCACCGGCTGCGTGCGTACCGGCGACACCGTGGCGAGACTGGGCGGCGATGAGTTCGTCATCATCTTGAACGACGTGGCCAACACCGATGACATCACCCCCGTGGCGCACAAAATTCTCGAAGCCTTCGCTACGCCTTTTGAATTGAACAACGAGGAATTATTCGTCGGCACCAGCATCGGCATCGCCATTTATCCCAATGACGGACAAGACGCCGACACCCTCATAAAGAACGCCGACACCGCCATGTACCGCGTCAAGGCGCAAGGCAAGAATGCCTATCAGCTCTACTCGCCGGAGATGAACGCCAAGGCCAGCAATCGCCTGGCGCTGGAGCGCGATCTGCGCCGCGCCATGGAGCGCGATGAGTTGCTGCTGCACTATCAACCGCAAGTGGATAGCGACACGCAGGCCATCGTGGCGCTGGAGGCGCTGGTGCGCTGGCAGCACCCCACCCTGGGCTTAGTGCCACCGCTGGATTTTTTGCCCCTCGCGGAGGAAACCGGCTTGATGCCGCTCATCGGCGAATGGGTGCTGCACACCGCCGCCACGCAGACGCGGGCATGGACCGCGCAAGGTTTACCGCCGGTGCGGATCGCGGTGAACCTCTCCGACCGCGAGTTCAAACGCACGGATTTGATCGGCTTGATTCAGCGCACGCTGACCAACACGGGACTGGCGCCGGCACAATTGGAACTGGAGCTCACCGAAGCCATCTTGATGCAGGACACCCGGCAAGCGCAGGCGCTCTTGCAGCGCCTGCGCGACTTGCAATTGCACCTCAGCATCGATGATTTCGGTACCGGCTATTCATCACTGGCGCATCTCAAGCGCTTTCCCGTCAACACGCTGAAGATCGATCGTTCCTTCATCCGCGATATCGAAACCAACGATGACGACGCCACCATCACCTCGACCATCATCGCCATGGCCCACGGCCTGCGCCTGAACGTGGTGGCCGAGGGCGTGGAGACCGCCGCGCAGCGCGACTTGCTGCGCCTGCTTGGCTGCCACCATGTGCAAGGTTTTTTTTACAGCAAGCCCGTGCCCGCGGCGCAAATGACGGCGTTACTGGCGCAAGGTCACTTTAAAAAAGACGAGACTTAATTCCGCAAATTTCCCGGCGGCTCGGCGCCGATCTTGTGGATGCTGAGGTCGGCGCCCTGATATTCCTCTTCTTGAGTGAGGCGCAGCCCCATCGTCAAACTCAATAGACCGTAGATCACACCGCCACCCACCAGCGCCACCATCACGCCCAGCAGCGTACCGATAACTTGCGCGGCGAGACTGACACCACCCATGCCCCCCAGCGCCTCCATGCCGAAGATGCCCGCGGCGATGCCGCCCCAGACGCCGCAGAGACCGTGTAAAGGCCATACGCCCAGCACGTCGTCGATCTTCCATTTGTTTTGCGTCAGGGTGAAGGTCCAAACGAACAGCGCCCCCGCTATCGCGCCCGTCACCAAGGCCCCCACCGGGTGCATCAAATCCGATCCGGCACACACCGCCACCAGCCCGGCCAGGGGTCCGTTGTGCACGAAACCCGGGTCATTGCGGCCGACGAACAACGCGGCCAGCACGCCGCCCACCATCGCCATCAGCGAATTAATCGCGACCAGGCCGTTGACCGCCGCCACGCTCTGCGCCGACATGACGTTAAAACCGAACCAACCCACCGTGAGTATCCACGCGCCTAAGGCCAAAAACGGAATGCTAGAGGGCGGGTGGGCGGACATCGCGCCGTCTTTGCCATACCGCCCATGGCGCGCGCCGAGCAGGATCACCGCCACCAAACCCAGCCAGCCGCCCATGGCATGCACCACCACCGAGCCGGCGAAGTCATGAAAACTGGCGCCGAACTGCGCCTCCAGCCAGGCTTGAATACCCAGGTTACCGTTCCAGGTAATACCTTCGAAAAAGGGATAGACCAGCCCCACCAACAGCGCCGTCGCCACCAGCTGCGGATAAAACTTGGCGCGCTCGGCGATGCCGCCGGAAATGATGGCGGGAATCGCCGCGGCGAAGGTCAGCAGGAAGAAAAATTTCACCAGCTCATAGCCGCTTTTCTCTACCAAGGTCGGCGCGCCGGTCAAAAACGAGGTGCCATAGGCCACCGCATAACCGATGAAAAAATACGCCAGGGTCGAGACGGCGAAGTCGGCGATGATCTTCACCAGGGCGTTGACCTGATTCTTCTTGCGCACCGTGCCCACCTCCAAAAAGGCGAAACCGGCGTGCATGGCCAGCACCATCACCGCCCCCATCAACACAAACAACACATCACCACCGGATTTAAACGCGTCCATCACAACCCCCTTCGAGCAAATTTTGCGCAATAACAGGCAATAAGCGCACCAAAACAGCGCCACTTATTTATCAAATAGTTATATTTAATTTACACGATACAAAACTTCAGCTTGCACCGAATACGATCACGTCGGAGAGAAAACGACCTATTTTAGGGCGGACGACGGCGGACACACCTAGAACCGGCGGGGCTTGCTAATTCGTAAAAACTGTATAAATATACAGTCACAAGGAGCACAGCATGTCAGACCTCACTCACCGTCAAAACGAAATACTCGAACTCATCCGCGAGCACTTAACTCACAGCGGCCGGCCACCCACCCGCGCCGAGATCGGACGCCACTTCGGCTTCCGCTCCCCCAACGCCGCCGAAGAACATTTACGCAGTCTGGCACGCAAAGGCTATATCGAGATCCTCCCCGGCACCTCGCGCGGCATTCGCCTGCTGCAAGGCCACGGCGGCCTGCCCCTGGTTGGCCGGGTGGCGGCGGGCAGCCCCATCCTCGCCGAGCAACACATCGAAGGGCATTACCAGCTCGACGCCGCGCTGTTCCAGCCCCGCGCCGATTACCTGCTGCGCGTGCGCGGCCTGAGCATGCGCGACGCCGGCATCCTCGACGGCGACCTGCTCGCCGTCCACCGTTGCAGCGAGGCCCGCAGCGGCCAAATCATCGTCGCGCGCCTGGACGACGAAGTGACCGTCAAACGCCTCCAGCGCCCGCGCGGCAAAGCGCACCATCTACGCCTGCTGCCGGAAAATCCCGAATTCAGCCCCATTGAAGTCGACCTGCGCCGCCAGCCCTTCGCTATCGAAGGGCTGGGCGTGGGCATCATTCGTCAAGGAAGCCCCTTATGAGCACCATGCACAACACCCTCGACAGCCTTCCCGCGCAACTCAAACTGTGGCAGGCCGAGCCCGATCCGGTTATGGCAAACGCTTCCACCGAGCCAGCTTCGCCCTCGAACGCCGGCGCCTGGCCCACGGGCACACTTACCGAGCTACGACACTCACAGGCTGGCGGTGAACTGAGCGCGGTGCTGCCCGAACTGGCCCGCCTCAGCCAAGCGGGCCGCTGGCTAGCCTTGATCGCCCCACCGCACCTGCCCCTCGCGCCCAGCCTCGCCGCCAGCGGTATCAATCTTTCCCGCATCTTGCTGGTCCACCCGCGGCAGGGCGGCAACGGCCTGCGCACGGTGGAGCGGGCACTGCGCGCCGGCACCTGTGGCGCCGTACTAGCCTGGCCCACCGCCTTGGACGAAGCGGCGCTGCAGCGCTTGCGCGAGGCCGCCGCGGCCAGCCGGACCTGGTGTGTCCTTTTTCGCGCCGCGCCGCCGCAAGCCGTGCTTGCCAGCAGCCCGCCGCCGCGGAACGCAAAGCGCTTTAGCCAGTCCATCGCGCGGCATTGATCCGCCGCTAACGGAACCTGAACCTGGAATGGCTGGAGACGGGCCGAATAGCCGGGAGCGGAGAAAAACCGAACGCTGGCTCAAGCAATCACACGCTCGCCAAACGCCACGTCAAACCCAGTAGGGCGCTGGCGGCGATCACCGGGATCACACCAAGCTTAAAACGGAACAAGGCAAGCAAGGCCGCGACGGCGATCGCCGCGGCAACGCCATCGAATACCCCCGCCGGCCCCGCGGGCCACAGCACGTGATAGGCGAAGAACAACGCCAGATTCACCACCACCCCCACCACCGCGGCGGTGATGGCCGTCAACGGCGCGGTGAATTTGAGTTCGTGACGGGTCGCCTCCACCATCGGCCCGCCGATCAAGATAAACAGAAACGACGGCAGAAAAGTAAAATACGTCGCGACCACCGCCCCCGCCATCCCCGCCAGCACCAGGCTGTCCGCGCCGAAGACCTGCTTCAGCCACGCCCCGACGAAGCCCACATAGGCCACTACCATGATGAGCGGACCCGGTGTGGTCTCGCCCAAGGCCAAGCCATCTATCATCTGCGGGCCGCTCAACCACTGGTAATGTTCGACCCCGCCCTGATACACATAGGGCAACACCGCATAGGCGCCGCCGAAGGTGAGCAAGGCGGCCTTGGTGAAGAACCAGCCCATCTGCGTCAACGTCGCCTGCCAGCCGAAAAACGCGATGAGCGCGCCCATCACCAGCAGCCAGCCGCCCGCGCCGGCGAGGGCATAGACCAGCGTCCGGCGCCAGCGCTGGCGCGCATGATCCGGTAAGGGCGTGTCATCGTCGATCAAGGCGCGGCCTGTTAGCCGCGCGGCACCCGCGCCGTGCCCGCCCCCGGCGCGAAAACGCTCGGGCGCCAGCCACCCGCCGAGCCAGCCCACGCAGGCCGCGGCAAGAATGATGGCGGGAAAGGGCAATTGGAAAATAAACAAACCGGCAAAGGCCGCGGCCGCCACCGCCCATAACACCCCGTTCTTTAAAACGCGTGAACCGATGCGATAGGCGGCGAACAAGACGATGGCGGTCACCGCCGGTTTGATGCCATACAGCACCCCCGCCACCGCGGGCACATCACCGAAGGCGAGGTACAGCCAAGACAGGGCCATGAGAATAAGCAGAGAAGGCAGGACGAACAGCGCACCGGCGACGATGCCGCCCCAGCTGCCGTGCAATAACCAGCCGATATAGGTGGCGAGCTGTTGCGCCTCCGGGCCGGGCAAGATCATGCAGTAATTGAGCGCGTGCATGAAACGCCGTTCCGAAATCCAGCGCCGCCGCTCCACCAGCTCCTGATGCATGATGCTGATCTGTCCCGCCGGACCGCCGAAGCTGATAAAGCCCAGTTTCAACCAGAAACGCAAGGCGGCCGCGCGCGTCACGGGCGTCACGGCATGGGGAAGAGAGTCCATCGGCAGACCTTGCTCATCAGGGGGGAAGGAAGAATGCGTTTTGGCCGCCACACACCACGACGGCACACGGCGCCTAGTGTGCCACCCGGCAAAAAAAGCCGCCAGCCCCGCCGCGGCACCCTTCCCTTGGCAAGCCATTCTGCGCTAGAATCCGCGCCGATCGCTGGCAATGGAGGCTGGCGAGAACGAATACCGGTTACCTTGTTGAGGTTCCGCAGCCATCCTGATGTCCCGAACCCTCGGGATCAGATCAGCACCTGACACTACTTCCATTCCCGCGTCGGCTAAGCAAGGCGCGTGGCGGCGTGCGTGTGGTGGGCGCTTGCAGCACCTCCCAATCGAGCACACTATGCGCGCATCTAGTTTTACTATTTTGATCTTCGTGGTCGCGGCCAATCTATTGCTGTGGGCCGGACTCAACCGCCCGCAAGCCGAAATAGCGTGGAGCGGCGCCATCAATGGCGTGTCCTTCAGCCCGTTTCGCGCTGATGACGACCCCCTGCGCGAACGCTTCCCCAGCGCGCAAGAGATAGACAAAGACCTGAGCTTCCTCGCCGACAAAGTCCACAAGGTGCGCAGCTACTCCTCCACCGACGGCATGGAACTCATCCCCAGTCTCGCGCAAAAACACGGGCTCACCGTCACCGCCGGCGCCTGGCTGGACAAAGACAAGAGCAACAATGAACTCGAGCTCGCCAACCTCGTCAAGAATGCACGGCAGTTCAGCAATATCGACCGCCTCATCGTCGGCAACGAAGCCGTGTTGCGCGGCGACCTCAGCGTCGCTGAACTCAGCGCCTATCTCAAACAAGTGCGTAAACAGACTAAACTGCCGGTGAGCACCGCCGAGCCCTGGCATGTGTGGATCAAACACCCCGAGCTGGCGAAGCAGGTCGACTTCATCGCCGCGCACATCCTGCCCTACTGGGAAGGCGTGCCCGCGGACGAGGCCATGGACTTCGTCAAGGAACGCTATCGTCAATTGCAGGCCGCCTTCCCCGGCAAACCCATTCTCATCGCCGAGGTGGGCTGGCCCAGCGACGGCAACCGTGTGCTGCACGCACGCGCCACTCTCGCGGCGCAAGCCAGCTTCGTGCGCCAGTTTCTCAATCTGGCCCAAGAGAAAAAATTCGACTACTTCATGATGGAGTCCTTCGACCAGCCGTGGAAACGCGCGCTTGAAGGCACGGTCGGCGCCCACTGGGGTATTTACGATGTGGAGCGTAAAGAAAAATTCGCCATGAGCGGCCCCGTTGTCGCTAACCCGCACTGGCCGGTGCAAGCCGCCGTCGCCGGCGTGCTCGCCCTATTGCCGATGATTTGGTTTTTAATGCGCTGGCGCGAGCTGCGCGCACGCGGACGCTTGGCCTTCGCCCTGCTGATGCAAACCGTGGCCTGCGGCCTGACACTCAGCGCCTTCGCCCCCTTCACCGAAGACCTCAGCACGCTCGGCACCGTGGCCTGGGGCATTTTGCTGCCGGCACAGATCGCCTTGTACGCCGTGATTCTTATCAATGGCTTTGAACTGGTGGAGATGTCGTGGCTGCGGCGGTTCAAACGGCATTTCACCCCGCTGCACCCCGCGCCGGAACAGCCTTTGCCCAAGGTCTCGCTGCACCTCGCCATCTGCAACGAACCGGCGGAGCTCGTCAAACAAACGCTGACGAGTTTAGCCGCGCTCGACTACCCGGATTTTGAAGTGCTGGTGATCGACAACAACACTAAAGATCCGGCGGTGTGGCAGCCGGTGGCGGATTACTGCGCCCAACTCGGCCCGCGCTTCCGTTTCTTCTCCCTCGGCAAATGGCCTGGCTTCAAAGCCGGCGCGCTCAACTTCGCGCTGCAGGAAACCGCGGCGGATGCGCAAATCATCGGCGTGGTCGACAGCGATTACATCGTGCGCCGCGACTGGCTGCGCAGCCTCACCCCTTATTTTGAACGCGCGCAAGTGGCCTTCGTGCAGGCGCCGCAAGACCACCGCGAATGGGAAGGCGATCGTTTCAAAGAAATGATGAACTGGGAATACGCCGGTTTCTTCCACATCGGCATGGTGCATCGCAACGAGCGCGACGCCATCATTCAACACGGCACCATGACCTTGATCCGCCGCGCCGCGCTGGAAGAAATGAACGGCTGGTCCGAGTGGTGTATCTGCGAAGACGCCGAGCTGGGTCTGCGCCTGTATCAACAGGGCTACGAATCGGTTTACGTCAACGAAGTCTTCGGCAAGGGGCTTACGCCGCATTCTTACGCGGGCTACAAAGGCCAGCGTTTCCGCTGGACCTATGGCGCGGTGCAAATCATCAAACACCATTGGCGCAGCCTGTGGTCGGCGAAGGCGAGCAAGTTAACGGCGGGGCAGCGCTATCACTTCCTCACCGGCTGGCTGCCCTGGTTCGCCGATGGCCTGCATGTGATCTTCACCGCCGCGGCGATGTTTTGGACCGTGGGCCTGTTGCTGGCACCGTCGTATTTTGAATTTCCCTTGTGGACTTTTCTCGCGCCGACCCTCGCCGTGTTCGTCTACAAATTGCTGCACGCCTTGTGGCTCTACCGCGTGCGCGTGCCCTGCACCTTATCGCAACGCTTCGGCGCCGCCATCGCCGGCATGTCGCTCACGCACACCATCGGCCGCGCCATTATTCAAGGCGTGTTCACTTCGGGCCAACCTTTCCTGCGCACGCCCAAGGCGGAAGACAAACCCGCCTTGATACGCGGCCTGGCCATGGCGCGCGAGGAATTATTCATGCTGGCGGGCTTGATCGTCGCCGCGTGCGCGGTGTTGCACCTCTACGGCCCCGGCCACGAAGAAGCCCTGCTGTGGGTGATCGTGCTCACGGTGCAATCCACGCCCTATGTCGCGGCGCTGTATTGCTCCCTGGCCAATGCGCTGCCGTCGCGTTCACAACGCCACACGGACGCGCCCGCGCCCCTCGGCAATCCCCTGCCGCGGCAGGGCGTGGCGCACGACGCCAACAGCCCCGCCTTGGCCGAGCAATTTGAAGCCACGCGCCGCGAGGCGGCGTAATCAAATAAAGCAAAAGCCGCAATTGAAACTGGCGCGCCGGAGAATGTAATTTCAGCTCCGGCGCGAAACGGCTTCAACCCGCCCGTCGTCAATATGCGACGCCCTCAAATCGAGCGGCGTCGTTTTTTTTCCACATTTGACAGCTCCCGGCTCCCCGCTTAATTTGGGTCGCGCATTCGGTCTTCGAATGCATTCATTCCCCCCGTCCGCGCGCCGACTCCGGCCCGGCACCACATTCACAGGAGATAACCCATGAAGAAAATCTTGGCGATCGCTTTATTCTCCGCCGCCCTCGCGGCCCAGGCCAGCAGCCCGCTTTCCGGCGATGAAATCAAGGGCACGCTGACGAAGATCGACGGCGAATTCTATGTGGTCAAAGACCCCGGCGGCGAAGAACGCCGTTTGCACTTCGACGCCACCACCAAGAAAAAGGGCGAGGTCAAAGAAGGTGACAAGGTTGAAGTACACGTGAAGGACGGCCACGTCATCATGATCGAAGCGCACAAATAATCCGCGCCACGGCGGCGCGGGGGCACGATGCCCGCGCCGCCTTTTTCACCACGGCGGCAACAGCCGCGCCGCTATTCCCTGGCCCATAAACGCTGCATCTCCACATACATGAAGGACGCGGTCCAGGCGATCAGCACCAGCCCTGTCAACACCTCCATCCCCGTCAAGAACCGCAAAGGTCCGGTGGCGATGATGTCGCCGAAACCCAAGGAGGAGTACACCGAAAACGAGAAATATACGCAATCACGCCAGGGCTCGGTCAAGGAGCCGGTGAGTTCACCCACGCGCTGGACGTGGATGAGCAGGTAATAACCCAGCGCGAAAATAAATATCTCGATTACATGGGCCGCCAAGGCGCCGAGCACGCCGACGGCGATGCGCGTCCGCGGGCGGATGCGCAATAGGCGCATCAAGGCCATGAGCCGCAACAAGGCCTCGTAATGCACCAGCACCGCCATCACCACCAGCACCGTGGTCATCACTAAGGTAATCAGCACGGCACGCTCACATCAGCACGGTCCATTCAAACCCCTCGCCACAACTCGCATAAAGAATACTATCGCCAAACGGGGATGAGCTGTAGCATTTCCTCAATATTGTTTGCACCGCCGTCATGCGGCTATCCCCCTTCAATCCCGCCTGTGGCACTATGTGAACGTGAGCTCGCGGGTTTTAATCGCGAGTGAAAAACCGCGGCATTCTCATTGCGCCATCTTGCCCGCATCACTCACGTTCATCCATGGGCCCTCGCCCGGAAAGCCCGCCATGGAGAAGACACGACTAGCGACAAACTCACGCACGGATTGGTACCGTCTGCCGTGGCGTGAGGCGGCCGCGAAACTCGGCGTCGACGCCGCGCGCGGTTTAAGCCAGAGCGACGCGGCGCAACGCTTGCTCAGGCACGGCGCCAACCGCTTGACCCAAGCCGCGCCGCGCCCGGCCTGGCGCAAATTCCTCGATCAATTTAAAAGTCTGCTCATCGTCATCTTGCTCGTCGCCGCGGGAGTGGCGTTGCTGGTGGGGGACATCACCGACATGGCGGTCATCTTGAGCGTGGTCTTGCTCAACGCCCTCCTCGGTTTTTATCAGGAACACCGCGCCGAGCAAAGTCTGGCGGCGCTGAAAAAAATGCTGGCACTGAAGGCGCGGGTGCGGCGCGACGGGCAAGTACATCACATCGCCGCCGACGGCGTGGTGCCCGGCGACATCGTCCAATTAGAGGCGGGCGATAAAGTGCCAGCGGACGGCCGCCTCACTCAAAGCCACGCGGCGGAGATCGACGAGTCGACCCTCACCGGCGAATCACAGCCCGTGGCTAAACACGAGGCGGCGCTCAAAACCGCCGCGCCCTTGGCCGAGCGCGCCAATATGGCCTATATGAACACCGTGGTCACCCGCGGCCGCATGGAATTATTAGTCACCGCCACGGGCATGAACACCGAGATGGGCCGCATCGCCGGGCTGATGCAGGCCGCGCCGGAAGCGCCCACGCCTCTGCAAATCCAACTCGACGCGCTAGGCAAACGCTTGGCCGCCATCGCCGCGGTCGTGGTCGGCCTCATCTTCGCGCTCGCGCTCTATCAGGGCGCGCCGCTGGCGGTCGCCGCACTCACCGCCATCACCCTCGCGGTCGCGGCCATACCTGAAGGCCTGCCCGCCGTGGTCACCGTCACCCTGGCCTTAGGGATGCGGCGCATGGCGGCGCAGCGCGCCATCGTCAAACGCCTCGCCGCGGTGGAGACCCTGGGCTGCACCAGCGTCATCTGTTCCGACAAGACCGGCACGCTCACGCTCAATCAAATGACCGTGCGCGCCTTTTTCTTCGCCGGGAAACGCTATCGCGTGAGCGGCGAGGGTTACAGCGGCGAAGGTGAAATACAGGCCGAAGACGGTGGCACGGCGGCGCCCGATCTGTCCGCGCTGCTGCTGCCCGCGGCGCTGTGTAATGACAGCCGCATCCGCGGCGGCCAGCTCATCGGCGACCCCACCGAAGGCGCGCTGGCGGCACTGGCCGCCAAAGGCGGGGTGAATCACGACGCCGCCAGCGAACGGCTGCCGCGCAGCGCCGAGATACCCTTCGACCCCGCGCATAAATTCATGGCCACGTTTCATCGCGACGGCGACGCGGTGCGGCTGTTCGTCAAGGGGGCGCCCGATGTGCTATTGCGGCGTTGCAGCCATGCGCTCATAAACGATGAGACGCCCCTCGATGACGCCGCGCGCGCAAAACTGATCCAGGAAATCGAGGCCATGGCCGCGCGCGGACTGCGGGTGCTGGCCCTCGCCACGCGGCGCCTGCCCGCCGCCGGTTTCGATCCCGCGGCGGATCTGCACGGCCATCTCGATGCGCTGTGCCTCACTGGCCTGACCGGCATCATGGACCCGCCCCGCCCCGAAGCGCGCGCGGCGATCGCCCTGTGCCGCGAGGCCGGTATCGAGGTAAAGATGATCACCGGCGATCACCCCGCCACCGCCGTCGCCATCGCCCGCGAACTGGGTCTCAGCACCGAAGCGATTACCGGCGCCGACTTGGAGGCGATGGACGACACCGGGCTCGCACGCCGCATCGAGGCCGTGGGCGTGTTCGCCCGCGTCGCGCCGGAACACAAAGTTAAAATCGTCCAAGCCCTGCGCGCGCGCGGCCACGTGGTGGCCATGACCGGCGACGGCGTCAACGACGCGCCCGCGCTCAAACGCGCCGACATCGGCGTGGCCATGGGCATCAGCGGCACCGAGGTCAGCAAAGAGGCCGGCGCCATGGTGCTCACCGACGACAACTTCGCCACCATCGTCGGCGCGGTGCGCGAAGGCCGCACCCTTTACGACAACATCGTCAAATTCGTGCGCTTCCAGCTCGCCACCAATATGGGCGCGCTGGCCACGGTGCTGGCGGCCTCGCTGCTGGGCTGGCCGGTGCCCTTCAACCCCATTCAAATTCTTTGGGTCAATATGATTATGGACGGCCCGCCCGCGATGGCCCTGGCGCTCGACCCGGCGCGACCCGGCTTGATGCGCGAGACGCCGCGCGACCCGCACGCGAATATTCTCACCCTGAGGCGGCTGGCGCGGCTCGCCGCCTTCGGCGCCATCATGTGCGCGGGCACGCTCGCGGTGTTTTATTACGGCATGCAATCGGGCGGCCCGGCCCGCGCCGTCACCCTGGCCTTCACCACCTTCGTGCTGTTTCAGTTCTTCAACGTCTTCAACGCCCGCGCCGAACACGCCAGCGCCTTCAGCCCGCTGTTTTTTCAAAATCGCGTCTTGTGGCTGGCGCTGAGCGGCGTGTTGAGCCTGCAAGTGCTGGTGGTGCATTGGCCACCGGCGCAAACGCTATTTCATACCACCGCGCTCAGTCTCGCCGACTGGGGCCTGGCGGCGGGCGTGGCCAGTTCGGTGCTGCTGCTGGAAGAGGCGCGCAAACTCGCCGTGCGTTTACGGCACTAAAACCGCCTCGCATCCACACTCAACGGATGCCTGGCGCGCGTCAATCAGGTAAAGTTCGCGGGATGGGCCGCAGCGCCCGGATCCACGATCCATCTCAACCAAGGCAGTACCATCCGATGTCCGCACGCCGTTTATTAGTTAGCCTTAGTCTGCTTAGCCTGAGCCTGGGTGCCCATGCTGGAGAAACCCCGCTCACGGGCGACGAGATCGTCAAGCGCTGTTACTACAAATACGCGGGCGATGATCAGCGCTCGCGTCTCGTGATCGCCCTCACCGATGAGAACGGCAAACAAAATAAAAGTGAATATACGCGCCTGTGGAAAAACTACGCGGGCAAGGACGGCGTCGAAGACAAGGTGATACTGTTCACCGAATTTCCACCCGACAACAAAGGCGTCAACTTCATGCGCTGGGCCTACACCGATCTCAGCAAGACCGCCGATCAATGGGTGTATCTGCCGGAGATGCGCATGGTACGCCGCGTGTCGCAGCGCGACCCTGCAAATATGGACTGGGGTTTCACCGACGAAGACCTGCGTATCCGCGCCCTAGAAGAAGACGAACATGTTTTTAAAGAAATAACCAAACTCGAGGGCGGCGAATATTACCTCGTGGAAAGCACGCCCAAGCAAGATCCCACATACAGCAAGCGCGTATCGTGGTTCAACAAGAGCGCGGACTGGGAAAACTGCCTGCAAAAACGCGTCGATTACTATGATAAAAAAGGCGAGCTGATGAAGACCCAATTTCTGAAATGGGAGAATATCAACGGCGCCTGGGTGTGGCGCACGGTGGTGATGCGCAATGCGCATAGCGCGGTCTCCGCCGTGTACGATATGCGCGAGGTGGAAGTGAACGTGGGGCTGCGCGACGAAGATTTCAGTCAGCGCACCCTCAAACAAGCTTATCGCGGCCATTGAAATACGTTGCCGCATGCCGCGCCCGCCGCGCGCCCTTAGCTGAAGTTTCAGCCGCAAGACGGCATCCACCATGCAACAAGTTTTAATACAAATGGCGGCGCTCATCGCCTGCGGCGTCGCCTGGCGTTATCTCAAACCGCCGGGCATGAACGCCGACACCGCGCGCCGCGTGCTCACCGGCCTGGTCTACACCGTGCTGCTGCCCGCGCTGGTGTTGCTGGTGTTGTGGCGCGCGCCGCTGGGCTGGGACGCGCTGCGCATCGCCGTCGTCGCCGCCAGCGGTGTGTTCGCGGGCTTGGCCGCCGCGCACATCGCCTATCGCCTGCGCGCCACGCCGCGCACCATCACCGGCGCGATGTTACTCGCCGCCGCCTTTCCCAACGTCACCTACCTGGGCCTGCCGGTGCTGGAACACACCTTCGGCCCTTGGGCGCGCGGCGTCGCCATTCAATACGATTTGTTTGCCTGCACGCCGCTGCTGCTCACCGTCGGCATCCTCATCGCCCGCGCTTATGGTGAACATAATGAACGCGAAAATCCCTTCGCCGGCCTGCTGAAAGTGCCGCCGCTGTGGGCGGCGCTGGCGGCGCTGACGCTCAACGCCGCGGGCGTAGCGCTGCCGCCGGGTTTGGAACAATGGCTGCAAACCCTGGCCAACGGCGTCGTGCCCTTGATGCTGATCTCGCTGGGCATGGCGCTCACTTGGGACCCGCATTATCTGCAACGGCTGCCCTTGGTGGTGCCGGTGCTCATCATTCAACTTTTTTTCATGCCGCTGGTAGGCTGGGGCGTGGCCGTGGGTTTAGGCTTGAGCGGTGATCTGCTCATCGCCACCGTGCTCGAAGCGGCGATGCCCTGCATGGTGCTGGGCATGGTGCTGTGCGACCGTTACAATTTGGACACGCAGCTCTACGCCACCACCGTCACCTTATCCACCGCACTGAGTTTGTTTACGCTGCCGCTGTGGTATGCGTGGTTGCAGTGAGGAATAAATTTCATGAAACACCCATTTTGGATCATCGCCATTATCACCGCGCTCGCGGTGCCACTGAGCGCGTGCTTAATCAACGAGAGCAGCGCGGCGGACGCGGCTCTGAGCATGCTCGATCAAGGTGATTCCAGCGGCATCAACTCGCAGCGTTTCGAGGTGATACGCGACGCCGCCTCGCTGGACGCGCTGTGGCGCGAACACACGGCGGTGATGGACCCGCCCCCGGCCTTACCGCAAATCGACTTCGAGCACGACATGGTCATCGCCGCTTTTATGGGCCAACGCGGCACCGGCGGCTACACCGTGCAAATTAGCAAACTAAACCCCGAGGGCAGCGCATTAAGCGCGCAGATCACTTTCACCCGGCCCGGCGCGGATTGCCTCGTCACGCAAGCCATCACGCAGCCCTATCACATCGTCGTCACGCCCCGGCAAGAGCACGTCATCAGCTTTCAAGTGGCCACCATCACCCACGACTGCAACTGAACGCAGCGTAAGCTAACCGATCATGCCGCACCTGCTCGCCGCCATCACCGCTCACGGCTACGGCCACCTCGCGCAAAGCGCGCCAGTGCTCAACGCCCTACGCCGCCGCCTGCCCGCGCTGCGTTTGACGCTGTACAGCGCGCTGCCGCGCGCCCTGCTCGAAAAGCGCATCGAGGGCGAGTTCACTCACATCGCGCGCGCGCCCGACGTCGGCATGCTGATGCACGATGCCTTGACGGTGGACGTGAGCGCCAGCGCCGCCGCCTATCACGCATTTCACCAAGAGTGGGCGCGCGACGTCGAGGCGGAAGCCGCCTGGCTGCGCGAACTCGCGCCCGATGTCATCTTCGCTAACGCGCCCTATCGCGTGCTGGCGGCGGCACGGCAAGCCGCCATCCCCGCCGTGGCGCTGTGCTCGCTCAATTGGGCTGATCTTTATCAACACCTCTGCGGCCAAGACTCGAAGGCCACGGCCATCCGCGCGCAGATGCTCGCCGCTTACAATTCAGCGGAGGTATTTTTACAGCCCGCGCCCAGCATGGCGATGCGCGCCCTCCACAATCTGCGCGCCATCGGCCCCATCGCCCGCCTCGGCACGGCGCGGCGCGCTGAACTGGCGGCACGTTGCGGCGCGGCGCCCGATGATCGCTTGGTACTGGTATCGCTGGGCGGCGTGCCCTTTCACATTGATGCCGCCGCCTGGCCGCAGCGGCAGGGTCTGCGCTGGATCGTACCGGCAAGCTGGCAAACCGCACGCGCGGACATCATCGCCTTTGAATCACTGGGCCTGGATTTCGTCGATACGTTGCGCAGTGCCGATGCCTTGCTCACCAAACCCGGTTACGGCAGTTTCACCGAGGCCGTTTGCAATGGCATTCCCGTGTTGTACGTGCCGCGTGAGGCTTGGCCCGAAGAAACCTGCCTGGTGGACTGGCTGCAGCGCCACGGCCGCGGCGTGGCCGTCACCGCCCAGGAATTGGCGCAAGGCGAACTCGCCCACGCATTGCAATCACTGCTGGTGCTGCCCGCCGCCGCGCCGCCGCAACCAAGCGGTGACGAGGAAGCGGCGGCCCTGCTCGCGGCGTATTTCAATACGGCGGCAAAGCCGCACGGATGCAGACCATGAGCGTGGAGCGCAGAGAAATTTACCGCGGCACCGTCGTCGATCTCGGTTTGGAGACCGCCGACTTGCCCAACGGCCACACGCTGTCGCTGGAGGTGATTCGTCATCGCGGCGGCGCGGCCGTGGTGGCCATCGACGAGGAAGAGCGCGTGTGTCTGTTACGCCAATACCGCCACGCCGCGGGTGATTGGGTGTGGGAACTGCCCGCGGGTAAACGCGATGCGGACGAAGCGCCGTTGCTCACCGCGCAACGTGAACTGGAAGAAGAGGCCGGCCTGCAAGCGGCGGACTGGCGGCCGCTGGGCGAAATACTCACCACCCCCGGTTTTTGCGACGAGGTGATCCAGCTCTTCCTCGCCCGCCGGTTGCGTACCGTGCCGCCCCGTCCCGAAGCGCATGAAGTTTTCGAGCGTCATTGGATACCCTTGCCCACCGCTCAAGAATGGGCGCGGGACGGCACCTTGCGCGACGCCAAAACCGTGATCGGCCTGCTGCGGGCGATAGCCGCGCCAGTTCGCGGGCAGTAGCCGCGCGGCGCATTTCCGCCGGGTTAACCGAGTGCTAAGATGGAGCCTCGCTTTTATTGAGGTCAACGCCAACCAGCGTTAACCAACCTCTAGGAGTGGCAAGCCATGGCGTCGATGGAAACGGTCATTACGGCTCTGGTCATCATCGTGGGAATCATCACTACGCTGCTCATGGCGTATCTCACCGTGCAAGTCTATCGCGGCGAGGCGCGCCCGGAAGACCGGGAAGCAAAACACAAACCCCCTCACGATTGACGCGATAAGCGCACCCGGCCCCGCCTCGCGGCCAGACCGGGCGGCTTAGTGTTATAGCGACAAGATGAAGTCGACCATCTTCTCGATATTTTCTTTGCTCACGCGCGGCGAATAAGGCGGCATGGGGACCCCGCCGGTCACATCCGTCCAATTGCCTTTACCACCCGTGCTCACCTTATCGACCAGCTGGGTTCGCGCATCTTTACCACGATAACGGGCGGCGACATCCTGCCACGGCGGGCCCACTACCTTTTTGTCCACCGCATGACAGGCCAGACAACCGCTCTTGTTCGCCAGCACCAAGGCATCGTCTTTAGCCAATACCGACTGGGTGGCGGCGGCTACGGCACCCGCCTTGGCGGCGACCTCGGTCACCACCTGCTGTGTTTCCTTCGTCGCGGCTTCCGCCGCCTCCTTCACCGTCTCTTTTGCCGCGGTCACCGCCTCTTGAGTCTTTGCCGTCGCGGCTTGCGCCGTCTCTTTTGCCGCGGTCACCGCCGCGTCCGTCTGCGCCATGGCGTTGTCCGCCGCGTCACTCAGCGCTTCTTTGGACTCGGCGATCACACTGCCGGCCGTTTCGCTCACGGCCTCTTTAGCCTCGCTCATGACCTCTTTCGCTCCGCTCATGGCATTCGCCGCGGCATCATTCAGCTCATTCATCGCGCTCTCCGCCTGCTGGGCGGGCGGCGCGGTTTGCGCCTGTTCCTCTTGTTTGCCGCAGGCGACAAGCAGCAATGAAGCCAGTGACACTATTAGCAGGGGTTTATTCATTAGCTCTTCCTCGTTAAGTCCATTCTCTTCGGCGACTCAAAATATGAATCGCGCTTAAGTATAAGGCAAAGCGGCGGGGAGTCCGCCCGCTCATTGTAAAGCTTTGCAAACAAACGATTAGCCTGGCGCCATCCGCTATAAATGACCGCGCCACGCCCGCCACAGCGCGAAATATCGAGCCACGGCCCACCACTCAGACGGCTTGCTACGCGCAACTAGCAACGATTAGGCAGCGGACGAGCTGTTTCGAAAAATGCAGGACATTCGGCACCGGGCACCCACAGCGGGTTCCGTCACAATTATTCACAAACGAATAGTTGACCCCGCTTAAGGGGTATTGTATATATTTTGTTGACCATTTCAGTCGGAATAAGACTTGGTCCAAACTTTAGCAGAAGGTGCGCCCATGAAATTATCAACCAAAGGCCGTTACGCCGTTACCGCCATGATGGATCTCGCGATCCACGAAAAATATGGCCCAGTCACCTTGGCGGATATCTCAGCTTGCCAGGGAATCTCCTTATCCTACCTGGAACAAATCTTCGCGCGCTTAAGGCGTAATGGTCTCATCAGCGGCACCCGCGGCCCGCGCGGCGGCTACCGGCTGGCCCGCCCGCCCGAGGAAATCACCGTGGCGAATATCATTAGCGCGGTCAATGAGAAAATGGACGTCACCCGCTGCAACGGCAAGGAAGACTGCCATGATGGCGACCGCTGCCTCACCCATGAATTGTGGTTCGATCTCAGCACGCGCATCCACGACTTCCTCGACAGCATTACCCTGGCGCAGTTCGCGGAACGCCCCGGCGTGAAAGAAGTGATTCACCGGCAAGATACGCTGCACTTCCGCCGCGGCTTGGCGCGTCACCGCCGCACTGAAAACGCTTAAGTCCTGTATACCCCTGCGCGCCCCATGACCCGCGACGGCATGGGGCGCCTCTCTCAACAAACTTCACATCCCCATGCATAACAGGTCACAATGATGACCTCGCTGGCGTACGGTTTTAAGCCGCCGGGAAACAGGGTGGTACGAAAACTAGATGAATCGCATGAGCATAAGGGCTATCTGGCCCGCACTGGTGGTATGTCTAAACCTCACGGGCATGCCGGCCTCGGCGCAGAATAAGATCGAACTACAGCGCACCCACTTCATCGAGGCGGAAAGCACGCTGAACGCGGGCGATACGGCGGGCTTTCACGCGCTCGCGGCCGAACTGCACGACTATCCGCTGTACCCCTATTTACTCTATGCCGAGCTGCTACAAAATCTCTCCAGTGCGCGCGGCGGCGACATCAGCCGCTTTCTCGACGCCTACCGCGACACGCCCCTCGCCGCGCGCCTGCGCCAACGCTGGCTCACCCATCTCGCCACGCACGAACGGTGGCAAGACTTCCTGCGCGACTACCACGCCAGCAACGACAAAGAGCTGCAATGCCTGCAACGCCAAGCGCTGCATCACACCGACCAAAAACACGCCGCCCTCAAAGACGTGGAAAAAATCTGGTTGACCGGCCGTTCGCAAGCCGATGCCTGCGACCCGGTATTCGAGATATGGCGCGCTAGCGGCGGCCTGACCCCCGCGCTCATCTGGCAACGTCTCGAATTGGCCATGACCGGCGGCAACACCTCTCTAGCGCGTTATCTGGCCAAACAATTGCCCGAAAGTGAACAAACCTGGTTTGACCTATGGATGCGCACCCAAACCCAACCCGAGCTCATCATGCACCTCGATGCGCTCAACAAAGACCAGGCGCGCAGCCGCCTCATCGTGCTGCACGCCGTCAAACGCGCCGCGCAACGTGACCCCGCCGCGGGCGACGCCCTGTGGGATCAAGTCAAAAACCGCTACCACTTCAGCGAAACGGAACGCAGCGCCATGGCGCGCCGCCTCGCCCTCGGCCACGCCCTGCGCGGCAAACCCGAGGCATTGAACCGTCTCGCCGCGCTCGATCCGCAAGACATCGACGGCACCTTGCGCGAATGGCGCGTGCGCGCCGCCCTCAGCCTCGGCGACTGGCAAACGGCGCTGATTTGGATAGATGAACTCAATCCGCAGGAACGCCAAAACCCGCGCTGGCAATATTGGCGCGCCCGCGCGCTGGAGGCGATTGGCAATCCCGGGGCCGGCGCCCTCTACGAAGCACTCTCGCGCACCCGCAACTACTACGGCTTTCTCGCCGCCGACCGCATCGAGACACGTTACGCCATGGAATCTCAGCCGCTCACGATAGGTGATGAACGCCTCGCTGACGTGGAAAACCTGCCGGGCATTCAACGCGCGCGTGAACTGTTTATGCTGGAGCGCGCGCTGGAAGCGCGCCGCGAGTGGTATCTCGCCACCCGCGGCATGAGTGACGTCCAGCTGACTCACGCCGCCAAACTCGCCGAACGCTGGGGCTGGCACGATCAAGCCATCATCACCGTCGCGGCCACGCCCTTTCTCGACGATTTGCAATTGCGCTTTCCCATCGTGCATCAAGACATGGTGCTCGGCGCGGCACGCGACAACCGCATCGATCCGGCCTGGGCCTTTGCCGTCATCCGCCAAGAGAGCGCCTTTATGACCGACGCGCGTTCACCTGCCGGCGCGCTGGGCTTGATGCAACTGCTGCCGCGCACCGCGCGCGACGTGGCCCGGGATTTAAACCTGCGCCTCAGCAATCCCCAAGCGCTGTTCGATGCGGGCACCAATATTCGCTTAGGCGTTACTTATCTGCGCAACACCCTCGATCGCTTTGACGACAACGCCGTGCTCGCCACCGCCTCGTATAACGCCGGCAGTAGACGTGTCAATGACTGGCGTCCCGCGAACGACACCCCTGCCGACATCTGGGTCGAGACCGTGCCTTTTTATGAGACCCGCGGCTATTTACAGCAGGTATTCGCCTACACCGTCATTTATGATTACCGCCTGGGCCGCGCGCCCACACCCTTGAAAATCCGCATGTCACCCATCAGCGGGCAAGGACGGAACAACGCCACGGAACACCCGGCCCCCTCGCCAGGCTAAACAAATCCCGTCACGCTGGCGCTCCATGAGGGCATGGTATCCTGCCCGGAAATTCATCCATGGCGACAGGAATCACCGTGAGCGCTAGCGCCGATACCCTACAAGCATTTTTACTGGAAGAGCACGGCATCCGCGGCCGCATCATTCAACTCGATGCCAGCTGGCGCGCGGTGCTGGACCGCCACGACTACCCGCCCGCCCTGCGCGACCGCATGGGTGAGTTGATGGCCGCCGCGGCCCTGCTCAACGCCACCCTCGATTACCAAGGCTCGCTTTCTTTGCAATTACAGGGCAGCGGGCCGATTCACTGGATCGTGGTGGAATGCAGCAGCAACTACGAGTTGCGCGCCACCGCGCGCTGGAGCGGCGCGGTGGCGCCGGGACCGCTCAACGGCCAAATCGGCCAGGGCCGCTTGATTATCACCATCACCCCGCAACAGGGCGAGGAACGCTATCAAGCCATCGTCGCCGCCGAAGGCGGCACCCTCGCCGAGTCCCTCCATGATTATTTCGCGCGTTCGGAACATTTACACACGCGCCTGTGGCTCAGCGCCGGCGCGGATTACGCCGCCGGCCTGCTCCTGCAACAACAACCCGATGCCGCGCAGGAGGCGGATCACGACGCCTGGAACCGCATGTCGCATTTAAGCGGCACCCTCAGCGGCGATGAGTTAAAAACTTGCAGCGCCACCGAGATCATCAAACGCCTGTTCCACGAAGAAGACGTGCGCGTCTTCGAGCCCGTGCCCGTCAGTTTCCGCTGCTCCTGCTCGCGCGAACGGGTGGTCAACACCCTGCGCCTGCTCGGTCCCGGCGAGATCAAACCCTTGCTGGAAGAACACGGCGAAGTCACGGTGCATTGCGAGTTTTGTAATCAGCGTTACAGCTTCGACCCGGTGGACATCGAACAGATTTTCGCCACGGACCTCATCGAGCCCCCCTCCAAAACCCAACATTAGTCCGAAAAACCCCCAGCGCACGGCTTGTCCTTTTTTGATTTTATGAACTACACTCAAACTGTCATGGGGGATGACAAGGGGGAGATCATGCACACGTTTATCGTACGGTTATTTCAGCTCATTATCGCCTTATTCTTCACCTTCACCGTATTTCTGTGGTTTGGCGGCGCCCTGCTCGCGCTGCTCGCCTTGTGGGTCAAACTCACCAGCGCCATGGCGGGGGATCAAGCGGGCCTGGCCTCGCTGTTCTATGCCTTTCTTTCCGCCGCGCTGCTGGTAGGCGCCGTGTACGGCGTATCCCGCATCCCGCAAGTCGGCGCGACCTTTTGGGCCATCGGCGTGCAATTGACTAAGCTGGCCTTGGCCAACCTGCAACACCTCGACACTAGCCTGCTCTCCCCATCCGGCTCGGCGCCAACTCACGCCAAAATCCCCGAAGCTGGCGCAGCCGCCAAAGATGATGCGGCCTGACATGAAGCCGAACGCTCTGGCGGGGACAACCATCCCCGCCACACGCCACCAAGCATAAACGCAAGACAGTAGAGCGCTTCGCCACAATGCCCCCCACCTACAAAAACAGAATATCCTTATATTTAAGTTTAGCGATTAAAGGCCCGATACCTTATTTACTCTCGCTCGCGGCGCGGCATCAAAACGCGCAGCAACCCTGCCGTCAGGCGACACGAGGGAGACTCATGGGCAGGGCGCTAAAGCCAATGGGATCCACCCAAGCCAGGAGCCAAAATTTTTAAGGACATCACACTCGCGAAAAATAGGGCAAGGACATGCCCTGGATTCCGAAACGGCGACACGCAAGGAGGCTGATTGATGCTTGATACGAAAGATGGACGAGTGCAAACGATCAAACGGCGCATTGAACAACTAGATGACTTGCCCGCGATGCCGGATACGGCAAAAGATCTGCTGCGCTTACGCAACGACCCCCACGCCGGCACCAAGGAACTGGCGGACACCGTGGAACGCGACCCCGGCCTCAGCGCTCAAATTCTGCGTTACGCCCGCCTCTCCATCTTCGGCTACGGCAGCAAGATCACCACCATCCAAAAAGCTATCACCCAAGTGCTGGGATTTGATATGGCGCTGCACATGGGACTGGGGATCGCGGTCGGCAGCCGCCTGAACATGCCCGTGGGTGGACGCATCGGCCGAGACGCATTTTGGCGTCACGCGGTGTACAGCGCCACCTTAATGCAGGAACTCAGCGCGGTCATGCCCGCCGCCATACGCCCGCCGGCGGGCCTGGCTTATCTCGCCGGGCTGCTGCACAACCTCGGCTTTCTCGTGCTGGGCCACCTTTATCCCCACGAATTCGCCTTGGTCAACGACGTCTTCACCCAAAGCCGTTCCGGCTCCATCCGGGAAATCGAATTGCAGCTGCTGGGCGTGCGCCACGAGCAAGTCGGCACCTGGTTGCTGAAGGCCTGGGACCTGCCCGAAGAAGTCATCATCACCGCGCGGGAACATCACTACCCTGATTACGACGGCCGCCACGCCGTCTATTCCAAACTGGCCTTGGTCACCGATCGCGCCCTGGCGCGCTATGATTTGGGCGACGGCGAAAGCGTGGAAATACCGAAGGAGACCGTCGCCTACCTCCATCTCTCCGAGGAGTGGGTGATCGCCGCGGTTGAAAAACTCCTCGACATCACCGCCGAACTCGACACACTGGTGGAGCATCTCGCGGCTTAATCCGCCACCTCGGCTTCCAGCGCTCGCAAGTGCTTTTGGGTCAGCGCCAAAAAGCGCGGCGTCAAGCCCGCATCCTCATAGAGCGGGTCGCCGTATTCATCCTCCGCCACGGTCTTATCACCTTGAACATAAGGAAAGGCCGCCTCCAAATCATCCAGCGCGGCGGACACAAGCTCGCTGAACAACTGCGCCTGCGTGCGGCCGGGATACATCGCCGCCAGTGCGCGCAAGCGCGCGACATCATGCAGCGGCAATGATAAAGTTAACTCCTTACTCACCTGCCGCGCGCCGCTGTCCGCCTGCCAGGTCTTGAGCAAATCACGCACTTTCATCCTCACCTCACCGGCCACACAGGCTAAGTTTTTTCTCGCCAAGGGATATGCCGCGCGCTTAAAGCCGCTTGCCAATAGTGTAGACCGCCATCCACTTCCGCGCGCGCCCCGCGCACACCCAACTCCAGCAGCGGCTCTTGTTGCAGCGTGGGCAGAGAGGAAAAACGGCAAGCGGGATAACGCCGCACGAAATCCCGCATCAACGCCAAGAGCTCACCCTCTTTGGCGTTCACCAGCAATATCCGTTCGATATCCGCCTCCGCGCGCCGTAAATGCGGGTACTGCGTATCGAGCACCCATTGCAGCATCGGCCAAGCCATCTCGGGAAATCCGGGCAAAAAATGATGATGCGCTACGCTGAAGCCGGGCACGCGGTTATACGGATTGGGAATAATCCGGCTGCCCGCCGGCAAGTGCGCCAGCAGCGCCCGCGCCGGCGACAGCCCCGGCCCGAAGCGCGCCTCCATTTCCGCCACCGCGGCGGGATGACGCAGCAAATCCACGCCAATGGCGCGCGCGGCGCAGGCACGGGTGTGATCGTCGGGCGTGGCGCCGATGCCGCCGCAACAAAACACCAGCTCGTCACGCGCGAGGGTTTGCCGCAGCGTATCGACGATCAACTCAGGCACATCGCCGATGATGCGGCACCAGCTCAGCTCCATCCCGCGCGCGCGCAAGACCTCAACCACATGCGCAAAGTGCTGGTCCTGGCGTTTTCCGGATAGCACTTCATCACCGATGATGATCAAGCCGAGTTTCATATCAGCACGAACGCGCCCTGTTAAGCGTTAAAAGAGTGAGCGGCGCGATCACGCGCCACCGCCCAGCGGACGGATCTTGGCCGCCGCGCGCCGCGCCCGCTCACGCGCCTGGCTCACGCTGTCACCGCGCGCCAGCACCACGCCCATGCGCCGCCGCGCGAAGGCTTCCGGTTTGCCGAACAGCCGCACATCCACGCCCTCAACACGCATGGCCTCATCGACACCCTCGAAGGCGATGCCTGCTTCCTCTAATTCCCCGTACACCACGGCGCTGGCGCCGGGCGCACGCAGCGCGGTGTCCACCGGCAGACCCAAAATCGCCCGCGCGTGCAACTCGAATTCATTCAAGTGCTGACTGGCCATCGTCACCATCCCGGTATCGTGTGGCCGTGGACTCACTTCACTGAACCACACCTCATCACCTTTAACGAATAACTCAACGCCGAAGATGCCGCGGCCGCCGAGGTTATGCGTGATCTTGCCCGCGATCTCCCGCGCCTTGGCCAAAGCCTTGGGGCTCATATATTGCGGCTGCCAGCTCTCGACGTAATCACCCTGCACTTGCACGTGACCGATAGGCTCGCAGAAAAAAGTCTCCACCGCGCCGGACTCAGCCACCGCGCGCACGGTGAGCAAGGTGACCTCATAATCGAATTCAATCATCTCCTCGGCGATCACCCGGCTCTTGGCGACGCGTCCGGCGCGCAGGGCGTAATCCCAGGCCGCGGCCACCTCGTGTGAATCGTTCACCACCGACTGTCCTTTGCCCGAGGACGACATCACCGGCTTGATCACGCAGGGATAACCAATGACGCCATCGATCGCGGACTTGAGTTCAGTGAGACTTTCGGCGAAGGCATAACGCGAGGTGCGCAATCCAAGCTCCTCGGCGGCGAGGCGGCGAATACCTTCGCGGTTCATGGTCAGTTGCACCGCGCGCGCGGTGGGGATCACCTCGGCGAGCTGATCTTTCTCAATGACCAGCAGCGCCTCCGTGGCGATGGCCTCGATCTCCGGCACCACTAAGTGCGGCCGCTCTTTTTCCACCAAGGCCCGCACCGCGCGCGCATCGGTCATGTCGATCACATGGGCGCGGTGGGCGACTTGATGCCCGGGCGCGTCGGCGTAACGGTCCACCGCGATCACCTCCACCCCCAAACGCTGCAAGGCGATGATGACTTCCTTGCCCAACTCACCGGCGCCGAGCAACATCACCCGCGTCGCCCCGGCACTCAACGGCGTTCCTATCTTCACCCGTTCCACCCCCCGCAATTGCAAGTCCCGCCGCCACGCGCGGCGGATAATGGCGCCAGTATACCCCGGGGATTTCGCGTCTGCTCAGCGCAGCGCCTCCGCGCGGCGCGGCGTGTCAGCACGGTTTCCTGACCGGCATTCATCCGTGACGCCGTTCCCGCCACCGCCCGTCATTTCGTTCAGGCTTTATTCAGCCACACCCCCCTATTCTGAACATCGCCCGAACCGGATTTGTCCTAGCGCCGCGGCGCAAAACCCCTCTTCGGCAAAGGCATTGCGCACAGTTCATGGCGTGCCGGGCCTCAACCCCAACCGCCTCAACGTTGAAAAAAGGAGCTAACACATGAAGAAATTTCTACTGACCCTCGGTTTCACCGCTGCCGCCGGCCTGGCCCTCAGCACCTCAGCCCTCGCCGAAGAGGGCCTGGACTTGGCGAAAAAGAGCGGCTGCCTCGCCTGCCACGCCATTGATAAAAAAGTCGTCGGTCCCGCTTGGCAAGACGTGGCGGACAAATACAAAGGCGCTACTGAAATGACCGCCACGCTGACCGACGGCACGGTGGAAACGGGCGCGCCGCGCGACGTACTCATCAAGAAGACCCACAAGGGCGGCAAAGGTAACTGGACCGCGGTCACCGGCGGCGTGCCCATGCCCCCTTACTCACCCCGCGTCGCCGATGCGGACATCGAAAAGCTGGTCGACTTCGTCTTGTCCCTCGCGAAATAATAGCAATACATAGTCCTCTCCCTTCAGCGCGCCACCCGGCGCGCTTTTTTTTGCGCGCGGAATACGCCGTTCAGACAAGATTCAGCCTGGGCGTACTAACCTGGTAGCGGCTGTAAAACATACAAAGGAATATCACCATGAAGCAACTACTGAGCGCCGCCCTTATCCTCTCCCTCACCGCGCTTGCGCCCGCCGCCCTCGCCGGCGGCGGGCATGGCAAACACCATCACAAGCACCATCACCAGCACCACGGCAACCAGACTGAGTACGCCCGGGTGATCGAGAGCTACCCCATCACCGAAACCGTGCGGGTCTCCAGCCCGCAACGCGAATGCTGGGAGGAAATCACACGCTACGAAAACCACAACAACGGCACAACCGCCGCCCTCATCGGCGCCGTCGCGGGCGGCGTGGTGGGTAATCGTTTCGGCGAGGGCAAGGGCAAAGACGCCATGACCGTGGCCGGCGCCCTGCTCGGCGCCTCCATCGGCCACGACACAGCCTATCGCGGTGGTGAAACTTATCCCGTCAGCCGCCAACGCTGCCAAGTCCGGCATGAACGCCACCAGGAAGAACGTATCGTCGGTTATAACGTCACCTACCGTTACCAGGGCCGCGAATACAGCACGCGCATGCCCTACGACCCGGGCGATCGCATCCGGGTGCAGGTCAATGTCTCGCCGGATTATTGAAGCACGCCCCATGAGATGGCGGCGCGGCGGCCGCCATCTCGAATCGTGTTATCGTTAAGCGGCCTTGCGGCACACGTGAACGCACCATGAAACCGATGGGACCCAAGCGATGCGGATACTGGTCATCGAAGACGAAGACAGCCTACTCCACCAACTCCAAACGCGGCTGAAACAAGAAGGCTATGCGGTGGACGTCGCGGCCAATGGCGAAGACGGCCTCTACCTCGCCACGGAAATCCCCTTCGACGCGGCCGTCGTCGATTTAGGTCTGCCCAAACTCTCGGGCATCGAGGTCATCCGCCAAACCCGCGGCGCGGGCAAGCCCTTTCCCATTTTAATCCTCACCGCGCGCGGCCGCTGGCAGGAAAAAGTAGAGGGCCTCGAGGCGGGCGCCGACGATTATTTAGTGAAACCCTTTCACATGGAAGAACTGCTCGCGCGTCTGCGTGCCTTGGTGCGCCGCTCCGCGGGCTGGACCCAATCGGTATTGGAGTGCGGCCCCATCAGCCTCAACACCGCCAGCCACGAAGTCAGCGTCAACCACGCGGCGGTGGAGCTCACCACCTACGAATACAAAGTGCTCGAATACCTCATGCTGCACGCCGGGCAAGTGGTGTCGAAGACCGACCTCACCGAACATATCTACGAACAAGACTTCGACCGCGACAGCAACGTCATCGAAGTCTTCGTCGGGCGATTACGCCGCAAGCTCGATCCCGAGGGCGGCCTCAATCCCATCGAAACCCTGCGCGGGCGCGGTTACCGCTTCACCCTCGAGCGCAACAACCCCTAATGCCCTCGCTCACCACCCGCCTCTTGATCGCCGGCAGCATCGTGCTCGCCGCCTTTCTCGGGATCACCGGCTACACCCTGGACCACGCCTTCCGCGACAAGGCCGAACAAGCCTTGCAAGAGCGGCTGCAAGCGCACACCTTGGGCCTGATCGCCGCCGCCGAATTGGACACGCACGGCATCCTCCACATGCCCGCCACCCTGCCGGAAACCCGTTACAACCACACCGGCTCGGGACTCTATGCCCAAATCGCCCGCAATGACGGCAAGCAAACCTGGCGCTCACCCTCCATGGACGACATCAACGAGACCTTAATCAGCGGCGTGCCGCCGGGGGATAAACGCTTCCGCCACGGCGTCATCAACGGCCACGAACGTTACGCCTTCGCCCTCGGCGTCACCTTCGACCTCAGCGAAGAGATGAGCGAGGGTTTCACCTTCACCGTCGCCGAGGACATGACGAATTACTACGAACAAGTGGCCGACTTCCGCGCCACGCTGTGGAGCTGGCTCGGCGGCGTGGCCTTGCTGCTGCTCACCGTGCAAGGCCTCATTTTGCGCTGGAGCCTGGCGCCGCTGCGCGAGGTGGCGGAAGACCTCGCCGCCATCGAGGCGGGCAAACAAACCCAGCTCGAAGGCCGCTACCCGCGCGAGATGCGCGGTCTCACCGACAACCTCAACGCCCTGCTCGCCAGTCAGCGCGAACATCTGGAACGTTACCGCCACACCCTGGGCGATCTCGCCCACAGCCTCAAAACCCCGCTGGCGGTGCTGCGCGGCGAATTGGAAAGCGCGGAGCACGCCGCCGCCAGCACCGCGGCCAATGAACAAGTGCAACGCATGAACGACATCGTCGATTATCAATTACAGCGCGCCGCCACCTCGGGCCGCCTGCCGCTGGCCGCGCCGGTCATGGCCGCTACCTTGATCCGCAAGGTCGCCAACTCGCTGGGCAAGGTCTACGCCGACAAACGGGTGGATTGCCGTATCAAAACCGCCGACGGCGCCCGCTTCAACGGCGACGAAGGCGACCTGCTCGAATTGCTGGGCAACCTCATCGACAATGCCTACAAAAGCTGCCAGCGGCGCGTGGACATCGGCGCGCACATCATCAATCCCAGCAGCGGCACGCACCCGGGGCTGCTGCTGTGCATCGAGGACGACGGCCCCGGCATCGCCCCCGACAAAGCGCGCGCCGTGCTGCAACGCGGGGTGCGCGACGACGACCATCATCCCGGTCACGGCATCGGCCTGGCCATCGTGCAGGACATCCTGCGGGTCTACGGCGGCAAACTCACCATCGGCGCCAGCGCCTTGGGCGGCGCCAAACTCACCGTCTCACTACCCGGTGCTTAATCCCTCCGCGCGCTACCGTGCGGGTCCTATCCTCATGCTAGACTAACGCGACTTTTTCGGAGACCTCATATGCACACACGGACTTGCCTCCTCGCCCTGCTGCTCGGCGCCACCGCCGTCCCGGCCCTCGCCGCCACCTTGATCGAGGGTAAAGACGAGGGCGGCGAATACCACCGCATCATGATCCAAGACGATTGGGCGCGGCTGGAATACGGCGAGGGCGAACCCGCGGAATATCTCTTGCTCAATCTAAAAAACAATCAAGCCTACGCGGTGGATCGCGGTCAGCGGCAAGTCGTGGAGATGAGCGAGGCGTCCGCGCCGCCGCGCGGCGTGGAAAACAAGACCCCGGCGGCACACGCCAATGTGAGCTTCAAAAAGAAAGGCGCGGGTCCCAAAATCGCCGGCTACGCCACCGAACAATATGTATTGAGCGCCGGCGGCGCCTTGTGCGGCGAACACTTCGTCGCGCCGCAAACTTTGCAGTCCGGCGACGTGAAGCGTTTCATTCAAGCCATGCTGCAGTTCTCGCAAGGGCAAGCGGCCAGCGATGAAGACCCGCTGCGCGAGCCCTGCACCGCGGCGGAAGACATGGCCGATAGCGAATACGGCAAACTCGGCCTGCCGCTGCGGGTGACCGACGCCGAAGGCAAGGTGGTGCATGAGATTGAAAAGATCAGCACGGTGGCCGCCTTTCCCGCCAGCAAATTCGAGATCCCCGCCGGCTACGCCGTCACCAATCCAAAGCAGATGATGGAAGAAATGATGCGGGACATGCCCAGCCCCGACAGCCATTCGTCCATGCCGATGGATGAAGAGACGCTGCAAAAGATGCGGCAGCACATGGAAGAGATGCGGCATAGGATACCGGACGAAGACTCTGAAACGGCGCCGGAATAAGCGCGCCGGGGATCTTCATCGCCTGCCCGCCTAAACGGGCCGGGGGTCAATCTCGACACCCTCACCCCGGCCCTCTCCCTGAGGGAGAGGGTGTTTTCACAGCCACTGCTGGAAACCCGGTTTCACTACGCGGCGCTCAGCGCCACGGCAACTCAGCGCGGCACGCCCAGCCACGCACACCATTCCGCAAACAGCGCCGCATCCAAGACCGCCACCGCGGAACGCGGCGTGATCTCCGCGCGGTACACCGGCTCGCCAGCGAGGGTGCAGGCATGTCCACCCGCCTCGGCCAACAATAAACTCCCCGCCGCGTAGTCCCAAATATTTTGCTTGCCGTGCAGATACACATCGCCGCGCCCGGCGGCGATCCAGCACCAATCCAAGGCCACCGAGCCGAAACTGCGCTGCGAACTATAGGGCGGACTGAGCGCCAGCCGCTGCGCCAGCTCAGCCGCGAGGCGTTTAAAATCAATCACGGCTACGGCCTGCTGCAATTTGACCGGGGCCCGCGCCGCGCCCAAACGCTGTTCATTCAACCACGCGCCGCCGCCGCGCCGCGTCCAAAAACACTCGCGCCGCATGGGATCATAGACCACGCCCAACTGCGGCTCGCCGTGTAGCAACAAGGCCAGCGACACCGCGAAAAAAGGGATGCCCGCGGCGAAATTGCTGGTGCCGTCCAAGGGATCGACGCACCACACGCCCGCCGTGTCGCCGCGCAACAAGGCATGCTGCTCCTCCGTGCTCATCTCCTCGCCGAGAAAATTGAATTGCGGCCAGCGCGCCGCCAAGGCCCGCTTAAGCTCGGACTGCATCACCAAGTCCGCCTCGGTGACCACGCTGCCATCACGTTTTTGCCGGCGCTCCGTCGCGGTAAAACGCGGCAGCAATTCCCGCTCCGCCGTCGCGATCACTATCGCGCACAGCTCGCGCACGTCCACCATTTCTACATTTCGCTTAGCCATCACCATCCCGTTTCATTAAATAGCAAAACCCTTGCGGCCCGCCGCGTTCACCGCTAGGCTGCGCCCTCATTATGCACGAGACTCCCGACAGCAAGATCGCCGTAGCGGCCAACGATCCAGCCTGCGACGCGCGCGCGGCACAACTGGCCCGCGACTTAGGCTTGCCGTTCTGCGGCGGCGCCGCCGCCTGCGCGGCCTATGCCTTGTTGCTGAGCTACGCGCCGGGCGAGCACTCGCCCGTGCTGCAACTACAAGCCCGCGGCGCCGACGCGCCCGGCCCGCTCTACGTCGATTTCGTCAGCGGCGCCTTGGGCTACCGCCAACGCCAAGCCGGCCACAGCCGCGAACCCTTGGCGCGCGCGGCGGGGATTAAAAACCGCCTCACCGCCCCCCGCGTGATCGACGCCACCGCCGGACTGGGGCGCGATGCCTTCATGCTCGCCAGCCTCGGCTGCGAGGTCACTTTGATCGAACGCTCACCCATCATCGCCGCCTTGCTCAAAGACGGCCTCGACCGCGGCCGCGCCGCTCCCGCCAGCGCCGCTATTATCGCGCGCATGCATTTGCTGAACGGCGAAGCCGCCGCGTATCTCACGCATTTGCGCGAGGACGCGCGCCCCGAGGTGGTGTATCTCGACCCCATGTACCCCGGCCGTCAAAAAACGGCGCTGGTCAAAAAAGAGATGCGTTACCTGCGCGCCGTGGCGGGCGACGACCTCGATGCCGCCGCGCTGCTGGCCGCGGCCTTGGGCTGCGCGCGGCGGCGGGTGGTGGTGAAACGGCCGCGCTTGGCGACGGCCTTGGCCGGTCCGCCGCCTTCATCGGTTTTAATGGGCAGCACCACCCGCTTCGATCTCTATTTGGCCGCGCCGCCGCCCGCGCGTTAAGCTCAGCCCTCGCCGCCGCGCCCCTTTTTTGACTGGTGAACACCATGAATGAAGCAAACACCGAAGCCCGTTTCGCCGAGCTGGAGATCCGCCTCACCCACCAAGACGCCACCGTGCAGGCGCTCAACGACGTGATCGCGGAACACCAGCGGCTCATCACTCAATTGCGCAAAGAGGTGGAGGCGCTGCGGCGCCGCCAGCAGGAGCTCAGCCCCGCCAACCTCGCCCAGCCTTGGGAAGAAACTCCGCCGCCGCATTATTGAGGCGGCGGCGCGTCCTGCGGCAAAGGCGCGGCGCGGCCCATCAAGCGGTTCAACGCCGCGGCGCCGAAGAGATTGAACCCGCGCAAGGCCTCGGGCGGATGACCCGCGACGCAGACAATGGGTTTGCCCTGGGCCACGCCCATGATTAGCGGCCGGCCCGAACGCATGGGCACGCCGTCGACCAATAATTCCCCGAGGGCGCGCACCAGATCGGAAATGAAATCGCGTCCGCCCGCGGCGGTGCCGCCGGAGATCAGCAGCATATCGCACTTGGCCAGCGCGGTTTTCGCGGTGTGAACGAAGGCGTCGAAATCATCGCGCATGATTCCGCCGTCGATAGGCTCGCCGCCCGCCGCGCGCACCGCCGCGCGCAACATCACCGCATTGCTGTCGCGGATCAAGCCGGGACGCAGGGCCTGCTCGAAGGGAATGACCTCATCGCCGCAGGAATAAATCGTCACCCGCGGCGCGCGCGCCACGCTGACGCTGGCGATACCCAGGGCGGCGAGATTGCCCAAGTCCAGCGGTTCCAGACAGGTGCCCGCCGCCACGACCACGGCGCCTTGTTTCAAATCGCAGCCTTGGTCCTCGATAAAAAAACGCGGCGGAAACGGCCGGCTGATGCTGAAACGCCGCCCCTCGCGCTTGGCCTCCCACATGCGCACGATGGAATAGGGGCCGTCGGGCAGCACGCTGCCGGTCATCACTTCAATCGCTTGACCGCGGGCGAAGGCGGGGCAGCGCTCGTCGCCGGGCTTGACCAAACCGGCGATCTCGAAACTCACGGGCGTTTTCTCATCGGCGGCGCGCGTGTCTTCGGTATGCACCACGAAGCCTTCGACGATGGCGCGGTGATACGGCGGCAGATCAGTGGGCGCGGTGATGTCGGCGAATAAGTTACGGCCCAAGGCCGCGTCCAGCTTCACCGTTTCCGCGGCCACGGTTTTAAGCGGCACCGCCGCCACGAATTTCTCTTGCGCCGCTGCCAGGGGAGAGGTGTCACTCATATCGCTTCCTTAATGTTTTTAGGTATCACCAAACGGATATCATCCGCGCTCGTCACGCCGCCGCGTTAGCGCCGGATCAACTCCATGAATTCCGCTCGGGTGCGGGCGTCTTCCTGAAAAATGCCGCGCATGGCGCTGCTGATGGTGGAGCTGTTCTGCTTCTGTACGCCGCGCATCATCATGCAGAAATGGCTGGCCTCGACCACCACGCCCACGCCGCGCGGCGACAGCACTTCCATCAAACCCTCGGCGATTTGACCGGTCATGCGCTCCTGTACTTGCAGCCGCCGGCTGAAGACATCGACGATGCGCGCTATTTTACTCAAGCCGATGATCTTGCCATCGGGCACGTAGCCCACGTGCACCCGCCCGAAGAAGGGCAGCATATGGTGTTCGCACTGGGAATAAAACTCCACGTCCTTGACGATGACCATCTCGTTGCAGTCATCGGCGAAGAGGGCGCCCTGCACCACCTCCTGCACCGTTTGGCTGTAACCGCTGGTGAGAAAGGTCAGGGCGGCGGCGATGCGCTCCGGCGTGCGCTTGAGTCCGTCGCGCTCGGGGTTCTCCCCCAGCTTGTGCAAGAGCTCGCGCACCAAGGGCTCCAAACTCTGCTGTTGCGGATTGCCGGGTTCGGCTTGGGGCGGATAACGGCGGAGGCCGCCGGCCTGTGGTTTATGGCTCATGAATGTCTCCGCTTAACGGTGAAAGAATCCCGGCTTGCCAGGCACCCGGCGCACCTTGACCAGGAAATGACGGAAACCGGGAGTATATACCAGAGTGAAGGGTCTTCATGATGACCCAAGCCCGCCGCGCCTTTCAAGCTCACGAACCGCGCGGGTAAAGCGATCGCCGCTTGGGGCCGTTTTCGCGCGCATGGCATAATCGCCCACGATAGCGGCGGAGGCATGGGGCATGCGTTTAATCAGTTGCGAATACGCCGGCCAGCGCTATTTGGGCGCGGCCGAGGAAGAAACGGTGATCCTGCCCGCCCTGGCCGGGGCGGCGCCGAACGATATGCTCAGCCTCATCGAGGCCGGGCCCGCGCAGTGGCGGCGCTACGCCGCCGCGCTGCGCGACTGCCCGCCGCTGTGCCGCGTGCCGCTCGCCGCCGTCCACTTGCTCGCGCCCATCCCGCGCCCGCGTAAAAATATCATCTGCCTGGGTTTGAATTACGCCGAACACGCGGCGGAATCCCTCGCGGTACACGGCCGCTCACCCACAGCGCCCGAGCACCTCGTGGTGTTCACCAAGGCCGTCACCAGCGTCACCGGCCCGCACGCGGATATCCCGCTCGATGACCGCGTGACCACGCAATTGGATTGGGAAGTGGAACTGGCGGTCATCATCGGCCGCGGCGGCCGCGGCATCCCCGCCGCGCGCGCGCTGGATCATGTCTTCGGTTACACCGTGCTCAATGACCTCTCGGCGCGCGATCTGCAATTCCGCCACAAGCAATATTTTCTCGGCAAGAGTCTGGACGGCGCCTGTCCCATGGGGCCGTGGCTGGTCACGGCCGATGAGATCACCGCGCCGCAGCGACTCGATTTGCGCTGCTGGGTCAACGCTGAGTTAAAACAACGCGGCAATACCCGCGAGCAAATCTTCTCCATCGCTGACGCCATCGCGGTGATATCACGCGGCATGACCTTGGAGCCGGGCGACATCATCGCCACCGGCACCCCGGCCGGGGTGGGTTTCGCCCGCACGCCGCCGGAGTTTCTGCGGCCGGGCGACGTGGTGGAATGCGAAGTCAGCGGCATCGGCCGCTTGCGCAATCGCATCGTCGCGGCGGAATAAAAAACGCGGCGCCGCCGCCGGACATGCTCAAGGTTTAGCCGGAAACTTCGCCACCAGATCCAGCCGCTGCTCGCCGCGTTGCACGCTTAGCGGCAGCCAGGCGCCGGGCAACATCGCCTGCACCCTTTCGATGATCTCATCCACGGCCGTCACCGGCGCGCCGGCCATGGCGACGATGCGGTCACCTTCTTTGAGACCGCTGGTCTCGCCCACGCTGCGCTCCATCAGCTTGACCACCTTCACGCCATCCTCCGCCGGTTCGAGAAAGACGCCGAGCCGGGGCTTCTCCACCTCGTCTTCCGCGGCGCCGGCGTTGAGACCGAACACCGCATAGGCAAAGCCGGGCACCATTTCATCGCAACTGATTTGATCGTCCCAGGGAATCAACGCGGCCGTGGCGTCCACCCCCAAGGCCTTGAGCTGATGCGGCACGCCGAAGTCGTAGACCATATGGCCGGTGCCCATGATGCCCACCACCAAGGGCGCGTCTTTACGCTTGGCCACCGCGGCCAGGGCCTCGGCCATGGCACGGTCCCACAGCAACTGCCCTTCGACGAAACGCTGAAAGGCCTTTTTCTCCTCACCCTCGAAGTCAGCCGTTGCCTCCCCTTGCGCGTGACCGGGACGATGGGCGACGAAACTGCCCGCCAGCATTTCCAGATACGCGCGGCTGGCGGGCGCGGGGTCGGTGATGCCTTGGCGCGCCTCGGGGGCGACGGCGGCCCAGCCCTCGCGCCGCACCTGCGTCACCAGCTCGGGGTTGACGTTGAGGGCGATCATGGGAATGTGATTGATGCGGGCGAAGTGAAACAGCGGCATGTACAACGCGGCGTCGAAACGCCAGCCGCTGCGCCAATGGGTTTGAGTTAAAAATTCCTTTTCGCTGAGCTCGCCCGCCACCCAGCGATCCAGCACCGGCTGCGCCTCTTGAGGAAACATCTCGAAGCCGATGGCCAGCTTCGGCTTGAGCGCGAACAGCCCGGCGAGCATTTGTAATTGCCAGCGGTGATGATCGGCATTGGTATGGTGTTCACCCAGCAACACCACGCGCTGCTGGCTGACTTGGCGCAGCAAGGCATCGTTGGCGACCGCTTTGCCGTCCGCCATGCGCAGCCATTCGCCTGGTTTGACGCAGGCGGTCTCCGCCTCCGCGCGCCACGCCATCAGCCCCAGCAGGCAGACCAAACCCAGGGTCAACCCGCGCCGTAAGATTCCGTCGAGACTCCGTGCTGCTGTCATGGCACCGTCCTATCGTTTGGATCCGGCGGACGCGCGCTGGCGCCCTCAGGCAAGATAACCCAAGCCCGGCGGCGCGGCAAACCGCGGGGGCACCGGCGATAAATATAAAATGCGGAGATTTATTAGCCGCGCGCGCCGCTGGTCAGGCCGCTCATCACCGCGTCGAGCGCGCGGTCGAACATCGCCACGTTTTCCACCGCCCGCGCCCGGCCCTCGCGCAGCTCGGCGGCCAATTCGGCCAAGGTGCGTTCCGCCACCACTTTGTAGCGGCGGTCGACGAAGACATACTCGCCCATCACCGCGCTTTTCCAGCCGAGTTTGCCGCGGCGCTTTTTACCTTCCAGCTCGAACTCCAGCCAAGTGCCCATGGCCATGTCGCGGGTCATTTCGGTGAATTCATCTTCGATGAGCTCTTCTTCGGCTTCGAGCGGCTCTTCTTCTATTTCCGGCTCGGGAAGCGGACGGTTGAACTCGCCGCCCCGCGCCACCCGCGCCAGTTCGCGCTCCACGCTGGCGACACCGCTGTTGAAGCCGGTATCGTCATTGAAGGGATCGGCGCCGCTCAGGCCTTGCTGGATGGAACGAATCATATCGGCCACTTCGTCGGAGGCCGGCGGGCGCGCTGCTTCCACCGCTTGCGGCGGCGCTTCGGGCTCGGGCGCGTCGGGCGGCGGCGCCTCGCCACGCAGACAGGCCATGTGTATGGGTTCCAGTCCGTTGAGCACGGCGTCCATTTCATCGGCGGTGCAACCAACGGATTGCATGCCGTCTTGCAGCGCGCCCAAGAGGCGCGGCAACAGGGCCACCATGCGGCGGCGGTCCTCTCCGGTCTTGGGTTCCACGCTCCAGAGTAAATCGCTCAGCACTTGTTCGCGATGACGCCAGAGATCGCCCTCCACGCCCTCGCTGGCCGCGACCCGTTCCAAGACGCGGCGCCAGGTATTACGCAAAAACTCACGGACGATGCGCGGCGCCTCCACCCCCTCCAAACGCAACTCCACGGCCTCGAAGGCGTGTTTACCCGGCGGCGGCGCCACCGTTTCTTCGGCCACTGTCTCCGCGTCCGGCTCGTCCTGCAACAAATCGTCATCGCCTTCACTGGCGAGGAAGGCGGTGAAGTCGGCCAGCAATTCGGCGAAGACGCCGGGATCGGTCTCATATTCCTTGAGGACCCGGCCGACGGTGTATTCCATTTTCTCGAAGCGGCGTCCTTGGGTGGTTTCATCCTTGTCGTTCCAGCCGATGCTGGTGTGACCTAGGGTATTCAACAGGCGGCGGGCGGGGTGCTGTTTGTTGGCGAAGAATTCTTTGTCGACGATGGCGACTTTGAGAATGGGGATTTGCAACTGATTGAGCAGGCGCTTGACCAGCTCGGGAATACTGGGCTCGTCGATGATGAACTCGAAGATCATCCCGATGACGTCGATGGTGTTGTCGGTGACCGGATCGATGGCCTTGCCCGCCGCCATCTCACCCAACTGCGCCAGCAATCCTGATTTGATGTAGGCAATCGCCGCTTCGCCCGCCATGATCTCGGGCGGAGGCGGCGGCATATGCTGCAATAAAGACAGGCCGTGGACTAAGGCATCGGCCGGTACCGGCGGCAACACGGCGGCCCCGCCGCCCGCACCGCCACTACCGCCGCCACTACCACCGCCAGCCGCGGCGCCGCCACCGGCCGGCGCGCCGTATTTTTTCAGGTTCATCAAACGTTGCAGGGTTTGATAGATATCGCCATCGCCTTCCCCGGGATCGACGAGCGCCGGCAAGGAGGCGGCCGGCACCGGCAGGGTCGTCGTCGCGGCGGGGGCGGCCTCGCTGGCTTCGGGACGGGGTTTTTCAGCCCCGCTGTCGCTGGTGCGCACAGCGGCGGCGACCTTGAGTTGCGGCAAAATCCCGGCATCGGCGAGCAGGGTATTTAACTCCTCGTAAACCGGGCCTAGCTGCTTCACCGTGTTCTGCTCGAAGAGTTTGTAGATGATGAGCTTGATTTCGACGCTGAGCTCGATGCCGCCGATCGCGTCGCGGAAGGCGTGACAAATGACATCGGGCGCCAGCGGGTGGCTCTCCGCCTCCACCTTGATGCCCTTGACCAAGACGCTGTAACGCTGACTGAGCGCGAACAATAGATTGCCGAAACGCTCATTGGCCTTGCCCACCTGCCCCTCGATGGCCAGGGATTCTTCCAGTTCCTTTTCATCGATGAGAGACAAACCGCCGCCCTGTTGCGGCTGCGCCGCGGACTTGCTCGCCGTCACTGGCACCCGGCGCAAACGGCTGTCGTGCTCCCGCGCGAAGCCTTCGAGGTATTTTTGCGTGAGGTCCTGACGCTTGACCCGCAATTCACGCAGGGCGTCGAAGTACTTGACGCCGCCGCCATTGGCTTCGTCTTTATTGCTGCGCTCGAACAAGAGGTCATCGGTTTTATCGAAGACCTGCTTGATCGCCTCGCGCAAATACTTTTCGGCGCGCTGACGGCAACGCAACAGCAAGGCGTGCTCGGACGAAACACCGCCACCGTGTACATTGCGCGCGCCGTTATTTACTGCCTTGTCGCCGTCACTCATAGTTACTCCTGGCCGTCATCCTTACAAACACCGGCATCGTCACCATGCGTATCGGCCGCCGGGGCGGTTTCTTTGATATCTCACTCTTATTTGGGAAACAACGCGCGCCGTCTCCGTCAGGAGACAGATCTTTGCCACTGGGTTCAGCTCCTTACCTCCATCTTGTCTCCATCTGTCTCTATGCGGAGACTAATTTAGACAAGAATGAAGAATTCTGCCGCTCCAAACACCAATGAATTCGAGCTAACTTGATGATTAACAATAGACGGCTAGCTGTTGGCATATCGATTGCTATAAATGAAATGTCCGCTGGATGAGTTATCCGCTCCCCGGCGGATCTTTCTGGACACTCAGTGAGCCCACAGTTTCCCTGACTGCGGCGGGTGTCCAAACCAACTGTGAAGCGTCTTTCGTTCATCCCTCCTTGAGCGATAGCGCTGTCTTCGGACAGCGCTATTTTTTTGCGCGGCCACGGGCTCAGGCGGGGCCGCGGGGATCGTAACGGTAAAAACCCGTGAGCTGGGGATAGAGTAAAGGGAAGTGCGCAAGCACCTCGTCGGGCAGCTCGAAAAAGGCCTCGCTCATCACCGCGAAAAATTCCGCCGGACTCTCCGCGGCATAAGGGTCCAGCGCCGGCGCGCCGCCCGCCTCCAGCTCCGCGCAAAAAGCCTCATAGGATGCAGACCAGCCGCTCACCCAATCCTGCACGCGCATCTCGCGGTGCAATGGCGGAAAACCGTTGGCATCACCGTTCAGCATATCCAGCTTGTGCGCCATTTCGTGGATCACCACGTTAAAGCCGTCCCGGGCGCGGGCGGACTCCTCGACGTCGGTTTGCGACAACACCACCGGGCCGTGTGACCAGGCCTCACCGGCCGAAGGCTGGCGCCAGCTGTGCAGCACACCCGCCTCGTCGTGTTCTTGATGGCGGGTGACGAAGGTATCGGGGTAGACGATGAGCTCGCGCCAGCCGTCGTAGTAATCGATATCCAAACGCAGGATGGGCACGCAGGCCTGCGCGGCGATGAGCAGACGCACGGCATCATCGAGCCGCGCGCCCTCCGCGGCGGTGAAGGTCTTCGCGCGCAGAAAAAATACCGTCTGCTCGCGCAAGCGCGCCAGTGCGGCGGGGGACCAATCACGCAACAAGGCCACGCCTTGCATCGTCGCCGCCCACTGCTCGGGCGAGAACCCGGGATCGCGCAAGCCGCGCCGCCGCCACCAGCGCGCTAAACCGAACACGCGCGCCGCCGTCTCCGGCGCCTCACTGGCCGCGGGGCCACGCGTTACATCTCAACACCGGCGTCGCGCAAGGCGCCGCGCACCACATCGGTGGCGTCGAGCAGCATGCGGATCGCGACGGGATAATCACCCTTGTCCGCCGTCCGTCCCGCCTGCCGCGCCATCCACTGCGCCTTATCCATCGAGGCCAGCATTTGCGTGATGGTCTGCGCCGGCGGGGCGCGCATATCGATGGCGACGGGGATCAAATCGGCGTAGCCCTGATAGCGTTGCAGTTCGTATTGATACTCCGCCGCGGGGGAATCGAGCTTCAACTCATGCACCAAGGTGCGGTGATTCAACATGCCGCGAATCGCGCCGGTGAGCGCCTCTTGCGCATTGAGCAAAAAGGCGTTGGCGGTGCGGTAATCGCCGCCCGCCGCGGCGTGATCTCCCTCGCGCACCCAGTCCGCCACCGCCTTGGCGTCGAAACCCGGCGCCGACTTGTTTTCCTCGGTGCTCAAACGCCCGGCATTGCGCTGGCGCGCCTGCTGAAAGACGTCGATGCCTTGGCGCAGATTTTTATAACGCAGTTGCTCGGCCTGCAGATCATCCGCATCATCGGGCAAGCGGCGCGACGCCGCCATCAAGGCCGCCATAATCTCACCCGACCACTGTTCCGCGCGCGCGGTATCACCGGCCTGTAACGCCGCCTTGGCCTTAGCCAAATACTCGCGTATATCGGACAATTGTTTTTTCACTATCGCGTCATCCGACGCGTTCAAGCGCTGACCGGTCTTTGAACGCAATAAGCTTTCGATGTAACTCAGGCGTTGCGCCACCGGCGTGGCCGCCCGCATCGCATCCGCATCGCGCTCAGCCCGCGGCGCGGATGCCATCGCGGCTTGATTCCAAACCAGGGCCGCCAATAACATAGCCAGCCCATTCCGCAACCCTCTATTCACGTAATTCATCCACTTCATCGTAAGACTACCTCACCGCATTGCCACTGGTTTCCAACGCCAGACCTACTTCCGCCGCATCCCGCGGCGTCTTGAGGACGCTCTGAATAATTCCATCCTGGAATTCTCAGAGCACGGCAAGCGAAAAATGTGATTTTCGCTTGCCTTCATTTTCAATGGCGGCAGCCATTGAAAATGAAGGCACATCCGTGCGCCGCGGGAACCTCTGAGATAAATCAGGTTCCTTGATATAAACCGGATGATGCGCTTATCACGCACACATCAAATCATGCGCACGCACGTGCGCCCCGCGCGTCATGGCGCGCTCAAAAAAGATAAGCGAGACTGATGAGCGAAATATCGGAGTCGATCACGGCGTACTCGATCTCGACGCGGCCTTTATCGCCGCGATTAAAACCCAAACCCAATCCCAGGCTCGCGCCGCTGTCATTACCTTGCAAGGAAATACCCACCGCGTCGAAATTCACCTGCTCGTACAACACGCCCCCCTTAATCTTCACATACACCGCGCCGGCGCTGCGGTACACCGCGTACAAAGCCAAGGTGGTGATATCCCATTGCACGCCGGACAACGCGGTGTCGCCGGGCAACACCGTGGTGGTGATCTCCGCCTCGGCGGCGACAGGCCCGCGCCCGTAACCCACCAGCATGCCGGCGTTGTAAGCCGCATCCAGATCGGCGAGGTCCGGCAGCATCACCCCCGCCTTTAAACCAAAATAGGCGGCCGCCTCCCCGGCGCGCGCGCCCTGGGCGAATAACAGTGCCGCCGCGCACAAAATCATCGATACCATATTCAACGTCTGCTTCATCGCGGCTATCCGCCTTTCAAATGATAGTGAGCACATTTTCTGGTGGGCGCCCCAGCACCGCCTTAGTGCCAGCCACGACAATGGGCCGTTCGATGAGCACCGGGTGCGCGGCCATGACCTTAATCAAGGCGGCATCACTGAGCGCGGGATCATCCAGACCCAGGGCCTTATAGTCTTTTTCCTTGCTGCGGAGCAATTGGCGGGGCTTAAGCTTGAGCGCGGCCAAAAGCTGTTTCAACGCCGCGGCATTCAACGGTTCTTTGAGGTAGTCGACGACGGCCGGCTCGACACCGTGCTCGCGCAGCAAGGCCAAGGTCTCGCGAGATTTGCTGCAACGCGGATTATGATAAATAGTGACTTTCACGCCGGACCCCTCCTTCAAATGGCGCTCATTGTAGCGTATCGCGCCGGTTAACGGCCTAGGAGCCTATCGGACTTGGGCGATCGTCGCGAGCAAGGCGGGAGGGCGAGCCCAGTTTTTCGATCGTTCGAGGGAAGAGCGAAGCGAAGGGTGGAGCCGTCGCTATTTGACGAGAAGGAGCGGAAATATGGACCGCTCTCCCACCGGCGCGGTAGATCAGCCCCAAGTCCGACAGGCCCCTAGGACCCGGGCCGCGGCGATACGGCTAAGGTTCACGGCCGCGGCGCCGCGGCCAGCAGCTCATCGAGCCGGCCCGATTGCTCCAGTTGATAGAGGTCCATATAACCGCCGATGTGCGCGCCGTCGATGAATATCTGCGGCACGCTGCGGCGTCCGCCGGCACGTTGCATCATCACCTCGCGCGCCGCATTGTCACCGTCTATCGCATATTCGCTAAAGACCACGCCCTTTTGCTGCAGCAAACGCTTCGCCGCGATGCAATAAGAACAACTACGCCACGTGTAGAGCGCCACTCGCGGAACCGTGGCGGGAGAAGATTCCGCCCCGGCCTGATGATTCGAATCACTCATTACTTACCCAGCTGCACTACCACAATATCGTTCGCGCGCCTCCGATGGAGCCGCCCAGTTGCTAGCGGCGCGGCAAATGGAATATTGATCCCGGCCGCGTGCATCAGCCTTTACTCTCATCCGGCCGCGGCTGGGCCAGCACCAGATCCTTGATGGTTTGTTCGGCCAGCGCATCGCCGATCGCCGCATCGACACGCTGCATCACCGCATCCACTTGCGCGCGCTCGGGGCGGATGCGCAACGCATCATATACCGAATCATCGGCATGACGGGTTGCATCCAGCAATTGACGCAGCGTGATAGTCTCGATATCCCGCGCCGGATAATAGCCGGGGGGCTCGTCATTGGACTGGCTGATAAAACCATGGCGCTCCAAAATACCCAGCACATACTGCAAGGCTTGCGGCGGCACGGCCAGCTCCCGCGTCAAATGATCCACGGTCCACGGACCGCGATTGTAGTAGTAGTTATAGCCGACCATCATCATCAACATGATCGCCAATCGTTCGCGGCCCTGATTGCTCAAGCGCCCCGTGCCGTAGCGCGCGCGCAACAAGGCGGGGTGCTGATGATAGTAAGCGATCTGCGCCCCGAGCAGCACGATTAGCCAGCTGAGGTAGAGCCAGATCATGAAGATGACCAGAATCGCGAAGCCCGAGTAAATGGCGGTGTACTTGGTGGACGAGGCGACGAAGGCGGCGAAGAACCAGCCGCCACTTTGCCACAGCGTCCCGGCGATCAAACCCCCGGTGAGGGCGGAGGAAAAATTCACTTTCGTGTTGGGAATAAAAATATAAATAAAGGTAAAGGCGGAACACATCAACACATACGGCAGCAAGCGGCTGGCGAAACGCACCAGGCTGCCGATGGGCTCGATGGCCACCAAACCTTGCACCAGCTCCGTACCCATCAAGGTCGCGGTAATGCCCAAGGCCGAAACCACCAGCACCGGCCCGATCAAGATCACGCTCATATAATCGCTGAAACGGCGCACGAAACGCCGCGGCCGGTTGATGTGCCAAATAAAGTTAAATGCGCCCTCGATCTTCTGCACCAAGGACACCACGGTGTAGATCAGCATCGCCAAGCCCAGCGAACCCAGCACGCCGACCTTGACGTTATCCACGAAATCGATGATGCGCGCGGTGAACTCCACTCCCTTCTCACCGAGGGGCGCGAGAAGATTGAACAACAAGGGCTCGATCTGGTTATGCACGCCGAAGGCCTTGAGCATCGAAAAACTCACCGCCAGCAAGGGCACCAGGGACAATAAGGTGGTGTAGACCAAACTCATGGCACGCAAGGTCAAATGACCTTCGGCGAGCTCGATAGCGAGATTGTGCGCCACCCGCACGGCCTTGACCGCGGCGCGGCGCGGCCACGCCAGCCCCTGGAGGTCCACCCCCCAAATCGTCCGCATATATATATCGCGGAGGTGCTTGATAACTGGATCGAGCATAAGCGCCTTGCGCGTGCCCCCGGAAAGGGGTTGGCGGTTGTGCGGCGCGGTTCGCGCCAAGTCTTGGCAGTGTTACAAATTTTTCAGTCCGGTTCAATGCGTTAATGCGCCGCTGGGATACCCGTCGCCACGGCACGGACCCGGCGGACTCTGACGTCATTGCGTTCAAGCATTCCCCTGCCATGTCGATACAAGCCGTGGAAACGGTGACGGACTAGCCGTCGCTTGACTGGGGGCGGCGGGGGTACGCGCCGTCACCTTATAGCCTGGCTCGAACACCGTGAACCTTGCCCGCGAATTGAGACATCCCGTGCAAGGCGACTTCGATATAGTGCTCGCGCTCGATACGGACACGGCTAACGATGAGCATGAATGATTTAAGCGGCGATCCGCAAAAAAAACCCAACCCGGAGCAACTCAAGCGCCAGCTGGAGTTTCAAGTCCGGCTCAACACGGTTATTCAACGCATCCAGGAAGCGGCTAATTTCCGCGAGGTGATGCCGGAGATCGAGGGTGACCTGCTCTCCCTGCTCAACGCCGAACGCATCACTATCTATCAACGCTCACGCACCGAACCGGCTCTGGTTTCCAAATATAAAAGCGGCGATGAGATCAAAGAGATCCGTGTCGCGCTATCGACGTCTTCCATCGCCGGTTACGTGGGCCTCAATCAGAAGCCGGTACGCATCGCCGACGTCTACAACGCCGAAGAGCTCACTAACATCCACCCCAATCTGCGCTTTGATAAATCCTACGATTTAAAAAGCGGTTTCCGCACTCAATCGATGATCGTGGTGCCGATCAAATCCAAAGATGTGCTGTTCGGCGTGATTCAAGTGCTCAACCGCCGCGACGGCGGCGCCTTCGCCGACTCGGAACTGCGCAACACGATTAAGCTCGGTTTTTTTCTCGGCAACCAGTTCCGCTACGAACTCGGCGGCACCCGCGACCCTTACGAATACCTAGTGCAATCGGACAAGATCACCCAGCAACGCATCGATGAATTCAAACAGCGCGCGCCGCGCGAGGGTATTTCGGTCACCCACTTACTGCTCACCGAGGCCAATCTCAGCGCCGCGGAAATCGGCGGTTCGCTGGAACGTTATTATCAAGTACCGTACATGGGCTTCGATCCGGAGATCGAAATTCCCAAGGAATTACTCAAGGGCATCAACGAGGCTTATCTCAAGAAAGAATGCTGGGTACCGATTCAGGGCGACCGCAATGAAGTGGTGGTGCTGATTGACGACCCCACCGATGACCGCCGCATCGTTGAAATTCAGCGGGTGCTGCGCGCGCGTAATTATGTCTTTAAAGTCGCGCTGCCGGAGGACATCAAGCAATTTCTCGGCGAAACCCCGGTCAATATCGAAGGCAAGGTGGACATCAATGAATTGGTGGATCGCCTCAATGAAGAAGGCATTGAAAGCGTCAGCGACGATGACGTGGAAGCGGTTGATGAAAACGAAGCCACGGTCATTCAGCTAGTGAATCAACTGATCCGTGAATCCTACAACGCCCGCGCCTCGGACATTCATATCGAACCCGGCAAAGGCAAGGTGTCCTCCTCGGTGCGTATCCGCGTCGACGGCCAGTGCCAGCGCAGCCTCACCATTCCGGCGAGCCACATCCGCGCCGTGGTTTCACGCATCAAGATCACCGCGGGCATGGACATCTCCGACCGCCGCCGTCCGCAAGACGGCAAATGCGTGGTGAAGATTAAAGGCAAACCCGTCGAGCTGCGCGTCGCCACCATTCCCACCGTCAACGGCGAATCGGTGGTCATGCGCATCCTCGCCTCCAACAAACCACCGCCGCTGGAACAGCTCAATTTTTCCGAGCGCAATCTCAACGAGACCAAGTCACTGGTGGAGCATCCCCACGGTATTTTTCTCGTGGTGGGCCCCACCGGCTCGGGCAAGACCACCACCTTGCACGCCATCCTGGCGCACATCAACACGCCGGAGCGTAAAATCTGGACCGCGGAAGACCCGGTGGAAATCACTCAAGCGGGCCTGCAGCAAGTACAGATGAATAATAAGGCGGGGCTAAATTTCGCGACGGCATTGCGATCATTTCTGCGCGCCGATCCCGACGTGATTATGATCGGCGAGATGCGCGATCAAGAAACCGCCGAGGCCGGGGTCGAGGCCTCGCTCACCGGTCACTTGGTGTTCTCCACCTTGCATACCAACTCCGCCTCGGAAACCATCACGCGCCTGCTGGATTTGGGCATCGATCCCATCAGTTTTTCCGATGCGTTTTTAGGGGTGATGGCGCAACGCTTGGTGCGCACTCTCTGCGAAAAATGCAAAACCACCTATCACCCCGACGAAGACGAGCTGACCCTGATCCGCCGCTATTACGGCGAGGAACATTTCGCCGAAATCTGTCCCGACCCGGCCAAGGCCACCCTCTATAAAGCCGTGGGCTGCCCCGCCTGCGACGGCACCGGCTATCGCGGACGCACCGGCATCCATGAATTATTGGTGTCCAGCCGCGGCATCAAAGACCTCATTTATCACAAGGGCACGGCCGAAGAGCTGCAGAACCTCTCCATGAAAGAGGGCATGCGCACCTTGATGCAGGACGGCATCACCAAGATGTTCAAAGGCCAGACCGACCTCGCGCAAGTGCGCAAAGTCGCCGCCAAATAACCTGTCCCCAGGACAGGGTTTGACCCCTGTGCTAGACTTTTCACCATTACTTACGCCCCGGCAGACCATCCCCGTCGTGTCACAAGCCCATGAAATGGTATTTATAATATGAACAGCGACTCCTCCAACATCATCAAAGTCTTAGTTGAGCCGTTCTATATCGCGGAGCAATCGCTACCCGACGAAAACCGCTTCGTGTTCGCCTACACGGTGAACATCCAAAACTTGGGCCGGGTGCCGGCCAAACTCATCTCACGGCATTGGATCATCACCGATGCCAACGGCAAAACCCAAGAAGTGCGTGGCCAAGGCGTGGTGGGGGAACAGCCCTATCTGCGGCCGGGCGAGGCGTTTCAATACACCAGCGGGGCGGTCATCGATACCGCGGTGGGCACCATGCGGGGTTCATATCAAATGCTGGGCGACGACGGCAACCAATTCGACGCGGATATTCCATTATTCACCTTATCCGTGCCGCGAACCCTGCACTAATAAAGCGGCGGCGAGCGGCTCAGCTCGCCAATTTATCTAATTCCCACTGCACCAGCTGCGCCGCCTGTTCGCGGGTGAAGAAGGCGCCGTCGCGGATGAAGCCGGGCACCACCGACGGCTTCACCGCCAGCGGAGAACCCGCGCCATCGCGGTCCACTACCCACTCATCAGGCAATCCATCGAAGCGATGCACGCTCGCCGGCAAACCATCGGCGTCGCGCGCCAGGAGAAACCGGCCGCTGTCCCGGTCGAAAAAACCGGGCCTAAAACCAAATCCGCGGTTTTCCGCACTCACGGCGCCCGTGCCTTGATAAGCCAGCGCCATCCGGGAAAGATCGTCTTGAGTCATCGTTTGTCTCATGGTTTTAACCTCCTCGCGGGTTTCTCTCGCGGCCTTGCATTTGGTGGCTGCCATTTCTAACCCACGAGATACATCCAGCACTCAACATGCCAAAAAATAATTCTGGCATGCGGTTCAATGCATTACCCGCGCATCGAACCCGGCGGCGATATAAATTGATAAAGGCGTCCCAGCCGCCATGTGGCCAAAGTCACATAGGGCGCAACCCCAAACTGACCTAAAGGGTCAGCTTCTGACCCGCGAGGTCAGTCCGCGGCCAAAGCGGCGCCCGCCGCACCCTGTGCCACACCCCGCGCGATGGGGGCTTTGAGGTCACACAACACTTTTTCCAGCGCCGCAAGACAGAACATCACATTCTGCGCGCGGCTGGCGTAGCCCATCAAACCGATGCGCCACACCTTACCGGCTAAGCCGCCCAAACCGGCGCCAATCTCCAAATTGAATTCGCCCAACAAGCGGCGGCGCACCTCCGCCTCATCCACACCCTCGGGCACGGTGACGGTGTTGAGCTGCGGCAAACGATGGGCCTCCGCCACCACGAAGCTCAGCCCCATGGCCTCGAGGCCCGCGCGCAGCGCCAAATGATTACGCCGGTGCCGCGCCCACGCGGCCTCCAAACCTTCCTCTTGCAACATCACCAAGGCCTCGTGCAAACCGTAAAGGGCGTTGATGGGCGCGGTGTGATGATAGGCGCGCTTGCCGCCGCCCCAATAGCCCATCACCAGATTCAAATCCAGAAACCAGCTTTGCACTTTACTCTTGCGCGCCTTGATGCGTTCGACCGCGTGCTCGCTGAAACTCACCGGCGACAAACCGGGCGTGCACGACAGGCATTTTTGGCTGCCGGAATACACCGCGTCCACGCCCCATTCGTCCACCTTCAGCGGCGTGCCGCCGAGCGAAGTCACCGCGTCAACAATAGTGAGGCACTCGTGGCGGCGCGCGATCTCGGTCAACTGCTTTACATCCGACTGCGCGCCGGTCGAGGTCTCGGCCTGCACGAAGGCCACCAGTTTGGCGTCGGGATGCGCCTTGAGCGTGTCCTCCAACTTTTGCGGATCCACCGGCGCGCCCCAGGCGTCTTCCACCATCACCGCGCGCGCGCCGCAACGCTCCACGTTTTCCTTCATGCGTCCGCCGAACACGCCGTTTTGACACACCACCACCTTCTTGCCCGGCTCGATCAAATTGACGAAGCAGGCCTCCATGCCCGCCGAACCCGGCGCCGACACCGGAATGGTGAGGGCGTTGCGGGTTTGAAAGGCGTACTGCAACATCTGCTTCATCTCGTCCATCATCTGCACGAACAACGGATCGAGATGGCCGATAGTGGGCCGCGCCATGGCCGCAAGCACGCGCGGATGCACGTCCGACGGACCGGGCCCCATCAAGGTGCGCACGGTAGGATTGAAGGATTTAATAATCGCTGGCGTGAGGGAATTAACCAAGGCGCGCGCTCCGAAATTGAGGTGTGCCCGGAGTATAAAGTCATTGACCCCGGCCTTCAACGCGAAACCCGCGCGCATCCTTTAATCACCCGAGGCCGCGGCACGCGGCGCGGCTTCACGCTGATACAACGCCAATCCCAGCAGAATCACCGCCGTGCCGACCCATACCTCCTGTCCGATACGCTCATCATTAAACACGCGGCCGAGTAATAGTGCGGTCACCGGCGTCATCAAGGTAATCAAGGCCAGCTTGCCCGCGCTGAGATACTTCAGCGCGTAGTAATACAGCACGAAGCCGATCACCGAGCCCACCAAACCGAGATACACGATCGACAAGGCGGCGCGCGACGGCAAGGCCCGCGGCATCGCGCCATCGAACAGCCACCACGTCGCCAGATACAGCGGCGCCGCCACTAGCAAACCCCCGGCCGCCACCGCCAAGGCCGGGAGCTCCGTACCGATCCGTTTCACGCATACACTGCTGATGGAATGCAGCGTCACCGACAGCAACACCGCAACGATGCCCTGCACCGCAAGCGGCCCGTAGCTCGCGCTATCGGCGCCGAAAATGATCACCAGCCCCGCCAAGCCCGCGCTCATACCCGCGACTTTGGCGGGCGTAAAACTACGCTCACCCAGCCATGCCATCGCCAATACCCCCGTCACCAGGGGCGTGAGCCCGAACAACACCGAAATCAATCCCGAAGGAATGAACTGCGCGCCCCAATAGACGCAGAGCATCGCGCCGTAAATGCCAATGCCCGCCGCCAAATAAGTACGCCGCGCGGCGCGATGCCACGGCATGGCAACGCCCAGCAGACGCACCAAGGCCAGACAAATTAACGCGCCGAGCAACATCCGCCCGGTGACGCCGAACAAAAATCCAGGGCCCTCACTGCTCCACTTGATCGCCAAGGGCGTCGTGGACCAAATAATAATGATGCCTATATAGGCCGCGGGCACGGACACATCTCTTCCCTTCTTACGGCAACGCCAAAAACAAAAAGGCCACGGAACCGGGGTTCTGTGGCCTTTAGGAATTCTGCTGATTGAATTTAAATTACTAAACTAGCAAAACATGTCCCCCGGCCACACGCCTACGCGCCACACACGCGCCTGTTGCAGGCGCGGTGCGTTCATAATGGCGGCCGGTTGAAAATGAATTCTCATGGTCGAAGAGTCTGCCCAGCCGTGCAAGGCGTGTCAAGCGGTACGCGCTCAGCGCGCGAGTTGATAGACCACCTCACCCTCACCCACCTGAACATCGCGCGCGGTCATGGAAAATAAATTTCCCACACCCGCGTCATGCGCCACGTTCAGCACCACTGGGCGCTGGACCGTCCACTCCAAAGCGAGATCGTAGCGGTGCGGCGTGTAACTCTTGAATCCCGGGTCGGTGACCTCGGTTTCATTTCTGAGAGTGAATGAGGGCAACGTTACCCTTTTGCGTACCGCCGCCGTGTGCCCGGCGGGGATGAGGTACCAGCCGCTCACCGCCTGGATATATTTATTTGCGCTGAGATCGAACACTTCAAAACTACTGGCCATGGGCAGCGATTCATTCACCTCACTGCGTACATTGCGCGGGAAACCGGGCAGCGATTCATAACTTTTTACTTCACGCTGCTGCAGGAAATTGACGTTGGGACAAGTCGTAGTCACCGGTAACGGCCCCGTGTTATCTACAAACTTCCAGTTACGCACGGCGGCAGGCCTAAAAATACTCGGGAGATTCAAGATGTAATCGAACTCATAGTTCAAGGTTCCCGCGGACGCGATGGTGCTCGTATTTTTCTCATAAATAGCATCGACGAAGAATGTATCCGGCACTTGTTTCCAAGCACTCGGCAGTGGCGGCTCTTTAGTATCCGCGCTAACGGGCTCGATCTCACCGAAACTAGGCTCCGGCACCTTAACCGGATTCCACTTGCCTACCCCCCCGTTATTCAGTACTTGCGAGACCGGTGCCCACTTATCCACGCCACCATCTTTAGGCAAGCTTGGACATTGGTCCCACTGCAACACATTTTCTATAAACCCCGCGCGCCACTCCGGCGTGGATTTCAAACGCACCTTGTTCTCCCGCACCAGCTCCTCGATGGTATTACGTGCCGTGTGCGCACCGGAGTCTTCCAGGTTCACATAAAATGTCTTGCCGGTGGTATTGATGAACTGATATTCCATCACCGCGATATTCGCACCGTAGACACTTTCACGCTCGGCGAAGGAAATATTGGAGAAGAAACCCGAGGCCGCGTCGCTCACCGCGCCCACGTCAAAAGGCGCGACGATGAAATCGATCTTAAAGGTAAACAGCGTCGTGACGCGGTTACCGGCTTTGTCCGTCACCTCCACCCGCAGGGCATGAATATCATTGGGCGTGGAATTCAACCAAGATGCATGCAACGTCTCCGTGGCCAGCGGCAACAGATAACGCCCGTCCACCGCGCTGAGCATACGCCACGGCGCCATCACTGCATTATTTTTCTCGTACTGCATGCGCACCAGCAATTCCGCTTCAGGCGTGCCCACGCCATTAAGCAACGGATCGCTTGCCACAAAAGAGAAATAAGGTATGCGATTGCTCGCGAGGCTTGCGGCCTGCAGCGGCACGCCGGCCAGTTCGGCGTGATCAGTTTCGATATACAAAGGCGCGCCACTGTTGACGTCGGCCAGCGGCGCCATGACGAAACTACCATCACCCCGCGAAAACAGCGCGTCAATCTGACCCGCGCTGGTATCGATCTTCGGCGCGCCGAGATCGAGATCCACCACGGCCTCGCTTTGCTCTACAACGCCCGCACCCGTAGTGATGACCATAGCCAGAATATTGCGCCCTGGCTGCAACTGCACATCAACGCTCCAGGTCTTGTCCGCCGCCAGCGACACGGGCTTACCTTGCACGGTCAGCGCTTGCAGTCCTTGGCCCTTATCACCGTAGTTGCCGCGCAGGGTAAAGGCGGCTTGATTGGTCGCCGCCGGCGAGGTGATATTGACGAAAATATTGTCGAAACGGTATTTGAATTGGCGATAGCTGCGAAAACCCAGGAAGTCGGTGGCGGCGACGCCCACGGTGTATTCACCGTCTTGATAGGCACGGGTGTCGATGACGAAGGCGGGATTCGCGGCATCGGCGGCATTGCCCAGCACCACGCCGTCGATATCGAAGGTGACCGTCTCGGCCTCCAGCACGCTGTCGATCACCACTTTGAAATCATACGCGCCATTGAACGCCGCGCCCTCGGGCGTGAGCGGCACGATAGCGGGGCCGAACAAGCTGCTGGCCGCGGGAACCGCGCCGCCGAACAGCGCGTGCGCGCTGGTGGCGAGACCGCGCGCGCCCTCGCGCAAATCGGCGCGGGTCAGTCCGGTTTTGTTTTGCGCGCCGCCGCTGATGGCCAGCAGATGCTGCGCGAAGGCGATGCGGTAGACATCTTGATTCAAGGCGACGACACCGAAGGCGAGATTCATCAGCGCGTCACCGGCCTTGTTGAAGCCAAGGCCATCCAATAGACCGTCGGCGCGTATATCGTTGAACAAGATTTGGCTGAGGGCCATGGAGGTGTAGGCCGTATGCACCGGCGCGTTATTTTGCGCGCTGGCCCACTGGGTGAAGCTGGACAAGGCCGCGAGTAAAAAACCGTAACGGTGCGGATCGCTGAGTTGCGTGGTGACGTTGCGCGGATCGGCGATGCTGCGCGGCAACACCGCGGTCACTTGCAAATTAAACAGGCTGGACAGTGAGGCCAGCGCACCGTCCACCGCCGCGCCCGCGTCCACGCCCTGCGTCACGCGATATTCGGCCAAACCCGCGGCGAGATGGGTCAAGGGCGTGACCATCACCGACAGCGGCTGCCCGGACACATAACGCGCCACCGCGCGCAACACCTGGCCCTCGGCGAGATTCACCGTCACGCCGCTGGCCTCTTCGACGTAATGGCCGCCGCTGACTTCGATCAACACCGGCTGGCTGCGCGCCTGCAACTCCAGCGCATAAAAACCATCGGCATCGGTCACGCCGCCGCCGAGCAGCTCGCCCTTGCCATTAGCGCCGAAGGCGTACACCGCGACCGCGCCGTTTTGAATCGCCGCGTCCACCGCATTGCCGCTAACCACGCTGCTGGGGCGCACGGGCGGCAAATCATTCGAACCGCCGCCGCAAGCAACCAGCAATACCGCTAGAAACACCCCAGCCCAATTCCGTCTCATCATTATCAGCTTCCTCCCCGCGAACGCTGCGCGGCCATATTAATACCGGTATAAAATGCCGAAAGACAAGGCCGTCTCGCCCACCCCGCCGCTCACGGGTATCACCTGTTCAAGTTTCGCGCTCAGGTCCCACTGGCGCGACAACGGCCACTCGCTGACGGCCTGCAAGGCCAGACCCACGCCCGTCTCGGCACGATCGGCGTAGGCGCTCAACAAAAAACCATCTTCATCTTCGGTGTGACGGCCGCTGTAGTCGTCGCGGGAGACCACCAGTCCCGCGCCCAGCCACGGTGACCAGCCACCCAAGTTCACGCCGCGCTGCACCGACAAACGCGCGCCGGAACGCGAGACATCTTGCCCGATCTTATTCGGCCCTGCGTCCAGACTCGCCGTGTGATAGTAGACCTCGGCCCAATAGCGCAGACCACTCGTCAACCAATCGGTGTAAATCAGCGTGAACGGCTGCACCGCCCATTTCGCCGCGGTGGACCCCGCGGGATCGTCTACCACTAAACGGCTGAACCCCGCGGCGTAACCCACGCGCGCGGTACTTTCAGGCATGCCTATGGCCGCCGCCGTCACTTCCCCGCTCATTACCAAGGCCAGCAAGGCCGGGGTCCATCGCACCCATCTCATGATTAATTCCACTGAGTTATCGCGCCCATATTAACCCACTTCAGCGCCGCCGCAATCACGCGGCGGACTCACTCGGCGTAGGCGTGATTCAATTCCGTAATGAATGCCTGGCCCTCGCGTTTCTCAACGCGCAGACTGATATGACCCGTGTACGAGGACTCCCGGCCGCGGCCCTTCTCGCGCACCGTCACACCGAACTGGCCTTCACCGCGCATGGCGTCGCCGCTAGGCCGCCACTGCATATCGTCCAAGGCGAGGTGCCGCGCCTCCGTCACATTGAACAATTTTTGATAGGCATCGGCAATGTTGGCTCGGTCGCGCGCATCACTGGAAAACAGGCGCAACAGCGTACCCAGATCACCGGCCTCATAAGCCACACGGAAACGCGATAAAACCGCAGCGAGTTCATCGGGGGCGATGACCGGCTCCGCGGGCGCGGGCGCCTTTTCTCCGGCGGGCAAGCTCATCGGCGCGGCCGCCGCGCTGACGTTCACCGCCTGCTCCGCCGCCACGGCGAAACCGCCGTCCTTGCTGAGCGCCATCACCGCCGGCGGCGTTTCTCTTTTCGGCGCGGCCTGCTCCACCGCCGGCGCGCGGCGCGCGGCCGGGGCCGTGACCGCGACGGGCTCACTCGCGG
>CAMYKQ010000014.1 GCA_947259075.1 uncultured Gammaproteobacteria bacterium | reverse complement strand
GCGGTATTGACGCTGTTGTCGCTGTTGTCGGAGTTATCCGAGTTGTCGCTGTTGTCGTTGTTGGAGTCAGCGGTATTGACGCTGTTGTCGCTGTTGTCGCTGTTGTCGTTATTGGAATCAGCGGTGTTCACGCTGTTGTCGTTGTTGGAATCAGCGGTGTTCACGCTGTTGTCATTGTTGGAGTCCGCGGTGTTGACGCTGTTGTCATTGTTGGAATCCGCGGTGTTGACGCTGTTGTTGCTGGAGTCATTATTTGAATCCGCGGTATTGACGCTGTTGTTGCTGTTGTCGTTGTTGGAGTCAGCAGTGTTGACGCTATTGTTGCTGTTGTCGGAATTGTCGTTATTTGAATCCGCGGTATTGACGCTGTTGTTGCTGTTGTCGTTGTTGGAATCCGCGGTGTTGATGCTGTTGTTGCTGTTATCTGAGCTATCCGAGTTGTCGGAGTTGTCGTTGTTGGAGTCCGCGGTATTGACGCTGTTGTTGCTGTTGTCGTTGTTGGAGTCCGCGGTGTTGACGCTGTTGTCGTTGTTGGAGTCCGCGGTGTTGACGCTGGAGTCGTTGTTGGAATCAGCAGTGTTGGTGCTGTTGTCGCTATTGTCCGAATTGTCTGAATTGTCTGAATTGTCGCTATTGTCGGAGTTGTTGCTCAGATCGTTGTTGTTACCCGAGTCGGTGACAAGCAGGCCACTGTTGCCGGCATTGCCGTCGGCGGCGACGCTGTTGTCGGAGTTGTCACTGTTGTTGCTGTTGTCGTTGTTGGAGTCCGCGGTGTTGGTGCTGGAATCGTTATTCGAATCCGCGGTGGCGACGCTGTTATCGCTGTTGTTGCTGCTATCGGAGTTGTCGCTGTTGTCGGAGTTATCTGAATTATCGCTGTTGTTGTCGTTGGAATCCGTGGTGGCGACGCTGTTGTCACTGTTGTCGCTGCTGTCTGAATTGTCCGAATTATCGCTATTGTCGGAGTTGTTGCTCAGATCGTTGTTGTTACCCGAGTCGGTGACCAGTAGACCGCTGTTGCCGGCATTGCCGTCGGCGGCGACGCTATTGTCACTATTGTCGTTGTTGGAGTCCGCGGTGTTGGTGCTGGAATCGTTATTTGAATCCGCAGTGGCGACGCTATTGTCGCTATTGTCGCTGTTATCGGAGTTGTCTGAATTGTTGCTGTTGTCGTTATTGGAGTCCGCGGTAGCAACGCTGTTGTCACTGTTGTCGCTGCTGTCGGAGTTATCTGAATTATCGCTGTTGTTGTCGTTGGAATCCGTGGTGGCGACGCTGTTGTCACTGTTGTCGCTGTTGTCGGAGTTATCTGAATTATCGCTGTTGTTGTCGTTGGAATCCGCGGTGGCAACACTGTTGTCACTGTTGTCGCTGCTGTCTGAGTTGTCAGAATTGTCGCTGTTGTCGTTGTTGGAGTCCGCGGTAGCAACGCTGTTGTCGCTGTTGTCGCTGCTATCGGAGTTGTCGCTGTTGTCAGAATTGTCGGAGTTGTCGGAATTATCAGAATTGTTGCTTAAATCGTTGCCGTTACCTGAGTCATTAACGCTTACGGCGGTTGAGTTTTCATTGGCGGATGAGGCGCCGTTGTCTGATGTGGATTGGGCTGTGGCGGTTGAGCCGTCACTCGTGGTGTTCGTGGGGTTCGACCAGGCTGGATTAGAAAGGCCTAATGCTAAGGCGACCGCTACTCCTAATAGTTTTTTGTCCATGACTCTCTCCTGAGTATATTAGTAAGTTATTTATCATCAGCAAGTTATTTATCATCGTTCGTAGCAACTATCTTGTTCCGAGCGACTTTTCACATCTGGGTGTATTGGTACGGCATACTCCCTCTATCGCGCGTGCGATATCTATATCGAAGCAATCCGTGCGCCAGCCTTAACTAATCACCTTAACTCCATGAATGAACTTTTTTTTTATAAGATCATGTTTAGGCATATTTATTAGTTGGAAAGAATCTCGACGTTTATCTTGTAGTTATGGCTGGGTATTTTCTTGGGTCATGCGCCCGGCGTGCATTTAACGCGGTGATATAAGGGGAAAATATTTCAATTCGAGTTTGTAAGAAATTTCGACGTTGATGGCGATGTGGCTTGTCGCAGGCGTGATATTGAATGACCCCTTTCATCCTTGAGGTAACGTTTACAGGCTTTCGAATATGAGAATTGGCTAAAGCTAATAAAGATGCCGGGTTCGCCAGTGTCTTGTGCCGTCTCCTCCACGGAAGATCAGTAGCCGCGTGACGCTTGTCGGGGCCCTCATGTTGACGCGGCCAACAGCTTGGGATTTAAGCAATTGAATTGGTTTCTACTGAGTGTGTGGCGGCGTGCTGATCCAGTGCCCACGTCACATGCTCGCGCACGATGTTAGATGGATGGGGGAGCCTGCGATGTAATGCCGCGACGACCGCTGCGGAGGTGGGGGCGTTTCCGAGTGCGACGGCGATGTTGCGCAGCCAGCTGATGTGGCCGATGCGGCGGATGGCGCTGCCTTCGGTGCGTTTGAGAAATTCGTCTTCGTCCCACGCGAATAAGTCGATCAAGTCCGGCGCATCCAAGCGATGGCGCGGTGCAAAGCCGTTCTCGGCGCTCAGGCGCGCATAGCGATTCCACGGGCAGACCAGCTGGCAATCGTCACAGCCGTAGATGCGGTTGCCGAGCGCCGCGCGGAATTCCACGGGGATGCTGCCGCGCAGCTCGATGGTCAAATACGAAATGCAGCGCCGCGCGTCGAGTTGATAGGGCGCGATGATGGCGCGGGTGGGGCAGATGTCGATGCAGGCCCGGCAGGTGCCGCAGTGATTCGTGGGCGCGGCATCCACTGGCAAGGGCAGGTCGGTGTAGATCTCGCCGAGAAAGAACCACGAGCCGGCGTGGCGGTTCAGCAGATTGGTGTGTTTGCCGATCCAGCCCAGCCCCGCCTTTTCCGCCAGCGCTTTTTCCAGCACCGGCGCGCTGTCGACGAAGACGCGGTAACCGAAACCGCCGATGACCGTTTCGATTTTGCTGGCAAGTTGCTGCAGGCGCTGGCGCAGCACTTTGTGATAATCGCGGCCCAGGGCATAGCGCGAGACATAGCCCAACTCCGGCCGTGCCAGCACCGCATCCGGATCGGTGCTGTGCGGTGGCAGATAATCCATGCGAGCCGAGATGACGCGTAATGTGTCGGGCACCAGCTCGGCGGGGCGGCTGCGTTTACTGCCGTGACGGGCCATGTAGTCCATTTCGCCGTGATGACCGGCCGCCAGCCAATTTTGCAGATAGGCTTCGTGGGCGCTGAGTTCGGTATCGGCGATGCCGACTTGTTGAAAGCCCAAAGCCTCACCCCAGCCGCGAATATCGCGGGCGAGTTGCGCCCAATCAGCGGCTGTGGCGGGGGTGCTCTGTTGCGGTTGTTGCATAGCCGCTATGATAGCCGTCATGCATGATTTACCCCAGGCCCTTTATACCGCGCAGGCCGTGCGCGAACTTGATCGTCTCGCGATCGAGCGGTACGGCATCGCCGGTTTGGATTTAATGAACCGCGCGGGCGCGGCCGTGTTTGGTGAAATGCGCCGGCGCTGGCCGCGCGCGCGGCGGCTGGCGGTGGTGTGCGGCACGGGCAATAACGGCGGCGACGGTTTCGTGGTGGCACGGCTGGCGCGGGCGGCGGGCATGCAGGTGAGCGTGCTGTTGCCGGGTGAGGCCGCGCGGCTCAAAGGCGACGCGCGTGCGAGTTTCGAGGCGCTGCGGGCGGCGGGCGTGAGCGCGCACGCCTTTTCCAGCGAGGCGCTGCGCGAGGCCGAGCTGATCGTCGACGCGCTGTTCGGCACCGGCTTGGAGCGTCCGCTGGAGGGTATTTATCTCGAGGCGGTCAACGCGATCAATCACAGCGGCGTGCCGTTGATCGCGGTGGACATCCCCTCCGGCCTGCACGCTGACAGCGGCGCGGTGCAGGGCGCGGCGGCGCGCGCCCGTGTCACCGTCAGTTTCATCGGGCTCAAGCAAGGTTTGTTCACTGGGCGCGGGCCGGCGCACTGCGGCGAGGTCGTCTTCGATGATTTGGGCGTGCCGGCGGCGGTGTATTCACAACTCGCGCCCAATGCGCTGCTGACCCGCGATAACGAGCTGGCAGCCTGCCTGCCGCCACGCGAGCGCGACGCGCACAAAGGCCGGCACGGCCATGTGCTGGTCATTGGCGGTGACGCGGGCATGGCGGGGGCGGCGCGCATGGCGGCGCTGGCGGCGGCGCGCGCGGGCGCGGGTTTGGTCAGCGTCGCCACCCATCCGCAACATGCCGCGTTCTGTAATGCGCTGTCGCCGGAAATCATGACGCATGCCGTGGCGGATGCCCGCGCGCTGCGGCCGCTGTTGCAACGCGCCAGCGTGGTGGCCGTGGGGCCGGGGCTGGGCATGGGCACTTGGGGGAAGCCATTATTCGATGCCGCGCTGGATAGCGGTCTGCCCTTGATCGTCGACGCCGATGCCTTGAACCTGCTGGCGCAAGAACCCGCGCGGCGCGAGGATTGGGTGTTGACGCCGCATCCCGGCGAGGCGGGCCGTTTGCTGGAATCCAGCGCGGCCGCGGTGCAGGCCGATCGTTTCGCCGCCGTGTGCGCGGTGCAGGCGCGCTACGGCGGTGTCGCAGTGTTGAAAGGCGCGGGGACCTTGATCGCCGGACCCGGCGGACCGCTGGCATTGTGCGCCGCGGGCAATCCGGGCATGGCGGCGGGCGGCATGGGCGACCTGCTCACGGGCGTCATCGCCGGGCTCATCGCCCAAGGGCTCGACATGCAGCAAGCCGCGCGCATCGGCGTGCACCTCCACGCCCGCGCCGGTGACGCCGTCGCGCGTGAGGGTGAGCGCGGCATGCTGGCCACGGATTTACTGCCTCACATACGGCATGGGGTCAATCCTTGCCGCTAGAGAAATTCATCCCCGATGAAGCGGCCACCCTGGCCTTGGGTGGCGTGTTCGCGCGTGTCTGCGCGCCGGGCACGGTTTTGTATTTAGTGGGCGACTTGGGTGCGGGCAAAACGACGCTGGTGCGCGGTTTTCTGCGCGGACTGGGCTATGGCGGCCCGGTGAAGAGCCCCACCTATACCTTGGTGGAACCCTACGAGATCGGCGGCCAGCGGCTCTATCATTTCGATCTGTACCGCCTCGCCGATCCCGATGAGCTGGAATTTATTGGTCTGCGCGATTGCGCCGACGCTGAGGCGCTGCTGCTGATCGAGTGGCCGTCGCGCGGCGGCGGGCGACTGCCGCCCGCGGATTTGACCCTCACGCTGCAACACGCGCCGCCGGGGCGGCAGCTGCGCATCAGCGCCGATTCGGCGCGCGGCGCGACCCTGCTTGCCCGGCTTGAGGCGGAAGGCTTCAGCCCTGGCGCCGGCTAGCCGATACCACGTGGCGGGGGCAGATAGCGCCAACTGGTGTATCCCTGAAACAACATCGTGATCTAACTAACCGATTCGATTAAAAAATGCTTGCGAAATGCCGAATGCTTCGGTATACCTTGCCCCAGAGCGCTTCAGGGACGCGGATATGAGAACAATACTAGCCCTCTTTTTATTACTAGCGTCCGCCGCCAGTTTCGCGGCGAGTAAAGTGGAACAAGTGCGTGTGGCCGCGGTAGCGGATACTACGCGCGTGGTGTTTAATCTCAGCGCGCCCGCCAGCTATAAATACTTCAGCCTAAGCAAACCCGATCGTTTGGTCATTGATATCGCCGACAGCCGTTTCGCCACGACTTTGGCGGGGGTGAATTACAGCGGCACCGCCGTGAGCTCCATGCGCACCGGTCCGCGCGACGGCGGCGCCTTGCGGGTCGTGCTCGAGCTCACCGGGAAACCCACGCCCAATGTTTTCATGCTGCAACCCGCCGAAGGGCAGGGCTACCGTTTGGTCGTGGACTTAGTGTCGCCGGGCGGCAGCACTCAGGTGGCGCAAGTTGCGCCTGCGCCCGTTCCCGCACCGGCTGTTGCGCCGCCGCCGGTCGCCGAGAGAGTCACGGCCACAACCGCCGTAAGCAGCCCGAACACTACAAATGAAACGCTGCGCGATCTGGTGATTGCCATCGATGCCGGCCACGGTGGCGTGGACCCGGGTGCAACGGGGCCGCGCGGCACCCGGGAAAAAGAGGTGGTGCTGGCCATCGCCCGTCAACTCGAATCACTGATACGCGCCGAGCCGGGCATGCGCGCGGTGATGGTGCGTGATGGCGATTACTTCGTGCCCTTGCGTCAGCGCGTCATTAAAGCCCGTGACGGCAAGGCCGATTTGCTGATTTCCATCCACGCCGACGCGGTGAACGAGTCTTCCGCCAAAGGCTCATCGGTGTACGTGCTCTCCAGCCGCGGCGCCAGCAGCGAAGCCGCGCGCTGGCTCGCGGAAAAGGAAAACGCCTCCGATCTCGTGGGCGGCGTGAGCCTGGACGACAAAGACGGTGTGTTGAAATCGGTGCTGCTCGATCTCTCGCAAACCGCCAGCATCGAGGCCAGTCTCAATGCCGGCGGCCGGGTGCTACGATATCTTAAAGACGTGAATCAGCTCCATCGTCATCAGGTTGAGCAAGCGGGCTTCGTGGTGCTGAAGGCGCCGGATATCCCTTCCATGCTGGTGGAGACCGCCTTCATTTCCAATCCGCAAGAAGAGCAGAAACTGCGCTCGGCCGGGCATCAGCGCCAACTCGCGCAAGCCATACTCAGCGGTGTGAAAGATTACTTCCGCGACTACGCCCCGCCTGGCACCAAATTGGCCATGTGGAATGCCGCGCGGCAACATATTATCGCCCGTGGTGATACCTTGTCGGGTATCGCCGACCGCTATGGCATCAGCGTCGCTCAATTGCGGGTGAGTAATAATATTTCCGGCGATCGCCTGTACATCGGCAACGTATTACGCATTCCGCCCAGCGACGGCACCTGATTATCCGTTTATTCACATCCGGCGGGGCGGACGGTTAGCCGTTCGCCCCCCTTTGCTTTTATAATCCCCCGCATTCTCTCCATCCGGTTGCCGCACATGTCGTCACTACGCATTCAGCTTTTGTCCTCTCAACTCGCCAATCAAATCGCCGCCGGTGAAGTGGTGGAACGGCCCTCTTCCGTGGTCAAGGAATTGCTGGAAAACAGCTTGGACGCTGGGGCGCGCCGCATCGACATCGAAGTGCAAGAGGGCGGGGTGAAGCTGATCCGCGTGCGCGATGACGGCGGCGGCATTCATCGCGATGACCTCGCCTTGGCCCTCAGCCGCCACGCCACCAGCAAGATTAACAGCTTCGATGATCTGGTCGCGGTCCGCAGTCTCGGGTTTCGCGGCGAGGCCTTGCCCAGCATCGGTTCGGTGGCGCGTTTGAGCCTGAGTTCGCGCCTGACTGGCGACGAGGCCGCGTGGCGAGTAGAGAGCGACGGCGATCAAATCAGCGCGCCCGCACCCGCCGCGCAGCCGCAGGGCACGACGGTGGAAGTGCGCGATTTATTTTTCAACACCCCCGCGCGGCGAAAATTCCTGCGGGCCGAACGCACCGAATTCAATCACCTCGAAGAAGTGGTGAAACGCATCGCCCTCAGCCGTTTCGATGTGACGGTGAGTCTCAGTCACAACGACAAGCCGGTACACAGTCTGCGTGCCGCCGTGCAGCCACAGGAGCGCGCGAAACGCATCGCCGCCTTGTGCGGGCAGAGCTTCATCGACAACGCGGTGGAGATTTCTTTTGATAGCGGCGAGCTGCGTCTGTGGGGCTGGATCGGCCTGCCCACTTTTTCGCGCAGCCAAAGTGATATGCAGCACTTCTACGTCAACGGCCGCGTCGTGCGTGACAAGCTGGTGGCCCACGCCATCCGCCGGGCCTATCAAGACGTGTTGTTTCACGGCCGTCATCCCGCCTTTGTGTTGTATCTCGAACTGCCCGCCGCAGACGTGGATGTGAATGTGCATCCCACCAAGCACGAGGTGCGTTTTCGCGAAGGGCGGCGGGTGCATGATTTCCTGTTTCGCGGCATCCACGATGCCTTGGCGCAAGTGCGGCCCGCGAGTACGCCAGTCACGCCGAGCTTAGGCGAAAGCAGCGAAGCGACGCCGTCCGCGCGGCCTTGGAGCGCGATGCAATACGGCGCGCGGCCCGCCGCTCAATCGAATTTATCGCTGGAAGTGAAGGAACAAATCGCCGCCTACGGCGCGCTGCATCCGCAAACGCAAACCACGCCCGTGAGCCAAGCTATGCCCGCTGACGAGCAGGGCGTGCCGCCGCTGGGTTATGCCGTGGCGCAATTGCACGGCGTGTACATTCTCGCGGAAAACGCCGAGGGTTTGGTGGTGGTGGACATGCATGCCGCCCACGAACGCATCACCTATGAGCGCATGAAGCAGACCCGCGAACAGGGCGGGGTGATTTCCCAACCCTTGCTGGTGCCTGTCAGCTTGCAAGTGAGTGAACACGAGGCGCGGCTGGCGGAGGAACATCAGGCCGTGTTCGCGCAATTGGGTATGCGGGTCGAGCGTATCGGCCCCGACAGTTTAGTAATCCGCGAACTGCCCGCGCTCTTGTGCGAGGCCGATGTCACGCAATTGGTGCGCGATGTCCTGGCGGATCTGGCCACTCATGGCGCCAGCGCGCGCATCGGAGAGCATCTCAATGAAATCATGGCCACCATGGCCTGTCACGGCGCGGTGCGCGCCCATCGCAAACTCAGCCTGCCGGAAATGAATGGGCTGTTGCGCGATATGGAACGCACCGAACGCAGCGGCCAATGCAATCACGGCCGGCCCACCTGGGTGCAACTGCGCATGGATGAATTGGATAAATTATTCTTGCGCGGACGTTGAGCGCGCGGCGGCGTTCCTGGATGATTTCTAAAACCTATCTCAAAATTAAATTTGGCTGCGTAATAACATGTGATCCACCGAGCTGATTAATCTTGGTTCCTTCTTCCTCAGGGAGAAGGACAGGATGAGGGGATCAAATAATTAAGACATTACAATGCATATACCCCCTCACCCCAACCCTCTCCCTGAGGGAGAGGGAGATCATAGGATTGCCTACCATGCCAGCCGTCGAGGCATTTTGAATCCCGTTTATATTTTGAGATAGGGTCAAGAACCGCGTTGATAAAGATTCACGCGGCCGGCTAAGTCCCCCCTTCGGCTTGAGCCGCTGCCCATCTTTGGAAAGGCGAAACCACCCCGTCCGCTGCACATCCACCCTTCCTTGGGAAGGCGGAACACCCCGTCCGCTGCGCGTCCACCCCTCCTTGGGAAGGAGGGGAGATATAGTCTTTTTCCCCTCCTCGCTGAGGAGGGGTGCCCCGTAGGGGCGGGGTGGTGCAGGGTGTGGCACAGGCCAATTAAGGCTTTGGTTAACGCACCCGGCTCGTCATTCCAGTTCCGTGACGCGCAATACTATTTGTTTGTCTTCTTGTTCCCGCGACGCGGTGCTGCGCACGAGCGCGCCGCTTTGTTCCACGCGCAGGCTGCCGCCGAGCAGAATCCATTCGCCCAAGTTGCCGGAGACGGTGGTGGTGAGGCTTTGCGTGTGCAGAACCGGCGGTGAAGTATTGGGCTGTGCGCGGCTTTGTTGCGGGCTGATTTCGACGGTGACGGTATCGCCGTGCAGGCGCGGGCGCGCATAAAAACCGCTGCCGGTTTTCAGAAAGCGGGTGTCTTGTTCGAACAGCAAGCGGCCGCTGTCCTTTTCGATGCGGTAGTCGCTGAAGGGTAACAACTTGCCCGCTTCGATGAAGGCCTGGCCGCCTTCGATCACCTGCACTTGCTGTTGTTGCTCGCCGCCGTCGCGCGAGTGCGTGCCCCGCACGAGGACATTGGCCCGGGCGCTGGCATCGCCGCCGCGCACATCGATGCCGCCTTCCACTTGCGATAGATGCGATTGCGCGGCGGTGGCGGAGAGGTATTTGACGGTAAGCAACAAGCGCCGCGGCGACTGGTCGAGCCGGGCGATCAGCTCGCGGATGTCGCGCAAGCTGCCGGGCCCGGCGCGGATGATGAGTTGGAAATCCTGGGCGCTGGCGGATTCGTTTTCGCGCAGCAGTGGAGTGATCACCGGCAGCAATTCGCCGGCGGGGCGGTGTTGCACGGTGATGATTTCCATCGCCGCGTCCTCCGCCCAGGCCGGCGCGATGAGGCAAAACAGCGCAGCCACGCGCAGCGCGTGTTTAAAGATAGAGGCGGCGCAGGTCTGGGTCCGGCGCGCTGTTGCGCCAAACCTCTTCGAAAAAGGCCAGCAGTTTGCGTGCTTCAATGGGGGCGTGAAAATGGGCATGGCCCTCGTAACGGTCGGCGAGCTTGCGGTGCAGACAGCCGATGCCGTCCACCACCAGAAAGGCTTCATTATACTCGCGGTATTCCTCCGGTGGCTTGCGCACCTCGATGAAACTGGTGAGCCGCTGGCACAGCGGAATCAAGCGATGGCCGTATTTCACCGCGCGGCTGGAATCCTTTATCAAGATGCGGATTGCCGCCTGCCGGGCGCCCAGCGCCAGGCCGCGCACCGCGTCGATGAAGGCGGGGTCGTCGTAGAGGGGCTTGTCGAGATCGCGGGTGAAAATGTCCAGACTGCGGCACGCCTGTTCCGCCAGAGCCGTAGCGGCGGCGCGATTATCACCGCTGGTTTCCAGGGTGATGCGTTCTTGTGTCTCGCCGAGCCGGCATGCGCTGAGGTCGATCATGCCTGCAAACCATAACGCATGCTCAAGCGGGCGTCCAGGTTTTCGCCCCGACTTGCGCACGTGTGTCCGCTGCACGAATTTTCGCGCCGGGTTTGGTCGGGGTCCTCGTCGCGCGCGGCGCGCGGCCATGTCCACTACGTTTACCGCCATGTCAAAAAGAGGAGCCGGGGCTTTTGAGGAATTCGAGTTCCTCCGGGGTGGAGACACGGCCGAGAATGGCGTTGCGATGAGGATAACGCCCGTAGCGGTCGATGATGGCTTTGTGTTTGAGCTCAAAATTCAGATTGCCCTCCAAGCCGCTCTCGCTGAAGAGCTCCACGGCGCGTTGATGGATCAGGGCTGATTCACTGTGCATGAACGGCATGTAGAGAAAGGCTTTGTGAGCGGACGGCAGCATTACATGTGCGCCGCTGCGGATGGCCTCTTGCGCCAGCACCAGCGCCAGCGTGTCATGGGCGAAGGCGCCGGGCGTGTCACGATGAATATTGCGCGAGAATTGATCGAGCACGATGATCTCCGCCAGACGTCCCGCGGCGCTGTCGCGCCATGTATACAATTCTCCCCGGCTGGCGGCCTGGTGTACCGAGTGAAAGCGTTGTTCAATTTCTTTATCGAGCCCGGCATCCTTTACCCACCATTGTTTGGGACTGAGTTGCTGAAACCAAAATTGGATAACGGTGGCGGGTGTGTTCATGACTTCTATTCAACCTTTGCTGTGATTTTTCCGGCGGCCGGATGATGGCCGAGGTATTGAGTCAGGCGTGTTAGTAATTCGTCTTGAACATGTTCACGCGCCGCGTGAACGCTGGTTTGAATCTCGCTGAAAAAGCGCCGTTGCGCATCAAGCCAGTCCATGGTCGCGGCGGGCAGCGGTTGACTGAGCGGCGTTTCCTTCAGTCTCAGCAACAGGCCCGCCTGCAGGGTGACGGCTTGATTCTTCGCGGAATGGATGGCCGGCCTGATCGCATCGGGTAAGTCCGGGCCGGCGTGCTCGTAGAGGTCTTGCAGTGCCGCCGTCGCGGCGCTGAGTTCATTTAACGCGCGCTGTTCCTCGGTGCGCTCGGGTATCCGCAACAGGTCGAGGCCGTGTTTGAGCTTTTGCAGCACGCTCCAAGTCTGGCGCAGCGCCGACCGCACCGGTTCGGCTTGTTTGTCCGCGGCGTCGAAGGCGATCCGCGCTTGTTGTGTTTGCAGTTTCATCATTTCGATAGCCGCCTTGGCCGCCTCAGTCTCTTTGCGGGTTTGCGTCTGCATGCGGGCGATGCGCAAGGCTTGATACCAGGCGATGATGGCGACGATCAGGCCGGCGAGACTGGAGATGATAGCGATGAGCACCTCAGTGGTCATGTATCCCCCTCCGTGGTTAAGGGCGCGATAAGTGCGGGGCCAGGTTGCGCTCTAAGCCTAACATGATATGGCCGCTCTCGCGGCGCTGCATGAGTTTGCGTGTAGTTCACGTATCATCGTTGATCCACGGCGCTTGCCAGGGCGCGAATTTGCCGCGGACCGGCCGTGACAAAAAGCAGCAAACCAGGGGCGCTCCCTAGTATTATGTGGCGATGTGTCGAGAGCGGGATGGCCTGAGCATGAATGAGAAGAAGCAGCGGACGGCAGCGGTGCCGGAAAAGCAGGCGCGGCGCGCCGCGGCCTTGCGTGAGCAATTGAATTATCACAATTACCGTTATTACGTGCTGGATGCGCCGGAAATTCCTGACGCGGAATACGATAAATTATTTCGTGAATTGCAGGAACTGGAAAAAAATTATCCCGCGCTGGTGAGCACGGATTCGCCCACGCAACGGGTGGGGGCGGCGCCCTTGGCGGCCTTCGGCGAGGTGCGTCACGAGGTGGCGATGTTGTCGCTGGAGAACGCCTTTAGCGAAGACGATGTGACGGATTTCGACCGCCGGGTGCGGGAGGGTTTGCGGCTGGAGGCGGTGGAGTATCTCGCCGAGCCCAAGCTGGATGGCCTGGCGGTGAGTCTTCTGTACGAAGACGGCGTGCTGCTGCGCGCCGCCACCCGCGGCGATGGTTACACGGGCGAGGATGTCACGCAGAATGTACGCACCGTGCATTCGGTGCCTTTGCGTTTGTTGGGCACGCGCCATCCGCGCCGTCTCGAAGTGCGCGGCGAGGTCTATATGCCCAAGCAGGGCTTTCTCGCGCTGAACGCGCGGCAAGAAGAAAAAGGTGAGAAGGTCTTCGCCAATCCGCGCAACGCCGCGGCTGGCAGCTTGCGTCAACTCGATCCACGCATCACCGCGACGCGGCCCTTGGAGATGTGTTGTTACGGCGTCGGCGTGGCGGAAGACGGTGCGCTGCCCGAGCGTCATAGCGCCATCCTCGATCAATTGCGCGAGTGGGGTCTGCGCGTATCCGGTGAACGCGCGGTGGTGCAAGGCGCGGCGGGCTGTCTCGCCTATTACACCAAGCTGGCGGCCAAGCGCGCGGCGCTGGCTTATGAAGTGGACGGCGTGGTGTACAAGGTGGATGAATTGGCGCAGCAGCGGCAATTGGGTTTCGTGTCGCGCGCGCCGCGCTGGGCGCTGGCGCACAAATTTCCCGCCGAAGAGGCCATCACCACGGTGGTGGGCATCGACGTGCAAGTGGGGCGCACTGGTGCCCTCACGCCGGTGGCGCGGCTGGCACCGGTGTTGGTGGCGGGCGTTACCGTGTCCAATGCCACGCTGCACAATGAAGACGAAGTGCGGCGCAAGGATGTGCGGGTAGGGGATACGGTCATTATCCGCCGTGCCGGCGATGTCATCCCCGAAGTGGTGAGTGTGATCGCGGAACGCCGGCCGGCGCGCACGCGTGTTTTTCATCTGCCCGCGCAGTGTCCGGTGTGCGGCTCGGCGGTGGTGCGGCTTGAAGGTGAGGCGGTGGCGCGTTGCAGCGGCGGCCTGTTTTGCCCGGCGCAGCGCAAGGAAGCCATCCGGCATTTCGCCGCGCGGCGCGCCATGGACATCGAAGGCCTCGGCGATAAATTGATCGAGCAATTGGTGGAGCAGGGTTTAGTCCATGGCGTTGCGGATCTTTATCAGCTCAGTCTTGAACAGGTGGCCGCTTTGGAACGCATGGGCGCCAAGTCGGCGGAAAATTTATTGAAGGCGCTGGAAAAGAGTAAAGGCACGACGCTGCCGCGTTTTCTGTACGCCTTGGGCATACGCGAGGTAGGCGAGGCGACGGCGCTGTCGCTGGCGCAGCATTTCGGTAATTTAGCGGCGATCATCGCCGCCGACGCGGCGACGCTGCAAACCGTGCCCGATGTCGGGCCGGTGGTGGCGCGGCAGCTCGCCGCGTTTTTTCACGAGACGCACAATCGCGAAGTCATCACCAAGTTGCAAGCGGCGGGCGTGCATTGGCCGGACTTGCCGCCGCGCGCGAAATCATTGCCGCTGTTGGGCAAGACTTTTGTGCTGACTGGTATGCTGCGGGCCATGTCCCGCGATGTGGCGAAGGAGAAACTGCAAAGCTTGGGCGCGAAAGTGGCCGGCAGCGTCTCGGCCAAGACCCATTACGTGGTGGCGGGCGAGGAGGCCGGTTCGAAATTAGATAAGGCCCATACCTTGGGTATTGAGATTTTGGATGAGGCGGGGTTTCTGAAGCTGCTGGGGGAAGACGGCGGGTAATAATAAAGCTTAAAGCGGGGGGTGAGGCTATCACCCCCGCTGTCTAATCTGACTTACTTTATTTCGATTTTAGCTTTGCCGCGCAAGGTGTCGAGGTATTCGTTGATATGTTGTGACTGCACGGCGTCGTCCAAGCGGTCTTTGATGTCATCGTAGCTGGGCGGCGTGACCGTGCGCACGTCGTCGAGCATGATGACATGCCAGCCGAACTGAGTTTGTGTCGGTGTTTTGCTGAATTTGCCTTTTTCCAAGGTCGCGGCGCTTTGCGAGAAGGCGGGCACCATCTGCGCGGGGTTGAACCAACCTAAATCGCCGCCGTTTTCGGCCGAGGCGCGGTCTTTGGATTTGCTCTTGGCCAGCGCGCTGAAGTTGCCGCCTTTATCCAGCTCGGCGATGATGCTTTTGGCCTCGCCTTCGTTGTCCACCAGAATGTGGCGGGCCTTGAATTCCTTGAGTTCTTGGTTGGCCACGCGTTCTTGATAAATTTTGCGTTTTTCGGCGTCGGTGGGCGGCTTGGCGCGCAGCATTTCGTTCACCGTGGCGTTGGAGAGGATGGTGCGTTTCTGGTTGAGGATCTCGGTGATGACGAGCGGGTTTTTATCGACGCCCTTGGCCAAGGCGTCTTGATAGAGCAGTTCGCGGTCAATCAGGCCTTGCAGCGCATCTTCACGGCTTAAGGGCTTTTGGGTGTTGAGCGCGCGGGCGAAGGCCGCGAGGTCGCGCGTGGTGAGCTTGGTGCCATTGACGGTGACGATAACTTGTTCGCCGTTGTTTTGCGGCGGGATGTCGGCGGCGTGGACGCTGCGGGCATTGGCGGCCAGAAGGGCGGCGGCGACCAGTAGCGTCACCTGGGATGCAATGCGGCTATTATTCATGGAATCGTTTCCTGTCTTTGTAGTGTTTATGACGACAACTGCTCTTCAGGGCTGCGCGCTTTAATACTCAGCGCATGAATTTCGAGGTGCAGCATATCGCGCAGCGCATCGTATACCATGCGATGGCGTTCCAACAACGGTTTGCCGCTAAAGTGGGCGGAGACCAAATTGACCGTGTAATGGCCCGCGCCGCCGCGCGCGCCGGCGTGGCCGATGTGCTTGTGGCTGTCGTCGATGACCTCGAGTTCGGTGGGGTCGAAGGCCTGGGTCAGTAGCTTATGCAGCCGGGCGATACGGTCGGGGGCTTGACTCACGGGAAGACCTTTTTGAAAGGGCGCACGCTCACCTTGGCGTAGACGCCGCCAGCCAAATAGGGGTCGGCATTGGCCCAGTCCTCCGCCTCTTGCAGCGAGGCAAACTCCGCCACGATCAAACTGCCGCTGAAACCGGCGGGACCGGGGTCGGCGCTATCGATGGCCGGAAACGGCCCGGCCAGCAGCAAGCGGCCTTGGGTCTTGAGCGCTTCGAGCCGGGCGATGTGGGCTGGGCGGTGGACGGCACGCTTGGGCAGGCTGTCGCTGACATCTTCTCCGGTGATGACGTAAAGCATGAGCGCGGTCCTTGTTAGGGTTAACTTTCTTGGTCCGGTTTGATATGACGGCTTAAATAGAAAGCCTGCGCGATGATGAAGACCACCGTCAACCCCATCATGCCGAAGAGTTTGAAATTGACCCAGGTGTCGGTGTCGTAGCTGAAGGCGACGTAAAGATTAGCGGCGCCCATGGCCAGGAAAAAGCTCACCCAGCTGAAATTCAGGCGCAGCCAAATGGGTTCGGGCAGGCTGATATTGGTGGCCATCATGCGTTTGAGCAGGGATTGTTTGCCGATATATTGGCTGCCGAGAAAGGCCGCGGCGAACAGCCAATTCACCAAGGTGGGTTTCCATTTGATGAAGGTTTCGTCCTGCAGGATCAAGGTGAGCCCGCCGAAGACCACGATGATCCCGAGGGTGATCCAATGCATATTCTCCACTTTGCCGTGGCGGTACCATGACCAGCTGACTTGGATGACCGAGGCCACGATGGCCACCGCCGTCGCGACGTAGATGTCGTAGAGTTTGTAGGCGACGAAGAACAGCAGAATGGGCAGGAAATCGAATAATAATTTCATATGTATTTGGAAAATATTTTGGAATGGGCGCGCGTACTTGGCGGAGAGGCGGTATCATACCCCACTTTGCGCGGGGCTGCCCAGCACGCGCGATATGAGCCGGCCGTATGTTGAAATATGATTTGCATTCCCACTCCACCGCGTCCGATGGCACGCTCGCGCCCGCGGCGCTGGTGGCGCATGCCCGCGCGCAAGGGGTGGATGTGCTGGCCCTCACCGATCACGACGTGATCGATGGCATCGCCGCGGCGCGGCGCGCGGCGGCGGGCACGGGGCTGAATTTGGTGGCGGGCGTGGAGATCTCGGTTACCTGGAATCACCAGCTATTGCACATTGTCGGGCTGGGGGTGGACCCCGCCAACGCGGAACTGATCGCGGGGCTTGAAGGCTTGCGCCAGTTCCGGGTATGGCGCGGCGAAGAGATTGCCCGCCGCCTCGAAAAACGCGGCATTGCCGGCACCTACGAAGGCGCCATGGCCCTGGCGCAGGGGCCGGCGATCAGTCGCACCCATTTCGCCCGCTATTTAGTGGCGCAGGGTCATGTCCGCGATATGACTAAGGCCTTCGACCGTTATCTCAAGCGCGGCAAGCCGGGCTACGTGCCGGGACAGTGGGCTGCGCTTGCGGACGCGGTGCGCTGGATTACCGGCGCCGGCGGCCAGGCCGTGATCGCCCATCCGGCCCGTTATAACTTGAGCGCCACGCGGCTGCGCCTTTTACTGGGTGAATTCAAAGAGGCGGGCGGCGCGGCCTTGGAAGTGATCTCCGGCAGTCAGCCTCATGGGGCGACGGCCAGTCTGGCGCGTTACGCGCAGCAGTTTTCCTTATTGGCCTCGGTGGGTTCGGATTATCACGGGCCCGGTCAGGGGCCCAACGAAGTGGGCCGCCTCCCGCTTCTGCCCGCCGCCTGCGTGCCAGTGTGGGCGGATTGGGACGGTTTCGCCGCCCCGGCCCAGGCATGATGCCATGCTGGCGCGGGCCTTTTATTGGTTAAGAATGGATAGCCTATGTCCCGCTTTGCCGTGATTCACCCCGATAATCCCCAGCCACGCTTGATTGCTCAGGTGGTGGAGTGTCTCGCCGCGGGCGGTGTGGTGGTGTATCCCACCGACTCGAGTTATGCCATGGGTTGCCGCATTGGCGATAAGGACGCCATGGAGCGTATCCGCCGCATTCGCCAGTTAGATGAAAAGCATAATTTTTCGCTGGTGTGCCGCGACCTGTCGGAAATCGCGACTTATGCCATGGTGGACAACTCCGTTTATCGCTTGCTGCGCGCGTTCACCCCGGGACCCTACACCTTTATCTTGGAGGCGACCCGGCAAGTGCCACGGCGGCTGCAGCACCCCAAGCGCAAGACCGTGGGCATCCGCGTGCCGGATAATGCCATCGCCCAGGCCATGCTCGCCGCGGTGGGCGAGCCCTTGATGAGTTCCACCTTGGTCTTGCCCGGCGAGGACATGGCCCTCACTGATCCTTACGATATGCAGGCCTTGCTGGGAGACCGGGTGGATATGATCGTCGATGGCGGCTATTGCGGCTTCGAACTCACCACGGTGGTGGATCTGACCGAGGCCGTGCCCAATGTGGTACGCGTGGGCAAGGGTGATCCCACCGTATTTTTTGCGCAGGCGGGTTAGCGGCGTGTCCTTGGCGCCCTTCGCCGTAAACCGGGTATACTCCGCCGATGCAAGAGCTTAACGTTATGCAACAGTTGGCGGTGTGGGCGCTGCCAGTGCTCTTCGCCATCACCGTCCACGAAGTCGCCCACGGCTGGGTCGCGCGCCAATTGGGCGATCCCACCGCGATGATGCTCGGGCGCCTGACCCTCAATCCCCTCAAACACATTGACCCCATCGGCACGGTGCTGGTGCCTATTCTGTTGCTGATGGTGGGCGGGGTGATCTTCGGCTGGGCCAAACCGGTGCCCATTACCGTGGAGAATCTCCGCAACCCAAAACGCGACATGGCGCTGGTGGCGGCGGCGGGGCCGCTCTCTAATTTGGCCATGGCCCTGGGCTGGGCCTTGTTGATGAAAGTGGCCCTGGTGATCTCCGGCAGTCTGCCCGCCTTGGCCTTGCCGCTTACCTATATGAGCGCCGCGGGCATTACCATCAATATCATTTTGCTAGTACTGAATTTAATACCCATCCCGCCGCTGGATGGCAGCCGGGTGGTGTCGGGACTCTTGCCCGGGCCGTGGGCTTGGCAATACAACCGCCTTGAACCCTATGGTTTGTTCATCCTGCTGGGGCTGATGTTTTTCGGGGTATTGGGTAAAGTGTTGTGGCCCCCGGTGATGCTGGTGCAGGGCGAAATCTACCGCCTGCTGGGCCTGTGATCTTCCGTCAAATCACATCAATAAAAATAAACAACTGATTAATTTATATAGGGAGAAGGGTGTTGAGCGTCATTCCCAATCAGCCGCAGCGAGTGCTCTCAGGCATGCGTCCGACGGGCCGTTTGCATCTGGGCCATTATCACGGCGTGCTGAAAAACTGGCTGCGTCTGCAGCATGAATACAGCTGCTTCTTTTTCGTGGCGGACTGGCACGCGCTGACCACCGATTACGAAAACCCCCGCGACATTAGCGCCAACACCTGGGAGATGCTCATCGATTGGCTGGCGGTGGGCATCAACCCCAATGCCGCCAAGCTGTTCATTCAGTCGCAGGTGCCCGAGCATGCCGAGCTGCACCTGCTGTTGTCGATGATGACGCCGCTGGGCTGGCTGGAGCGGGTGCCCACCTATAAAGATCAGCAGGAAAAGCTCAAAGAAAAAGACTTGGCCACCTACGGTTTTCTGGGTTATCCGCTGTTGCAGGCGGCGGATATCTTGATCTACAAGGCTACCTCGGTGCCGGTGGGTGAGGATCAAGTGGTCCACATCGAACTGGCGCGCGAAGTGGCGCGCCGCTTCAATCATTTGTACGGCAGAGAGCCGGATTTCGCTGAGAAAGCCGAGACCGCTGCGCGTAAAATGGGTAAGAAGTATGGGAAACTTTACAGTGAGTTGCGCAGAAAATTTCAAGAAACAGGCGATCACGAAGCCCTCGAAACCGCGCGGGCCTTGCTCGAAGGCCAGCAAAATCTTACCCTGGGCGACCGTGAGCGTTTGTTCGGGTATTTGGAGGGGGTGAGCCGGGTGATTTTGCCCGAACCTCATCCCTTGCTGACGCCGATGGCGAAGATGCCGGGTTTGGATGGCCAGAAGATGTCCAAATCCTACGGCAACACCATCAGCTTGCGCGAGGAACCGGAGGCGGTGCAGCAAAAGCTCAAAACCATGCCCACCGATCCGGCGCGGGTGCGCCGCAACGACCCGGGTACGCCGGAAAAATGTCCGGTGTGGCAATTCCATCAGGTGTATTCTTCCGATGACGTGAAGAGCTGGGTGGTGCAAGGGTGTACCAGCGCCGGCATCGGTTGTTTGGAGTGTAAGCAGCACATCATTGAGGCGGTGCTGGCGGAACAAGCACCCATCCGCGAGCGGGCGGTGGAGTTTGCCAATGACATCAACTTGGTGCGCAATATCGTCGTCGAGGGCTGTGAAGAGGCGCGCGACGTGGCCCGTGCCACCTTGAGCGAGGTGCGTCACGCCCTCGGTTTACAATTTAAATGAAATTGAAAGAATGGTTTGTAATTCATGTCGCAAGTAGTCACTGAGCTTTCCGCCACCGAGCAGCCTTTGCCGCCACTGGCAAAGGTGTTGGGCAGCCCGGTGACGGAGCTGCCTAAGGACCTCTATATCCCGCCGGATGCATTGGAAGTCTTTCTTGAGGCCTTCGAAGGGCCGCTGGATTTATTGCTGTATCTCATCCGCCGGCAAAACCTCGAGATCCTCGACATCCCCATCGCCGAGATCACCCGCCAATACATGGTGTACGTGGAGGTCATGAAGGGCGTGCGCTTGGAATTGGCGGCGGAATATCTGGTGATGGCCGCGATGCTGGCGGAGATCAAATCGCGCATGCTGCTGCCGCGTCCCAAGACCGAAGAGGGCGAGGAAGAAGACCCGCGCGCCGAATTGATCCGCCGCTTGCAGGAATATGAGCGCTTCAAAAAAGCCGCCGAGGATGTGGAGGCGCTGCCGCGCATGGAGCGCGACAATTTTCCGGTCAGTATCGAGCGGCCCGTCTTCAGCGCCCCGCGCCCGCACCCCACGGTGCGCTTGGAAGAACTGCTGCTGGCCTTCAAAGATGTGCTGGCGCGGGCGGAGATGTTCTCGAATCATCATGTGCAAATGGAGCCCCTCTCGGTGCGCGAGCGCATGTCGGACGTGCTGAGCGCGGTCACCGCCGATAAATTCACCGCCTTCGCCACCTTGTTCAAAGTGGAAGAGGGACGCATCGGCGTGGTGGTCAGCTTCCTCGCTATCTTGGAACTGATTAAAGAATCCTTGCTCGAACTGATCCAAACAGAACCCTATGGCCCGATTTACGTAAGAGCCCCAAGTCATGCAGATGAACCCGCAACAGTTGAAGAATATTCTTGAAGCTACTTTACTGGCCGCCGGCCAGCCGCTGAATCTGGAAAAACTCCAAGAGGTGTTTCCCGAGGAGTCGCGCCCCGAACCCGGGTTGCTGCGCGAAGCCTTGCAGGCCTTGGAAGATGACTGCGCCGGACGTGGCATCGAGCTCAAGGAAGTGGGCAGCGGTTTCCGTTTACAAGTGAAGCAGGAGTATGCGCCCTGGGTGGCGCGCCTCAGTGAAGAAAAGGCGCCGCGTTATTCGCGCGCGCTTTTGGAGACCTTGGTGCTGATCGCCTACCGCCAGCCCATCAGCCGCGCCGAGATCGAAGACATCCGTGGCGTCAGCGTCAGCACTCACATCATCAAAACCCTGCAAGAGCGCGAATGGGTGCGTGTGGTCGGTCATCGCGAGGTGCCGGGCAAGCCCGCGCTCTACGGCACTACCCGGGATTTTCTCGATTACTTTAACTTGAAAAGTTTGAGCCAACTGCCCGCGCTGTCGGAAATTCGCAGTCTCGAAACCATCGCCGAAGAGCTGGAAGGCTTGATGCCGCCAGCCCTTGCCAGCGCTGAAGAAGGCGAGGCGGAAGAGGGCGAAACGGCGCAGCTCGCGCCGGCCGCAGAGGTGACGCAAGCCGCTGAGGACACAGCCAGTGGTGAAGACGGCGTGGCGCCGGAACGCGCGCCACCGACCGTGCATTGATCCCGCACCATGTCTGAACGTTTACAGAAATGGCTGGCCCGTGCCGGTTGCGGTTCGCGCCGCTCGATGGAGGAGTGGATCCGTGGCGGGCGCGTGAGCGTCAACGGCGCGCCCGCCGAATTGGGCATGAGCGTGAGTGAGTGTGACGTGGTGCTCGTTGATGGCCGCGCCATCGCCGCGCCGCCGGCGCCGGAGATGGCGCGGCCGCGCGTCATACTCTATTACAAACCCGCCGGTGAAATTTGCACCCAATCCGACCCCGAGGGCCGTCCCACTGTCTTCGACCGCCTGCCGCGCGTGGGTGGGCGCTGGATCGCCGTCGGCCGTCTCGACCTCAATACCTTGGGCGTATTGCTATTCACCAACGACGGCGAGCTGGCCAATCGTTTGATGCACCCCTCCAGCAATATCGAGCGCGAATACGCGGTGCGGGTGCTCGGCGAGGTGGGTGCAAGCACGCTTGCCACGTTGCGCAAGGGCGTGATGCTGGAAGACGGCCTCGCCAAGTTCGACACGCTCGTCGACGCCGGCGGTCAAGGCATGAATCATTGGTACCACGTGGTGCTGCGTGAAGGACGCAACCGCGAGGTGCGGCGCATGTGGGAGTCGCAAGGCATCACCGTCAGCCGCTTGATGCGGGTGCGTTTCGGCCCGCAGACCTTGCCGCGTTTATTGAAGCCGGGCCAGTGGCGCGAATTGGATGAGGACGACATCAATGCCCTGCGCGCGGCGGCGGGTATAGCGCCCCTTGCGGCGCCGATTACGCGTCACCGCGCCGCGCGCGCGCAGGTGCGGACGGAGCACGCTCCCCGCGGCAGTTTTTCCGAACGCAGGCGCGCGGCACACGCCGCCTCTGAGCGCGATGCGGAAATAAAACGCGCGCCGCGTCGCGGGACCGCCGGGCGCGGCCGCGCGCCGCAAACCGATACTGAACCTGGTCCACGGGCGCGAGGGCGCGCCGCGCGGACCGGCGGCCGGGACGCGGCGCCGCGTTCGCCGCGAG
>CAMYKQ010000013.1 GCA_947259075.1 uncultured Gammaproteobacteria bacterium | reverse complement strand
CCGTGACGGCGGCACCCGCCGTTGCCGCGCCCGCGCGTCCGGCGCAGAGTGCCGCGCCCGCCGCAGTAGCCACGCGCCCGCCTCAGAGTGTGGCACCGTCGGCCAAGCGGGCCGCCGCTGGCAGTTATGGCCCCACTCAGCGCAGTGATACGGCGTGGACCATCGCGGCGCAAGTGCGCCCCGATGATGGCGTGACGATTTATCAAACCATGCTGGCCTTGCTCGAGGCCAATCCCGATGCCTTTTACAACGGCAACATCAACAACCTCATGGCCGGCTATGTCTTGCGCGTGCCCGAGCGCGAGTTGATGACCGCGATGTCGGCGCAAACGGCCGAGCGCGAGGCGGCGCGCCAATATCAGCAATGGCAGCAAGCCAAGCGCGGCATACCCATGGCGGCGGATACACAGACCGCCGCCGCGCCTGGTGGCGTTGCCGCCGCTACTGCGGGCACGCAGGGTGAAGTTTCACCGCGGCTCAAATTGGTGGCGCCGGGTCAGGCCACCGCCGGCGCCCCCGGCAGTACTGGTCAAGCCATGGAGCAAGTACGTAGTGACTTGGCCATCGCCTTGGAGTCGGCGGATGCCGCGCGCCGCGAGAACGAGGAGCTGCGCGGGCGTCTCTCCGCCTTGGAAGGCCAGATCAGTTCGATGCAGCGTTTGCTGACCCTGAAAGACGGTACCCTCGGCGATTTGCAAGGACGCCTGGGCGAAGGGGCGGCTGTTCCGCAAGTGCCGCCCGCGGCTGAAGTGCCGCCAGTTGAAGCGCCCGCGGCTGAAGCGCCGCCGGCGCTAGAGTCCGAGCCCGCGCCCGCCGCCTCCGCGCCCACGGCCCCGCCGCCGCAGGAAGACGGCCCCGTTTTTGACCTGTTCGATAATCCCTCTTTCATGGCCATGGCGGGTGGCGGGGCCTTGTTGCTGCTGGCCGTCGCCTGGCTGGTTGCGCGCCGCCGCCGTAGCGGCGGTGATGATGCTGAGGAGTTTGACGCGGACTCGCGGATGGAACCGCAGGTCGCCGCCGCCAAACCTGCCGCCGTGAGTGAAGAAGCGCTGCCGCCGCAGAGTATGGAAGCGGTGATGGATGCGGAGGAGCCCGCCAGCGCGCAAATGAATGAGGTGGCCGAGGAGGTGGCCAAGGGCGCAGCGGGTGATATGCAGCAAACCGCTGGCGACCTCGATGTTATGCATACCGCCGAGGGTGATATCGATCCCATCGTCGAGGCCGATGTCTATCTCGCTTATCGCCGCTATCAACAAGCCGAGGCGTTGATTCAAAATGCCTTGGCCAAAAACCCCCATCGCCATGAGCTCAAGGGCAAACTGCTGGAGATTTATTACGCCTCGCGTAATACCGAGGCGTTCAAATCCTTGGCGGAGACCCTCTACGATGAGTTGGGTCAGAATCCCGATGACCCCTTGTGGTATCGCATCGCGCCCATGGGCGCTGAATTATTGCCCAATCATGCCTTGTTCAGCGGTGGCGCCGGCGCCTCCAAGCCGGCGGCGTCAGCCGCGGCGGCCGCCGCCGGCTCTGCCTTGTTTGCCGGTGATGTGGCCGGCGAGGCGGCCGACCTGGGCATGGACGCGGCGCCCGAGCAGGATGCGGATGATTTATTCGGCGACGTGAAGCCGGGTGGCGGCGAGTTTGGCATGGAGGAGCCGAGTCTGGATTTAGATTTGGATGCGGCGATGCCGGATGAAGGCGCCGCGCCTGGCGAAGAGAAGCTGGATTTGGATCTTGATCTGGGTGGTGATGGTCTCGCCGATGCCGCCCTCGATCAGAATGCGATGGATGAGGATTTGGGGGCGGCCTTGGACTTGCCGGATGCTGGCGCCTCGGGCCAGGGTAAGAAAAAGTCCGTGGACGCGGACGACGAGTTGCTCAGCGAGGCCACGAGTGTAAATGCCAAGAGCGATTCCTGGGATGTGGATTCGGCGCTGTCCGATTTCGGTGGCATGGACTTCAATCTAGATGACAGTGATTTCCTCGCCGGCACCGACGTGGTGGGCACCAAGCTGGATTTGGCCCGGGCCTATATCGACATGGGTGACCAAGAGAGCGCCCGCGACATCCTCAATGAAGTGCTTGCGGAAGGCAACGATCAGCAAAAACAAGAAGCGGAAAGCCTAGCACAGCAGCTTGCCTGAACGGGCGGGCCCTTGATCTTGCCAGCGTGTTCATAGCCGCGGCTTACCGCGTAGACCCCGCGAAAAATCCGCGGATTTTGCCGCTAGGAGCCTGTCGGACTTGGGACTGATCTACTGCGCCGGTGGGAGAGCGGTCCATTTTCCCGATCCTTCTCGTCAAATAGCGACGGCTCCACCCTTCGCTTCGCTCTTCCCTCGAACGATCGAAAAACTGGCCTCGCCCTCCCACCTTGCTCGCTACGAGCGCCCAAGTCCGACAGGCTCCTAGGCGGGGGAGTAAACTTAAAGACGTTCCATGCCCGTGCCGTTTTTCGCCGCTGGCGCGCGCGGGACTTGGGCGATACCCGCCATCAATTGCCTGGCCTTGCGGTTCGCGCGGTAACGGCGAGGTGTTCAGGCCGCCTCAGCCGGGTTATCTTGTAATCCATGTTGCACCCCGTCATCCGCATCCTTGGTTTCGTCGTGTTCACCTTGTCGCTCGCCAGCGGCGGAGCGGGGCAATTGTTCGCGGGCGCGGTTTTGCTGGCCGCTATGTTCGTTTACGCGGACGCCGGGTCCTGGTCCGCGGCGTGGCGGATGCTGCGGCGTATGCGTTGGCTGTTTCTGTCGTTGGCGGTGGTGTATTTCTGGTTCACCCCCGGCACCCCCGTGTTGCATGCCGCGCCCGCGCTGGCCGTTTGGCTGCCGAGCGTGGAGGGATTGCTGCACGGCGCGCTGCGCATCGGCGCCTTGGCCTTGATGGTCTTGGCCGCCAGCCTGCTGCTACGGCTCACGCCCCGTGATGACTTGTTCGCCGCCTTGCATTGGCTGGCGGCGCCCTTGCGCGTAGTGGGCGTGGCGCGTGAACGTCTAGCGGCGCGTATCGCCTTGAGTTTGGCGGCGGTGGCCGAGGTGCAAACCTTATTGCACGACGCGCTGGCGGAAGCGCGCGCGCTGCAGTCGTCCTCTTCGTGGACGCGCATCGGCGCCACGTCGACGGCGGTGTTCCGCCGGGTCTTGGCCGCCGCCGAAGCCGCGCCCTGCGTCACGCTGGATTTGCCCGCGAAGGCCGCGCCGCCGCTGTGGCAGTGGCCGCTGCCCTTGCTGATTGGCGCGCTGATGCTGGCGGCGGGCCGCTGGCTGGGGTGAGCTGAACTCAGCCCGCGGCGGGAACGAAGATCACCCCCGCTAAGGGCGGTAAGTTGATGGCGATGGAGTAGGGCCGCCCCATCCACGGAAATTCCTCTGCTTGTACCATGCCGGCGTTACCGAGATTGCTGCCGCCGTAGTGACTGGAGTCGGAGTTGAATATCTCGCGGTACAGGCCCGGGTAGGGCACGCCTAAACGATAGGCGTGGTGCGGCACGGGGGTGAAGTTGAGCGCCACCACGGCGATGCGTTCATCGTCGCGGCGCAGATAACTCAGCACCGATTGCGGCGCGTCGTGGCAGTCGATCCACTCAAAGCCGCGCCGGTCGAAGTCGTAAACGTGCAGCGCGGGCAGCGAGCGATAGAGTTGATTGATGTCGCCGACGAGACGCTGCACGCCTTGGTGAAAACCGTGCTCCAGCACGTGCCAATCGAGCGCCGCGTCGAAATTCCACTCACGTCCCTGGCCGAATTCACAGCCCATGAACATCAGCTTTTTCCCGGGGTAGGTGTACATATAGGTAAACAACAGGCGCAGATTGGCGAAGCGCTGCCATTCATCACCGGGCATGCGGTAGAGCAGCGAGCTTTTGCCATGCACCACCTCGTCGTGGGAGAAGGGCAGGACGAAATTTTCCGAAAAGCCGTACAACAAGCCGAAGGTGAGCATATCGTGGTGATAGTGGCGGTGAATCGGGTCTTTCTTCATATAGCTGAGGCTGTCGTGCATCCAGCCCATATTCCATTTCATGCTGAAGCCGAGGCCGCCGAGCCAGGTGGGACGCGAGACCATGGGCCAGGAGGTGGATTCCTCCGCCATGACCACGGTGCCGGGGAATTGCCCGTGGGTGATTTCATTGAGCTGGCGTAAAAAGGCGATGGCTTCGAGGTTCTCATTGCCGCCATAGATGTTGGGTATCCAATCGCCGGGCTTGCGCGAGTAATCCAGATACAGCATGGAGGCCACCGCATCGACACGCAGGCCGTCGATGTGGAATTCTTCGAGCCAGAACACCGCGCTGGAGAGTAAATAATTTTTGACCTCATTGCGGGCATAGTTGTAGATCAACGTGCCCCAGTCGCGTTGTTCACCGCGGCGCGGGTCTTCGTGCTCGTAGAGCGCGCTGCCATCGAAGCGCACGAGGCCATGGGGATCTTTGGGGAAGTGGCCCGGCACCCAGTCAAGCATCACCCCGATGCCGTGGCGGTGGCAATGAGCGACGAAATAGCGGAAATCGTCCGGCGAGCCGAAGCGGCTGGTGGCCGCGAAATTACCTATCGTTTGATAACCCCAAGAGGCATCCAGGGGGTGTTCGGTGATGGGCAGTAATTCGATGTGGGTGAAGCCCAGAGGTTTAACGTAGTCGACTAGGCGGTGGGCCAGCTCACGGTAATTGAGAAAGCCGCCGTGCTCATCGCGCTGCCAGGAACCGAGATGCACTTCGTAGATGGATAAGGGGGCGTGTTGCCAATCATGTTGCGCGCGCGCCGCCATCCAGTCTTGATCGTCCCAGGTGTAGTCCGCTTCGTTGCGCACCACCGAGGCGGTGCTGGGGCGCCGCTCGAATTGTTGACCGTAGGGGTCGGCCTTAAGATAGATGAAGCCGCTGTCGCGATTGCGCAGTTCGAATTTATACAGGGTGCCGGGCCTCAGGCCGGGGATGAACAACTCCCAGATCCCGCTGCCGCCGCGAATACGCATGGGGTGGCGGCGGCCGTCCCACTGGTTGAAGTCGCCAACCACGCTGACGCGCGCGGCATTGGGCGCCCACACCGCGAATAACACGCCGCTGATGCCGTCTACTGCGCGCGGGTGCGCCCCGAGTAAGCGGTAAATATGCCAATGGCGGCCTTCGTTGAAGAGATGCAAATCGAATTCTGGAACTTGGGGCGCGAAACAATAGGGGTCATAGCCGGTGATGGCTTCACCGTCGCCGGTGCGCCATTGCAGCTGATAATGTTCGGGGATCACGCCGCGATCACCGCGCCACTCGAAGAAGTCGCTGCCGCTGATGCGTTGCATGGGCAGGCCGCTGGCAGTCAGGGCCGCTGATTCAGCGCCGGGCAGATAGGCGCGGATGAGTTCGCCATTACGAGTGGGATGCTTGCCGAGCACGGAGAAGGGGTCGTGATGGCGCGCTGCAATGATGAGTTGGAGTTCTTGGGGGAGTTGACCGCGATGATGGTTCATTTCAATGCAATGCCTCGCGTCACGGCCCACGATTTCGGGAACCGGCGGCGCTTGTTTATGGTGTTAATTTTGATGTTACACCGTTTCAATTTTTTTGCGGATTTAATGTTAGCATAGCGTTAAGATGATATTAGCGCCCGGGAGAAGCGGCGTGACTGCACAAGGTCGGCGGCTTGCGCCGGAGTCACAAAAAAATGGGGGGAGAGACCGTCATGAATCGCATGCAGACGGAACGTTTTGTCAGTCGGCTTACCCAAAACACACTTGCCCTGATCCTCGCCGGGGGGCGCGGCTCGCGGCTCAAGCATCTCACCTTATGGCGCGCCAAGCCCGCCGTGCCTTTTGGCGGCAAATTCCGCATCATCGATTTTCCCCTGTCGAATTGTCTCAACTCCGGCATCCGCCGCATCGCGGTGCTCACCCAATACAAGGCCCATTCGCTGATCCGCCACATTCAACAGGGCTGGGGTTTTCTGCGCGCGGAGCTGGGTGAGTTCGTCGAGCTGGTGCCGGCGCAGCAACGTGTCAAGACCTCCTGGTATACCGGCACCGCGGACGCGGTATTCCAGAATCTCGACATCATTCGCAATCACCAGCCCGATTATGTCTTGGTGCTGGCGGGCGATCATATCTATAAAATGGACTACGGTCCGATGATCGCCTATCACGTAGCCTCGGGCGCCGATCTGACCATCGGCGCCATCGATGTGTCGCTGGAGGAGGCCAAGGCCTTCGGGGTGATGTCCGTGGATTCGGATGGACGCGTGACCGCCTTCAACGAGAAACCGGAGCACCCCTCACCCAAGCCCGGCAGCAGCGACACGGCCTTTGTTTCCATGGGAATCTACATTTTTAATACACTGTTTCTGTACGAGCAGTTGATTCGCGATTCCGACACCCCGGCCTCCAGCCATGATTTCGGCAAGGACATCATTCCACGGGCCATCGACAAATATAAGGTCGTGGCCTATCCCTTCCGCGACGAGGAAGGCGAGCAGGCCTATTGGCGCGATGTCGGCACCGTGGACGCATTTTGGGAGGCCAATATGGAATTGGTTGGCGTGACACCGGAGCTGAACCTCTATGATGAAACCTGGCCGATCTGGACCTATCAGGCGCAATTGCCGCCCGCCAAGTTCGTTTTCGATGACGAGGACCGCCGCGGCATGGCGGTGGATTCCATGGTCTCCGGCGGCTGCATTATTTCCGGCGCATCAGTGCATCATTCTCTGTTGTTCTCCAATGTAAGAGTCAACGCCGGCACGGAGCTCGAAGACTGCGTGGTCTTGCCCGATGTGGAGATCGGCTCCCATTGCCGTTTGAAAAAGGTGGTGGTGGATCGTCACTGCCGCATCCCCGATGGCATGGTGATCGGTGAAGACCCGGTAGAAGACGCCAAACGTTTTTACATCTCGCAAAACGGCGTGGTGCTGGTTATTCCCGAAATGCTGGGCGATCGTAGACATTATGTCCGCTAACACCCGTTTGCAGGTGGCGCTGTGCTGGCATATGCACCAGCCGGAATACCGCGATCTTGCCAGCGGCGAATATCAACTGCCGTGGACCTACCTGCACGTCATCAAGGATTACGTCGACATGGCGGCGCATCTCGAGCAAACGCCGGCGGCGCGGGCGGTGGTCAATTTCGCGCCGGTGCTGCTGGACCAGATTGCCGATTACGCCGCGCAGATTCAGTCGCACCTCAAAGACGCGACCGCCCTGCGTGACCCCTTGCTGGCCGCGTTGAACGAAGCCGCCCTGCCGGTACGCGCCGAGCAGCGTTTGGACTTGATCAAGTCCTGCTTGCGCGCCAATCACGAACGCATGATCGAACCCTATCCGGCCTATCGTCATTTGGCGCATATGGCGGCCTGGTTGAAGGACGAGCCCGCCGCCGTCGCTTATTTCAGCGAGCAATACCTCAGCGATTTAGTGGTGTGGTATCACCTCGCCTGGGTGGGCGAGACCGTGCGGCGCACCGATGCCCGCGTCGAGCGTTTACTAAAGAAAGGCAGCGGCTACACCTTGCACGAGCGCCGTGAATTGCTCGACGTGATCGCTGAGCTCGTCGGCGGCGTCATCGGCCGTTACCGGGCCTTGGCCGAACGTGGCCAGATCGAACTCTCGGTGAACCCCTACGCTCATCCCATCGTGCCGCTCATGCTGGATTTGAAAAGCACGCGCGAGGCCATGCCCGACGCGCCGCTGCCGCTGCTACCCGCCTATCCCGGCGGCGCGGCGCGGGCGCGCTGGCATATCGAACGCGGCTTGGCCACCTTCGAGCGTCACTTCGGTTTCCGTCCGCGCGGCTGCTGGCCCTCGGAGGGCAGCGTGAGCGATGCGGCGTTGAGCCTGTTCAATGATTACGGTTTTCAATGGGCCGCGACCGGCGGCGCGGTCTTGGGCCACAGTTTGCAAGCGGCGCGCGTGGATTTAAAGCAGGGCCGCGAGCGCGCCTTGTACCGGCCTTACAAATTGACCGGTAGCGGCGATATCGCCTGTTTTTTCCGTGACGATGGCCTGTCCGATCTGGTCGGTTTCACCTACGCCACCTGGCACGGTGACGATGCCGCCGCCAATTTGGTCAACCACCTCGAGACCATCGCCAACAGCGTGGATGAACAGCAAAGCTATTTGGTGCCCATCATCCTCGACGGCGAAAACGCTTGGGAATACTACCCCAGCAATGGTTACTACTTTTTAAGCGCGCTGTATAAAAAATTGTCCGCGCATCCGCGTATCGAGCTCACCACCTTCTCCGATTATTTGACCAAAGGCGGCCAGCCCGGCGTGTTGCCGCGCCTGGTGGCGGGCAGCTGGGTCTACGGCAGTTTCTCAACCTGGATCGGCGACGCCGACAAAAACCGCGCCTGGGATATCTTGGGTGAGGCTAAACAGGCCTTCGACCGGGCGGTGAACGCCGGCCGGCTCACGGGTGATGCCCTCGCCGCGGCGGAACACCAATTGGCGGTGTGCGAAGGGTCCGATTGGTGCTGGTGGTTCGGTGATTACAATCCGGCGGAAAGCGTGAGTGACTTCGAGCGGCTGTATCGCCTGCACCTCGCCAATCTCTATCACTTAATCGGCGAGGAACCGCCCGATTATTTAACGCACGCTATTAGTCACGGCGGTGCCAATGCGGGTCATAGCGGCACCATGCGGCCTGGTCAAACGAATTAACGAGCGAGTCGATAGGCAAGGTGAATAATCCATTGGCGCAACGGCGGGCGGGGATATTACTGCATATCACCTCGCTGCCCGGCGGCGGGGCTTGCGGCACCTTGGGTGCCGAGGCCTATCGCTTCGTTGATTTTCTCGCGGCGGCCGGGCACAGCGTGTGGCAGACCCTGCCGGTGGGGCCGACGCACGATGACGGCTCACCCTATCAATGTTTGTCCCTGCATGCCGGTAACGCCGAGTTCATCAGCGTCGAGGCCTTGGTGGAGGCCGGCTGGCTCGATGCCGTGCCAGCGGCGCCGCCGCTTTGGAGCACCTTGCTCGATCAGGCGCGCCGCGGTTTTCAACAGCGCGCCCAGCCCGATCAGCAGCGCCAGTACGCCGACTTCGTCGCGGCCGAAGCGCATTGGCTGGAAGACTACGCCTTGTTCCGCGCCTTGCGCGAGGCACATCAACACGCCGCGTGGGTGGATTGGCCCGCGCCCTTGCGCGACCGGGAGCCCGCCGCGCTGGCCGCGGCGCGCCAGCGGTTTCATGAGCAGATCCAAGGGATTTTCTTCGAGCAGTTCGTGTTCATGCGGCAATGGCTGGCGCTGAAGGCCTATGCCAACCGCCATGGGGTGCTGCTGTTCGGCGATATGCCGATCTTCGTCGCCCACGACAGCGCCGACGTATGGGCGCAGCGCGATTATTTTCAGCTCGGCGCCGACGGCCGCCCCACGGTGGTGGCCGGTGTGCCGCCCGATTATTTTTCCGCCACCGGCCAGCGCTGGGGTAATCCGCACTATCGCTGGGACCGCATGCGGCAGGATGGCTTTCAATGGTGGATTACCCGGGTGAAGAGCCAATTGCGCCTGTTCGATTTGGTGCGCATCGATCACTTCCGCGGCTTCGAGGCCTATTGGGAAATACCGGCGGATCACGACACCGCCATGCACGGGCGCTGGGTGCAGGCCCCGGGCGATGCGCTGTTTAAAACCTTGTGCGCGTATTTCGATCCGCTGCCGGTGGTGGCGGAAGATTTGGGTATCATCACCGCCGAGGTCGATGCCCTGCGCTTGAGTTACGGTTTTCCCGGCATGAAAATTTTACAGTTCGCCTTCGACGGCGGGCCGGCCAACCCCTATCTGCCCCACAATCACCGGACGCTCTCGGTGGTCTACACCGGCACCCACGACAACGACACCACCGTGGGCTGGTATAAGGCGCTGCCGCCGCACGCGCGCGAGTACGTGTGCGACTATCTCCATTGCGCCAGCGAGGCCATGCCCTGGCCGCTGATCCGCGCCTGCATGGCCTCCGTCGCCACCCTGGCGGTCATCCCCATGCAGGACGCCTTGGCCTTGGACGGCCGCCACCGCATGAACACCCCCGGCACCGACGCCGGTAATTGGCGCTGGCGTTTCGAGTGGGCGCAAGCCGACGCCGCGCTCGCGCCGCGGTTGCGGCGTTTCGCGGAGATTTATGGGCGCGTGCCGCCTAAAAACTAGGGAGCCTCTGATTTATTCAGAGGTTCCTGCGGCACACGGATGTGCCGCCATTTTCAATGGCGGCAGGCCATTGAAAATGAAGGAAAGCGAAAATCGCATTTTTCGCTTTCCGTGCTCTGAGAATTCCAGGATGGAATTATTCAGAGCTTCCCTAGAACGCAGCGGAAGATTCAACGCCGGGAAATCGCCACGGCGGCATGAGGCCGGCGCCGCCGTGGCGTGTGCTTACGCTACAGCCATTTCATCCAGCCCATCTCGAAGCGGTGGCTGAGTAAGGGATGATGGGGGTAGATGCGGATTTTATAGTGTTGCAAACCCGACAGCGGCGGGGCCAATTCGAGGCGGTAAAGCGTTTCGCCGTGCTGCCCCTTGTCCACGGCTTGAAAGTAATGCCGCGCCTGCACCGCCAGCTCATCGGTTTCATCAAGACTGCCTATTAAGCATTCCACGGTGACGTCTTGCGCCTGCAGGCCATTGAGTTTGACCCCCACTTCAATGGGCAGGGTTTGACCCGCCTGCATCCGCAGCGGGGCGGGATCGACGCGGTGCAGGCGGACGCCTTCCCAGCGGGCGTTGATTTGTTTTTTCCATGCCGCCAGTTCGCGGGCGGGCGTGTTGTTTTGTTCGCTCATGGCGCGGCACTGGCGGCTGGCGGGGCCATAGAACCGGCTGACGTAGTCCATGCACATGCGCTGCGCGTTGTAGCGCGGGATGAGGGTCTTCATCGAGTTCTTGGACATCTTGACCCACTGTTCCGGGTAGCCGTGGCCGTTGCGCTGATAGTAGGAAGGGATGATTTCCTTTTCGAGGATATCCAGCAGTTCGTTGCTTTCTTCACGGTCGCGGAAGGCGGCCTCGTACTCCGGCCCGTGCGGGGTGATGGCCCAGCCGTTGTCGCCGGAATAGCCCTCGCCCCACCAGCCGTCGAGCACGCTGAGGTTGAGCACGCCGTTGATGCCGGCCTTCTCGCCCGAGGTGCCGCTGGCCTCCAGCGGATACTGCGGCGTGTTCAGCCACACATCGACGCCGGTGACCAGCTTGCGCGCCAGCGACATGTCGTAACCTTCGAGCAGGATGATCTTGCCTTCGAATTCCGGGCGGTGCGAGAACTCATGTATCTGTTGGATGAGGTTCTGCCCCGGTATGTCGTGGGGATGGGCCTTGCCCGCGAAGATCAGCAACACGGGACGCGCGGGATCATTGAGCAGACGCGCGAGCCGGGCCGGGTCGGCGAACAGCAGGGTGGCGCGTTTATAGGTGGCGAAACGCCGCGCGAAACCCAGCACCAGGGTGTCGGTGTTGTCGGGCGACAGCGCGGTGGTGAGCCGTTTGATTTGCGTGGCGCTGAGACCGCAGCGGCGGTATTGACGTAAGGCGCGCTGCCGGGTCTCGTTCAAGAGCTCCGACTTCAGTGATTGGCGCAGGCTCCAAAAACTGTGATCGGGAATGTCATCCACCCGCGACCAGTAGTCTTCATTGGTTAGTTCGTTGCGCCATTCGCCGCCGAAGCGCATATCGAACAGGCTCATCCATTCGCGGGCGAGGAAGGTGGGTACATGCACGCCGTTGGTGACGTAGCTCACCGGGTTTTCCTCGTGCGGCACCTCGGGCCAGATATACGCCTCCATGCGCGAGGCCATGCCGCCGTGAATGCGGCTGACGCCGTTGTGAAAACGTGAGCAGCGCAGGGAGAGGGCGGTTTGATTGAAGCCGCGTTCATTGCCCGGGCTGGCGCCCAAGAGCAGAAATTCCGCCATGTCGATGTTGAGCTGCGGCACATAGTGCGCGAAATAGCTTTCCATCAAATGGTGATCGAAGATGTCGTGACCGGCGGCCACCGGGGTGTGGGTGGTGAACACGGTGCCGGCGGCCACCACTTCGCGGGCGCTGGCGAAATCTTGGCCACGCTCCACGCGCTCGCGAATGCGTTCCAGAATTTGGAAGGCCGCGTGGCCCTCGTTGATATGCCACACCGTGGGTTTGAGTCCCAAGGCGCGCAGGGCGCGCACGCCGCCGATGCCCAGCACGATCTCCTGTTGGATGCGGGTGTGAATATCACCGCCGTAGAGTTGATAGGTGATGGAGCGGTCTTCGTTGGAGTTTTCAGGTACATCGCTGTCGAGCAGATAGAGTTTGATGTGTCCGGCCAATACCTCCCACACCTTGAGGGTGACGCGGCGCTGAGCGATATTGACGTGGACGTACAGCTCTTGGCCCTCGCCGTTACGTGCCGCCTTGAGCGGCAGCTGGCCAAAGTCGGTTTGCATGTAGTGGGCGATTTGTTTGCCGTGGCCGTCGATGGTTTGGGTGAAATAGCCTTGGCGGTAGAGCAGGCCCACGGCGACGAAGGGCAGGCCAAGGTCGCTGGCGGCTTTGCAGTGGTCGCCGGCGAGGATGCCGAGGCCGCCGGAGTAGATGGGCAGGCTTTCGTGAAAGCCGAATTCGGCGCAGAAATAGGCGATCAAATCTTTTTGCGCATCCAGGTGCGGCACCGCTTCGGGACGCATGCCTTCCTGGCGGTAGGTGTCGTAGGCGGACAGCGCGCGGTTGAAGTCTTCCACGAATACGCGGTCTTCCGCGGTGGCGTCAAGGCGCGACTGCGACACCCGCCGTAAAAAAGTCTTGGGGCTGTGGCCGCATTGTTCCCAGAGCTCGGGGTCGAGCCGCACGAAGAGGCCGCGTACCCGGCGGTCCCAGCTGTAGAGTAGGTCGTTGGCCAGTTCTTCCAGGCGCTGCAAACGCGCCGGCAGTGTGGCTTGGACTTCGATGCTAAAGCGTGTGCCTGTCATAGGTTTCTTCCAATTTTTTAAGTTGAGCAGAATTCTTTTTCGTGCCGCCGGCAAAATACTTGACGCAAATAGTATGCCCGATTATGGCGGCCCATGCAGATGAGGCCATGCGTGGCGAATAGATTGATCTTAGGACAAGATCGCGGCCCGTGGGTAGGCCAAGGTGATAATTGCAGGAGCGGGCGGCTTCATTGTTCATGATTATGTTTGGTGCCGGGAGGGAGAATCGAACTCCCACGATGTCACCATCACCGGATTTTGAGTCCGGCGCGTCTACCAGTTCCGCCATCCCGGCCGCCAGGCGGCTAGTATATGAATTTATTCGCCGCGGGCAAGTGATTTGTTGCGCGCCCTTACTCCATGGCGGCTGAACTTGTTACTATGCGCGCGTCATGCGCCGCAGTGATTTCAATTACACCCTCCCCGATACGCTCATCGCCCAACGCCCCCCGGCCGCGCGCGGCGCCAGCCGCTTGCTTTGTCTCGACGGCCGCAGTGGCGCTTTGAACGATCGCGTCTTCCGGGATTTGCCCGGTTTATTGCGGCCCGGTGATCTGCTGGTCTTTAACGACACCCGGGTCATCCCCGCCCGTCTCTACGGTGTGAAAGAAAGCGGCGGCAAGATCGAGGTGCTGGTGGAGCGGGTGCTGGATGAGCGGCGGGTGATGGCTCAGATTCGCGCGAGTAAGGCACCTAAAGCGGGCGCGCGCGTGCTTTTAGAGGGCGTGATCGCGGCCGAGGTGCGGGGGCGCGAGGGGGATTTGTTCGAATTGGCCTTCGCCGCTGAGCAGCCGGTGCTGGCGTTGCTGGAGCAGCACGGCCACATGCCCTTGCCGCCTTATATCGACCGCGCCGATGCCGCCGAGGATCGCGCCCGCTACCAAACCGTCTATGCCCGCGTGCCCGGCGCGGTGGCCGCGCCCACCGCCGGTTTGCATTTCGACGAGGCCTTGCTGGCAGAGGTGCGCGCGGCGGGGGTGGAGACGGCCTTCGTGACCTTGCACGTGGGCGCGGGCACCTTTCAACCGATGCGGGTTGAGGAGCTGACGGCGCACCGGATGCACGCTGAGCGGCTGTCGGTGTCCGCGGCGCTGTGCGCGCAGGTGAGCGCGGCGCGGTCGCGCGGCGGCCGGGTGATCGCGGTGGGCACCACGGTTGCGCGCAGCCTGGAGAGCGCGGCGGCCGGCGGCGAATTGCGGCCCTTCGAGGGTGAGACCCGTTTATTTATCTATCCCGGTTATCATTTCCGGGTGGTGGATGCGCTGGTGACCAATTTTCACCTGCCCGAATCCACCTTGTTAATGCTGTTGTGCGCCTTTGCCGGTTATGAGCAGACCATGAACGCCTATCGCCACGCGGTGCGGCAGCAGTACCGGTTTTTCAGTTACGGCGACGCGATGTTCGTTACGCGCCGCGAGTCGTTACAGGCGAAAGAGAACGATGGAATTTGAGTTGATGACGACGGACGGCGCCGCCCGCCGCGGCCGCATGACCTTCGCGCGCGGCACGGTGGAGACCCCGGCCTTCATGCCGGTGGGCACCTATGGCACGGTGAAGGCGATGACGCCGGAGGAGCTGCGCGGCATCGGGGCGGAGATCATCCTTGGCAATACCTTTCATTTAATGTTGCGCCCGGGCACCGAGGTCATCCAGCTGCACGGTGACCTCCACGGCTTCATGCATTGGGACGGCCCCATCCTCACCGACTCCGGCGGTTTTCAGGTGTTCAGCCTCGGCGAGCTGCGCAAGATCAGCGAGGACGGTGTGCGCTTTCAGTCTCCGGTCAACGGCGACAAGGTGTTTCTCGGTCCCGAGGAATCCATGGCGGTGCAGCGCGCCCTGGGCGCGGACATCGTGATGATCTTCGACGAATGCACGCCCTATCCCGCCAGCGCACAGCAGGCGCGGGAGTCGATGGAATTATCCTTGCGCTGGGCCGCGCGCAGTAAACAGGCGCACGGCGATAATCCCGCCGCGCTGTTCGGCATCGTCCAAGGCGGCATGTATCCGCATTTGCGCCATGAATCCTTGGCGGGGCTGGTGGACATTGGTTTCGATGGTTATGCCCTCGGCGGCTTGTCGGTGGGGGAGCCCAAACACGAGATGCTGCACATCCTCGACGAGGTGGCCGGGCGCTTGCCCGCCGCGCGGCCGCGTTATGTGATGGGCGTGGGCACGCCGGAGGATCTGGTCGAGGCGGTGCGGCGCGGCATCGATATGTTCGATTGCGTCATGCCCACCCGCAACGCCCGCAACGGCCATTTATTCGTCAGCACCGGCGAGATCCGCATCCGCAATGCCCGCTACCGCGACGACCCGCGGCCGCTGGATGAGGCTTGCGGCTGTTACACCTGCCGCCATTACAGCCGCGCCTATTTACGCCACCTCGATCAGTGCAACGAGATTTTGGGCGCGCGGCTCAACACCATCCACAACCTCTATTACTATCAACAATTGATGCGCGAATTGCGCGAGGCCATCGCCGCCGGGAGGCTTGGCGCCTATGTCCGGGAATTTTATGAGGGGCGCGCGCAAAGCAAGCCGCCTGTGGCATAATACCGGCCTTTCGCGACCCCGCCCGGCGCGGGCCGGCGCTGAGGAATTTCAAAAAGGAAAAGGGTTTATCATGAGTTTTTTCATTTCAGACGCATGGGCGGAAGCCGCCCCCGCCGCGGGTCAAGACGCGGGTTTACTGGGCTTCGTGCCCATCATTATCATCTTCGTGATCTTCTATTTCTTGCTCATGCGGCCGCAGATGAAGCGCGCCAAGGAACACCGCAAGATGGTCGACGCCCTGGCCAAGAATGATGAAGTGGTCACCAGCGGCGGCATACTCGGCAAGGTCACCGAGGTCGATGCCAGCTTCGTTACCGTGGAGATCGCCGACGGCGTGCGCGTCAAGGTGCAACGCAATGCGGTGACCTCCGTTTTGCCCAAGGGCACCGTGAAGAATTAAGCCGCACCCCGGCCCGCTGGAGCAGAGAAAGCACATCCCATGACCACCCGTTATCCGCTTTGGAAATACCTCCTGATCGCGTCGATCTTGCTCGTGGGCTGCCTCTATGCCATGCCCAATCTCTTCGGTGAAGACCCCGCTTTGCAAGTCTCATCCACCCGCGGCGCGAAAGTGGACGGCGCCACCGAGAGCCGCATCAAGGTCATGCTGCAAGAGGCGGGTCTCGCCATGCGCGGCACCGAGTTGTCGCCGGGTAATCTGCTGGTGCGTTTCAGTGACACCGAGGCGCAGCTCAAGGCGCAAGATCTGGTTAAGCGCGAACTGGGTGATGATTACATCGTCGCGCTCAACTTGGCGCCCACCACCCCCGGCTGGTTGCGCGCGATCAACGCCAAGCCCATGTACCTGGGTTTGGACTTGCGTGGCGGCGTGCATTTTCTGATGCAAGTGGACATGGCGGCGGTGCTGGAACAGAGCGCGGAGCGCTATGTGGAAGATTTGCGCGCTTCATTGCGTGATGAAAAGGTGCGCTATCTGTCGGTGGCGCGCCGGGCGAATACGGTGGAGATCAAGCTCCGCGATGCCGGAGATTTCGAGGCGGCGAGCGACTACATCCGCAAAAATTTTTCCGAATTGCAGCTGACCGAGCGCGATGAAGGTGACGGTCAGGTGCTCATCGCCCAACTCACCGAACAACAGCAGCGCGAGACCCAGCGTTTCGCGGTACAACAGAACATCACCACCCTGCGCAATCGCGTCAATGAGCTGGGCGTGGCCGAGCCGGTGATTCAGCAGCAGGGCGAGGATCGCATCGTGGTGCAACTGCCAGGCGTGCAGGACACCGCGCGCGCCAAGGAGATTCTCGGCGCCACCGCCACCCTGGAATTCCGCATGGTGGACGAAGAGCACAGCGCCAGTGAGGCGGTGGCGGGACGGGTGCCGCCGGCTTCACGGCTTTACCGCACGCGCCAGGGTGAGCCGGTGCTGCTGCAAAAACGCATCATCATCACCGGTGATTCCATCACCGACGCCGCCTCCACCATCGATCAGCGCGACGGCAGCGCCGCGGTGTCGATCAGCCTGGATGGCAAGGGCGCGCGTTCCATGCTCAATACCACCCGCGAGAACGTCGGTAAGCTGATGGCGGTGGTGTTCATCGAAAATAAAATCGAGACCCGTTATGTCAACGGCGAAGCGATGAAGACCAAGAAGCGCGTGGAAGAAGTCATCAACCAAGCGACTATCCGCGAAACTTTCAGCAAACGGTTTCAGATTACCGGGCTGGATAGCCCGGAAGAGGCGCGCACCTTGGCGCTGTTGCTGCGCGCGGGCGCGCTGTCGGCGCCCATCGATATTATCGAGGAGCGCACCGTTGGTCCCAGCCTGGGCCAAGAAAATATCGACAAGGGCTTCATGTCCTGTCTGATTGGTTTCGTGCTGGTGATGGTATTCATGGTGTTGCGCTATAAAGTGTTCGGTCTGTTCGCCAGCGCCGCCCAGCTCACCAATTTAATTCTCATCATCGCCGTATTGTCGATGATGCAGGCCACGCTGACCTTGCCCGGCATCGCCGGCATCGTGCTCACCGTGGGCATGGCGGTGGACGCCAACGTGCTTATTTATGAGCGTATCCGCGAGGAATTGCGCGGCGGCAATTCGCCGTATGCCAGTATCGAGGCGGGTTATGAGCGTGCCATGGGCACCATCGCCGACGCCAATATCACCACCCTGATCGCCGGCATCATGCTGTTCGCCTTGGGCAGCGGCCCGGTGAAGGGCTTCGCGGTGGTGCTGTGTATCGGTATTCTCACATCCATGTTCACCGCCCTGATGGGCACGCGTTCCTTGGTCTATTTGGTTTACGGCGGCCGGCGGCGTATTGACCGCTTGGCGGTCTGAGGATTACAGCATGGCCTTTTCACTGGATAACACTAACATCGACTTCATGGGCAAGCGCCGTATCGCGATCATTCTGTCGCTGACGCTGGTCGCCGTTTCCATCGTTTCCTTCTTCGTGCGCGGTTTCAATTTAGGCATCGACTTCACCGGCGGCGTGCTGGTGGAAGTGCGCTACGAACAGTCCGTGGAGCTTAATGGCGTACGCCAAGCCTTGGAGCAGGGCGGCTATCCCAAGGCGGTGGTGCAATTCTTCGGCACGAGCCAAGATGTATTGATCCGCGTGCCGCCGGGTGAAGGACGAGACAACGCCCAAGTCAGTGAAGGCATGCTCAAGGCCTTGCGCGCGCATGTCGGTGAGGAGGGCGTGCAATTGCGGCGGGTGGAGTTCGTGGGGCCGCAAGTGGGCGAGGAGTTGTCCAATGACGGTTTTCTCGCGGTGCTGGTGGCGCTCATCGGCATCTTCATTTACGTGATGATTCGTTTCGAATGGCGTTTTTCCTTGGGCGCCATCGTCGCTACCCTGCATGACATCATCATCACCGCCGGCATGTTTTCCCTGTTGGGCTTGGAAGTGGATCTCACCGTGCTGGCGGCGATGCTGGCGGTGATCGGTTATTCGGTGAATGATACCGTCGTGGTGTTCGATCGTATCCGTGAGAACTTCCGCAAGATGCGCAAGGGTGAACCCGTGGAGATCATGAATAACTCCATCAATCAAACCCTGGCCCGCACCACCATGACCTCGTTCGTGACCCTTTTGGCGGTGCTGGCCCTGCTGTTCTTCGGCGGTGATTTGATCCGCAACTTCTCCATCACCCTTATCGCGGGCATCATGGTCGGTACGATCTCGTCGATCTACGTGGCCAGTGCCATCGCCTTGTGGCTGGGTGTGAGTAAAGCCGATTTGATGCCGGTCAAGAAAGACAACGCCGAACTCGACGCGCGGCCCTGAAGCGTTTCAGGGCCGGCCTCGCTCGAGGCATTTCCGTGGTTCTAATCTAATGAGATATTGAGCGCCGCGCGTTTACGCCGTGGTGGTGTTGGCGTCGGGCTGGTCGAACTCAACGCGATTACGGCCGAGCCGCTTGGCGCGATAGAGGGTGTGATCGGCGCGTTTAATGATGGACTCTGGGCTTTCGCCCGGGCGGTAGAGGGTGAGTCCCGCGGAGAAACTGGGCAGCGGGATGCTGCTGCCGTCGTATTCAACGCTGGTTTCCTGCGCGCGTTTTTGCACTTTGCGTAAGGCCCGCAGCGCGCCTTCCACATGGGTGTTGGGCAAGAGCACGGCGAACTCTTCACCGCCGTAACGGGCCACTAAGTCGTGGTGGCGGAAAATCGAGAGAATCTCCGCGGCCATCACCCGCAATACTTCATCACCCGCGGCATGTCCGAGTTTGTCGTTGACGGCTTTGAAGCCATCCAGATCGATCAAGGCCAAGGATAAGGGATTGCCGTAACGTTGCACGCGGCTCACTTCGTCCTGCAGCCGGCGCATGAAGGCGCGGCGGTTGGGCAGGCCGGTGAGGTCATCGGTGAGGCTCAGCAAATGGATGCGGGTCAGCTCGTCGCTTAGTTGCTGGCTGTCGGACTCGATGACGCCGAGGAAATTTTGCGCTTCCTCGAGTTTATCGGCGATTATCTGGTGCTCGCTGAGCATGATTTGGGTTTCATTCATGAATTGTTCGCGCAGCACCATGATGTCTTGCTGGGTGTCGAATTCCCGCAAATTCTCCAATCCTTTCGCCAGCATGGCGCCGATGGACTGATTGTTTTTGATGCAGGCCGACACCTGTTGCGCCAAGGCGAGTTGTATACGCTGGATACCTTGACGTTTTTCATCCAAGTGGCGGCGGTAGGAACTGTCCACCCGCCGTTCGTGGAGATGATTTTTCGGATAATCGGCATCGATTTCGGCGTCAGTGGGACGTTCTTCCGCCTCTTCTTGTATGACATCTTCGGCGCTGGGTTCCAGCTCCGTTTTGTTGTCATGGATGTTGAAGCTTTTCAGTAAGGGCGAAAGACTGTCTTCGATGGCCTTGCCGCTCTCGCGGAGGCCGCGATTAATGTCATCGATGCGTGAGTCGAGAAAGTCCCGCAACTCCGCCAGGTCGGTCGCGGCGAAGGGCGGCGTGAGACGCATTTCCAGTAATTTTACTTGTACCTGCAGCGGTGAACCGTTGGGCAGCTGCTGGGCTAGGGTGTCTAGCAGCACCCTCAGCAGGCCGGTATAGGCTTGCTCGACGTCCTGATTGTGCAGTGCGGCCGTACAGAGAGTGTGTTCAATATAGGCGAATATGCTGGCGCCACTCTCGCTCCGTTTTAACGGCTCAAGGAGGCGAAGGATCTTTTTGGTTACGCTGGCACCCAAAATATTTTCTTTATTATCAGGCAACATGGATTGCTCCTATTGTTATCCATCCATGTTGAACGCGCCCAGCCTATCCCTGTTACCGGGTGCTGAACGCTATCTAAAATTCCGTGTGTTTCGCTGGCTTTGTTAGCGGGCCACCATGGCCGGCCTCCCCCGCCACCGGGCATATTCCAAATCAAGCCCAGCGCGCCCTGAGTAATATAGCATGGATCCAGGGGCGGTAAAGTGGCTGGGCGTACTGCAAGCCGCGGTGAAATCAGGTATCCTTGCCCCCTTTTCCAGCCCTTTTTAGCTAGCCCAGGTGAGAAAGATGTTTACACGAGATATGCAGATCGCCGGCTTTGATGACGCCTTGTGGACGGCCATCGATCAGGAAACCAAACGCCAAGAAGTGCATATTGAGCTCATTGCCTCGGAAAATTACGCCAGCCCCCGGGTGCTGGAGGCGCAAGGCTCCGTGCTCACGAATAAATATGCGGAAGGTTATCCCGGCAAACGTTATTACGGCGGTTGCGAATATGTGGATATCGCCGAGCAATTGGCCATCGACCGCGCCAAAGAGCTCTTCGGCGCCGACTACGTCAATGTCCAGCCTCATTCCGGTTCGCAGGCCAATGCCGCGGTGTACATGGCCCTGCTCAATCCGGGTGACACCATTCTGGGCATGAGCCTGGCCCACGGCGGCCATCTCACCCACGGTGCCAAGGTCAATTTTTCCGGAAAAATATACAACGCGGTGCAGTACGGGCTGGATACCGCCACTGGCGAAATCGACTACGATCAAGTGGATGCGCTGGCCCGCGAACACAAGCCGAAGATGATCGTCGCCGGCTTCAGCGCCTATTCGCGGGTCGTGGACTGGGCGCGTTTCCGCGCCATCGCCGACGAGGTGGGGGCGTATCTCTTCGTGGATATCGCCCATGTCGCGGGCCTGATCGCCGCCGGTTGTTACCCCAGCCCGGTGCAGATCGCCGATGTCACCACCACTACCACCCACAAAACCCTGCGCGGACCGCGCGGCGGCATGATCATGGCCAAGGCCAATCCCGACATCGAAAAGAAGCTCAATTCCATGGTGTTCCCCGGCACCCAAGGCGGGCCGCTGATGCACGTCATCGCCGCCAAGGCCGTGGCCTTCAAAGAGGCGCTGCAACCGGAATTCAAGGCTTATCAGCAGCAGGTAGTGGAGAACGCGCGGGCCATGGCCGAAACCATGGTGGCGCGCGGCTTCAAGGTGGTTTCCGGCGGCACCGACAACCACCTCTTCTTGCTGGACCTGATCGACAAGGACATCACCGGCAAGGACGCGGAGGCGGCCTTGGGCGCCTGTGACATCACCGTGAACAAAAACGCCGTGCCCAATGACCCGCGTTCGCCCTTCGTCACCAGCGGCATCCGCATCGGCACGCCGGCCATCACCACCCGCGGTTTCAAGGTGGCGGAGTCGCGGGAGCTGGCGGGCTGGATCTGCGATCTGCTGGCCAATCTCAACGACCCGGCGACGCAGGAACGGGTGCACAAACAGGTGGCCGAGATCACCAAGCGCTTTCCGGTCTATCAAAAATAGACCGTGTTGATTGACGTGACTTAAAGGCTCGAGGAGCGCGCATGCGTTGTCCCTTTTGCGGTGCGGAAGACACCAAGGTCGTCGACTCGCGGCTCGCCAGCGAGGGCCACGCCGTGCGCCGCCGCCGCGAATGTTTGAGCTGCGCCGAGCGTTTCACCACCTTTGAAAACGCCGAACTCGCGTTGCCGCCTATCGTCAAGAGTGACGGCCGCCGCGAGGTCTTCGACGAACACAAGCTGCGCGGGGGTATGTTGCGCGCGCTGGAAAAGCGGCCCGTCGCCGTCGAACGTTTCGAGGAAAGCATCACTCAATTGCTCCATCGTCTGCGGGCCAGCGGCGAGCGCGAAATCAGCTCGCAAGTCTTGGGCGAATGGGTGATGGAGGCCTTGCGCGGCTTGGACGAAGTGGCCTATGTGCGCTTCGCCTCCGTCTACCGCAGCTTCCAAGATGTGAATGCCTTCCGCGAGGAGATCGAACGTCTGCAGAATTCCCCGCCGCCGGAGGCGGCCAAGCAGCAAATCTCCCTGTTGCCCGACGCGCAGGGCAAGCGGAAAAACCCGGCCGCGTGAGAGGCCGCTGGCGTTCATGAGCCCGGGTCTTATTAATGCGGATTGCTGGCCGTTCGCCACGGCTCTTTAAGAATAGACACGGCTGAAAACCCAAGCGGGTATCCGCATCGAGATTGTGCTGTAAGTTTCTCCTTTGCTTAGCGGGAGAGAGTTTACGAAAATCACATCTGTTCATCTTTATCGCGGAACACCAAAACCGACCGCCTATGTTCACCGCCGCTGACTACCAATTCATGAGCCGGGCCCTGCAACTCGCCGCCCGCGGACTCTATTCCACCGGCCCCAATCCACGTGTCGGTTGCGTCTTGGTGCGCGACGGCGCCGTGATCGGCGCGGGCTGGCACGCGCGCGCGGGCGGGCCGCACGCCGAGGTGCTGGCGCTGCGCGCGGCGGGTGACCGCGCCCGCGGCGCCGTCGCGCACCAAGACGCAACCGACACGTGGATTGGGGCCGGTG
>CAMYKQ010000012.1 GCA_947259075.1 uncultured Gammaproteobacteria bacterium | reverse complement strand
GCAGCTGCTTCTTCCACTCGGTAATCTGGTTGGCGTGAACATCGAACTTCTTGACCATCTCCGCCATCGTCAGATCTCCCTGAATCGCTGCCAGGGCCACCTTCGACTTGAACTCAGGTGAATGGGTGCGTCTCTTTCGTTTCATTGCTTCTCTCCAGAGCCTGTTGCTCATGATGGAGGAAAGCACTTATCATCGTCCAGTCACTGTCCAACGGGCGGGGGCCACTGCTAATTACCTATTGCACGATTTTATATTACGGAGTTTTAAATCATGTTCCTTCGCGAGATGACAAATGGCTTTTATATGTGGGTGACAAGTGATTTCATCGAGTAAGGTGTCAGCTAAAATAGAAGCTTGTTGATGAGGATCAGGAGAAAGATGATCAATTTCTAGGGGGTCAGTCCAGTTTAGGAGGGCACCTTGTACAGCCTCAACATTTATCTTACATAAAACTAAGGCAGTATTTTTAGCTGCTTTTACAAAATCACCATCCCAATGCATGAGTGTCGGAAGCTGCTTTTGTAATTCTGGAGGAGGCAGTAATTTAGATCGATCTGAAGCGCGTTGTAATTTAATTTTAGTATTTTCTTTCACCCCATCAAGTAATTTTATCCAGTCACTATCGTCGGCGTTTGCTTCCCAGTGAAATGATAATGGCGTTCCTAAGAAATCTGGTATCTGATTAATGGTGGTATTCCCGATTATTGCGCCTTGGAGATGGGCATTTTTTAAATCTGCTCCTTGTAATTGCGCTTCAAATAAATTAACACCTTCGAGATGCGCGCCTCCCAAATATGCACCTTGTAGCTGAGACATAATCAAGCTGCCACCTTGCAATTGAATATTGGATAAATATGCTCCTTGGAGGTTCGTGTGATTTAAGTTAGCGCCATATAAGAGTGCGCTGGATAAATCAGCTCCTTGCAGGTTGGCGCCGATAAAATTTACACCTGCCAGATATTTTTTCGGAAATATCGTTCCTTGAAGATGTGCATTAGATAAGTTTGCAGATTGGAGCTGCGTGGTAGATAAGTCGGCTTCTTGAAGGTAAGCTCCGCTCATATTCGCTGCTTGAAGATGTGTTTCGCGGAAAGTAGTTTCATGAAATTGTACGAATGACAAATTCGCGCCGTGCAATATAGCATTAGAAAAATCTGCGCTCTGTATTTGGCTGCGTGTAAAGTTTGTTCCTTGCATTTGCGCTTTGGTGAAATCAGCCCCATTCAATTGTGTGTCTGTCAATATTGCTCCTTGTAAATATGTATTACTTAGTAGAGATTTTCGCATATCCACACCACGCAGTACGGCTCCTTGTAGGCTGCGATCTCGTAGATCAGCACCTATACCGTGCTTTTCCCACCATATCTTAAAGTCTTGTTCACCATCTAGTTCTGCCATGAGTTTTTGATTGTCACCCAGGCTTACCAGTGAAGTATTCGGAGACACAACCAGGCGTGGCACAAATGCCTCCATTTTCTTAGGTAGTTCACTCAGTAACCAAGCATTTTGATTATAATGCAATTCTAATATCCACATTGTTTCTAACAAAACAATGGCTGTGAGTAGTAGTCCGGGAATCCCTAGCGCACGGTGTAGTAGGAGTATAAAACGAGGTAAGGCAAAGCGTCTGGATCGGAAAATGGCCCATCCTGTGGGCGACGTCTCTGGCTGAAATTGAGGTAGTCGATTGCGTGCTTTTATAACAATAGTGGTGCTGATCAGGAACGCGGTTAAGTGCGATAAAGTAATCAAGATGTCTTGATAATCGGTGAAACGCCATAGCATTATGCCTATGGTTATAGGCCCTAGGGCGTAACACAATAGGCGCACAGCCCAGCGGGTTATTTTCTCGAAGGTTGCGCCGCGCTCCAGCATCGCAAAATCGAAGATGTAGGCTTGTAACAAAGCGCGTGGTGGCTGACAGTCGGGGTAGTATCGTGCCCATTGCCATAATTTATGAGCATGAGTGTCGAGATTTTGTAGCAAATTAAAATGTAATACTAATATCAGCCATGGTGTAACGAAGAAATATCCGAGTAACGGTAGCTGCACGCCGACTGTAGGTAGGGTTATGGTGGAATAGGGTAATAGTAGTTGAAGGTCGGTCGTGGCTGTTGTAGTGACTATGACGTATAGGGAAAAAGCAATCCAGATGAAAAAGAAGTTGCGGTTACGCGCCGTAGACTCTTTGACTTGTTCAAACAACGCCTCCCTACCTAATGGCGCTTCATCTTGATCTTGTGACTTTGAAATTGCCGCAGTCATATTTTTGCACATCACCTGTATGCGAGGAATGGCTTTAGAGTTTGGTACACGATTAAGTTTCTCTGTATCTTCAAATCCCCCCATCCCTCGCCGCCTTCAATACCAGCTCATCAAACTTATCCGCCTGCATCAGGCCGCGCTCGGCGACGATGTCGCGCACCGGGCGCTGGGTCTTTTCGGATTCCTTCGCCACTTCGGCGGCGGCGGCGTAGCCGATCTCGGTGTTGAGCAGGGTGGCGAGGGCGACGCTGGTGTGGAGGAATGCCTTGCAGCGTTCGCGGTCGACTTGCAGGCCTTTGAGGTTGAATTCGGTGGCGGCGTTGAGGCCGTTGGTGAGCCAGTCCATGGCGTCGCACAGGGCCGAGGCCATGGCGGGCATCATCACGTTCAATTCCAATTGCCCGGCCTGGGTCATGTAGGCGATGGCGCTGTCTTGTCCCAGTACTTGATAACAAACTTGGTTGAGCATTTCGAACATCACCGGGTTGACCTTGCCGGGCATGATGCTGGAGCCGGGCTGCACCGGCGGCAGTTGGATTTCGCCGATGCCGGTGCGCGGGCCGGAGGCGAGCAGGCGCATGTCGTTGCTGATGCGGGTGACTTCCAGCGTGAGGTCGCGGATGGCGGAGGAGAGGCGCTGCACATCGCCCATGGATTGCATTTGCGCGGCGAGGTCGGCGGCGGGGCGGATGGCCTCGCCGCTGAGGCGGGCCAATTCCTTCGCGGCGTTCTCCGCGTAATGGGGCGCGGTGTTGAGGCCGGTGCCGGCGGCGCTGCCGCCGAGGCCGATCTCGCACAGCGGGTCGCGCGTGTCTTCCAAACGCTGGGCGCAGCGGCGCAGGGTCCAGGCATAGGCGTTGAACTCGCGGCCGAGGGTGGTGGGCACGGCGTCTTGCAGATGGGTGCGGGCGCTTTTGACGGTGTCGATTTCTTCTGCGCCGATGCGGGCGTATTCATCGGCCATGGCGCGCACGGCGGCGAGCAGGCGCGGCAGCTTGGCCAAGGCGGTGAGGCGGAGGGCGGTGGGGATGGTGTCGTTGGTGCTCTGCCCCATGTTGACGTGGTCGTTGGGATGCACGGGTTGGTATTTGCCGCGCTCGCCGCCCAGGGCGACGTTGGCGAGATTGGCGATGACCTCGTTGCTGTTCATGTTGTGCGAGGTGCCGGCGCCGGCCTGGAAGCGGTCGACCACGAATTGATCGAGATGCTCGCCGTTCAAAATTTTATCGCAGGCCGCGACGATGGCGTCGCAGAGTTTTTGCTCCAGCCAGCCGGCCTGGCGATTTGCCACCGCCGCGGCGCGCTTGATACGCACATGGGCGAGGACGAAGTCGCGATCGGGCGCGCGCCCGCTGATGGGGAAGTTGTGTACCGCGCGCGCGGTCTGCACCCCGTACCACGCCTCGGCCGGAACGTGGAATTCACCGAGGCTGTCTTTTTCGATGCGGTAGGGGGTGCTCATGCGGCGTGCTCTCCAGTTTAATGCGTGCGTGGGCGCCAGCGGCGCTCCTGCACGGACATCCGCTGGCGAGATTGCCGCGTATTGTAACTCAATGAGGTCAGTCCCCGGCATTGCCGGGAGACTCGCCTGTGTTCAGGCGGCTCAGGTGGTATCGGCGCCTTTGAGGCGCTCAGCGAATAAGCCCCCGGCTTTGCCGGGGGGCATTTAACCTCTGATAATAAGTTTGATACACAAGATTAATCTCTAACGACGAGCCAAGGAGAGCGAAGCGAAGGCGAGAAGCCCGCGGTAGACGCGAAGCGTCGTCAGTGCCCTCTTGTTCATTTTGTCGGCGTCCGCCATTCACAATGGTGCTTGCGAAGGTGATGGTCACAAGCGAAACAAAATCTTGCCGCGCCTGGCGCCTGTTGACAGATGCAGCGTGATGAATGAGCTATCGGCACTGACCAGCAGAAAGGGCGCGCTGCCATGATTGGGGTATGAGCCAAGACTTCTCGTCACATACGCGAGAATCTTCGCGAGTACCTCGACGGCACCGATCCCGGAGTGAGAGACGCGGGCGGTGAGCGGCGTCAACCAACGCGGTGTCAGCGAGACCTTCGGCGGCGGTGGTCGTGATTACGGCCGTGGCCTCGTCGTAGACGGCGGCGGTAATGTCTACATCGTCGGCACCTTCACCGGCATGAGTTACTTCGGGCCGGGCACCAATGGGGACGCCTATTCCACCACGGGTCTGGCTGACGCGGACATCAAAGCATGGACTTCGATCCGGGTTCTGGGCTGGAAACCTACACATCGAGGGCCTATAACGACGTGTTTATGAGTCGATATCCCTTTGTTTCGGTAGCACCACATTAGTAATGAATCGCCTGATTCGACCTGGTGGGGAAGCGAGGCCCCGCCAGGTTTTTTCCGTAAAGAGGCGTCGACCGCACCGCTTCGTCCATTGAGTAAACTCGCCCATTCTGTTAATTTGTACCCCCATCGTGCGTGCTCACCCAAATACCTTAGAAGTTCATGACTAAATTCATTTTTGTTACCGGCGGCGTGGTCTCTTCCTTGGGGAAGGGTATCGCCTCCGCCTCGCTGGGCGCCATCCTTGAGGCGCGGGGCTTGAAGGTCACGCTGCTCAAGCTCGATCCCTACATCAATGTTGATCCCGGCACCATGAGCCCGTTTCAGCACGGCGAAGTCTTCGTGACGGAGGACGGCGCCGAGACCGACCTGGACCTCGGTCACTATGAGCGCTTCGTGCGCACCACCATGACCAAGGCCAACAACTTCACCACCGGCCGGATTTACGAAAGCGTCATCCGCAAGGAGCGCCGCGGCGATTACTTGGGCGGCACGGTGCAAGTGATCCCGCACATCACCGACGAGATCAAGCGCAGCATCAAGGCCGGCGCCATCGACGCCGACGTGGCGCTGGTGGAGATCGGCGGCACGGTGGGTGACATCGAATCCTTGCCGTTTTTGGAGGCCATCCGCCAGATGGCGGTGGAGCTGGGCCGCGAGCGGACCTTGTTTATTCACCTCACCCTGGTGCCTTTCATCGGCGCGGCCGGTGAGCTCAAGACCAAACCCACGCAGCACTCGGTGGCGCAGTTGCGCTCCATCGGTATTCAACCCGATGTGTTGATGTGCCGCGCCGACCGGCCGCTGCCGGCGGACGAACGCCGCAAGATCGCCCTGTTCACCAATGTCCCTGAGGAGGCGGTGATCTCCGCCATCGACGTGGACAATATCTACAAGATTCCCATGCTGCTGCACGCCCAGGGCTTGGACCGCATCGTCGCCGAACGTCTGCATTTGGAGGTGCCGGCGGCGAACCTGTCCGAGTGGCAGGGCGTCATCGAGGCGATGGAGCACCCCGAGGGCGAGGTCAACATCGCCATGGTGGGCAAGTACGTCAACCTCACCGAATCCTACAAGTCCTTGTCGGAGGCCCTGACCCACGCGGGTATTCAAACCCGTTCGCGCGTGCGGATTAAATACATCGATTCGGAAGACATCGCCCGTCAGGGCACCGATGCCTTGGCGGGGATGGACGCCATTTTGGTGCCCGGCGGTTTCGGCGAGCGCGGCGTCGAAGGCAAGATTAAAGCGGTGGAATACGCGCGCACTCACAAGATTCCCTATCTCGGCATCTGTCTCGGCATGCAGGTGGCGGTGATTGAGTTCGCGCGCCACGTGGCGAACTTGAGCGAGGCCCATAGCACCGAGTTCAACCCCAAGACGCCGCACCCGGTGATCGCGCTCATTACCGAGTGGAAGACCGCCGCGGGGGCGGTGGAACGCCGCAGCCAAGAATCGGATCTCGGCGGCACCATGCGCCTCGGTGCGCAGTCCTGCCACTTGGTCTCCGGCACCAAGGCGCAAGCGGCCTACGGCAAGGACAGCGTGATGGAGCGCCATCGTCACCGTTACGAGTTCAACAATAATTACCTCGACGCCTTGCAGGCGGCCGGCCTCGTCATCGCCGGACGTTCGGCCGACGGCAAACTGGTGGAGATGATCGAACTGCGCGATCACCCCTGGTTCGTCGCCTGCCAGTTCCACCCGGAATTCAAGTCCGCGCCCCGCGACGGACACCCCTTGTTCACCAGTTTTATCCGCGCCGCGCGTCTGCATCACGCCGCCGCCGAGAGATAAGCCGCCATGAAACTCTGTCACTTTGAAGCGGGTTTGAATCAGCCCCTGTTTTTGATCGCCGGTCCTTGCGTCATCGAGAGCGAAGGCCTGGCCTTGGAAACCGCGGGCATGCTCAAAGAACTCACCGCCAAGCTGGGCATCCCCTTTATCTACAAATCCTCTTTCGACAAGGCCAACCGCACCTCGGTGAGCAGTTTCCGCGGCCCGGGACTGGAAGGCGGCTTGAAAATTTTGGAGAAGGTGAAGCGGCAAATCGGCGTGCCGGTGCTCACCGACGTCCACGAAGATACGCCGCTGGCGGAGGTCGCCGCGGTGGTGGACGTACTGCAAACGCCCGCGTTTCTCTGCCGCCAAACCAATTTCATTCAAAACGTCGCGCGCCAAGGCAAACCGGTCAACATCAAAAAAGGACAATTCCTCGCGCCCTGGGACATGAAACATGTCGCGGAGAAGGCCTTGGCCACCGGTAATAGTCAAATCATGGTCTGCGAACGCGGTGTTTCTTTCGGCTACAATAATCTGGTGTCGGATATGCGTTCGCTGGCGGTGATGCGCGACACGGGCTGCCCGGTGGTGTTCGACGCCACGCATTCGGTGCAACTGCCCGGCGGCGCGGGCGGCAAGTCCGGCGGCCAGCGCGAATTCGTGCCGGTGCTGGCGCGCGCCGCGGTGGCGGCGGGGGTGGCTGGGATATTCATGGAGACGCATCCCGATCCGGACAAAGCACTCAGCGACGGCCCCAATGCCTGGCCCTTGGGCCGCATGGAGGAGCTGCTGACGGTGTTGCTGGAGATCGACCGTGCGGTCAAGGCGAGTGGCTTCGCCGAGTTGAAGTAAAGTTCAGGGTGATGCCCGTTGCGCCGTGCTGTGTGCATTGATGGCGTGCAGCCTGGTGGCGCGGCGCCGGGTTTTGGCTGATATTTTGCAAACCATTCCGTGGGCCGTGAAGCGTTTGACTGCGTGTATGAGCACATTTCGCGCGGGCGGCGGCGCAGCTGCAGCGCAGCCCTATGTGAGGCTTGCTGCCGCATTTCCGCGCGAGCCTAAAACATCACGCCATATTTTGGGGCGCCGCGTTCGCACGCGAGTTCCGTGTTTATTGATTGCAAATTAGGGTATGGAGAGAACAATGTCTGAGATTACTGAAATTCATGGCCGCGAAATCATCGATTCGCGCGGCAATCCCACCGTCGAGGCCGATGTCATTCTCGCCTCCGGTGCACGCGGGCGAGCGGCCGTGCCCTCCGGCGCCTCCACCGGCTCGCGCGAGGCCGTGGAGTTGCGTGACGGCGATAAGTCGCGCTTCGGCGGCAAGGGTGTGCGCAAGGCCGTGTCGCATGTCAACGGCGAGATCCGCGGCGCGCTGCTCAAACAGGACGCGAGCGATCAAGCCCTGATCGATCACCTCATGGTCGAGCTCGACGGCACGCCCACCAAGGCGCGTTTGGGCGCCAACGCCATACTCGCGGTGTCGCTGGCCGCCGCGCGCGCCGCGGCGCAAGAGGCGAAACAACCTTTATACCGTTATCTCGGCGGCGAAGGTCCGCTGGTGATGCCGGTGCCGATGATGAACGTCATCAACGGCGGCGCCCACGCCGACAACAACGTCGATATGCAAGAGTTCATGATTATGCCGGTGGGCGCGCCCAGTTTGAGCGAGGCCCTGCGTTACGGCGCCGAGGTGTTTCATGCGCTGAAGTCGGTGTTGCACGCGCAAGGCATGAACACCGCCGTGGGCGACGAGGGCGGTTTCGCGCCCGATCTGCCGTCCAATGAAGCCGCGCTGAGCGCGATTCTCACCGCGATCGAAAAGGCGGGCTTCAAGGCGGGCACGGACATCGTCATCGCCCTCGATCCGGCCAGCACCGAGTTTTATAAAGACGGTCACTATCACCTCGCCGCCGAAGGCAAGAAACTCACCTCCGAGCAGATGGTGGACTACTGGGCCAAGTGGGCGGACAACTACCCCATCGTCTCCATCGAAGACGGCATGGCCGAGGACGATTGGGCCGGCTGGAAACTGCTCACCGAGCGCTTGGGCAAACGCGTGCAATTGGTGGGCGACGATTTGTTCGTCACCAACACCGCGATCTTGCAAGAAGGCATCGACAAGGGCGTGGCCAATTCCATCTTGGTGAAGGTGAATCAGATCGGCACGCTGAGCGAATCGCTGGCCGCCATCGACATGGCGAAAAAGGCCAAGTACACCGCCATCGTCTCGCACCGCTCCGGCGAAACCGAGGACGCCTTCATCGCCGATCTGGCGGTGGCCACCAGCGCGGGACAGATCAAGACCGGCTCCATGTCGCGTTCCGATCGCATCGCCAAATACAACCAGCTCATCCGCATCGAGGAAGAGTTGGGGGCGCAAGCGAGTTTTCCGGGGCGTTCGACCTTTTACAACCTCGCCTAAGCCGACGCTTGATGCCGGCCCCGGGTCGCGTTAAAGTGACGCGAACCCGGGGAGGCCGCCGCCGCAATGAAGGGGATTATCATCACACTCAGCGTCTTGCTGCTGCTATTGCAGTACAAGCTGTGGGTTGGCGGCGGTAGTTTCGCGGAGGTGTATCAGCTGCATCAGGCTATCACCGTCCAGCAAAAAGAAAACACCTCGCTGAAGGAGCGTAATCTCGCCTTGGAAGCGGAGGTGAAAGACCTCAAGCACGGGATGGATGCGGTGGAAGAGCGCGCCCGCCTCGAACTGGGTATGACCAAACACGACGAGAGTTTTTTCCGGGTCATCGACCGTTGATATCGCACCGCACAGCGGCGTCGTCCGTGTCCGCCACGCTAGGCTGATCCGTGATGCCATCTCATTTATCCACGCATTCTCGTTATTGGGCGGTGATCCCCGCCGCGGGTGTGGGCAGCCGCATGGGCGCCGCCGTGCCGAAACAATATCTCATGTTATCCGGCAAAACGGTTTTGGAACATACGCTGAGCCGCATCGCGCGCCACCCGCTGATTCATGGGGTGGTGGTGGTGATCGCGCCCGGGGATGAGTTTTTTCAGCGTTTGAATCTGCCGCGGCAAAAAAATGTATTGTTGAGTTTGGGCGGCGCCGAACGGTGTCATTCGGTCTTGAATGGTTTGAACACCCTCGCGGAGCACGCCGCGGATGATGATTGGGTGCTGGTGCACGACGCGGCCCGGCCCTGCATTCGCGCTGAGGATATCACCCGTCTCATTGAGGCATTGCGCGATCATCCCGCCGGTGGACTGTTGGGCTTGCCGGTGGCCGATACCATGAAACGCAGCGATCGCGAGGGTAATGTGATCGCGACCGTGGAGCGTGAAGGTTTGTGGCGCGCGCTCACGCCGCAGATGTTCCGTCTCGGCGTGTTGCGCGATGCCTTGGAGGCGGCCTTGAGTCAGGGCGTGCTGGTCACCGATGAGGCGCAGGCGGTGGAGGCGGCGGGGCATGCGCCGCGCATGGTGGAAGGTCACGGCGATAACATCAAGATTACCCGTCCGCAGGACCTGGTCTTGGCGCAATTGTATTTACAACAACAGGAGTGCGCGTGATGCGTATCGGTCACGGTTACGATGCCCATCGTTTCGGCCCTGGACGGCCGTTGATTTTAGGCGGCGTCACCATTCCGCACGAGCAAGGATTGCTCGCCCATTCCGACGGCGACGTGTTGATCCATGCCTTGTGCGACGCCTTGCTGGGCGCGGCGGGTTTGGGTGATATTGGCCGTCACTTTCCCGATAGCAGTAAAGATTTTGAAAATATCGACAGCCGGATTTTGTTGCGCAAGGTAGTGGCTTTGCTAGGCGGACAGGGTCTGCGCATCGGCAATGCCGACGTCACGGTGATTGCGCAACAACCCAAACTCGCGGCCTTCATTCCCGCGATGCGCGAATTGCTGGCCGCCGATCTTGGGGGCGACGCAGGTCAAGTCAATATCAAGGCCACCACCACCGAGGGTATGGGTTTCACCGGGCGCGTTGAGGGCATCGCCGCGCATGCGGTGGTCTTGCTCGTGCCGCGATAATGCCCGCCGCCGTTTTGTATTCACGATGAGCACGGTTTACGATTTGCCGCATGCCCATGGCGCGCCGCCGCTTACGGGCGTATTACGTGCGCGGCCGGAGGATTTTTTAGTCGATGAGGCGCTAGGTTTTGAGGCGTCGGGCACCGGCGATCATGTCTTGGTGCAAGTACGCAAACGCGGCATGAACACGCCCGATGTGGCGCGCATCCTCGCCCGCCACGCGGGCGCGGCATCGCGTGATGTGGGTTATGCGGGTCTGAAAGATCGTCACGCGGTGACCAGTCAATGGTTTTCCGTGCCCTTGGCGGGCAAGCCCGAACCCGATTGGTCTGCGCTTAATAACGAACAACTGACGGTGCTGGCGGCCCAACGGCATCAGCGTAAATTGCGCCGCGGCGCCTTGACGGGCAATCGTTTTTCCATCGTGCTGCGTGAAGTGCATGGTGATTGGGCCGCCTTACCCGCGCGTTTGCAAAAAATCATTGATGAAGGCGTGCCCAATTATTTCGGTGAGCAGCGCTTCGGTCATGACAACGTTGCGCGCGCACGGCGGATGCTGGCGGGTGAGCTGCAGGTGCGTGATCGTTTCGAGCGCGGTATTTACCTCTCGGCCCTGCGTTCCTATCTATTCAATGCGGTGTTGGCGCGGCGAGTGGCGCAGGACTCGTGGCGCAGCGCCCTCGCCGGCGAGGTGATGCTGCTGGCCGGTTCGCGCAGCTTCTTCGTCGCCGAGACCGTGGATGAAACCCTGCTGCGCCGTCTTGCGGAGCAGGATATTCATCCCAGCGGGCCCTTGTGGGGACGGGGAGAATCACCCGCGCGCGGCGCGGCGCGGAGCGTGGAGGACGCCGTGCTCGCCGATTACGACGAGGACCGCGAAGCCTTGGTGCGCGGTGGTTTGGACATGGAGCGGCGGTCATTACGCTTGCTGCCGCGTGGTGTTGAATGGTCGCGTGACGCGGATGACGTCTTGCGCGTGGGCTTTGAATTGCCCGCCGGTTGTTATGCCACCGTGGTGTTGCGCGAATTGGTGAATTGTCCCGCCGCTGAGGGCTGATGTCTTAAGAGCGCTTACTCAAAAGTTTTATTGGAGAGCCGCTTTAACGCCTCTGTGTTGATGATGTCGATATGCCCGCGATGCAGTTTCACCCAGCCGTGGCGCTCGAATTCTTTTAATAACCGGCTGACCACTTCGCGCGCGGAACCGAGTTCCGCCGCGAGTTCTTGATGCGTCATCGCCACTTTATTTTCATTATTTTCTTGTTTCAGCAGGCACTGCGCGAGGCGGGCGTCCATGTGGCCGAACGCGACTTGTTCAACAAGGGTGACCAGGTCGGTGAGCCCGCGTTCCACATGCTGATAGACCAGCGCGCGGAAGGGCGGGCAGTGGCTGAGTAAGTGATTGAAATCGTCGCGCGCGATGGAGACGGCCTGTACCGCGGTCTCGGCTATGGCTTCGGCGGGGTAGTTATGCCCGCCGATGATGCAGGCGGTAGTCAATTCGCACGCCTGTCCCGGGCCGATGTGATAGAGGACGATTTCATGTCCGCCCGGCGTGACTTTTTGAACACGAATGGAGCCCGTGAGTACGAGCAGGTAGCGTTCGCAGGGCATGCCTTCTTGAAAAACGCGGGCGTTTTTCTTGATGTGTATATTATGCGCGGCAGCAAGCAATTTTCGACTAATAGCATCGTCGATCGCGGCAAGCGGCGGAAATTGACTCAGCCAATTCAGAGATGCGTCGATTGTTTTCATTGCAACTCCATCATTGCGTACCGCTTATTGACCCGCCCCGCGCCTTAAGTGATGACATGTGGAACGCGATTTATATGATTGACTGCGCGGAACCGCCTTCAACGGTTTTTTCATCCTCGCAGCACATTAAACGCGCTGGGTTACTGAAATGTTTATTTTGTTTTGCTGTTGTCAACTGGGCAGGTGTTCGCCCCGATGATTTTATAAATAGGGCACCAGCCGACGACGGCTGTTATCACCAGGATGATGCCCAGCCACGCCCACGGTGTTTGCGGCCCTACAAAAACCAGGCTGATAAGCCCAAGGCCTGCAAGCAGGCGGAGAAGACGGTCGATGTTGCCTACATTGCGCATAAATTAGCCCTCACGATTGCGGTGTCGGGATGATGCCAGCGGATGATCTATAGCTATAAATATAGATCATCCGCCGCGGAATTGGTTTAGCGCCGTAAGCAGTGAGTGGAGCTCAGAGTTTGTTCTCATATTGTTTGAGCAGGGCCACGCGTTCTTCATAGGCCTTGCGCGCGATGCGGATGTCTTCCAGGAAATAGGGCAATTCCGGCATGCGCAAGGCTTGCGGGCCATCGACCAAGGCCTTTTCCGGCGCGGGGTGAAAGTCGACCAGGATCATATTGGCGCCGGCGACGACACCTTGGGCGATGACGTGCTGCAGGTCGAGGATACCGTCGGATGAGCGGTCGCGCGTGCCCACCGAGTGGGACGGGTCGATGCACACTGGCATGCGCGTGAGGCGCTTGACCACGGGAACATGGGCGAAATCCACTAGATTGCGGTGAGGGTCGCCCATATTGGTTTTCATGCCGCGCAGGCAGAACACCACTTTGCGATTGCCCTCGCTGGCGAGGTATTCCGCCGCGTTGAGGGATTCTTCCAAGGTGATGCCGAAGCCGCGCTTGAGCAGGGCGGGGAATTCCTGTTGGCGGCCGACGGCTTTGAGCAATTCGAAATTCTGGGTGTTGCGCGTGCCGATTTGCAGCAAGATGCCGGTGGGCCGCCCGGTCTGTTCCAGCGCCTCATTGATCTCGTGCACATGGTGTTCCGAGGTCACTTCCATGGCGATCACTTTGATGCCGTATTTGCCCGCGAGCTCGAACACATAGGGCAGGCAGGACTTGCCGTGACCTTGGAAGGAATAGGGATTGGTGCGGGGTTTGTAAGCGCCCATGCGGGTGCAGACCAGGCCGTGTTCCCGCAAGGCGCGCATCATGGCCTCGACGTGTTCGCGGTTGTCCACCGCGCACAGGCCGGCGAAGATGTTGAGATTGTCTTGACTGAAGCTCACGCCGTTGTATTCAAAGTGGCTGGAACGGGTGTCGTTCTTGTGGCGGCCGAGCACGCGATAGGCGCCGGAGACTCGCACCACGCGTTCCACGCCGGGTAAGCTCTGGATTTCGTCGATGGCTAAGGAGGCGGTATCACCGATCAGATAGAGTTCGGTCAGGACATGCTGCGCCCCCACTTCTTCGTGCACCCGCACCTGCACATTGGGCAGGTTGGAGAGGCGGTTCATCAGCGTGGTATAGCGTTCGCCGGTTTTGTCGATGTTGGATTCCAAAATGACGATCATGACTTTTCCTGTAAGGCGGCAATGGACTTAACGAAGAGTATAACGCCGCGTGAGCGCGCCGCGGCAACTCGGCGGAATTTAATTAGCGGGGATCACGGTAGCGCAGGGTGAGCGGCTGATAGGCGTCGATGCGGCGGTCGCGCAGATAGGGCCAGATGCGCCGCACATCCTCGCTGCGGGCGAGATCGATGCGCGCGATGAGTACCGCCGCCTCTTCAGTGGCGCTGGCCAGCAGCTCGCCTTGCGGTCCGGCGGCGAAACTATTGCCCCAAAACTGGATACCCTCGGTCTGCGCCGAGGGGTCGGGTTCGAAACCCACCCGGTTGCACACCAGCACCGGCAGGCCATTGGCAATGGCGTGGGCGCGCTGGATGGTGATCCAGGCCTCGCGCTGGCGCGCCTTTTCCGCCGCTTCGTCGGGCGGGTTCCAGCCGATGGCGGTGGGGTAGAGCAGCAGGTCGGCGCCGGCCAAGGCCATCAGCCGCGCGGCCTCGGGGAACCATTGGTCCCAGCACACCAGCACCCCGAGGCGGCCCACCGCGGTGTCGATGGGTTCGAAACCGAGATCGCCGGGGGTGAAATAGAATTTCTCGTAATAACCCGGGTCGTCGGGAATGTGCATCTTGCGGTATTTGCCCGCGAGGCGGCCATCGGCATCGAGCACCACGGCGGTGTTGTGATACAAGCCCGGGGCGCGGCGCTCGAACAGCGAGGCGACGATGACCACGCCGCATTCGCGCGCCACGGCGGCCAGTTGTTCGGTGCTGGGGCCGGGTATGGGCTCGGCGAGGTCGAAAAAATCAGTGTCTTCGTGCTGGCAAAAATACGGGCCGGTGTGCAGCTCTTGCAGCAGCACCAAGCGGGCGCCTTGCCGTGCCGCCTCGCGTATGCCGTCTATCGAGGCGGCGAGATTGGCGGCGCGGTCCGCGGTGCAGGCGTGCTGGATGAGACCGGCGGTGAGCGTGCGCTGTTTCATGAGAGTCCCCGTGAATGCCTGGTTTGAATTATGCGGCTACAGGACGCCGGCGGGCAATTGCATGGTGATGCAGTGGAGGCTGCCGTTTTGTTTGATGAGCGGCAGGCAGGGTACGCCGATGATTTCGCGGTCCGGGAAGCCGCCTTGCAGGCGGCGCAAGACATCGGCATCGGCCGGGTCATCATAGGTGGGCACCAGCACCGCGCCGTTGATGATGAGAAAATTGGCGTAGCTGGCGGGCAGGCGCCGTCCGTCCGCGTCACGCTTGGCGGCGGGCCAGGGCAAGGGGATGAGGCGATAGGGCTGGCCTTGGTAGTCACGGAAATTTTGCAACTCCGCTTCCATCAGTTTGAGATCGGCGTAATGTTCGTCGCCCGGGTCGTCGCAGGCGACGTAGGTGATGGTGCGCGGGTCGCAGAAGCGGGCGAGGGTGTCGATGTGGCTGTCGGTGTCGTCGCCCGCCAAATGGCCGTGTTCCAGCCATAGCACCCGCGGGGTGCCGAGCAGGCCGCGTAAAGTGGTTTCTACTTGGCGGCGGTCGAGATGGGGATTGCGGGTGGGCGTGAGCAGGCATTGGCTGGTGGTGAGCAGGGTGCCGTGGCCATCGACTTCGATACTGCCGCCTTCGAGCACGAGATTGACCGGCAGCAGCGGGGTGGTGCCGAAGACGTCGTCGCGGTGCGTGCGCTGGGTGGTCTCATTGTCCAAGGGCGCGGGAAATTTGTCGCCCCAGCCGTTGAAGATGAAATCCAGCAATAGAGGTTTGCCTTCGCGCAGAACGGTGATGGGGCCGTAATCGCGGATCCAAGTGTCGTTGGTGGGCAGCATGTGCAGCATGACGTTGGGCAAGTAGGTGCCGGCCGCTTTCAATACACGGTCCACATGTTTGGCGTGCTCCGCGTCCCAGCAATGAATCAGCACCTTTTCCCGGGCGGCGATGTGGCCGGCCAGTTGCGCGTACACCGGTTCGACTTCACTCAGCAGATCTTTCCAATCGCTGCGTTTATGCGGCCAAGTGAGAATGACGCCGCTTTGGGGCGCCCATTCGGGGGGGAGTGATCCGGAGCTGGTATTCATGACACCGCCAAGCGTTATAAGCAAAAAGCGGCATTATCCGCCGAGAGGCGGTCAGGGTGCAAATAGGGCGCTAAGCCAGCTCTATTTTAGAGAATTTCGACGGGCGACTGAGTGAAATAACGCACGCAATTACGCCCGCTGTGTTTAGCTTCATAGAGCCCTTGGTCGGCTTTTTCGAACAAGGACTGGTGCGTGTCCCCCGGAGCGAGGCTGGAAACACCGAGGCTGACCGTGATGGACACGTTGTTGCGGCTAGTGCGTACCAGAGTTTGTTCGATCCCTGAACGGATGCGTTCCGCCAGTAGCATGGCGCCCGTGCGAGTGGTGTTGCTCAAGAGGACGACGAACTCCTCGCCGCCGTAACGGAATAACATATCGGTTTTGCGGATGACGTTGCCTACCACTTCGGCGAAGGTTTTGATGATGTCATCACCGGCGCTGTGACCATAGGTGTCGTTGACGGATTTGAAGCGGTCGATATCCATGATGATTAAGGACAGCGGAGTGTGGTGGCGGCGCGCCATTTCGACCTCGCGCGCCAAGGTGGCATCCAGGGCGCCGCGGTTGTTGGTGCCGGTGAGGGGGTCTGTATGCGCGGCGCGTAAGGCGTTGAGATAGGTAAGGGCGTTACGCAAGGGGTAAATCAAGGCGCACAAAAGGTGTTCGATGGCTTGAGTCTCGTGGACGGTGAATTTGCGGCGGCGGCTGAGTTTGAGCTCGCCCAGCAGGTCTTCACGCACGATCAAGCGGTAGGCGCAGCTGTTGCGCGCGGGTTTGCCAATATTGATCTCCAGTTCCTGGGCATGGCAGCGGTAGCGAAAGCCGTCAAAGGACACAAGCTGGTGCAGTTCATCGGCGAAGAGTTGTATGAGTGCCCTAATATCCAGGGTGGTCTGCAGCAGGGTGTTGATGCGCACCACCGCTTCCAGGCTTTGATGGTCCGCATTGCTCAAATTCGCGATGGGTTCGAAGGCGGCGCGTACCGCTTCGGGTGTGGTTTGTCTCAGAGTGACTCCCGTGTCCATATAGTGTGGCGCCGCCATTTTTATCTCCTTTTAACACCGACGGCCAGGAATATGCCAGATATGTGCCAAAAGCCGCATATGGCGCATAATGTGGTTTTTGTATGCGGTATAAGTGCTTTCAACGGAATAAATTTCGCATTAATCTGTGGGGCGCGTAGTCAGTTATGGTTAACGCGGGGTTTTGCCGGACGAATAGTCAAACAATTGGCGTACGGGCTGGTCGCCCTTAAATGCAGGTGCAGTTGCCATCGCGGCAAGCATTTGCCGGCTGTGGCTCAACCTGATTGACTGAAGGGACGATAGCCTAGGCGGTTTCCCGTGTTTTTGGGCGGCCAAGCTCAGCATAGGGTGCTTTGGGCATGCCTGGCGGGCATCACCTCCTTACGCCTTAATCGAGGAACAAGAATAATGTCGGGATCTGACAAAAACCAAGTGGTCAATTCGGTTCATGACTTAAAGACGGTCTTGGACGAAACGCACCGCGCGCCGGACTTACGCCTCGGTGAAATCTTCGTGGAAGAAAAATTAGTCAGCCGCGAGCAGCTCAACGAAGCCCTGGTGCGCCAGAGGCACAGCAAGGGCAAGCACCTCGGACAGATCCTGGTGGACATGCAGCTGGTCAACCAGCAAGAGGTGAATGTCGCCCTCGCCAAAAAACTCGGCATTCCCTTCGTCAAATTGCAAGGTTTCGATCTGCCCGCGCAAATGCTGTCCCGCGTGCCGGCGGATCTCGCTATTCAATATAACGTGGTGCCTCTAGGGGAGATGAACGGCAAGCTGATCGTGGCGATGGAGAACCCCTTGGATCAATCGGTGATCAACGCCCTGCGCTTCAATACCAACGCCAATATCGAGGCGGTGATGGCGCCGGGTGATGATATCCGCGCCTTGCTGCAAAAGTTTTACAGCAAACTGGAAGAGAGCGAGGCCATCGAGGATTTGCAGCTCGATCCGGTGGGCAGTTCGCCGGAGAGCTCCGATTCACTTTATGCCATGGAGCAAGAGGCGCAGCGTAAACCCATCGTGCGCCTGGTCAACGCCATCTTGCTGCAAGGCGTGACCAAGGGGGCTTCGGACATCAATATCCGTCCCGAAAAAGACCGGGTGAATGTTTTCTACCGCATCGACGGCCGCCTGCATTACGCGCGCACCATGAGCCGTTCGCTGTTGCCGGCCTTGGTGAGCCGCATCAAGATCACAGGTCAGATGGACATCTCCGAGCGCCGCCTGCCGCAGGACGGTCACGCGCGTCTGGCCTGGGGTACCAAGACCATCGACTTGCGTATCTCGGTGGTGCCCACGGTCAAGGGCGAAAGCGTGGTGATCCGTATCCTCGACAAGGACGCCGGCATGCGGCCGCTGGACACCTTGGGGCTGCAGGAGCGTGAGCTGACCTTAATCAAGCGTCTTGTCATGCGGCCGCACGGCCTGTTTTTGGTGACCGGCCCCACCGGTTCCGGTAAATCCACCACGCTCTACGCCATTCTCAATGAAGTGAGAAAGCGCGACGTGCATCTGCTCACCGTGGAAGACCCGGTGGAATACGATATGGACGGCGTGGAGCAGGTGCAGATTTCCGTGGTCAAGGGTTACACCTTCGCGCAGGCCTTGCGTCAGTTCCTGCGCCACGATCCCGATGTCATCATGGTCGGCGAGATCCGCGACGAAGAAACCGCGCACATCGCCAACAAGGCCGCGCTCACCGGCCACTTGGTATTCAGCACCCTGCACACCAACGACGCCGCCAGCACCGTCACCCGCTTGGCGGACATGGGCTTGGAACCCTACTTATTAAGCTCTACTTTGCTGGGCGTGATGGCGCAGCGTTTAGTGCGCGTCAATTGTCCCAAATGTCTCGGTGAAGAAGAGGTGGAGCCCTATATCCGCACCAGTCTCAAGCTGAGCCCGGACGAAGTCTTCTATCGCGGCAAGGGCTGCGACGCCTGCAATCAAACCGGTTACCGCGGCCGTATGACGGTGTGCGAATTGCTGGCGGTCACGCCGGAAATATCACAGCTCATCAATGACGGCGCCAGCACCCAGCAAATCCAGCAAGCCGCGGTGGCGGGCGGCATGAGTAAGCTGGGCGATAACGCCCTCGCGCTCGCCCGCACCGGCAAGACCTCCATCGAGGAAGTGTTCACGGTACAGCTGGATTGATAGCGCCTCAGCGCGCCGCCTTATCTCGCAAGATCTCTTCCGCGCATTGCACGCCGCTACGCACCGCGCCCTCCAAAGTGGACGGGTAGCCGGTGGCGGTGTGATCGCCCGCCAGCCAGCAGCCCGGCAGGGCGGTGCGCAGCGGCGGACGCAGGGCATCGATGCCCGCGCGGCAGGAAAACGTCGCGCGTTTCTCGCGTATCACGAAGCCTTCTTGAAATTGCGCCGCGGACGGCCACAGCCCGGCGATTTCTTGCCGCAGCGCGGTGAGCAGTTGTTCGTTATCCAGATGCATATGCTCGCCGGGGCCGCTGATAACGATCGCCACCCAGCCGGGTTTATCCATGGGCGCGAGGTCAAACAGCCAGTGACCGAGCATGCCCGCCATGCCGTTCATGACGGCGCTGAGGGGAATGGCGGGCGCGTAGTGCAGATACGCCGTGCAGATCGGTTCGCTTTCCAGCGTGTTCAAGTTTGCTGCCAAGGCGGTTAAGGCCGGTTGATCCGCGATTAATTTAATACAGGTTTGTGGCGGCACGGCGAGAATCACCGCATCCGCGGAGTAATCACCGCGTGTGCCGCGGACGCCACGAATGCACGCGTCATCGCTGATGAGCGCGCGCGCGCGTTCCCCCGCTATAATCCGCCCGCCGTGACGGCGAATAAAGGCGGCGGCGGGTTCGGGAAACACGGCGCCCAAATCGCGGCGGGGAATGAGCAAATCCGAATCGGCGCGCGCGTGCAAAAAGGCATCGCGCAACACGCGGGTGAATACCGCCGCCGAAGCGCTTGCAATCGGCGTGTTGAGCGCGGCGAGACACAGCGGCGACCACAGCATGTCGATTACCCGCTGCGTTTGCCGGGTTCGTTGTAACCAGGCGGCGACCGTAATATCGTCCGCCGCGCCGGGCGGGCGCAGCACATGCGCGCAGGCGCGCAGCGCGGCGAGGCGTTCGCTGTAATTAAAGCCGCGGGCGTGTAACAAGGCCCAGGTCATGTGCAGCGGCGCGGGTAAACGCGGCGCGCGGATGTCCACGCCGGCGCCGCCAGGGTGACGCATGAGCCAACGCAGAGGAGTGCGTATTAATACGCTGTCCTCCGCGACACCGATGAGCGCCAGCAGCCGCAGAAATTCACGGTAGGCGCCGATCAGTAAATGCTGGCCGTTGTCGAAGGGCAGACCGTGGTGCTCAACTTTGCGGGCACGGCCGCCGAGTTGCGCCGCGGCCTCGATGAGCGTCACGTCGACATCACGCTGGCACAGCGTCACCGCCGCCGCCAGCCCCGCCCATCCGCCGCCGACGATCACGACACGCATGGCTACGCTGGCTCGCGCAGAATGTTTACGCTAGCCGGGCGGCGCGCGTGAGCGAAAACAGTTGAGTTGGAATTACGCGTAATTAAAGTTTCGTGAGGCAAATTTTTAGCGGCAAGCCGCGTGGGCGGCATGATGGCGGCGGACGAGAGCTGAGTGTCATGCGGCGGCACGGCGTATATCCGCCGCTCACGCCGTGCGGGCGAGGTGGTGGCGTTTTTCCCGCCGCGCGGTCTGCCAGGCGATCCACATCTTGCGCGCCGGGCTGAGCCGTGCGCGTTGGGCGAAGACATCAAAACCGCTGTCTTCGATGCTTTGCAATAAGGCTTGATAGACCTCAGCCATGATGATGCCGCTGCGCTGGCTGTAACGGTCCGATTCCGGCAAATGGCTGAAGGCTTGCGCGTAATATTGGCGCGCGCGCTCGGCCTGGTGTTGCAGCAGGGCGCGCATGGCATCGTTCATGGTGTGATGCAGAATGTCGTCGCGCGTCACGCCGAAGCGTTCCATTTCGTCTTCGGGGATGTACACCCGGCCGCGTGCCGCGTCTTCGCCCACGTCACGCAAAATATTGGTGAGTTGAAAGGCCATGCCGAGGTCGTGGGCGTATTTTAAAGTGCGGCGGTCTTCATAACCGAAGATCTCCGCCGCCATCAGCCCCACCACCGAGGCCACGCGGTAACAATAGAGCGAGAGTTCCTTGAAGCTGCGATAGGCGTTGCAATCGAGGTCCATCTCCATGCCGTCGATGATTTCCAGGAAATGTTCCTGCGGCAGATTGTAACGGCCGGTGGCCCATTGCAGCGCCTTGCCCACCGGGTGTTGTGGCGCGCCGGCGAAGCTGCGCGCGATCTCGTCGCGCCACCAGGCGAGTTTGACGCGCGCCACGCCGGGGTCGCTGCACTCATCGACCACGTCATCGACCTCGCGGCAGAAGGCGTAGAGGATAGTCATCGCGCGGCGGGCATCGGCATCCAGAAATAAAAAGCTGTAATAAAAGCTGGAACCGGAACCGGCGGTTTTCTGTTCGCAATATTGATCGGGGGTCATGTGAACGGCCGCTGCAAATGAGTCCTAATGATAACAGAGCTCAGCGCGGCAGTGAGCGCCACAGAATCCCCAGCCAGTCGCGGCGGCGCAGGCGCGGACGGGCGAAGACGTCCGTCCGATTGCGTTCGAGGGCGTCGAGCACGGCGAGGCCGCCTTCGATGGTCGCGCGGATCTCTATGCCGAGCCGCCCGCGCAGGCGGCGGCCCAGCGGCGCCCCCGCCAGCATCAGCGCGCGGGCGCGGCCGATTTGTTTATCGAGCAGCGCCCGCAGCGCGGCGCTGTTTTCGCGCCGGCCTAATTGCGTCTCGTCAACGCCGAAGGCGGCCAACTCATCCTGCGGCAAATAGACGCGATTGCTTTCGAAATAATCCTGCTCCAAGTCCTGCCAGAAGTTGATGAGCTGCAGCGCGGTACAGATGTCATCGGAATCGCGGATATTCTCCGCCGAGGCGGCCCCGGCGAGATGCAGCACGATGCGCCCCACCGGATTGGCGGAACGGCGGCAGTAATCCAGCACCTCATCGAAGTCGGCATAACGCGGCTTGACCACATCTTGGCTAAAGGCGCTGAGCAGGTCGTGGAGCGGCTGCGGCGGCAGGCGGTGGCGCTCGATGAGATCGGCGAGGGCGATGAAAACGGGGTCCGTCACCGGCTCGCCCGCCGCAAGGGCATCAAGCTTGTAGCGGTAGCCGTCGAGCAGGGCCAGCCGCTCCGCGGCAGGGAGATTGCCTTCGTCGGCGAAGTCATCGGCGCTGCGGGCAAAGGCATAAATCACGCTTACCGGCCGCCGTAGCGCGCGCGGCAATAGGCGCGACGCCACCGGAAAATTTTCATAGTGGCTGCGCGTAAGGCGCATGCAATGTTGATAGGCCTGTTCGAGGGTGTCGGCTGTGCTCATGGCTCTGTGATGCTGCTTTCCGGCGTGCAGTATACCGGTATTTGTGAGCGGACCCCATTGGTTAGCGCATCATTTCGGCTGCTTTTGGGCGGTAAACGCGGCACTGAAAGCAAGATGATCGCTTAAGATTGGAGTGGGGTTGAATGTTCACTTTCAGAGTGGCGATGGTTTGAGTTGTTCAGAGTATCCTTAGACAATTACTTGAAGCGGGTGATGTTGAAGAAGGTCTGACCGCTGCCAGCGCCATGGGCGATGCCGCCTTGCGGAAGCAGTTACAAGCGTATGCAAGCCCAGGCTCATTCACTCAGGGTGCATGGGCGCAAAGAATGAAATAGTTTAAGCAGGTAAGGCAAACGCTGATATGGGCGCATGAGGCGCATTAACAAGTTATAGATCACTTCGACACTGGTTAAATAAGATGAACTTCTACACATCACGTCCGCATCGTGCCTTGCCGTTGCCTAGTCGCTTCATCAATTTATTCGCTGAATAAGAAGAGCGAGATGGTTATTGAGGGTTATTATCCTACACATACCCCGTATCGACAGTCCTTATGAGCTGGAGTACAGTGCGATATCCTGTCGCCGCACCCGGCGCGCGGGGATCTACTTTTATCATCCATTCGAAGGAGATACTAATGAATAAAATCACCGTAGGCGTCATGGCGCTCAGCCTATCCGTGCTGTCTTGGTCCGCGTTGGCGGATGATAAAGCCTCGCAAAAAGAACAGTGTGAAGCCATGGGCGCGCAGCATGGCATGTCCGGCGAAAAAATGGATGCGTGGATGAAGCGATGCATGGACATCAATAAAGACATGAAACACGATAAGGACATGAAAAGCGAAAAGCACGGCAAAGGTGAAAGCCACGGCAAGGGTGAGAAGCATGGCATGAGCCAGGACGATATGGACGGGCAGGGCGATATGGAAATGCAGCATGATGGTATGCAGGATGGTATGGAAGAACCGAACGGCATGTAATTACATGGTCGATTAATAACACGGTCTCTCAAGGCCGCCTCGTTTCATCGCGGGGCGGCCTTTTTATTTTGGCGGCTATTGTGTGATGGCGCTAAGCTTGCCGAAATAGTTGATCTCAGCGTAGTGGGTAATATGCGAAGTATAGGATTTTGACGCGTTCAAGCCTAAGTCATGGAGCGCGGGGGGCGGGTTATAGGCCGTCGATCTTGTCGCGAACTGGCCAGGTCACGGTATAGCAACTAACGGCCCTATGTCCCACGATGTACTCGTGGCGATTAGCTGATTTAGATGGCGAGCCCGCGCCGGGTTTGATGCTATTCTATGCGCCTGATTTCCTCCCTCCCGCGACGCGAAACAGCCGCGGGAGGGCGTCAATATCACGAAGGAGCCGATTTGGACATCAAGCTTTCGATTTATGAGGCGCGGGTGATTGGGTGTTTGCTCGAAAAGGAGATTACCACGCCCGAACAATACCCGCTTTCGCTCAATGCGCTGACTAATGCGTGTAATCAGAAGAGCAATCGTGACCCGGTCATGGAGCTGAGTGAGTCTACCGTGCAAGAAACCTTGGATGCCTTGGTCAAGAAACGCTTGGTGAGCGATAAGAGCGGGTTTGGCAGCCGCGTTACTAAATACCAGCATCGGTTCTGTAATACCGGTTTCGGTGATTTGAAACTGAGTGAACAGGAGCTGGCGATAATCTGCGTGCTTATGTTGCGCGGCCCGCAGACGCCGGGTGAGTTGCGCACGCGTACCGAGCGTTTGTGTAAATTCGGAGATGTGCGTGAGGTGGAAACCGTATTGCATCACTTGGCGGGGCGTGAGGACGGGCCTTTTGTCACGCGCTTACAGCGTGAGGCGGGCAAGCGTGAATCACGTTATGCCCACCTATTGAGTGGTGATGTGTCCGAAATGGATGCCTCTGAACCCGTGACCGTAAGCGCTGGATCCGTGCCCCCAACTCATGACCGGGTGGCGCAATTGGAGCATCAGATAATGGAATTGAACGAGGAAGTGGCGCGGCTCAAAGACAGACTTGCGGACCTTGAGGCGGCGGTGGCGGCGGGTAATCCCTAGGCCGCCATCCCGTCGTGTTTCTTGAACGATTTTTACTCGTCCTTATTTAATTTTGGAGCAACTATGAGTCAGTCAGATTTGTCCGCATTGAACGCCCGTTACGGGATTCCCGCTCATGTGTCATTCAAAGAAGGCCCCGGTGGTTTGACGGTGGCGGAGGTGAACAATACCCGCGGCAATGCCGTGATCGCCTTGCAAGGCGCGCAGGTGATGAGTTGGGCGCCGCGCGGGGCGCAGCCGGTCATTTGGGTGTCGCCGGCCGCCAAGTTCGCCGCGGGTAAATCCATGCGCGGCGGCGTGCCGCTATGCTGGCCGTGGTTCGGGCCGCATGTCACCGAAGCGGGTTTTCCGGCCCATGGTTTTGCGCGCACCGCACCGTGGGCGCCGGTAAAGACCGAGGCCCTGGCGGAGGGCGCTACGCGCTTGGTGTTTAGTTTGACGCCGAATGAGGCCAGCCGCGTCCAATGGCCATATGCCACCCCGGTTGAGTGTCATATCACCGTGGGCGCTACGCTGGAGATCGATCTGGTGACGCGTAATAGCGGTGACGCGCCCGTTACCATCGGCCAGGCCTTGCACACCTATTTCAATGTGAGCGATATCCGTCAAGTGACGGTGACTGGCTTGGACGCTTGTTCTTATCTCGACAAAGTTGATGGCGGTAAACGCAAACAACAAAACGGCCCGGTCGATTTCACTGGCGAGACCGATCGCATCTATCTCGGCAGCAGCGACGATTGCGTGATCGAGGACCCGGGCTTGCAGCGCCGCATTCGCATCAGCAAACGTGGCAGCCGTTCGACCGTGGTGTGGAACCCATGGATGGAGAAGGCCGCGAAGATGGGCGATCTCGGCGATGACGGTTATCTGCGCATGCTGTGCGTGGAGAGCGCCAACGCGGCGGACGATGTGGTCGAGATCGCGCCGGGCGCGGCGCACCATTTGTGGGTGCGTTACAGCCTTGAAGCGGCGGAATGAGGGCGCATCGCGGGCTAGCCTATCCGTTGTTCATCGAAGCAGCGGGCCATGAAGGCGGCTGAGCAATTGGAGAATACGCGCCCAACCCATGCACGCCGTCTCTGTCGTGATTATGCCCCCTCTCCCTCAGGGAGAGGGGGTCGCATCGTTTTTAATACTCTGTCCGGTTCTTCTTCTTCAGGATAAAGGCGCTCTTCGTTCACGTCTTCTGACTCAATAGGAGATAGTGCGGCTGCGCTCGTGACATGGGGCGTGGGTGTATGCCAGCTTTATAAAATTGAATGTGCGGCCAAGATGACGAGTCCGCACGCGTGCGTGGACTTGTTTTTTATCTCAACGCGCGCGGCGCATTAATCCAAACGATCATCCGCCACATGGTAGCGCGGGTCTTCCAGCACATTGACTTCAACCAGGGCGCCGGCCTTGGTGAGCAGGCCGCGGCATTCGGGGCTGAGGTGGCGCAGGTGCAGGCGTTTGCCCGCTTTGAGATAACGTTCCGCGAGGCTGTCGATGGCCTCCAAACCGGAGTGGTCGCAGACGCGGGAATTCTGGAACTCCACGATCACGTCGTCTGGATCATTGGCGGGCTCGAATAAATCGGCGAAGCTCTGCACCGAACCGAAAAACAGCGGTCCATCGAGTTCGTAAATTTTTTGGCCGTGTTCGTCGAGGCGGGTCTTGGCTTGAATATGCCGCGCGTGTTGCCAGGCGAAGACCAAGGCCGAGACGATGACGCCGGCGATTACCGCGATGGCGAGGTCGGTGAACACGGTGACGACGGCGACGAGGATGCCGACGAAGGCATCCGCGGCGGGAATTTTTCCGAGCAGGCGGAAGCTGGCCCATTCAAACGTGCCCAGCACAACGATGAACATCACGCCGATCAGCGCGGCCAGCGGAATCATCTCGATCAGCGATGAGGCGAAGAGAATGAAGGCCAGCAGAAACAGCGCGGCGGCGATGCCGGAGAGGCGGCCGGTGCCGCCGGATTTCACGTTGATCATGCTCTGGCCGATCATGGCGCAGCCGCCCATGCCGCCGAACATCCCGGTGACGCTATTGGCCACGCCTTGACCGACACACTCGCGATTGCCGCAGCCGCGGGTGTCGGTGATTTCGTCGATGAGGCGCAAAGTCAGCAGTGATTCGATCAGGCCGATCAGCGCGAGAATGATGGAATAGGGCAAGATGATGAACAGCGTTTCCAGGGTGAAGGGCACCATGGGGATGTGAAACTCGGGCAGGCCGCCGGCGATGGAGGCCATGTCGCCGACACTGCGGGTGTCGAGGTCCAGTGCCAGCACCAGCGCGGTGACGGCGATGATGGCGGCGAGGGTGGAGGGGACGGCGCGGGTCAGCCGCGGCAGAAAATGAATGATGAGCATGGTCAGCGCGATCAAGCCCAGCAAGAGCAACAGCGGCGTGCCGCTCATCCATTCCAGCGTGCCGTCCGCGCCCGGCAATTTGAAGTGCTGCAACTGCGACAGAAAAATCACGATGGCGAGGCCGTTGACGAAGCCCAGCATCACCGGGTGCGGCACCATGCGGATGAACTTGCCGAGCTTGAACGCGCCTGCCGTGATTTGCAGGATGCCCATCAACACCACCGTGGCGAATAAATATTCCACGCCGTGATCGGCCACCAGCGCCACCATCACCACCGCCAGCGCGCCGGTGGCGCCAGAGATCATGCCGGGGCGGCCGCCGATGGCGGCGGCGATGAGCCCGACCATGAAGGCCGCGTACAGTCCGACCAGGGGATGCACCCCGGCGACGAAGGCGAAGGCCACGGCCTCGGGCACCAGCGCCAGGGCGACGGTGAGACCGGAAAGGACGTCGTTTTTCAGGTTGGCGCTTATATTAGAGCGTAGATCAAACATCAAAAACCTCGGACATCGGCGTGGTCTGTAGCAGACGCAAAGGGGCGCGGATGGTAACATGGCGCCCCCTCATCATCAAAATCACGGCGCCGCCCGCGCGTGAAGCTGGAAACCGATATGCCCCTGCTGCGTTTAGATAAAGTTTCTTTGACCTATGGCCCTCGCCCTTTGCTGGATGGCGTTATCTTGGATATTCGCCGCGGTGAGCGCGTGTGTTTGGTGGGCCGCAACGGCGAGGGCAAATCATCATTGATGCGTTTGCTCACCGGCGAGATCGCGCCCGACGGCGGCGAGGTGTGGTTGCGGCCCAATGCGCGCGTGGCCCATCTCGCGCAAGAGGTGAGCGGCGACAGCGATGAGACGGTGTTCGATATCGTCGCCGGTGGTTTGCCGGAGTGCGGCCGTCTCTTGAGCGAATATCATCACGCCGCCGCCGCGCTGGCGCACGATCATGGCGACAAGGCGATCGCGCGCCTCGCCGAGCTGCAACATCAACTGGAAGCGGTCAACGGCTGGGAATTGGAACAACGCGTGCAGAATGTGTTGTCGCGTCTCGAATTGGACGGTGAGGCGCGCATGCACAGTCTCTCCGGCGGCTGGCGGCGGCGGGTGATGCTGGCGCGCGCCTTGGTGTGCGAACCGGATTTGTTATTGCTCGATGAACCGACCAATCATCTCGACATCGAAGCGATCTCATGGCTGGAGGAATTTCTCGCGGCTTATAGCGGCGCCTTATTATTCATCACCCATGACCGTGCCTTTCTGCGCCGCTTGGCGACGCGCATCATTGAACTGGATCGCGGTCAGCTCAGTTCCTGGCCGGGCAACTACGACGATTACCTGCGCAAAAAGGCCGAGCAATTGGCGGCCGAAGAGCAACACAATGCCCTTTTCGATAAAAAGCTTTCGCAAGAAGAGGTGTGGATCCGTCAGGGCATCAAGGCGCGCCGTACCCGTAATGAAGGCCGGGTGCGCGCCTTGGAGGCCTTGCGTCTTGAGCGCGGCCGCCGCCGCGAGCGGGTAGGCAAGGCCGATCTGCAATTGGAGGGGGCTGAAGAGTCCGGGCGCATCGTCTTTGAATGCGAGGATGTGGAGTTCGGCTTTGGCGGCACCTCGGTGATCCGCGATTTTTCCACCAAGATTATGCGCGGCGACCGCATCGGCATCATCGGTCCCAACGGCGCGGGCAAATCCACCTTGATTAAATTATTGCTGGGTGAATTAGCGCCGCGCCAGGGCCGGGTGCAGCGCGGCACCAAGCTGCAGATCGCCTATTTCGATCAACAGCGCGAACAGCTCGATCCCAAGGCGACGCTGATGAACAGCGTGGGCGAGGGCCGCGAGACGGTGACGGTGAACGGCCATGCGCGTCACGTCGCGGGTTATTTGCGAGATTTTCTCTTCCCCGCCGAACGCTTGCGGTCACCGGTGAGCACGCTCTCCGGCGGTGAGCGTAATCGCTTAATGTTGGCGCGCCTGTTCGCGCGGCCCGCCAATTTGCTGATAATGGACGAACCCACCAATGACCTCGACGTTGAGACCTTGGAGCTCCTCGAAGAGCTGTTGACGGAGTATCAAGGCACGTTACTTTTGGTGAGTCATGACCGCGCCTTTTTAGATAATGTCGTTACCGGCACTTTAGTCCTGGAAGGCGGGGGCCGCGTCGGTGAATACGTGGGTGGCTACAGTGATTGGCTGCGTTATCAGAAAGAGACGCAAAAAGAGGCGGAGGCGCGCAAGCGTGATGAGGGCGTCCGCGCCAAGACGGCCGCGGCGTCCGCGCCGGTGGTGAAACGTGGCGCCAAAGCCCGCAAACTTTCTTATAACGACCAGCGTGAGCTCGATGCGCTGCCGGGCAAGATCGAGGCGCTGGAAGCCGAGCAGGCGCAATTGCAGGCGCGGCTGAACGACCCGGCGTTTTACCTGCAGGGGCAGGGGGAGATGGCGGCGGTGCCGGCGCGCATGGAGGCGATCACTGTAGAGCTGGAAGGCTGTTATGCCCGCTGGGCGGCCTTGGATGAGGTGTTGAATGGAACGGCTTGAGCGCGCCTGTACCGCGCCGGACGGCGCGTAGCAGGTTTTAGCTGTTTACTCCGGTGTGATTGAAACCCGCTGTGAGCATTGTTAGTCTGCGGTTTAATTCTTCTATGAAAGGATGAGGGCAATGAAATATTACAAAGATAATTCACTCTCGATCGGCAATACGCCCTTGGTCAAGCTCAATAAAATCATTGGCGGCGATCAAGCCTTGGTGCTGGCGAAGATCGAGGGGCGCAATCCCGCCTATTCAGTCAAGTGCCGCATCGGCGCGGCGATGATTTGGGACGCGGAAATACGCGGCGTGCTCAAGCCGGGCATGGAAATCGTTGAGCCCACCAGCGGCAACACCGGCATCGCCCTCGCCTTCGTCTGCGCCTCGCGCGGGTACAAGATCACGCTCACCATGCCGGAGACCATGAGCCTGGAACGGCGCAAGGTGTTAAAGGCCATGGGCGCGAACTTGGTGTTGACCGAAGGGCCCAAGGGCATGCCCGGCGCCATGGCCAAGGCCGAGGAGATCGCCGCCACCGATCCCGGCCGTTATTACATGCCGCGGCAATTCAGCAATCCCGCCAATCCCGCCATACACGAAGCCACCACGGGTGTTGAGATTTGGGAGGCCACTGACGGCGGCATCGATGTCTTGATCGCCGGCGTGGGCACGGGCGGTACCATCACCGGTGTCTCCCGTCACATCAAGCAAACCCGCGGCAAAAATATTATGGCGGTGGCGGTGGAGCCGGCGGCGAGTCCGGTCATTAGCCAAAAGCTGGCGGGCCTATCCTTGCAGCCCGCGCCGCATAAGATACAAGGCATCGGCGCCGGCTTCATCCCGGAAAATTTAGATCTCTCGCTGGTGGATCGCGTCGAGCAGGTGACCAACGAAGAGGCCGTCGAGTATGCGCGCCGCTTGGCCACGGAAGAGGGCATCTTGTCCGGTATTTCCTGCGGCGCCGCGGTGGCGGTGGCGGCGCGTCTGGCGCAACGGCCGGAGTTCGCGGATAAAACCATGGTAGTCATCCTGCCCGATTCCGGCGAACGTTATCTGTCCAGCATCTTGTTCGAGGATATTGCGTAAGGCGGCAATATATTATCGTGGCTATATCAGGGTGAACGGGCAGGACGTCGTAAGTGGTATTTGCGTGAGTGCTTCAAATAAAATGATGGCGCCAAGCACGGACGCGGCATCATGCTGGGCCGCCGTTGCCGGCCTGGCGCGGCGTTACCGCGACGGTGAAATCGATGCCGCGAGTTTCGCCGCCTTGTATTTTGTCTATGGCCAGGCCGCGGCGCACGGTCCGCGTTTCGCGGCGCGGCGTTACCGCGCCGATCCGCGTCCCGATCAGCCACGCTGGCTTGCCGAGCTGGCGGGTTTGGCGGGCGCGGGCTTGCGGGCGCGGTTGCTGCACTATCTGACGCGATATCATTTTTTGGGCGTGATCCCCAATGTGCCTATCGCCTTGCGCGCCTGGTTGCGTGGCGAGTGGGATCTATTATTGTGTGACTACATCCCGGGACCCGCCGAGGTGTTGCACCTGCAGGCGCAGGGGCGGCGGCCGGTGACGCTCATCACCGCGTATCCGCGTTTATTGCAACCGGTGTTGAACAAGCCCCATGCCCTGGCGTTTATGATTCATGATTTGGAGCACGCCTATAAATTTTTTCACGATCCGGTCTTGCATGCGGAACAGCGTGATTTTTTTGGACGCTTGACTCAAGCCTTGACGCGCGGCGATTTCGCCGGTTATTTACGTGATTCCATCTTCGCGCGGAAGTTTGAGTATTTGATGAGCGATATGAATACCCATGTGATGCACAGTCTGCATTACTTGCGCGCGGTGCTCATCGAGTGCGAATTGCGCCGCGCGGGTAAACAGCCGCGCGACAGTCTTTCAGCGCAGGCCGCCGCGGACATTGCCGCCGTGTTCGCGGTGCTGGCGGCGGACTGGCCCTTCGATGCCGCGGCGGATTTGGGCGCTGCGCGTTTCGCGCAGGCGCGCTAGCGCCCGTGTGCGGCGGGCTTGGCGGGATAGGATTGATGTGTTGCGTTTGGCAAGTTAAAGAGTAAAGAACAAAGAGCACGGTATGCACTGCACGATATACAAGTCGAGTAAAAAAGATGACACCTATCTCTACCTCGAAAAAGGGGCGGACTTTTCCCGCGTGCCGGAATCCTTGCTCAAGCTCCTGGGAAGCTTGGAGCGGGTGATGGATCTGGAGCTCACGCCTGGACGCCGTCTCGCTCGCGCCGACGTGGAACAGGTGCGCGCGCAACTGCAATCGCAAGGGTATTACTTGCAGATGCCGCCCCAGATTTATTAGCGGTTCTTTGACACATATTGATTCGTGTCCTGGTCTGCCCGGAGACCTAGGGTGGAAAGCCGGAGACAAAATACGGAAAGCCAAGGCGCGGGCATTATTGAATATCCTAAACCTGTCCTCTCCCAAGGGGCGGTTTCCAGTGGCGAGTTGCTGTTTGCCGTGTCTTGGACGCTAGCTCGCCATCATGCTTATCCTCGCCGGCCGCATTGATACAGCCGTGTGCCGCAGGGCAAACAAGCTCCCGGCATGGATATCTATCCCGCCTTGGCAAGGTGGAACCACCCCGTCCGCTGCGCGTCCACCCCTCCTTGGAAAGGAGGGGAGTCCAGGTATCTTATTTTCCCCTCCGCGTTGAGGAGGGGTGCCCCGCAGGGGCGGGGGGTGCGGGCGTGGCAGCGGTCAATGAACGCGCCGGTGTATCGGTGTGCGATCACGTCTCTTCGCCGCGCAGCTCAGCCCATCCCAGTTGTTCCAGTATGGCATTGAACTCCGTGCCCGCGGGCGCGGTGATCGTGATGCTCTGTTGCGAGTAAGGGTGCGTGAAGGCGAGTTTGACCGCCGCCAGTAGCAGACGGTGGCAATGGAGCCGTTCACGGAAAAAGGCATTGTGTTTGCCGTCGCCGTGAGTGGTGTCGCCGATTACCGGGTGAAAGATATGTTTCATATGGCGGCGGATTTGGTGTTTGCGGCCGGTGAGCGGCGTCGCCGCGATCAGCGAGTAGCGGGCGCTGGGGTAGCGGCCCACGGGATGAGGCAGTTCGGCGCTGGCAAGCCGCTGGTATTCAGTGATGGCCGTTTGCGCTGGTTTATTCTGTTGCGCTTGCGCGTCGCTGGCACGGTCGAGTTGTTCTTGCAGCGGGTAATCGATCACGGCCTGCTCGGGGGTGTGGCCGCGCACCACGGCGAGATAACGCTTGCTGACGTCACCCGCGGTGAAAGCGGCGGTGAGGCGCGCCGCGGCCTCGGGGTGCAGGGCGAATAGCAGCACGCCCGAGGTGGGTTTGTCGAGCCGGTGGAGCGGATAGACGCGCTGTCCGATCTGGTCGCGCAGCAGCTGCAGGGCGAAGCGGGTTTCGTGACGGTCCACCGCGCTGCGATGCACCAGCAGCCCCGCGGGTTTGTTGATGGCGATGAGGTGCTCATCGCGATAGAGAATGTCGAGTTTTTCCACGTTGCGGCGGCCGTCATTATTACCAACAGCGGGCATGCTGCCGAAGCGGGCGGCCGGGGTCAACGTTGAATACCCCTGGTATTTCCCGGGGAAGCCGGGTATAGTTGCGCCTCCCTCCGATTGGGGGGTGAGACGTTTCTAACCTTTCTCCGTGTATTCATCACTGGCTTCCTGGTTGGCGACGTAGGGCGACTGTCCGGCATTCGGGCTAGATGGCGCTATGGGAACCAGGCGGTGAACTGCACTTCGTGTAATTCCGCTGACGTTCATTTTGTATATCTGTATGGGTCTGCCGTTAAACGGCGGCCGGAGGCGTTATTGTGTCTTTTACTGAATTAAATTTAGATTCAAATCTTCTTAAGGCAATCGAACTGAGCGGTTTCACCACCCCCACCGACATTCAGCGCGCGGCCATTCCCGTGGTGCTCGAGGGGCGTGACTTGATGGCCTCGGCGCAGACCGGCACGGGTAAAACCGCCGCCTTCGTGCTGCCCGCCATGCAGCGTTTGTTGACCCCCGCCAAGGTGCCCGGTATCGGCCCCCGCGTGCTGGTGCTGACCCCGACCCGTGAATTGGCGAATCAGGTCAATGAGAATATCCGGCAATTGGGTAAGTTTTGCCGCTTTACCGCGGGCAGCGTCGTGGGCGGCATGCCCTACCCGCCGCAGACCCGTTTGCTGCGTCAGCCCGTCGATTTCCTCGTGGCGACCCCCGGCCGCCTGATGGATCATATGGAGCAGGGCCGCGTCGATTTCTCGCGTTTGGAAGTCTTGGTGCTGGACGAGGCCGACCGCATGTTGGACATGGGTTTCGTCGACGCGGTGAATATGATCGCCGCCGCCACTCCCAGCAGCCGTCAAACCCTGTTGTTCTCCGCCACCTTGGAAGGCAAGGTCATGGCCATCGCCAAGGCCTTGTTGAAAGACCCGGCACGGGTGCAGTTGGCGGCCAATCACGAACGTCATGCCTCGATACAGCAGCGCGTATACCAGGCCGACGACATCTCCCACAAGCACCGTTTGCTGTCGCATTATCTGGCCGACGTCGATTTGACCCAGGCAGTGATTTTCACCGCTACCAAGCGCAGTGCCGACCGCTTGGCGCAGACCTTGTCCGAACAAGGCCACGCCAGCGCCCCGTTGCACGGCGATATGGGGCAGCATGCGCGTCACCGCACCGTGGAGCAGATGCGCAACGGCAAGTACCGCTTGCTGGTGGCCACTGATGTCGCCGCGCGCGGTTTGGACATCAAGGGCATCAGCCATGTCATCAATTTCGACTTGCCGATGGTGGCCGAAGATTACATCCACCGCATCGGCCGCACCGGCCGCGGCGGCGCCACCGGCACCGCGGTGTCGCTGATCGGGCCGGACGATTGGTCCAAGCTCGCCGGCATCGAACGCCTCACCGGCAACAAGCTGGAGCGCAATGTCATCCCCGGCTTGGAACCGCGTGGTCCCGAGCCGCGTTTCAGCCAGCGCCGCAACAGCGGCGGCTTCAAACCCAAGGGTGGTTATGGCGCGCGTTCGGGTGGAAATAATAGCGGCCGCGGCAACAGCAATAGCAGCCGTCGCGGCAACGGTGATTCACCGTGGCCTGCCCGCAGTGCCGCGCCTAGGCCCGCCAAGCGCAGCTACCCGGGCTAAGCGTTTTCGCGTTTTAACGCGCTACGCTGTTTGATCTTGCCGACGTGCCGGCCCTGTCTTCTTTGAGGACAGGGCCGGTTTCGTTTTTCCCGCCGCAATGCTTGCTGAGCCGGCGTGATACACCGTCACGGCGATGAATAGCCCCTTTTGTTGCCATGCCCTAGCATAAATCTGAACTGGGTATTCGTGGCAGCCTCTGATAGTTTAATTGTAAGCGCGGCGGCGATAAGCCGTACCGGGACGGTTTGGACGCGCGTAGTGCGCAATCACCGTACATTATCTTGGATGTGCCGAATTCATCGGCATTTAGCGCGTTTCTATCGCCATGCCGTTATTCAGGGTAACCCTAGGACCCGATGGCGGGGAATTTTCCGGTGCGGGCGATGTGCTGATCGAGTTCGTTTAGCAGCTGCTGGCAAGTGTCTTCGGCCCCGGCGGGAGTGACCGACAAATTACCGGCTTCGTTCCAGCGGCAATCCGCGCTGGTGCCGTCACGCGGGTCAACGCGGATTTGCAACAAGTGTTGCAGGGGTTGATATTCGGCATACAACACGCCGCCGACGTAGTAGGTATAGCTGCTGGTTTCTTTATCCCACAGAGAGAATTGATTGCGGCGCATGGCTTCGCCTATGCCGCGCGCGCGGTTGAAACGCTGCGCGAACCAGGCGGGCGCGGGTCCCGGGTTGGAGGCGGGCATGCCATGGGTGAAGCCGGATTTGATCGCTTCCGCCCTGTCGCTATTGGCGGATTTGCTGGCGTGGGTGCAGCCGGTGATGCCGGCGGCGAATGCCGCGGTGAGCAGGCCGATGCCGAAAATCTTGGGTCTATTCATGACTTGATTCCGCATGAGTGCCGGGCGATGAGCGTTCCATAGTACAAGAGGCGGACCTGGCTTCGCAACGCGTTTGAGCTTAGGCGGGGGCGTTGTTTTAAATAATCGTTGACGCCGCGCGGCGAGAGAGGGGTAATAGCGGTACAGGGTTTCCAGGCTGGAGGGCGGGCTGATGATGGAGGGCTTGGTGTGTTGGAAGTGCGGCGCGGTGGTGATGGATCAGCCTTTGCCGCTAAGCCGTCACGCGGAGTGCGCGCTGTGTCATGTCGATTTGCATGTCTGCCGCATGTGCGAGTATTTCGATACGGGTGTCAGCGGGCAATGCCGCGAGCCGGTGGCCGACGCGGTGCAGGATAAGACCCGCGCCAACTTCTGCGGTTATTTTCAGCCCCGTGCCGGCGCATATGAAGCGGGCGCTGAGAAAGAAGCGCAGGCTCGCGCGCAGCTGGAGAGCTTATTCGGCGGCGCGGCCGCCTCGACGAACGCCGCCGATTCGGATCGCGCCCGATTAGAGGCCTTGTTTGGCGGCGACGGAAAAGATAAGGCATCATAGCCCACATTGGACCGGCCCACTGCCGCGGTGATATCTCGGTGTGACGCCGGCTGGAAACGGGGAGATATGCAGTGAGCATCGAAGCGCGCGAACTCAAGCTTTTGTTGAAGGCGCTGGCCTTCGCCGCGCACAAGCATAAAGATCAGCGGCGCAAGGATGTCGAGGCCTCGCCTTATATCAATCATCCTATTTCCCTGGCGAATATTTTGTGCAACGAGGCGCATGTGACCGATGTCGAGGTGATCTGCGGCGCTTTGCTGCACGACACGGTGGAGGACACCGATACCGGGCCGGAGGAATTGGAGCGGGAATTCGGTAAAACCATACGCGACATCGTCATGGACGTGACCGATGACAAAACCCTGCATCCGCGAGAGCGCAAACAACGGCAGATCACTCACGCCGCGCAGGCCTCGAACCAAGCCAAGCTGGTGAAGCTGGCGGATAAGATCAGCAATGTGCGCGATATGATGCACGCGCCGCCCGCCACTTGGGATATCGCCCGCCGTCAGGCCTATTTCGATTGGGCCAAAGCGGTGGTGGACCAGCTGCGCGGCGTGCATCCGCAATTGGAGGCGGCCTTCGACGCGGCCTACGCCGAGCGACCGAAGGAATAGCCACGTGCTGATGCGCCAACGAGAATGACGCGAGAATGAAATTCGCTGTGCGCGAAGCGGCGCTAGTCATTGTTATATGGCCTGAGACGCCGTCGAGAGCGTATCTTGGCGGGCGCGGGTGTGTCCGGGGCGATAAGGCTGATGGCGCGAGATCAATGCGCGGTTCGTGCATGGAGATGCAAATTATCTTATGAGAACCGCGACACAGCGGGAAGACTGTATTGTCGCTTCTCCCTCCGGGAGAAGGCTAGGATGAGGGGAGTAAAATTTTATCTCCACGCCTCGTTGTCATTATTGTCTTCACCCCGTGCCCCGCGAGCGCTGGGCGGGGCGAAGAGCGCCGATGCTTTCGCAGGCCGTATATGATCGACATAATTAGCCACGGTGATCGCAGATGACTATCCGCAAGTACACAGACCTCATGCCTCAGATTCATCCCAGCGCCTACATTGATCCGCAAGCCTGCGTCATCGGTGATGTCGAGATCGGCGCGGATAGTTCGGTATGGCCAATGGCGGTGATCCGCGGTGATGTCAACCTCATCCGCATCGGCGCGCGCACGAGCGTGCAGGACGGCACCGTGATCCATGTCACTCATCGTCATCCGCCGCGGCCAGAAGGTCACGCGGCGTTCATCGGCGATGAGGTGACCATCGGCCATCGTGCGGTATTGCATGGCTGCCGTGTCGGCAACCGCTGTTTGATCGGCATCGGCGCGGTGATCTTGGACGGTGCGATCGTGCATGACGACGTCATACTGGGCGCGGGCAGTCTGGTCACCGAAGGCAAGGAGCTGGCGAGTGGTTTTCTGTATCACGGCAGCCCGGCGCGGCAGATCCGGACTTTGACCGATGATGAACGCGCGCGCTTATCTTACTCAGCCGCACATTACGTCAAGCTGAAAAATAGCTATGGCGAATAGGTGCGGCGGCTGGATTGGTTTTGAAACGTGATGCGCGGGCATGGCAGCGGTGAAGCACGTTTCGTCCGCTGCACGCTTTTATTTTAGTGAGTCTTAATCCGCGCCGGTTGCCTGGTCACTTCCGTTTTTGAGCGTCTCCGGCTGGGCTGTTTTTCCGTTGTGCTTGGGCGGCGCTTTCCCCATTCTTTTAGCCAGTGTTTTGTTAATCACCCGCGACACCGCCGCCAGGCCGAAGGCGGCGGTGACGAAGCTCGCCGAGCCGTAACCAAAACGGCAGTCCAGTGAAATGCCGTGTATGCCTGGTTTTCGCGGGCTTACCGTGCCGTCTTCTTTTGGGTAAACCGGATGCTGCGCCGAGAACACGCACTCGACCCCGAAGTAACGCGCCAGATTGCTGGTGTAGCCGTATTCCTTGCGCAGGCGGCCGCGGACCTTGGCCGCCAGCGGGTCATTGTAGGTTCGGGTGAGATCAGTCACTTTAATCTGGGTAGGGTCGGTGAGGCCGCCCGCGCCGCCGGTGGTGATGATGGGGATTTTATTGCGTTTGCAGTAGTAAATGATCGCCGCCTTGAAGTGAATGCGGTCGATGGCGTCGATGACGTAATCATAGCCGCGCGCCGGCGATAAATACTCATCGAGATTACGCAGGGTCACGAAGTCATCGACGCCGGTGCAGACGCACTCGGGGTTGATCTGCGCCACGCGCTCGACCAGCACCTCGTATTTTTTGCGGTTCAGCGTGTTTCCAAGCGCGTTGAGCTGGCGGTTGATATTGCCCTCGCGCACCACGTCGTAATCGATGATGGTGAGGCGGCCGACGCCGCTGCGCGCCAAGGACTCCACCGCCCAGGAACCCACGCCGCCCAAGCCGATGACGCAGACGTGCAGGCTTTTAATGATGGCGGCGGCCTCCACGCCGTAGAGGCGCTGGATGCTGGCGAAGCGTTGATTGTAGTCACAGGTGCTCATGGCGGCGGGCTCTTAATCAAGTGAGGCGAAGCGGCGCATAGGATGGAGAGGGCGCGGGTGCATGTCAATCGGCGCGCGCGAGTTTGAGGTCCAGCACCGCAAGCGCGTTGCGGCGCGTGGCGGCGGCGATATCGGCCGGGTCCGCCTCGCGCAATTCGGCGAGCGCGGCCAGGCATTCGGGCAGATAGGCGGGGCTGTTGCGTTCGCCGCGATGGCTGGCCACGACCATGTCCGGCGCGTCGGTTTCGAGCACGATGGCTTCCAACGGCAGCGCGCGGGCGAGGGCGCGCAGTTTCAATGAGCGCGCGTAGGTCAGCATGCCGCCGAAGCCGAGTTTGAAGCCGAGGTCGATGTAGTGTTGCGCCTGTTGCAGACTGCCGTTGAAGGCGTGGCAGATGCCGCCGCGGACGCGGATGCGGCGCAGGGTGGCGAGTACCGCATCGTGGGCCTTGCGCACGTGCAGCAGCACCGGCAGCGCGGCGTCGGCGGCCACGCGCAGTTGCGCCTCGAATAGACTTTGCTGGCGCGCGCGGTCCAAGTCAGTGATGAAATAATCGAGACCGATTTCCCCCACCGCCACCGGGCGATGACGCGCCACCCACCGCGGCAGGGCCGCGACGTCTTCCTCGCGATGGTGTTCGAGATACACCGGGTGCAGGCCCAAGGCGGGGTGCAGGCCGGCCTCGCGCGCGCACAAGCGCAATAAATTTTCCCATCCCTTCGCGTCCACCGCGGGCACGACGATAGTATTCACGCCGCGCGCGCGGCACTGCGCTAGCACCGCGTCGCGGTCGGCATCGAAGTCGCTGACGTCCAAATGGCAATGGGTGTCGATCAATTCCATGACGTGAATGGTACTGCTTAATCGGCGAGGCGGCCATGACTCTTGCGCAACACCCAGCCGTAGCGGGGCTGTTGAAAAGGCGAAAACACGCTGTGGAGTTCGCCGAGCCCGCGGCCGAGCAAGCCCGCTTCGCTGAATAAGCGCGCTTGCGCCGCGCGCTCTGTTTCGCCTTGGTTGACGATGAACATTTCGCCGCCGTCTTCGAGCAGAGACCAAGCATGGCGCAACAGGGCTAACGGCTGGAAGAACCGCCGCGGCAAACCCCAGGCGTAGAGCGGCGCCGGAGTGACGAAGGGCAGAAACCAAGTGATGCGGGCATACGTGCCGCGCACATCGAGCAATGAACCGCTGACGTAGCGGCAGTCCGCGCACAGACGCCGCATAAAATCGGCGTGGGCGCGGCGGGTGCTGAGGCTCCAATAACGGCGATGGGCGTCGAGTTCCACGCCGTCCCACGGCGTACCCGTGAAGCTGAGCAGGGCGGGCAGATAGGCCCAAGCGCTGGCGCCGATGTCCAAGCCGTGGCTGTCACGAGTCTCATGCGGCAAATACTGGTCGAGCAGATCGAGGGTGTACAGACTCAAGTGGTAGTCATCCGCATTGCACACACTGGGCCAGCGCGCGAGGTCGTAGCCTTGCACCAATGTGGCGTAACGCGCCGCTTGTGCCGGGGTTAACGCATCGACGCAGGCGCGCGGATCTTTCAGCGCGCGTTTAATCACCGGCGCCGAGAGGGTGAAGCTGTTTTGAATATACCAGTCGATTTCGCGGCGCAGTTCTGCGAGGTCCATATCGCGGCGGCGCCCCTATTGACGGTCCGGATAAGTCACATCCACCACGAAATAAATCACCGGGCCCTCGGGCGTGGGCACGGTCACTTCGTCATCGACCGCTTTTTTCAGCAGCGCGCGCGCCAGGGGCGAGTCTACGCTGATATCGCCGTTTTTGATGTTGAACTCATCGGCGCCGACGATGCGATAGATTTTTTCATTACCGGCCATGTCTTCCAAACGCACCCGTGCGCCAAAAAATATGCGGCCGCAATCCGGCGGCGCGTCCATTACCACTTTAAGATCGGGCAGGCGTTTTTGCAGATAGCGGATGCGGCGGTCAAGTTCGCGCAGCTCTTTTTTGCGATAGATGTACTCGGCGTTTTCCGAGCGGTCGCCTTCCGCCGCTGCCGCGGACAAGGCTTGGGTGACCACGATGCGCCGCTTCCACAATTCATCGAGCTCTTGTTGCAGGCGGCGGTAACCCTCCGCTGTGATATAGGGCGAGGATTTGGCTTGGGGCGGGCGATAGCGTGACATCGGTGCGAGGCCTTTGGCGGTTTCTGAATTCACCGCTATACGTTACTACGGATCGCCGCTTCGATGTCAGTCATTACGCCGCGTGTGGTGGCGCTTGTGTCCAGCGCACGGCTGAGATAAAAAGAGACCGCATTCTCAACGAACCGAGGACTTCGCCTTGCAAGCCCTGCACGCCAAGATACGCACCATCCCCGACTTCCCCAAGCCCGGCATTCTCTATCGCGACATCACGCCCCTGGTGCAAGACCCGGCGGCGCTGCGTCTGGCGATACATCAATTGATCCATCCCTATGCCGGTGAAGACATCAGCGCCGTGGTCGGCATGGAGGCGCGCGGTTTCATCTTCGGCAGCCTCGCTGCCTGGGAGCTGGGCGTGGGTTTCGTGCCGCTGCGCAAGCCCGGCAAGCTGCCCTATGAAGTCCACAGCATGGCCTATGATCTGGAGTACGGCAGCCAGAGCCTGGAAGTACACACCGACGCCCTCGGCCCCGAAGACCGCGTGTTTGTGGTGGACGACGTGCTCGCCACCGGCGGCACCGCCGCCGCCAGCTGCGGCCTCATCGAAAAGCTCGGCGCGCGTATCGCCGGCTGCGCCTTCGTGATCGAACTCGACGAACTGCAAGGGCGAAAGAAGCTGTCAGCCCATCGTGTCCATAGCCTATTGCATTACTAACTGGGGCCGTAGCGCTGAAGGGGGCGTTTACTACGGAAATACCGCCCCCCAGCTTCTCACCATCTCCCCATCCATTTTACGAAGGAGTACCATGCGCCAAGAGCCGCCATCGGCGGCGAATATCCGGAAGAGCATGTCATGGGCGATGTCATTCAATTCAAGAAACCCAATCTCAACGAGAAATTCAAGAACCGCGGGCTGTGCCGCAGCGGCTTTCACAAATGGGAAGTGCAGAGCGAACGGCGCTTCGACGTTAAGCAAGGCAAGCTGGTGACCACCTATCGCTGCGCGCGTTGCGGCATCAGCAAGACGGAGGCGAAATGAAGGGTGTTGTTAGGCGACAATGTGATGCAACTGGGTGACGCATATGCGTGCAATATTTTATACCGTCGCCCAAGTCTCATAAGCGGCGGATCGCGTTACACGGATTTACTCCACCGGCCGAGATAAGAATACCCAACAATGGACGATAACATAACCAATTTACTACGCGCCGCTTTTGAAGCTTACCTCGCTCGACTGAACGGCGGTGTATTGGAACCATCTGATAATTATCTGCCCTACGACTTCGACGCTCTTGATAAGCTTCAGTGGCGGACTTTTGGTAATGAAATGGTTAAGGATGAGTTGCGTGAAATCACCAATAAGCTGAATTATTGGCAGAGCTCGTTGAAGCGGTGGCACGCTTGGAATGCCGTTATTGACCCCTATGGCGTGGAATACGCTTGGGAACTGCGTCGCGAGTTTCTGGAGGCGCGAGCCCATCACTGTCTGCTTCAGCCAAGCGCAATCCGCGATACCTTCACTTTTGTTGCTACTAACGCAATGCATCAAGTGCGCTTGGTCACTAGCAAAGACTATCGCGACTTCCTTGAAGGCGATCCTACGATCCCTAATGATAAGCCCAAGCAACTAAAACGAAGCCAAAAAGAGAAACGTTTGGCTGATTTGATTTCATTCTGGCCGGAATCATCCAGTTTTTTGAGTTCACTTCGTAAAATAGATGATGAGGCATATCGAAGAGAAAGCGGCGATTACCGTAATCTTAATAGTCACTCTATCGGTCCTCGACTGGGGATTGGCGTCACGCGGGCGCTTGTCCGCTCTATGGTACAAGCCGAGCAGATGACTGAGCAACCGGACGGGACATTCATACCTACACCCATACCCGGCAAGATGTCGGTAAGCTATGCTCTCGGTGGTGCTGAACCTCTCAACATGGAAAAGGCGCGTATTGCAAACCTGGAGCAGTACCGGTGTGCGCGGGAGTGTTTTGCAAACTATCGCGCGCTCTTAACCGCAGGCTTGACTTCCATGCCCCAGGTCTCTCTTTAGCAATGGGCTAAGCTGCCCCCTTCTCCACTTTCACGCACCGCGAACGACAACGCCTCGCCCGCAAATTCATCGAGGCAAAACACGGTGTGCCAGGCGCAGCGTTCGGTTGCGTGTTGCGGCAGCAGGATGAGGTCGCCAGGTTGCAATAAATAACAATGACCGCGTTCGATCAACTGGCGGGCGAAGGCGGGACAGCGGTTGAGCAGGGTTTCGAGATTTTCGTTATCACCTTCGTCGAGAGTGGCGCTTAGCGTTTCGCGCCGGCGGGCGACGTTAATTAACTCTGCGCGGTTCACCGCATCCGGCAGCAGTTCGGCGAGCGCGGCCGTGCCAGGCTCGCCGCCGACGAAGTGTTGAATCTCATCCATCAGGGCGGCTTTGTTTAGCGTGAGCCAGCCGGTGCGGCCATGAACTTGCGCGAAGATCACGCCGAGGTGGCCGCGTTCCACGTCTTGATGAAATTGCGCGCCGCCGTTGGGTGCATTGAAATAGATAATGCGTTCGACATAGGCCAATTTGTCTACACCCAGCGCGGCGTGCAGGGTATCAGCGAGGCGGGTGTTGGCGCTGATGATGGCGGATTCGGGGAAGAGGGCCTCGGTGAGTTCGGCGGCGTAGCGCTGGCGCGCCGGGTCGGCGGCGACGTCTTCGTAGCCCACCAGGCCGAAAGAGAAACGAAAACGCAAGGAGGCGTCGTCGTCTTCGAATGAAAGCCACGAGGCCTTCACCCACAGATTTTCCGCGACGACCTCATCGCCGTCCACGGCGTCGAATTCCAGGGTCTCGATCTCTTGCGGATCGCCCTCGTCCTCGAAGGCGGCCAGCATCTCGAAGCGCGGCGCCAGGCGTTCAGTGTAGGGTGGCCGCTCGAAGCAGTCCGCGACCGGCTCGCCCTCCAGTATCGCCTCCATGAGGGCGAGGGACTGCGTGATATTCGTGCTCTGCGCCGTGACCTCGGCGGGGGCGAAGTCCGGCAGCATCACCGGCTCCGCGGCCTGCCAGGCGCCGCGCAGGGCCGCGGCGCTGGGCGCGGCGGGGCGCCGCCGTTCCGCGACCCACGCGAGGGCCGTGCCGCGGCGCCGGTGATGCTGCCGGACTTCGCCCCCGCCGAGGTCACGGCGCAGAGCACGAATAT
>CAMYKQ010000011.1 GCA_947259075.1 uncultured Gammaproteobacteria bacterium | reverse complement strand
TCACCGCGGCGAAGTTGTCACCGTCGAGCGCATCGCTGAAACCGAAGTCGCTGAGCTGGAGCGCGTAGCTGCTGTCCTCGAGCAGGGTGAGGGTCTTGTCCGCGCCGCTGGGCGCGTCATTGACGGCATCGACAGAGGTGGTGAGCGTGGCGGCTATACCGGCGATGGCGGTGGTGCCGCCGTTGCTTGAGGTGTTCACGGTGACGCGCGATTCAATGCCGGCGGTGGCGGAGTAGCTACCCGTATAGGTGTCATCGAGGCCGCGCAGGACCAGCCCCGTGGGGGCGCCGTTGAAATCCGCTGCGGGCAGGAAACGCACTAGCGTGTCTTTGCTCAATGCCAAGGCGTTGGCGCTGTCATCGACGCCGCCGATGGCGTACCAATTCGTGCCCGCATCGCTGGAATATTGCCAGGCGCCTTGCGCGGCCGGTGCGCTATTGCCGGTCACGGCGATGCCGGAGAACAGGCTGCCCGCGTCGATATCGCTAAACCCCCCGCCGAATAAATTGGCGAGGGTGTCGCCGGGTGGATTGGGGGTGTCTTCGAGCACGGCGGACAGGGTTGCGCTACCCAGGCTGGGCGCGTCGTTGACGGCGGTGATGGATGTGGTGAGTTTGGAAGCGGCGCCGGCGATGGCGCTCGTTCCGCCGTTGCTCGAGGTGTCTAAGGCCACGCGCGACTCAGTGCCGGCGGTGGTGGAGAATCCGCCCGCATAGCTGTCATCGAGGCCGCGTAGTTGCAGCGGCGTGGGGATGCCGTTGAAATCCGCCGCCGGAACAAAGCGCACCAGGGTGTTGGCGCTCAAGGCCAGGGCGGTGCCACTGTCGTTCACGCTGCCGATGGCAAACCAATCCGTTCCGCCATTGCCGGAGTATTGCCAGACACCTTCGGCGACTGGCGCGGTGTTGCCGATGACTGCCATGCCGGTGAAGCTGGCGCCGCTATCGACATCCGTATAGCTCGCGCCGAACAAGGTGTCGAGTGTGGCGCCAGGCGGGTTGGCGTTGTCTTCGTTCACGGCGGGTAAAATGCCATCGCCGAGGCCGGGGGCATCGTTGACGGCCGTGACGGTGATGCCCGCGGTGGCCGTGCCCGTGGAGTAGGCGCTAGTGCCGCCATTGCTGAGGGTAGTGTCAATATTGCTGCCGGCGCTGGCGCCGTCGGTTTGATCCCAGGCGCGATAAGTGATGCTGGCGCTGTCGGCGTTGCGGCCATCGGGCACGAAGCGGACGGCATCGCTATCCCGCAGCAGTAAGGCGCTGTTGGCGGTGACCGTGCCCACCGCGGACCAGCTCGCGCCGCCGTTGGTCGAGTATTGCCAGGCGCCATTACCATCGCTGGTGGCGGTGATGGCGATGCCCAAGGCGTGGCCGTCCGCGTCCTCGTGACTGGCGTTGACGAAACTCGACACGATATTGCCGGCATTGTTGAGGGCGTCTTCATCGATGCCGGTGAGCGTGGGCGCTGGCGCCGCGGCGATGACGCTGGGTGCGGTATTGAGCACGTAGCTGATCTTGAGATTGTCGATATTGAGTTCACCGCCGCCGGCGTTGGTGATGATGAAGCGGATTTGGGTATCGGCGGCGATAGCGGACGAGATGTCGAAGCTGAGCGATTGCGCGGCGGAGTCGCTCACGCTGAGGTCGAAGGTCTGTAGTGGCGTGGGATTCCAGGTGGCGCCGCCATCATTGGATATGACTAGCGCGACGGCGCCGGTTCCAGTGCCGCTTAAGGAATCACGCGCATAGTCGAAACTGAGTGTCGCCGTGGTGGCGCCGGCGAGATTGGCCTCGCGCGTCGCCGCGGCGTTGAGGGTGCTGGCGGTGATGTGCAGATTGTTCACCCCGAACGGGAGCGACGCGCCCACGCGTATCGCGCCAATGACTACCCCATCCGCTTCGCCCGTTTCCTGCCAGGGCAAGCTGCTCCAATCTACGGTGCCATTGCTGCCGTTGTAGGCCAAGGCGGTGAATTGATCGAATAAAAACGTGGGCGATACCATGTCGACGGTGAGGGTGTTGGGCGAGAGATCGGCGTTCGTGGCGCCGCCGCCGTCGTCGCTAACCTTGAAGGTGAAGTTCGCGTAGTTGAGGCCGGTGGCGCCGGCCGCCGGCGTGAACACCAGCTTGCCGGCGATGATATCCGCGACGGCGATGGTGTCGCCAGCGTTAACCGGCGTCACGCCATTGAGCAAGGTGGCGCCGCCGGGCTTGCTAATGGTGACGAACTGCACGGCTTGCAGCGCGTCGGCGGGACTGTCGTTGGGATCACTGAAACCGAAGTCGGCCACACTGAACACATGGGCGCTGTCCTGCGGCTCGACCACGGTTTTGTCGCTGCCGCTGGGCGCATCGTTGACCGCCGTTACCGCGGTGCTGATGTTCGCCTTGCTGGCCGAGATGGAGCTGGTGCCGCCGTTGCTGGCGGTGTCGAGGTTGACGCGGGTTTCCGCCCCGGCCGTGGTGGAGTAAGCGCCCGCGTAACTATCATCCAATCCGCGCACGGCGAGCGCGTTTGGCGTGCCGTTGTAGTCCGGCGCGGGCAGGAAACGCAGCTGGGTGGCGGCGTCGAGTGCCAAGGCCGTGGCATTGTCGGCGACCGTGCCGACGGCGTACCAGCTGGCGCCGCCGTCGCTGGAGTATTGCCATACGCCTTGCGTGGCCGGGGCGGTGTTGCCGACCACCGCTACACCCGCGAGGCTCGCGCCCGTGTCGACATCCGTGAAGCGCCCGCTGAATAGATTGGCTATCGTGTCGCCGGCGGGATTGCCGTCGTCTTCGAGCACGGCGGCCAGGCTGGTGCTACTCAAACTTGGCGCGTCGTTGACGGCGGTCACCGCGATCGTGGCGGTGTCGCTGGTGTTGGAGTAAGGGCTGATGCCGCCGTTGATGGTCGTGTTCACCTTGCTGCCCGCGCTGCCGCTGCCGCTTTGATCCCAGGCGCGGTAAGTCAGCGTCGCGCTGTCGGCGTTCAATTGATCGGGAACGAAACGGACGAGGTCGGTGCCGCGCAACAACAGCGCGTTGCTGTCCGCTACCGCGCCAACCGCCGTCCAGCTGGCACCGCCGTTGAGCGAATAGTTCCACGTGCCATTGCCGTTGCCCGTGGCGGTGACGGCGATGCCGAGGCTATCGCCATCGGCGTCGCTTGCCGCGCCGCCGAGCAGGCTGGCGACCGTATCGCCCGGGTTGGCGGTGTCGTTTTCGCTGATGGTGGTGAGGGTGGGCAGCGCCGGGTTGAGCAGAGGTGCGGCGTTGCTGTTGTCGACGGTCAGGGAGAAGGCGTCGAGCTGCTCCGAGGCGCTGCCCAGGGCCACGCCGGCGCCCTCGAACAAGACGGTCGCGGTGGCCGCGCCGCTCGCTGCACTTAATCGAGTCTGCTGTACTGAAAGGGCGAAGATGTCGAACTTGGTGACGGGCGTCGACGTGGCGCCGGGGCCGGGAAGCGTGGTGCCTGCGTCGACATTGACCAGGATGGTGCCCGCCGTGATCGTTTGTCCGCCGACGATGGCGGTCTTTTCCACCAGATCCAGATCGTAGATCTTTTTACTGTTTCCGAAATCGACACCATCGAGCAGCATGAGTGTGGTGCCACTAGTGTAGTTCGCGCCCGAGGCTCCATTGGTGGTGATGTAGTCTGCGCTCACGCCTACGTCCAGGGTCTGGTACAGCCAGATGTCCTCGTCGAAGCTGGCGCCTTGGCGGCTGAAGAGAAAGTCACCCGCCTCCAGGGTCGTGTCTCCCACCGCTGTGTCGCGTTCGATCAGCGATATTCCGAAGATCTCCGCCCCCGCGGGATTCTTGAGCAACATGGCGAAGGTGCCGCTGCTGTAGTCTCCCGGCGTTGAGGGGCGGAAGACGAACACGTCTTCCTTGCTCACCGGCAGGCTGTTGTAGAAGCCGGGATCGGTTGCCGTGGCGGTCAGATCCTGGGCGAGGTTGGCATCCGAGGAGGCGAGCAGCAGGTCGCCGGCCTTAAGCTGGAAGTTCGATGCGCCTACCTTGATGTCCGTGGATACATAGTGCAAGGCGTTGATGTCTTTGCCGCCGATAAAGTCACTCAACTTGTCCATGGGCACGGAGAAGCTGCCGCTGGTGCTGCCGGCGCCGAGGCTGAAATTGGGATCGCCAATTTGCACGACGTCGCCCTTGCCCCAGGTCGATGCGCCGGTTTGGCCGCCGTTGCTTACATCCCCCGTCGTCGAAAGCAAGAGCGAGCCCACGTTTATCGTCGGTGCCGTGTAATTCACCGTCAGCACGGGACGGTCGGCCAGCACGGCGGCGTCCGCCGTATAAAATTTCCAGGCCTGGTCATTGTTGTTGGCGATCACCCAGCCGTTGTTGGCAGCGCCGTAGGACCAGCTTTGCAGCGTGCCGGCAAGCATGGTGAAGCTCACCCCGCCGCTCAGTGAAGGATTCGACAGTGAAGTGTCCGGCGTGGTCTTGGCTTCGACATTATCTAGCTGCACTCCGTTGACCATGGAATTCCAGGTGGAGTCCTTGGTCCAGCCGGTCAGCATTTGATGCAGTGTTATTTGGGCGGATGCGGCGCTAGGCCCACTGACTACCATGGTCAGTTCCGCGGAGTTGATGATGGAACCATAGGGAATTTGATTGGGCCCGCTGCCGAAGAGGTTGTCGAAGCGGATCAGGGCTTGGCGGTCGGGAAGGCTCTCCACCTCGATCTCAGGCAGGCCGCCCACTTTGGTGCCGGGGTCGGCGCTATTGAGTTCGGTGTCCACCGTGCCGGCATAGCCGGCCACGCCGTGCTGGAACGTGACCACGGCGAGGGTGGCGCGCCACTGTGTTTGCAATGACTCGCTGGCGATGAGCGGGGTGGCGACCGTGCCCGTGGTGTATTCCAGCGTCCAGTCGCCGCCGAGCGAGGCATGGCCGGTAAGGTCCTCGCTCGCCGCCACGTCGGCGCCGGTAAGTTGGCCGAGGGTGTTGATGAAGGCGATGCCCTCGCTGGACGCGGCGAGGTCGCAACCGTAGAGCAGCAGATCGGCGCCGTCATTGAGGGTGAGCCGCCAGGCGCTGATGTCACCGCTGGCCGTTTGCAGGCGGTTGAGGTCGAGCCAGCCGCTACCCAGCTGCAGGCCGTTCTGATTGCCGTGGGAGATGATATGCACGGCGTCGACACCGCGCTGCGTGCTCAGCACCGCGCCGATCTGCGCGATGCCGTCTTGCGTGCCGTCCAGCAGATAGACGTCGAGCTGGCGCTCGCCATCATTTTGCGCCGCCAAGTCCGCCAGCAGGCTTTGGTAACCGGCGACGCCGCTGTCAATGAAGACGATTTCGTGGCGCAGAATTGCGGCGGCGCGGCTGTCGTCTTGCGCCGCCGCGGCGGAATTGCTGGCCGTTGCCGCGCTGTCTGCGGTGATTAAATTCGGCAGGCCGTAGAGATCGCGCAGGCCCGCGCCATCCAGTGCGAGCGGGCGTTGCGGATCGGCGGTGTTTGCAACCGCGGGCGCGGCGCCGCCCGGCGTCTCCGTGAGCGTCGCGGCGAGGGTTAGGGTATTGCCCAAGGTGTTCGGGCTGGTGTCTTGCGTGTGCCATACGCGCGCGGGGTCGAGGCCCAGACTCAAGTCGGCGGACAAGAGCAAGCGCGGTTCGAGGTCCTCGAAAACGTAATTTATTTTGGCGCGCGTTTTATTTTTCTGTTTCATATCCAATCATGCAAATGCGAACGCGCCCCGCCTGGCGCCGGTGACACCGGAAGAGGTTGCGGATTGAAAGGTTTATCGGCCGGAGGCGGCCGGGGCTTGATCTTGGGTGCGCCGGTGGCGCGATGCCGCCGCGGCGCGGTTTAGTTGTTCACCGCGGCGCGCAGCGGCGCGCAGGCCAAGGTTTGCAGGCTTACGCCGGGTTGCAGGCCTTGGGCCGTTTCGATGAGCGCGGCCTCATCCGTGCCGGGTGTCACTTCAAAGTCCAGCCACCATTGCGCGGCCTGCGTGCTGCCCGCATCCAGCTCGGTGTCGAAGCCCAGGGCCGTCAGCTCGGCCTGACGCCGTTCGGCCCAGCTCCGGCCGTGATATAAGCCCAAGGCGATGCGCCCGCGGTACTTGCCTCTATTCATCACCAGCAGGTCGTTGATGCCCGCCGCGCGTAAACGCGCCGCGAGGGCGCGGGACTCTTCGCGATCAGCTAGAAGCGGAGATAAGACCATATAGCGCGCATTGGCCGCGGGGAGTTCGCGCACCCGGGTGTTTAGCAGGCTGGGGGCGAGCGCGTCTTTCAGTTGTTCGGCCAGATCGGCGCGGGAATAGGGGCCGGCGCTGCGGCAAGGGCTTGCGGCGCTAGTGGCGGCCGGCACGCGCGCTGCCGCCGCGGCAGCTTTAACCGCGCTCGGCGGGCGGCCTGCTTCAGCCTTGCTGGAAAGCGGATTGCTTTGCATGAGCGCAGGCGCGGCGCTTTGGGTCAGGAACCGGCTCTTGCATTTGAGGCCGCCGAGAAAACGGCGTTTGGGGTTCGGCAGTTCCAGCCGCACGCCCAGGGTGCCGCTGGCGGGGTCGGCCATAGGGTCGATGAGTTGCACGGTGGCCAACAAGAGTTGTCCGTCATCGGCCTCCGGCCGCACCTCGACCTGCATGCCCTTGCGCAATTCCTTGTGCATGCCGGCGGGGACGATGACCTCGACCCGCAGCGGGTCGAGCTGGGCGACGCGGAGGATGGCTTGGTTTTCGACATATTCGCCGGGCGCTTTGTAACGTTGCACGACCTTGCCGCTGATGGGGCTGCGGATGACACGCTGGTTCACCACCGCCTCGGCGCGGCGCAGCTCCAGTTCCGCCAGGATTTTTTTGTCTTGCGCCATGCGCAACTGCCATTTGGAGAGGGCGGCCTCACGTTCGGCCTCGTCCTTGGCGTCGGTGGAGATCATGTTCTTGTCATTCAGGGCCGCGGCGCGTTGCTGTTTGCGCCGGTCGTATTCCAGATTGACTTCACGCAGGAATATTTCCGCATCCATGGCCGCGCGTTCACGGTTGAGCTCCATGGTTATTTTTTCCACACTGGATTCCAGCTCGGCGATGACCTGGCCTTTTTCGACGCTGTCGCTGCGGTCGACGCGGATGGACTCGATGAGTCCGGGCACCGCGCCGTTCACGTCCACTTCCGCGTGGGGCATGATGACGCAATCGAATTCGGGCTGGGCTTCCGCGGCCGCGCCCAAACCGGGCAGCGAGAGCAACAGCAGCAGGGCGGTGCGGGCCGTGAGCGATTGGGTGAGGCGCCGTGGCTGGCGGCGGTGGTGTTTGCTATCCATGGCGTTGTCGCGGTCATGCATCCGTGTGGGGACTTGTCCCTTTGTTTCGGCGTTTGCCGCCCAGGCTTGAGGCCCGGGGCCGCGCCCGTCCGCGCCGTTTGTGCCGCGGGTCTTTGAAACCGCGTGTTTCTGTGCAAGGAGGCGGCGGGTTTCAAGCATCATTCGCTTACACCGCGAAGCGCCGCAGCAGCAGTTGCCGCAGGGCGCGCAGCCATTGCTGGGCGAGGGGTGCAGCGCCGTGCTGGAAACGCAGATGGACCCGGCTGCCCACCGGCGGGGGATGGTCTTGCGGCGGCAGGGTGATGTCGAATTGAAACACGCCATCCAGCGTTGTCAGTCCTCGCGGGTCTTGGATATCGACGGGGATGGGGCCGCCGCCGCGCGCGCCGAGCGCCTTGCTCGGCAGTTCATGACTGGCCGCGGGCACCTCGCGTTCGATGGCGCCGGTGAAGGTTTCCGCGAGACGCCCGGGGATTTTCACCGCCACGGATTGAATCTGTTCACGCATGCGCCCGGCATCCGCCTGCGGTACCACGGCGCGCGCGATGAGGGTGCTTGGTCCGGTGATGAAGGCCAGGGTGTCGCCTTGGCGAGTGAAGCGCCCGGGGAGATTACGCGCATCCGGCACGATGAAAATACCCGCGGCGGGGCTGCGCACCACGAGGTCGTCCACGCGCTGGCGTGCCTGGGCGAGGTCGGCTTGGACTTGGGTGATCTGGGTTTTGAGGATGTTGAGCTGGGCGCGGTCGCCGAGCAGTTGCGCGTCGTAGCGGGCTTGCAATTCGTCGCGCTGAAATTCCAGGAGTCTGACTTGCGCGTGTAACAGCGGGTCGTTCAATTCGAAGAGCGCGTCGCCTGCTTCAACTTGCGCGCCTTCCGCGGCGAGCAGGCGGGCGATGAAGCCGTCGCTGCCCGCGCGCACCTGTCCTTGTTCGGGCAGCCAGATGACGCCCTGCGCGTTGGTCCAGCTGGATACGGGTACAAGAAAGAGCAGGGCGGTCAGCGCGCCGAACGCGCCGAAGACGCTGACCACGGCGCGCCGCCGTTGCCGGTTTAGCACCGGGCTGGTGAACAGGAAGGCGAGGTATTTCGCCAGCGGCAGCACTAATTGCCCAAACGCCGCCCACAGCGCGAGGAGGAGGCCGGCCACGAGAAATTTTCCGGCGATGAACAGGATGATGCTGATGCTGATGAGCAAGCGGTAGATGAAGGAGGCGAGGCCGTAGGCGAGAAACCAGCCGCGTTCACCGCCAGCGAGCACCGGTGATTTGGCCTCGCGCACGCCGAAGACATAACGCTGGACCAGGTAGCCCCAATACTGTTGCGCGCGTCCGCCCAAGTTGGGAATTTCGATGGCGTCGCACAAGACGTAATAGCCGTCGAAACGCAATAGCGGGTTGCCATTGAACAGCACGGTGGAGAGGCCGCCGAGCAACATGATGTTGTAGGCGATGTCGCGCGCCAGCCCCGGCTCGATGTTCAACCACGCGAAAAAGGCCAGCGCGGCGATGAGGGCCTCGACCATGATGCCGGCGGCGCCCACCGCCATGCGCCGGTGTTTGTCGCGAAAGGCCGAGGCCGCCGAGGCGTCGACATAGGGCACGGGCATCAGCACCAAGAGCATGATGCCCATTTCATGCACCTCGCCGCCCCACACCCGGGTGGCGAAGGCGTGACCGAGTTCGTGCAGCGCCTTCACCAAGGGATAGGTCAGGGCGAGGATGAGCAGGTTGTGCGGGTTGAGCACGCGCTCACTGAGATCGTGAGTCAGTTCAGGCCAGTGACCAAGGCCTATTATCGCGGCCGCCGTGACCAGCAGCAGCCAGAGTAAATAAGCCGCGCGGCCGAACAGCGGCGCCACCAGCGGCAGCCAGCGGTCAAGACGCGTTTGCGGATCGAACAGCGGGAAGCGCAGTGACAGCGGACTCAACAAGCGGCTGTGCCAGCGGGCGCGGCGTTGACGTTGATAGCGGGCGAACAAGGCCTCGGTGTCGGCTTGCACATCGCACACCAGCACATCGGCGGCGTGCAGTTTGCCGAGTAAGTCGATGACCTCGTCCTGGGTGGGCGCTTCGTCACCGAGGGCCGCGTTGGCGGCGTCCCAGATGTGTTGCACGCTGCGCTCGCCGTCCATGAGGCCGAGGAGATGAAACACGCCGTCGCTGAAGCGGTGATAACGGCTGCTGCTGCGGTCTTGCAGGATATACCACACCAGACCGCGATAGACGTGGCGATGAAATTGTACATGGTCGCGCAGCCGCGGTTTGAGCGCGGCGACGCGATGCCAGGTGCTGCTGAAGCTGCGATCGCTCATCGCGGCGCGCGCCTCACGGCAGCCATGACCACAGCCACAGACGCATGCGGTCGATCAGGGTATGGCTCCATATCCAAATCAATTTGCGTTCGCCCGCATCGATCTTGGCCACGCCCTTCATGCCCGGCCGCAAATATTTCAACGGTTCTTCGAGGCGGGCCTCGACGCGGAAGACATTGCGGCCGTCTTGAGACTCGGCGACGCCGGTGATTTTATCGACGATGAGCGGGAAGGTGCGTTCGGGCAGGGAGGCGAGCGCAAGCTCGCCGCGGCTGCCGACGCGCACATGCAGCAACTCGCCTTCGTCGACGTCCAGCATGATGCGGTAGGCGTCGAGCGGCGCGACTTCAAACAGCACTTGACCGCGTTCCACTGGCGCGCCTAATGATTGGCTGAGATCGCCGCTGACGACGATGCCGTCGAAGGGGGCGATGATGCGGGTGCGCGCGAGTTGTTCGTTGACCAAGGCGAGCTGGGCGTCGGCCTGCGCCACTTGGGTGTTGAGGATCTTGGCCTCGGCGCGGTCGAACTTGCCCAAGGCGCGCCCGTATTGATTACTGCGCTCGTCGCGCTGACTGGCCCAGCGCCGCTGTTCGAGACGCAGCGCCTTGTCGTCGAGGCTGGCCATGACATCGCCCGCCTTCACCAAACTGCCCGCGCGCACTGAAGCCGTGCCGATGTAGCCCTCGATGGGCGCAACCAAGGCGCGTTGTACCGTGCCCTCTAAGGTGGCGTCGGCGCTGACGCGGTAGTCGCCGCTGCCGAAGCCGAGCAGCAAGGCGGCGGCTAACGCGGCGGCGGCGCCGGCTTTAACGCCCGCGTGGCGCGGACCGGTTAAACGCGTGAGATAGTCATGCAGTGCGGCTTTGATTTTGCCGCCGATCCAGCGCTCGTCTTTGCGCTTGAGTTCGAGGATGGGTCCGAGTAGCGCGGCCATGCCCTTCAAACGCTCAAGCAGGGCGGCATCAAAAGGGCGTTGGCCGCCGCGTTCCAAACAGAGGGCGCCGATGAGGCGCTGGTGTTCGATGAGGGGCAGGGTGCAGATGGCTTCGTCTTGTTCATGCCCGGCGAGGCGGACGTGAGCCGGGTAGGCCGTCCCGCTTGCTGTGGGATCGGCGGGCGGATAGGCCAGTGCCGCATCGTGTTCGCAGGCCTCGTCCATGGCCAGTTCGATATCGCGCAGCAGCGAGGTCTTGCGGTTGAAGCCGACGCTGTCGGACAAGGCTAGAATGCGATTGTGTTTACCTTCGAGAAGGCCGAGGCTGACGCGCGTGCAGTCCAGCGCGCGCGCCAGGGACGTCACCAGCTCCGTCGCCGCCGCCGGAAATTTTTCGTGTTCGAGACTGGCGGCGAGGGAATCTAGCAACATCGCGACGCCGCCCGTGCTGGGATTTTGTTCCTGGCTGAGTACGAACTCCAGCCAGCTGCCGCCCCATTTCAGCAGTTGCACCACGATGCGTTCTTGCTGTTCCGGCAAGGTATCGACCTCCACCGCCACCGCCCCGCTCATGCGTCCGCCTATCATCAAGGGGCAGGCGAGGTGGGCGCGGCGCGGCGCGCTGTTTTCCGCGGCGGATTCCGCCGTGCCCATTACCGCGCCCTGATTGGTGATGGCCAGCTGCGCGGCGGCGGCCAAGTCAGTCACATCAGCGCCGTCCGCGGGCCATTGCACCGTGGCGCTGAGAGGACGATCGCCAGCGATGTCCAGCTGCGCATAGGCGCGGCGGAGGTGGGGAATCATCTGGCATTGCAAGGAAAGCCAGGTTTGGGCGAGGGTCTCGGACATCGCGGCTCGATAAACGGATACCGCAACGTTGTCGGATGTTGGGGTGAACTTCTTTATCCGCGCGTTTAGCGCAAAAGCGCCATTGGCAAGGATACGTCCGTCACAACGTTGCCGCTGGCACTTTGCCGAGCGATTCGCAAGCCGCGTGGGACGTGCCGCTGAGCGTCCGCCGTGGGCCGGAGCGGCGAGCAACCGGGGCGGTCCGGCTTCACGGTTCGTGAACTAGCCGTGGACTTGGTGAAAGTGGGCGTTTATCCTTTTTAGGACGCTCTGAATAATGCCATCCTGGCATTTTCAGGGCACGAAAAGCGAAAAAAGTGGGATTTTCGCTTTTCTTCATTTTCAATGGCGTTCCGCCATGGGAAGTGGCGGCGCGTCCTTGCGCCGCACGGAAGCTCTAATAAATCAGAGGTTCCTTTACATATTCAGGGAGCACGATGTCGATGAAATCGGCCGCACGACACACCGAGGCCCGCCAGCCGCGCGATTCCACGCCGCAAGCGGCGCCGCGGAAAGAAGGGTCTGCTTCAAAGCAGAGCGGCCAGCAAGACGATTGGGCCTCCTCGCGCCGCCTCGCCGAGCTTCAAAACGGGATCGACCAAAGCCCGCTGATGCGCGCGCAGCGCACAGGGATCGCCCGTGCCTTCGGACCCGCCCGGCCAGGTGGCGGCGCCGCGGTGGCGCAAAGGAAAGCGCCGGGCGATCACGCTGGCAGAGCTGCCGCGGCGGTGGTGCAGCGTCATCCCGATGACAACGCCTTGGTGGCCTTCATCAAAAAGCAGGGCGCGCATGCCAGCGCGGCCTATGACTTAATGTGCCAACAGGTCGAAGCCGGCATCACGCAGGTCAGGATGCTTGAATTATATGCGGGCCCGGTCGAGAACGAGGCCAACCCGGAACTTGCCGCCGCCAAACAGCGGATTGCGGAAACCGCGGAGGCGGTGCGCGGCCACGTTGCTGGGCTCCCGGAAGCGGTGAGTGATGCCCGTGCCACGGCGGTCGGCATGGCGCAAGCCACTCGCCCGGACACGCCGCATGAGCTGCTCGGCCCTTGGTCGCAAGAAGTGCTTGCCGCGGTCAAGGTCGTGGCCCTGTCCCAAGCCAAGGCCGCGGGGATGCTGGTGAAGATCAAGGACGAGGCGGTCAAGATGGCCAAGATCGCCATGGCCGAAAACGAAATCCCCATGATGCGCGGCCTGCTCAAGGTGGCCGATGCGAGCGACGCGGCCGCCGCCGAGGGTGATCGCGTCGTCGCGGAACTCAACGGCGAGGATGCCGTTTCTTCATCGGCCAAGGAAAAGGCCGGGCTGGTGGTGACCGCGAGCGATGCGCTCAATAACGCGACCACCGGGGTCGGTTTCGGCATCGTCGGCGCATTGGCCGCGGGCAATGTGTTCAGTCTTTCGACCTCGGCCGCCACCGTGCTGGGCGTCATCGGCGGCGTGCTCGGTATTTTCTTCGGCTTGATCGGCACTTTCCTCGGCGTAAAAAACGCCATTCTGGCCAAACGCAAGAAAAAGGCCCTCATTGATGCGAAGTCGAAGCTGAGCAACGCTGAGCTGGAAGACATCGCCGACTACGCCATCGAACAAAAAGGGAAGAAGGTCCAGCGCAATACCGCCGCCGCCGTCGGTGGCTTGATCGCGATAACCGCGGGCGCGCTCGGTTTGGTGGCGGTCTCGGTGGCCAGCTTCGGCGTGGCGGCCATCGTCGCCGGTATCGCCGCCGCATTGATCGGTTTAGGCTTCCTCGGTTTCAAGATCATTCGCAATTGGCGCAAGCGCAAGGCGGAGCGAAGCGCTTTCGCCGATGAGCTGATTGCCCAGATTCAAGGCGGGGAAGAAGATGCGGACCAGGCGCGGCAACTGGTCTTAGGCGTCGGCCTCGACCCGGCGCTAGCCGGGCAAAAAGGCTTTCGAAAAAAACTCATCGGCAAGGTGGGGGATTATATTGCCTCGAAGCGTACGCGTATGGCTCAGGGTCTGGTGAGATCATTAATTTCAGGAAAACCCTCCGAGGTCTTCGATGCCGAGCTCGTTCTCGGCGCCTTGGGCGTCGATCCCGAATGGGTGAAGACCCAGGTCGATGCGGGTAAAGTGAACAAAGCCGTCGGCAAGGTGGCGGGCAAACTGGCCTCTTGGTAGGGGCAACTCACTTGCCCCCAACGTTGCTCCGGATGTCCATGGACAGTGTTGCCCCTTGTTGGGCGGAAAAAAAGAAAAAAGCCCACAGTGACGCGGGCTCTTGGATGTTGCTGGTGTTGTTTGGAAGTTGAAATGGTGGAGGCGGCGGGAATCGAACCCGCGTCCGCAAGTCCTCCGCCTTCGGTCCTACATGCTTAGCCAGTTTTTAATTTTACTGCTGGCCTTCCTACTGGCAGGCCGATCCAACAGCGAGTCCGGTAAGAGTTTAGTGAGTCGGCCCCGGACGAGCTTCATCACGATCCTATGAGATATGACCCCTCGAACCTGAACGCACAGGCACGGCTTCAGTGAGAGGGCACCCTACTGGGTTTTAAGCAGCGAGTGCGTAGTTGTCGTCGTTGGCAACTATAAGTTTGCAGCTGGATTTACGAGGTAATCTGCGCCTCGGCATGCACCTCAGGTTTTGCAACCCACGTCGAAACCTTGTCGCCCCCTTGAGTTGGTGAGTGAGACAGTATACGGGAGGGTGGAGTTCCCGGCAAAAATTTCAGTGTTTTTTGGCGCGGCGGCGGCGCGTTTGCTGGAGGGGAGAAAAGAAAAACGGGCGGGGCCAGTGCGGCCGCCGCCCGTTGAGAAGCTATGGCAAAGTTACTCGTTGACGATCAACACCTCGATGCGGCGGTTTTCGGCGCGGCCTTGGGGGGTGGCGTTAGTGGCCACGGGTTTTTGCGAGCCATAGCCTTCGGCGACGATCTTTTCCGAGGGGATATGGCCGACGTCGGTGAGGAAGCGGGCGACGTTCTGCGCGCGTTGCTCAGACAGGTTCAGGTTGATTTCATTACTGCCGGTGGCGTCGGTGTGACCCGCCACTTGCACCTTGGTGGCATTGAAGGCGGTGATGCCTTGCACGATTTTATTCATGATGCCGAAGTTCTGCGGTTGAATTTCGCTGGAGCCCGGGGGGAATTTGAAGCCTTGCACGGAGATCAGCACATTGTCGCCCTGACGGTAGACGGTGGCTTCATCCTTGCTGAACATCTGCTGGATGCGCTTGAAGCGCTCTTCCCGTTCTTTCTGGGCCTGAGTCAGCTCGGTCTTTTCACCGGCGAACTCACTCTTGAGTTGAGCAATTTGCTGCTCTTGCTTCTGTTTGAGCTGTTTGATTTCCTGAGCGTGCTGCTCCTTCAATTGCGCGATGGTGGCGTCGGCGCTCATCAAGGTGCCGCTGGCGGCGGCGAGACGCTGACGGTCTTCCACGAGCGTGGAGATATCTTGCTGCAGGGCGGCCACGGTTTGTTTATTGGGCTCATTGAAGGTCAGTGTCTTGTTGAGCGGGGCGGCGATTTTGGCCAGCTCAGCTTGGTGCCAGAGCACGACGTCTTCGGGGGTGGAGTCGCGGCGGTCGAAGTCGCGCACCATTTCGCTGACGGTTTCGCTGCGCTCGGCATTGATTAAGGCTTGCCGCGCGGCGGCCTCGGCGCGGTCGCGCGCGGTGCGGTCGGCTTCCAGAATTGAGATGGAGGCGGCGAGTGACTCTTGCGCGCTCTTGAAGGTTTTCGGCGCTAATTTATGCGCGTCGTTATCCTTGGCGCGGCTGATGGCCGCCTTGGCGCGCTGCACCGTGCCTTCCTTGACGGATTTCAGTTCAAGATCGGCATAGGCTTGACGCAATTCCGGCCGTTCTTGCTTGGCCTGTTCTATCTCACCCTTTTCCACCATGGCAGCGGTATCACGTAAATCCTCTTCTAGCTCGCTGAGGTTTTTGGGATACAAATCTTGCGCTCCGGCCCTTAATGCCTTGCCGCGGGCGTCCATCACTTCACTGAGGATGTCGGCGCTATTGGTGGCGTCACGCTGAGCCTGCGCCATGCTATCCAAACCTTGTTTGGCGGCGTTGTTCGCCGCGGCGGTTTGGCCTTTTTGCGCCGCTTTGTAGGCGTCGGCGAGTTGGCGCTCGGCGCTCTTGTAGCCTTGCGGGGCGAGCACGCTGACGTTGTTGACTTGGGCCGCTTGCACCGCCTGCTCTAATTGAGTGATGGGCGGATACTGTTGTTGAATCTGCTGCTGGGTCAGTTGCGTGGTGCTGGCGCAGGCTGACAGTAATGCGGCCAATGCCGCGGTGGCAAAGAGCTTATTAACTGCTTTCATTTCCAACTCCTTTTAGCTTGAGTGTGATGACGAGATTGCTACTTCCACATGAATCCACTTGCGCCTCGCGCGCATAGCTAAGTGTAGGCTATGTAACGCGTGAGCGCGCGGGGCCATTTGAAAGACCGCGGTGAAGCTGGCGCAAGTATATAGGCTTATTTAATGAGGCGCGTCTTTGAGGATCGTGAACAAATGTTAAATCTATATTGAATCAATGTTTTTTCCGGGCCCGGGGTGCGGGTCCGGCTAAGGGAGGCTTGTGCCGGACTTAGCGTTTTTTAAGCAGGCGGTCTTTTTCGCGCTGCCATTCCCGTTCTTTATCGACGGCGCGTTTGTCGTGTTGCTTTTTGCCGCGGGCGAGGCCGACATCGAGTTTGGCGCGGCCCTTTTTCCAGAACATCGCGAGGGCGATGAGGGTGTAGCCCTTGCGTTCCACGGCGCCGATGAGCTTGTCCAGCTCTTCGCGGTGCAGCAGCAGTTTGCGGGTGCGGGTGGGGTCGGGGTGGATATGGGTGGAGGCGGTGGACAGGGGGGTGATGGTGGCGCCCAGCAGCCAAGCCTCGCCGTTTTTAACGATGACGTAACTCTCGGTGAGATTGGCCCGCCCCGCGCGCAGACTTTTGACTTCCCAGCCTTCCAACACCAGCCCGGCCTCGAAGCGCTCTTCGATGAAGAAGTCGTGGCGGGCCTTTTTGTTGAGGGCGATGGTGCTGCCACCGTCGGATTTTTTTGGGGATGCCTTGGACATAGGAGGCGCATTATACGTGAAGGGCGCTTGATGAGAAGCGCCACGCGTATCCCCAATGCTTGATTCCCGTTCCGGCTTCAATAGGTTGAGGATGTTAGCGATTTCATCGACAATAACGCGGCGGCGGGTCGGGTTGCTTAAACGCTTGTGTCTTTCCAGCCGCCCGGCGGCGCTGGCGGCGGATGGTTGCCGTTACGCGACACCCTATTTCTTACGATTAAGGAGCCCACATGACGCGTCCCCGCACCAGCATCCACGGTGAGTGGTCGTCACGTTGGGCCTTCGTGCTGGCGGCGGCGGGCTCCGCGGTGGGGCTGGGCAATATCTGGAAATTCCCCTATATCACCGGTGAGAATGGCGGCGGGGCCTTCGTGCTGGTGTATCTCGTCTGCATCGCGGTGATCGGCATCCCCATCATGATGGCCGAGGTGCTGATTGGCCGCCGCGGCCGCCAGAGCCCCATCAACACCATGACCAGTCTCAGCGAGGAGGCGGGCAAAAGCCGCCGTTGGAGTCTGCTCGGCTGGTCGGGGGTGGTCGCGGGTTTCATGATTCTTTCTTATTACAGCGTCATCGCCGGCTGGGCGCTGGCCTACGTGTTCCGTTCCGGCATCGGCATGTTCCACGGGGCCGACGCCGATCAAGTGGCCGGTATTTTCAGTGAGCTGCTCGCCTCGCCGGAACGGCTGCTGGCGTGGCACACCATTTTTATGGTGATGACCATGGTGGTAGTGGCGCGCGGGGTGCGCAGCGGTCTGGAAAAGGCGGTGCGTTTTTTAATGCCTGTTCTGTTCATCTTGTTGATCGTCATGGTTGGGTATGCGATGAACACCGCCGCTTTCGGTAAAGGCGTGGCGTTTTTATTCAGCCCCGATTTCGGCAAGCTGTCACGCGACGGCGTGCTCATCGCCATGGGCCATGCCTTTTTCACCCTGAGTCTGGGCATGGGCGCGATCATGATTTACGGCTCCTACATGCCCGAGCGCGCCTCCATCGCTAAAACGACCTTTATGATCGCCGGCGCGGATACGCTGGTGGCCTTGATGGCGGGGCTGGCGATCTTCCCCATCGTCTTCGCCAATAATCTTGAGCCCTCGGCGGGGCCGGGTTTGATCTTCGTGACCTTGCCGCTGGCGTTTGGGCAGATGCCGGGCGGCAGCTTCTTTGGCACGCTGTTTTTTATTTTAGTGGTGTTCGCTGCGTGGACGTCCTCGATTTCCTTGGTTGAACCCGCGGTGACGTGGATGGTGGAGAATCACGGCATGCGCCGTTTGACCGCCTGCGTCTGGAGCGGCATCGCCATCTGGGCGCTGGGTATCGGTTCGGTGTTGTCCTTCAATGTGTGGTCGGACTACACCCTCTTTGGCAAAACCTTTTTCGATTTGATGGATTATCTGACCTCCAATATCATGCTGCCCCTCGGCGGCCTGTTCATCGCGATCTTCGCCGCCTGGGTGATGAAAGACGCGGACGTGCGCGACGAACTGGCGATCGTCAATAAGCTCGGCTATCGTCTATGGCGCGTCTTGGTGCGCTACGTCACGCCGCTGGGGGTGATTATTGTGTTTCTCAACGCCATTGGCGTGCTTCACGCGGGGTAAGTTTTCATGCCGACGATAAATCGCAGCGCCTTGGTGCCCTACAGCCCGGCGGAGATGTACGCCTTGGTCAACGAGGTGGAGACCTACCCGGAATTTTTGCCTTGGTGCAAATCCTCACGGGTGTTGAGCCGCGACGAAGACGAGGTGCGCGCCTCGCTGGATTTGGCGCGCGGCGGTTTTGAAAAATCCTTCACCACCTGTAATCGCTTGCAGAAAAATAAAATGATCGAGATGCGCTTGGTGGAAGGGCCGTTCCGCCATCTGGATGGCTTTTGGCGTTTTGAAACCTTGGGCGAGCACGCCTGCAAGGTGTCGCTGGATATGGACTTCGAGTTCGCCAATAAACTAGTGGGGATGGCCATGGGCCCGATCTTTAATCAGATCACGAATACCTTGGTGGATTCTTTTTGCAAGAGGGCGATTGATGTCTACGGAAGCCGCTGAACTGATCGTGGTGGAGGTGGCCTATGCCCGCCCCGATGTGCAAGTGCTCATCCCCGTGAAGGTGGCGCCGGGCGCGACGGTGGAAGAGGCGATCGGCTTGTCAGGGGTGCTGCATCAATTTCCCGAAATCGACATCAAGCACAACAAGGTCGGCGTATTCGGCAAACTGGCTAAACTCAATGCGCCGCTGCGCGCGGGCGACCGGGTGGAAATTTACCGCGCGTTGATCGCCGACCCGAAGGAGGTGCGCAAGCAGCGCGCCGCCGAAGGCAAGCAGATGAAAAAGGGCGGGGGCGATCTGCCGCCAGCGGAGGAGGGCGGGGCTTAGGCTTGTCACCAGTGCGAATTTGTTTAGAGAGGCGCTGAATAATGCCATCCTGGCATTTTCAGGGCACGAAAAATGAAAACTGGGCTTTTCGCTTTTCTTCATTTTTAATGGCGTTCCGCCATGGAAAATGGCGGCGCGTCCTTGCACCGCACGGAGTCTCTAATAAATCAGATTCCTTAGCCCGATTCATCAGACTAAGGTGTTCGCAGCACGTGGGGCTCTGCAGCCAAAGCCAGCGGCGGCAAGAAAGGCGCCGTGACTAGCTAGTTATTTTCCGGGGCAGGGTCAGCAGGGTTCGCGGGCAGTTCCACCCCGCTTTGTTCCATACGGCTCAGCGTGTCGTTTTCAAAAAACAGCGTCAGCGTTTGGCGTGCCGGTTTGCCCTGTTCGGGCTTCAGCCAATAGACATAATCCCAGCGTTCGGCGTGAAAAGGATCGTTGAGCACCGGGTTGCCGAGGATGAATTTGACCTGGCGTTTGTTCAAACCCAGACGCAGTTGCGCCAGCGCCTCGGGGTCGAGCACGTTGCCTTGCTGCACCGTGGGCCGGTGCAGGGTGCAAGCGCTGAGCGTTAAGAGCAGGGCGGCGCTGAAATAAATGAGAAGCTTTTGCATGTCGGTTCGTATTTGCTGATAATGCCGGTTTGGGCCGCGACATGGTAACCGAATCGACCGGGCCTGTCATGGCCGCCGCGCAGCCGGAGGATGATCGTACGTGGAAAGCTCTGATCTCAAAAAAGCGGGCCTCAAGGCCACCTTGCCCCGCCTCAAGATTCTGGAAATTCTGGAACAGAATTCCGACCGGCATATGCGCGCGGAAGACGTGTATAAATCCCTGCTCGATAGCGGTGACGACGTGGGGCTGGCCACGGTCTACCGCGTGCTGACCCAGTTCGAGTCCGCCGGCTTGGTCACCCGTCATCATTTCGAGGGCGGCCACGCGGTGTTCGAACTCGATCAAGGCAAGCACCACGATCACATCGTCTGCGTGTCCTGCGGCAAGGTGGATGAATTCATCGATGAGACCATCGAAGAGCGTCAGCGCGCCATCGCCAAGAAATTTGGCTACGCCATGACCGATCACGCCCTCAATATCTACGGCAAATGCGCGGATTGCCAGCTCAAGGAAAAATCCACGAAGAAATAAGCGCCGGCTCAGGCCGGGCTGCGGGAGCGGCTCACCATCTCCTTGGCGTGGGCGCGGGTCTGTTTGGTGATCTCCACGCCGCCCAGCATGCGGGCGATTTCCTCGTAACGTTCCGCGTCGCTGAGCGGGGCGATGGTGGTCACCGTGTCCTCGCCCTTGCGTTGTTTGCGCACTTGCAAGTGATGATGGGCGAGGGCCGCGACTTGCGGCAGGTGGGTGATACACAGGACTTGATGCGTGGTGCCGAGTTCGCGCAATTGTTTGCCGACGATCTCCGCCACGCCGCCGCCGATACCCACGTCCACTTCGTCGAATACCAGTGTCGGCACCCGCAGGTAGCGGCTGCTCACCACTTGTATCGCCAGGCTGATGCGCGACAGCTCGCCACCGGAGGCGACCTTGGCCAGCGGCCGCGGCGGCTGGCCGGGATTGGCGCTGACGTGAAATTCCACTTGCTCCATGCCGCTGGCGGAAAAATCCGCCGCCGCGCGCGCCTCCAAGATGATGCTGAACTGGCCGCCGGGCATGCCCAGCTCCTGCAAACGCGCCGTCACTTCGGCCGCTAAGCTTTTCGCCGCTTTGGCGCGGCCGGCGCTGAGTTTTTTCGCCAAGCTTTGGTACTGCGTCTGCTGCTTGGCGAGCTCCGCCGCCAGTTCTTCCAATTGCACGTCGCTGTTTTCCAGCGCGGCCAGTTCTTCGGCAAGCCGCGTGTGCAGCGCGGCCAGTTCTTGCGGTTGCACGCGGTGTTTGCGCGCGGCGTCGTGCAGCGCATTGAGCCGCTCTTCGACCCAGGTGAGGCGTTGTGGATCAAGCTCGAGACCGGCGAGGTAATCGCGCAATTCGCCCGCGGCTTCGGTGAGCTGAATCGCCGCCTCGCGCATGAGCTGCAGCGGCGCGTCGAGGCGGGTATCGTAGCGCAGCAGTTGTTCCAGCTCGTGGGTTTGGTGATTGAGCTCGCTCACCACGCAGCTGTCGTCTTCGTAGAGCCGCGCCAGGCTGTGCTGCGCGGTATCCAGCAAACGCTGGGCGTGATGCAGGCGCGTGTGTTCTTCGTCTAATTGGGGCAGTTCGTCCTCGCGCAAGTTCAAGCTTGCAAATTCGTGTACTTGAAAACGCAATAGATCGAGGCGGGCGTCGCGGCTCGCGGCGGCGCTGCGTAGCCGCGTCAGTTGTTCGTTGAGGGTTTTCCACGCGTGAAAGCAGTCCGCGAGTTCACGCAAAAGTTCGCCGTGATTGGCGTAATCGTCCAGCAGTTGACGCTGGGACTCGCGGCGCAGCAGGGATTGATGTTCGTGCTGGCCGTGGATGTCCGCCAGCCACGCGCCCAGTTGTTGCAAGCTCTGCATGGGCACGGTTTGGCCGTTGATGAAGCCGCGTGAACGGCCTTCGGCGGTGATGAGGCGCCGCACCACGCATTCGCCGCTGGCGTCCAGGCCTTGTTCTTCCAGCCAGGCGTGCAGCGGAGTGAGTCCGTTGATGTCGAAGCTGGCGCTGATCTCGGCGCGCTCGCGGCCGTGACGCACCACGCCGCTGTCGGCGCGGTCACCGAGGACGAGGCCGAGGGCGTCCACCAAAATTGATTTGCCGGCGCCGGTCTCGCCGGTGAGCGCGCTCATGCCGGGGCCGAGGGTGAGTTCCAATTCGTCGATGATGGCGAAGTCGCGTATGTGCAGATGAGTGAGCATAGGTGATGGCTGTTGTGTGTTGCCGCGCGGCCCGCGCGGTTTATTCGCCCTTGGAACCCCAGCGCAGTTTGGCGCGGAGGATGTGAAAATAATCGTGATTGGCCGGGTGAATCAAGCGGAGCAAACGCTCTTTTTTATACGCCACGATGCGGTCGCCGTCCATCAGGCTGAAATTTTCCTGGCCATCGCAGGTGACTTGGGCGTGAGTTTTTTTGCAGTCACGCACGACGATCTCGATGCGGCTGTCGCCGTCCACCACCACCGGGCGGTTGCTCAAGGTGTGCGGACAAATCGGCACCAGGGCGATGGCGTTGAGCGTGGGCATCAGGATCGGCCCGCCACCGGAGAGGGCATAGGCGGTGGAACCGGTGGGCGTGGAGAGAATGATGCCGTCGGAGCGCTGCACGTCCATGAACTGGCCGTTGACGTGGGTCTCGAATTCGATCATGCGCAGCATATTCCACTTGTGCACCACCACGTCGTTGAAGGCGTCGCTTTGTTCGATGACGCGGCCGTCGCGCTGGACTTCGGCGTGGAGTAAAAAGCGGTCTTCGGCGCAATAGCGCCCGGCGAGGATCTCGTCCATGCAGTCGAGCATATCGGCGGGGGAGATGTCGGCGAGAAAGCCCAGGCGGCCTAGATTGATGCCCACGATCGGGATGCCGAAGTCCGCCAGGCTGCGCGCGGCGTTGAGCAGGGTGCCGTCGCCGCCGATGACCACGGCGAGATCGCAGCTCTGGCCGATCTCTTCGCGGCTGGCGGTGGTCAGGCCGTGACCGGGGAGGGTGGCCGCGGTTTCCTCGTCCAGCAGCACCCCGAGTTTGCGCCCGGTGAGAAATGCCGCCATGGTGGCCAGGGTCTGGGCAATGCCGGGGTCGCCGTATTTGCCTATCAGCCCGATGACTTTGAAATGACTCGACATGCCCAACTCCTAAGTGAGGCGCTAAGTTAGCACGCCCTCCGCGCCGGCGCCAAACCCCGGGCGCGCGGCGGCATGCGGGCGCGTCACGGATTTTCACATCCGCGCGCCCGGCGTTTCTTGACAGCAATTTGGCTGGCTTGTTAGTTTGTCTTAGCACTCGTGGCGCGAGAGTGCTAAGCGTGGCATGGTGTAGCGGTGATTATTAAGGAGTGGTGTGGTTTGAGTTCCGGTGAGCTTAACGAACGCGCGCAGCAACTGCTCAAGACCCTGGTTGAGTGTTACATCCGTGACGGTCAGCCCGTGGGTTCGCGCAGCCTGGCGCGCAGCTCGGACCTCGATCTGAGCCCCGCTTCCATCCGGAATGTGATGGCGGACTTGGAGGAGCTGGGGCTGGTGAGTTCGCCGCACACCTCGGCGGGACGGGTGCCCACCGCGCAAGGTTACCGGGTGTTCGTCAACTCGCTGCTGAGCGTGCAATTGCTGCAGAGCGAGGAGGTGCAGCGGCTCAAGCGGCAATTGGATGTGGAAGGTGCCCGGCCCGATTTACTGGACCGCGCCTCGCGGCTGCTGTCCGGCGTTACCCACATGGCGGGGCTGGTCACGGTGCCCCGGCCGGAGCAGGCGCTGTTGCGGCACGTGGAATTCCTCAGGCTCTCCGAGAATCGCGTGCTGGCGATTTTCGTGCTGAATGACAGCGCCGTGCAAAATTACGTCATCCGCACCGCGCGCACCTTCGCCGACGCGGAGCTGACGCAGGCGGCCAACTATCTCAATGCGCATTTTCGCGGCAAGCGCCTCGACGAGGTGCGCCGCGGCGTGGTCGAGGCCATGCGCGAGGTCAAAGACAATGTCACCGCCTTGCTGCAGGCGGCGATGGATCTGGCCGAAGAGACGCAGCGCGGCGCGGAGCAGCGCGATTATGTGCTGGCGGGACAGACGAATCTCATGAATTTTTCGGAGTTCTCCAACGTGGGGACTTTGCGGCACTTGTTCGAGGCCTTGGCCGAAAAGCGCGACTTGCTGCACCTGCTCGACCGCTGTTTGGAGAGCAAGGGCGTGCAGCTCTTCATCGGTGACGAATCGGGTTATGAGGTCTTGGGTAATTGCAGCCTGGTGACCGCGCCCTACGCAAAGGATGGCAAGGTGATCGGCGTGCTCGGGGTCATCGGCCCCACCCGCATGGCCTATGAACGGGTGATCCCCATCGTCGATGTCACCGCCAAATTGCTCGGGGCCGCCTTGAATTCCCGGCAATAAGCCTTATATCGAAAGGCCAAGTTCGTCCCGGCGCGCGGATGCGGCTTCGTCTTCGCGGCGCGAGGCATTTACTACAGGTAGTGGAGAGAATGGATGAATAACGAAGACCAGGCAGCTGAACGGAAAGAACCGAAACCCGCCGCGGCGGACGCCGCCGGGGAAGGGCAAGCGCCGCAAAGCGCCGCGGAACAGGATGAGCCCAGCCGCGAGCAGTTGCTGCTCACTCTGCAAGATGCCCAGGCCAAGGCCGATCAGCATTGGAATCAATTATTGCTGGCGCGGGCCGAGACCGACAATGTGCGCCGCCGCGCCGAGCGCGATGTGGAGAGCGCGCACAAGTTCGCCTTGGAGAAATTCGTGCGCGAATTATTGCCGGTCAAGGATAGCCTGGAGCTGGGGCTGGCGGCGGCGGAGGGCGAGCAGGCCGAGCTGGCCAAGATCCGCGAAGGCATGGAATTGACCCTCAAGGTCTTCACCATCGCGCTGGAGAAGTTCGGCGTGCAGGTGGTGGACCCCGCGCCCAAGGGCGATAAATTCAATCCCGAATTCCATCAGGCCATGGCCATGCAGGAGACCCGTGATGTCGAGCCCAACACGGTACTCACGGTGTATCAAAAAGGGTATCTGTTGAACGAGCGTTTGATCCGCCCGGCGATGGTGGTGGTGTCGCGGGCCGTGGCGGGACAAGATGGTCCCAAAGTGGATGAACGGGCTTGAAAAACCGCGCAAACACCCCATTTGACAAGGTAATAGGCGGGGCGTAAGCCGCCCCCGAATGACGAAATTAAATTAGGAGAGACAGCACAATGGGAAAAATCATCGGCATTGATCTTGGCACCACCAACTCCTGCGTGGCGGTCCTCGAAGGCGGCAAACCCCGTGTTCTCGAGAACGCCGAGGGCGGCCGCACCACGCCCTCCATCGTGGCTTTTGCCGATGACAACGAAGTGCTGGTGGGGCAGGCCGCGAAACGCCAGGCCGTCACCAACCCCACTAATACCTTGTTCGCCATTAAACGCCTCGTCGGCCGCAAGTTCAGCGATGACGTCGTTAAGCGCGACATTGGCATGGTGCCCTATAAAATCGTCGCCGCCGATAACGGTGATGCCTGGGTGGAGTCACGCGGCAAGAAGATGGCGCCGCAAGAGGTGTCCGCCCGCATCTTGATGAAGATGAAGAAGACCGCCGAGGACTATCTCGGCGAGCCGGTCACCGAGGCGGTGATCACCGTGCCCGCCTATTTCAACGACTCACAACGTCAAGCGACTAAAGACGCGGGCCGCATCGCCGGTCTCGACGTCAAGCGCATCATCAACGAGCCCACCGCCGCGGCCCTGGCCTACGGCATGGACAAAAAGCGCGGCGAAGGCAAGATCGCGGTCTACGACCTCGGCGGCGGCACCTTCGATATCTCCATCATCGAGATCGCCGAAGTGGACGGCGAGCATCAGTTCGAAGTGCTCTCCACCAACGGTGACACCTTCCTCGGCGGCGAAGACTTCGACAAGCGCATCATCGACTACTTGGTGGCCGAGTTCAAAAAAGACACCGGCATCAATCTCGAAAACGATCCATTGGCGCTGCAGCGCCTGAAAGAGACGGCGGAGAAGGCCAAGATCGAGTTGTCGTCGAGTCAGCAGACCGAGATCAATCTGCCCTATATCACCGCCGATGCCAGCGGGCCGAAGCATCTCAATCTGAAGATCACCCGCGCCAAGCTGGAATCCTTGGTCGAGGACCTGGTCAAGCGCACCATCGATCCCTGCAAGATGGCATTGAAGGACGCGGGCCTCAGCGCCAGTGAAATCACCGAGGTGATTTTGGTCGGCGGCCAGACCCGCATGCCCATGGTGCAAGAGACGGTGAAAAATTTCTTCGGCAAAGAGCCGCGCAAGGACGTCAACCCCGACGAGGCGGTGGCGGTGGGCGCGGCGATTCAGGCCGGCGTGCTCGGCGGCGAAGTGAAAGACGTATTGCTGCTCGACGTCACCCCGCTGTCGCTGGGTATCGAGACCCTCGGCGGCGTGATGACCAAGATCATCGAGAAGAACACCACGATTCCCACCAAGGCCTCGCAGGTGTTTTCCACCGCCGACGACAATCAGACCGCGGTGACGATCCATGTGTTACAAGGTGAGCGTGAGATGGCCTCGGCTAATAAATCACTCGGTCGTTTCGACCTCGCCGACATTCCGCCCGCGCCGCGTGGTTTGCCGCAAGTGGAGGTGACCTTCGACATCGACGCCAACGGCATCTTGAATGTATCGGCGAAAGATAAAGCCACCAACAAACAGCAGTCCATCATCATTCGCGCCTCCAGCGGTTTGAACGAGGAAGAAATTGATCGCATGGTGAAGGACGCCGAGGCCCACGCCGCCGACGACCGTAAATTCCACGAGATGGTGACCGCGCGCAATCAGGCGGACAATATGATTCATGCCGTCGACAAATCGCTCAAGGAATTGGGCGACAAAGTGCAAGCGGACGAGAAAAAGCAGATCGAGGACGCCGTCGCCGCCTTGAAGGAAGTGATGAACGGTGACGACAAAGAGGCCATCGACACCAAGACGGCGGCCTTGGCCGAACTCTCCGGCAAACTGGCCGAGCGCGTGTACGCCGAGCAACCGCAACAGCCCGGCGCTGCGGCAGGCGCTGCCGGCGGCGCGAAGGGCGAGGGCGCCAAGCGCGAGGGCGGCAAGGAAGACGTGGTCGACGCCGAGTTCGAAGAGGTCAACGACGATAAGCGTTAATTCAAAAGCCAGGCTCATCGTTATCGGATGAGCGGAGCGGGGGCGGCTGTTCGCAGCGCGCCCCCGTGATTTTAACAGCAGCGAGGATCGCGGCAGTCGCGTTTAAGTAAAACAATGGCGAAAAAAGATTACTACGAAGTACTGGGCGTGGCGCGCAATGCCAGTGACGCGGAGTTGAAGAAGGCCTATCGCCGCTTGGCGATGAAGCACCATCCCGACCGCAACCCCGGCGACGCCAAGGCGGAAGAGCAATTCAAAGAGGCCAAGGAGGCCTATGAAGTGCTCACCGACGCGCGCAAGCGCGCGGCCTACGACCAGTTTGGTCATGCCGGTGTCGATCAAGGCGGCATGGGTGCCGGTGCCGGCGCGGGCGCCGGTGGTAATTTCAGCGATGTGTTCGGTGATATTTTCGGTGACATCTTCGGCGGCATGCGCGGCGGCGGGCAACAGTCCGGTGTGCGCCGCGGCGCCGATCTGCGTTACAACCTCGAGCTGAGTTTGGAAGAGGCGGTACACGGCACTTCGGTGAAGATTCGCGTGCCCACCTTGGTGAACTGCAAAACCTGCGAGGGCTCGGGTGCCGCCAAGGGCAGCAGTCCCGTGACGTGCACCACCTGCGGCGGCGCGGGTCAGGTGCGCATGCAGCAGGGCTTTTTCTCGTTACAGCAAACCTGTCCGCGTTGCCGCGGCAGCGGCAGCATCATTGAAAACCCCTGCAAGAGTTGCAACGGCCACGGCCGAGTGCAGGAGCACAAAACCCTGTCGGTGAAAATTCCCGCTGGGGTGGACAATGGTGACCGCATTCGCCTGGCGGGCGAGGGCGAGGCGGGCGAGCATGGCGGCCCGGCCGGTGATTTATATGTCTACGTGAAGGTGAAGGACCATCCCATCTTCACCCGCGAAGAAAATAATTTGTATTGCGAAGTCCCCATCGGTTTCACCACCGCCGCCTTGGGTGGCGAGCTGGAAGTGCCCACCTTGGAAGGGCGCGTTAAATTAAAGATCGGCGCCGAAACCCAATCCGGCCAAGTGTTCCGTTTGCGCGGCAAAGGCGTGCGCTCGGTGCACGGCGGCGGTGTGGGCGATCTGATGTGCCGCGTGGTCGTCGAAACCCCGGTCAGTCTCAACGAAAAACAAAAAGAGCTGTTGCGTGAATTCGAAGACTCACTGAAGGAAAAGGAACACAAACACAGCCCCAAGGCCAAGGGCTGGTTCGACGGCGTGAAGAAATTTTTTGAGGATATTAAACTATAGGCGGACCGGCGAAAACGTGGCGGCGAAGCCCGTGACCACGGGCGGTATTGCCGCCGTGCCTGCGGGTTCTCGCGGGAATCTGGTTGCTGTTAGGCGGCTTCAAACCTTCGTCCACTTGATCTGAAACTCGATCTCTTCACGACCGTCTTCCCGTTCATGCTCGATGTTGTAACTTGCATGCACGGGAATGTAGATTCTTTCCCCCGCTATCTGAATTTCGAACCGCTCGCCTTTTTCCAGCGCATCCGCAAGCCGGCGGAGTTTGGAAATAAAATCCGGCAGGGGGTAGGTTTTCTCGACATCTCTCTCGGTCTTCCTGGTCATACTCTTTCACCTTTCAACAAAAATGTGTGTTGCTTGCTAATAAAGCATGAGCGACAGGCTCCTAGGATATGCGCGAACAGCGCCATATTGGAAATGCAAATGAGGTACGAATGATAAGGGTAAAAAAAACCCCGCCGTAGCGGGGTTTTTTGTCATCGCCTAATGCTTCTTAGGCAGTCTTGCGACGGCCCCAGCCGAGACCGAGCAGGCCGAGACCTAACAGGGCCAGCGAGGCGGGTTCCGGCACCGTGGTGCCGACCGTGCCGCCCGCATTGAGGATCGCGACCTCGTCCGCCGTGAGCACGCCGTCGTAGATGCGGATGAAATCGACCGAGCCGGGCCGGGCCTCGCCCTGACCCGTCACGAAATCATCGGTGAAGAAGGTCAACACATTGCCGATGACGTTGCTCTCGGCCTCGTTGGCGATGGCCCATTGCAGCACGCCGTTGACGTAGCCGCTCAAGGTGCCGGCGCCGTCGCGGCTCAGCGCGATGGTGTAATCGGTATCGATCGTCACCGCCGTGGTGCCGGTGGCATCGGGGTAGAACTGGAGTTTGTCATTCGCAAAATAGAGACCGTCATCCGTGGTCAGGCTGCGGAAGTCGATGAGCTTCTTCCATGTGCCCGACAGAGAGGCGTAGCTGGCGCGGAAATCTAGCGACCAGGTGCTGATGTCGTTCAGGCCGCCGCTCAGTTGCAGGCCTTGGTTCGCGGCGAAATCATAACGTCCCGGCGTGCTTACCAGGCTGCCGCCGAGGCTCGCCAGCGCGGGTCCGCCAAAAACGTCATTTAGATCACCATTGAGTTGATAGTCATGAATCAGCACGGCGGCGCTGGCTGAACCCGCCCACATTGAACACGAGAGTGCGGCCACTGTCAGGATGTTGCGAAATTTCATTATATTTTCCTTAGCTTCGCGGGATAAATTAGGGTGTGGATACGTAGTTATATATCTCAAGAAGCTTCTAGGCAGATGCCGTGCCACCGAATAGGTCTCTATTTTTTTCAATGAGTTGATTTCAGGGCCGGTACGATAAATCGGGGGTGCCGCGGCCACTCGTAAAGAATCTCGACAAGTTTTCGCCCATGACCGCGCTATCCAAGGGGACCACCGGGGCAGCGCCTTGCAATGGCTATCAAAAAAGCGGGGCCGGAAGCGGCAGTCCAGGGGGCGATGATCCACTGAAAGCTGAAGAAAGGTGAACGGTATATCCCTGTTTTATCTTCACCCCTCCCCGCCCCGATAGACATAGTCCTCCGCCCACTTCTCTTTGGTGACGATGAGCTGATCGAGTTGCAGGCCGTCGACGCCGATGACGCGGATTTGTTCGCCGGCCGCCGAATCTTCGCCGCGCAGGCGCCAGGTGACACCATCGACTTCGAGGGTGCCGACGCCATCGACGATGGGTTCGCTCAAGGTGAAGGTGCGGTTGATGACCTTGGCGGGATCGGGCGCCTTGATCGGTTCGTCTTCCTCCGCTTCAGCGGATTCCTCGTCCGTTTTGGGTTTGATGAAGAATTGCGAGAGGGCGACACCGCCGAAGGTGATGATGCCGAAGATGAGCGCTTGATGCAGGAGAGGCAGGGTGGGGTCGGCCCAGATGATGCCGCTCATGACGGTGGCGGCGATGCTGGCCCAGGTCAATCCGAGGCTGCGCAGGGTGCCGGCGAAGGTGACGAGTAGCAGCGCCAAGGCCATCCACATCCATTCTTGAACTATAAACATAGTCGGCTTTATCTCGTGTTGAAAAGGGCGGCTATCAGGTTATGCGATTCATGCGTTAAAAGGAACGTCCGCGCGCGCCGTGGCCTGGGCGTGAGCGCCGCCGCGCTGGTCCGCGCCGGACGTACGCGAACATGACACTCACGCGCCGCCGCTGGTATGCTTCCGTCCCATGGCTTTGGCTTGTTTCTCAATAAATAGTATCAGGGGGTGGGTTTGACTCGAGTCGCGATTACGGGCGCCGCGGGGCGCATGGGCCGCTGTTTGGTGGAGGCGTGCTGCGCCGCGCCGGGTTTGACCTTGGCGGTGGCGCTGGAGCGGCCGGGCAGCAGCATCATCGGCGCCGACGCGGGCGAGGTGGCGGGCATCGGCCGTACCGGGGTGACGATCACGGACAATTTGCAGGGCGTGGCCGATCAGTTCGACGTGCTGGTGGATTTCACCCGCCCCGAAGTCACCTTGGGCAATCTGGCGCTGTGCCGCGCGGCGGGCAAGCGCATGGTGGTGGGCACCACCGGCTTCACCCCCGGGCAGCGCAATGAGCTGATCGACGCCAGCGCCGCGATGGCGTTGGTGGTGGCGCCGAATATGAGCGTGGGCGTGAACCTGTGCTTCAAATTATTGGAGACCGCGGCGCAGGTTTTGGGAGACGAAGTCGATATCGAGATCGTCGAGGCCCATCACCGCTATAAAATAGACTCCCCCTCGGGCACGGCGCTGCGCATGGGCGAGGTCGTGGCCCAGGCGCTGGGACGCGATCTGAAAACCTGCGCGGTCTACGGCCGCGAAGGGGTGAGCGGCGAGCGCAAGCGCGAGACCATCGGTTTCGCCACGGTGCGCGGCGGGGACATCGTCGGTGATCACACGGTGATGTTCGCCGGGCTGGGCGAGCGGGTGGAGATCACCCACAAGGCCTCCAGCCGCCTCACCTTCGCCAATGGCGCCATGCGCGCGGCGAAGTGGGTGATGGGGCGGGAGGCGGGGCTATTCGATATGCAGGATGTCTTGGGCCTGCGTTGAAATTAAGGTGAATTAGCCGTGCCTTGCGCGTGGACACTGCCCCGTCCGCTGGAGTAAAATTCGCGCCCAGCAAACACATTGATTCGTCGATCTTGAGCGGGAGGCGGCTTTTCGGAAGCGTCCTCCCGCTTCGTATATGTAAAATCGGAGGTTATCTTGCGTCAGGCAGCCCTATTAGTCCTTGAAGACGGAACGGTCTTCCGGGGGGAGGCCATAGGCATCGCGGGGCAGACCGTCGGTGAGGTGGTCTTCAATACCGCGCTCACCGGCTATCAAGAAATCCTCACCGATCCCTCGTATTCGCGGCAGATCGTCACCCTGACCTATCCCCACATCGGCAATGTCGGCGCCAACGCGGAAGACGAAGAGTCCCATGCGGTGTTCGCCAGCGGGCTGGTGGTGCGCGATGTGCCCGCCGTTCACAGGAACTGGCGCGCCACGGAAAGCTTGCGCGACTATCTGCGGCGTAACGAAGTGGTGGCCATCGCCGGCATCGACACCCGCAAGCTCACCCGTCTGTTGCGGGAGAAGGGTGCGCAGAACGGCTGCATCATGGCTGGCGATCAACTCGACGAGACGGCGGCCTTGGCCGCGGCGCGGGCTTTCCCCGGTTTGAAGGGCATGGATCTCGCCAAGGTGGTCAGCACGGCAAAGCCCTATGACTGGCTGCAAGGCAGCTGGACCTTGAAGGGCGGTCTGCCCGAGGCGCCGCGCCCGGTGGAAGAACACCTGCCGCTGCACGTGGTGGCCTATGACTACGGCGTTAAGCGCAACATCCTGCGTATGTTGGTGGACCGCGGCTGCCGCCTCACCGTGGTGCCCGCGCAAACCACGGCCGCGCAGGTGCTGGCACTGAAGCCCGACGGGGTGTTCCTCTCCAACGGCCCCGGCGACCCCGAGCCCTGTACCTACGCTATTAAAGCCATACGCGACATTGTCGCCGCCGGGCTGCCGGTGTTCGGCATTTGCTTGGGCCATCAATTGCTGGGCCTGGCCTGCGGCGGGCGTACGCTGAAGATGAAGTTCGGCCACCACGGCGCCAATCACCCGGTGCAGGATGTGGCCAGCGGCCGGGTGATGATTACCAGTCAGAATCACGGCTTCGCGGTGGACGAGGCCAGTCTGCCGGCCAATGTGCGCGTGACGCACCGCTCGCTGTTCGACGGCAGTCTGCAAGGTTTGCACTACAGTGATAAACCCGTATTCGGATTTCAGGGTCACCCCGAGGCCAGCCCCGGACCGCACGACGCGGCGCCGCTGTTCGACCACTTTATCAAGCTCATTAAGGAATACCGTGCGCCGTCGGCGCGGGGTCCTGAGTAACTCATAAGCCGAGCCATGCCAAAACGCACAGACATAAACAGTATTCTGATTATCGGCGCGGGCCCCATCGTCATCGGCCAGGCCTGCGAGTTCGATTACTCCGGCGTGCAGGCTTGCAAGGCCCTGCGCGAAGAGGGTTACCGGGTGATCCTGGTCAACTCCAATCCCGCCACCATCATGACCGATCCGGAGATGGCGGATGCGGTGTACATCGAGCCGGTGCAGTGGCAGACCGTGGCCAAAATCATCGAGAAGGAGCGGCCGCAGGCCCTGCTGCCCACCATGGGCGGACAGACCGCGCTCAATTGCGCGCTGGACTTGGCCAAGCACGGCGTGCTGGACGAATTCGGCGTGGAGCTGATCGGCGCCTCGCGCGACGCCATCGACATGGCGGAAGACCGCGAGCGTTTCCGCGTCGCCATGGGCGACATCGGTTTGGACACGCCGCGCGCCGCCATCGCCCACAGTTTGGAAGAGGCGCTGCAAGTGCAGGCGCAGATCGGTTTCCCCACCATCATCCGTCCCTCGTTCACGCTCGGCGGCAGCGGCGGCGGCATCGCCTACAACCGCGAAGAATTCACCGAAATCTGCGAGCGCGGCCTCGACCTCTCGCCCACCAACGAACTGCTCATCGAGGAATCGGTGCTGGGCTGGAAAGAGTTCGAGATGGAGGTGGTGCGCGACCGCAAGGATAATTGCATCATCATCTGCTCCATCGAAAACTTCGACGCCATGGGCGTGCACACCGGCGACTCCATCACCGTGGCGCCGGCGCAGACGCTGACCGACAAGGAATATCAGATCATGCGCAACGCCTCGATCGCGGTGCTGCGCAAGATCGGCGTCGACACCGGCGGCTCCAATGTGCAATTCGGCATCTCGCCGGTCGACGGCCGCATGGTGGTGATCGAGATGAATCCGCGCGTATCGCGTTCTTCGGCGCTGGCCTCCAAGGCCACCGGTTTCCCCATCGCCAAGGTGGCGGCCAAGCTCGCCGTGGGTTATACCTTGGATGAATTGCAGAACGACATCACCGGCGGCGCCACGCCCGCGTCTTTCGAGCCCAGCATCGACTACGTCGTCACTAAAATTCCGCGTTTCACCTTCGAGAAATTCCCCGAAGCCAACGCCGTGCTCACCACGCAGATGAAATCCGTGGGCGAGGCCATGGCCATAGGCCGCACCTTCCAAGAGTCGGTGCACAAGGCGCTGCGGAGTTTGGAGACTGGCGCCGATGGTTTCAATGAAAAACTCGATCTCGCCGCCGAAGGGGCGCTGGACGCGCTGCGGCTCAATCTGCGCGTGCCGGGCGCGGAGCGCATTTGGTACGTGGGCGACGCCTTCCGCGCCGGAATGAGCGTGGAGGAGATTTACGAACTCTCGCACATCGACCCGTGGTTCCTGGCGCAGATCGAAGAGTTGATCGCGCTGGAGGGTGAAGTGAAATCCCAGGCCTACACCCTCGATCGCGAAGGCCTGTATTTGCTCAAGCAAAAAGGCTTCTCCGACCGCCGTCTCGCCAGTTTATTGGGCAGCAGCGAGCAGGCCGTGCGCGAGCAACGCCAGGCCTTGGGCGTGCGCCCGGTGTACAAACGGGTCGATACTTGCGCCGCGGAATTCGCCTCCAGCACGGCGTATATGTATTCCACTTACGAAGACGAGTGCGAAGCGGCGCCGAGCGCGCGCGATAAAATCATCGTGCTCGGCGGCGGGCCGAATCGCATCGGTCAAGGCATCGAATTCGATTACTGCTGCGTGCATGCGGCGCTGGCGCTGCGCGAGGACGGTTACGAGACCATCATGGTCAATTGCAATCCCGAGACCGTCTCCACCGATTACGACACCTCGGACCGTTTGTATTTCGATCCGCTGACGCTGGAAGACGTGCTGGAGATCGTGCACCTGGAAAAACCCAAGGGCGTGATCGTGCAGTACGGCGGGCAAACGCCGCTGAAGCTGGCGCGCGCCTTGGATGCGGCGGGCGCGCCCATCATCGGCACCACGCCCGATTCGATCGATCTCGCGGAAGACCGCGAACGTTTTCAAAAAATGATACAAAAGCTGGGTCTCACCCAGCCCGCCAACGCCACGGCGCGCAACATCGACGACGCGGTGCGGCTGGCGGCGGAGATCGGTTATCCGCTGGTGGTGCGGCCCTCGTATGTCTTGGGCGGCCGCGCGATGGAGGTGGTGTACGCCGAAGACGATCTGCGGCGTTATATGCGCGATGCGGTGCAGGTGTCGAATGATTCGCCGGTGCTGCTCGACCGCTTTCTCGACAATGCCGTGGAGCTGGATGTCGATGCCCTCTGCGACGGCAAAGAGGTGATGATAGGCGGCATCATGCAGCATATCGAGCAGGCCGGGGTGCATTCCGGCGACTCGGCGTGTTCGCTGCCGCCCTATAATCTCAGCACCGCGGTGCAGGCGGAGTTGAGCGAGCAAGTGCGCAAAATGGCGCGCGAGCTGCGGGTGGTGGGTTTGATGAACACCCAATTCGCGATTCAAGACGATGTGATCTATGTGATCGAGGTCAATCCGCGGGCCTCGCGCACCGTGCCCTTCGTGTCCAAGGCCACCGGCATGCCCTTGGCGAAGATCGCCGCGCGCTGTATGGTGGGCCAAACCCTGGCGGCGCAGGGCGTGACGGGGCAGGTGACGCCGCCGTATTATTCGGTGAAGGAGGCGGTGTTTCCCTTCGTGAAATTCCCCGGCGTCGATCCGCTGTTGGGGCCGGAGATGAAGTCCACCGGCGAGGTGATGGGCGTGGGCGCGAGTTTCGCCGAGGCCTTCGCCAAGGCGCAGCTGGCGGCGGGTGTGACGTTGCCGCGCGGCGGCAAGGTATTTTTAAGCGTGCGCGACGCCGACAAGGGACGTATCGCCCCCGTGGCGCGGCGTTTGCTCGATAAGGGTTTCGAGCTTTACGCGACGCGCGGCACGGCGGCGGTGCTGGCGGAGGCCGGGGTGAGCTGTCATCGCATCAATAAGGTGATGGAAGGCCGGCCGCACATCGTGGACATGATTAAGAACGGCGAGGTGAGTTTGATTATCAACACCACCGAAGGTAAGCAGGCCATCAAGGATTCCTACGCGATCCGCCGCGAGGCCTTGAACCATAAAGTGAGCTATACCACGACGATGGCCGGCGCCGAGGCCACTAGTCTGGCCTTGGATTATTTAGGCGCGGGCGCGGTGCGCTCGCTGCAGCAATTGCATAAGGAGTTGGCCTGATGTCGAAAGTCCCGCTGACGGTGCAGGGCGCGCAAAAATTGCGCGAGGATCTCCAGCGGCTCAAATCCGAGGATAGACCGCGCATCATCAATGCCATCGCCGAGGCGCGCGCCCACGGTGATTTAAAGGAAAACGCCGAGTATCACGCCGCCAAGGAACAGCAGGGTTTCGTCGAGGGCCGCATCGCCGAGATTGAGGCGCAGTTGTCCAATGCGCAGATCATCGATGTCACGGCCTTGAACCTCAATGGCAAAGTGGTGTTCGGGGCCACGGTGGATTTGATCGACGAGGGGAGCGGCGACGAGGTCAGCTATCAAATCGTCGGTGACCTCGAGGCGGACATCAAACAGGGTAAGATCTCCGTGAGCTCGCCCATCGCCCGGGCCTTGATCGGCAAGGAAGAGGGGGAGGTGGCGGTGGTCAAGGCGCCCGCCGGTGATCGCGAATACGAGATCGTCGCGGTGCGTTACGTCTGAAGTTAGCCCATTACTCGGGAATACACGTAATTGACTATGACTATACGATCTCGGCCAGGACTGTGGTTGATTGGTGACCGCATCGTTCTCACTTTGTGGGTGGGGGGCTTGTGGGGCATCGGTTATTTAGCAGTGCCGGTCTTATTCGCTACGCTGGGTGACCGGGTCTTGGCGGGCGAAGTGGCGGGCACCTTGTTCCGCATCATTAACGGTTTGGGGCTGGTGTGCGGCGGTTTATTGTTACTGAGCATGCTGAGCACCGCGGGCGCGGCCGGTATGCGAAGCTGGCGTGGCGGCGTCATCGTGGCGATGATGGCGGTGGCGGCGGTGATTTTGTTTATCCTGCAGCCGCAGATGGCGGCGCTCAAGGCCGAGGCCGCCGCGGCGGGCGCCGAACTGGCGCCGGCCTTCGGCCGGTTGCACGGCATCTCCTCGGTGCTGTATTTGATCGCCAGTGTCTTGGGTTTGTGGCTGGTGGCCGCGGGGCCGCGGGGGCGGGAGGGCTGATTCGCCGCAGGTGTGTTTAGGGTAGGGTGATGCGGGGTTTGTCGCGGTTGCGGCGGAAGATGAGGGCCATGTGGCCGATGCGCTGGATTAAACTGGCGCTGGCATCGGCGCATAATTGCTCAATGGCGGCGTCGCGCGCCGCACGTTCGCCCACGCTGACCCGTACTTTCATCAATTCGTGGCGTTGCAGGGCAAGGTCGATCTCGGCGCGTACCGCATCGGTATAGCCGTTGGCGCCGATGAGGACCGCTGGCTTGAGTTTGTGGCCGAGGCCCCGCAGATGCTGTTTTTGTTTCTCAGTGAGCGCAGACATTAATAACCGTCCCGTGACAGATTCTAAAAGGCCGCAGAGTATAGCACCGACCCGCCGCCGTTTCAGAGTGGCCGCCAGCCCTTTTAATGCGGTAAAGCTGAATGTAATCGTCATCGGCTGCGCCGGGGTGCTGCTCGCCGCTGGCTTGGGCCGGGCTCAAATCGGCTCTCTTACGCAATTGCTGATTCTGGGCGGTTACGGCGCGGCGGGGGCGTTGTGGGTGGTGTGGCGCACCCGGCGCATCCTCAAACGCTTGCCGCCGCTGGAATCGAATCACGCCGCCGATCCTTATATAAAGACTGAAGACTCTTCCTCAACTCATTATGGCCAGAAGTAAAAGTAGTGCGCGCTGGTTGCAGCGGCATGTGGGTGACCCCTATGTGCATAAGGCGCAGCAGGCGGGTTATCGCTCGCGCGCGGCTTTCAAGCTATTGGAGATCAATGAACGCGACCGCCTGTTACGCCAGGGGATGAGCGTGGTGGACTTGGGCGCGGCGCCGGGCGGCTGGTCGCAGGTGGCCTCAGCGGCGGTGGGTGAGAAGGGACGGGTGATCGCCCTGGATATCCTGCCGATGGATCCCTTGCCCGATGTGGTGTTTTTGCAAGGTGACTTTCGCGAACAGGCTGTTTTCGAACAAATGTTAACAATTGTCGAAGCGCGCAGCGTGGACCTTGTAATCTCGGATATGTCGCCCAATATTTCAGGTATGAAAGCGGTAGACCAGCCGCGCGCCATGTATCTCGCCGAGTTGAGCTTAGATCTGGCGCAGAAGGTGCTTACCCCAGGTGGGTCTTTGTTAGTGAAGGTGTTTCAAGGCGAAGGTAGTGAGGAGTTCCGGCGGGCATTGCGGCAGAGCTTCGAAAAAGTGATGACGCGTAAGCCGAAGGCCTCCCGTTCAGAGAGCAGGGAGGTCTACTTGCTAGCCAGGAACTACAAATTGTAATAAGGTCTAAAACGATATTATGCGGTTGCCTCCGGTAGCCGATAGTAATTACGAGGGCCGCAGGCGGGCGGTGTGCAAGTGAGGTGCTGACCTTGAGTGATATGGCGAAAAATCTAATTTTGTGGGTGGTCATCGCGATTGTATTGATGTCTGTCTTTAATAGCTTCGGCCCGCCGCAGGTGGCGTCGAAGCAATTGGCGTACTCCGATTTCATCGAGCAAGTGCGCCAAGGGCAGGTGTCCGAGGTGATGATTGAGGGCAGCGTTGTTCAGGGCAGGCGGCTCGGGGGTGAGGATTTCATCACCTACAGTCCTGGCGATGCCGGCATGGTCAACGACCTCCTGAACAATGGTGTGGTCATCAAGGCCCGTCCTCAGCAGCAGCAAGGTTTGCTGATGCAAATGTTCATCTCCTGGTTCCCCATGCTGCTATTGATCGCGGTGTGGATCTTCTTCATGCGCCAGATGCAGGGTGGTGGCGGTGGCCGCGGCGCCATGTCCTTCGGACGCAGCAAGGCGCGGATGATGGGCGAAGACCAGATCAAGGTCACTTTCGCCGACGTGGCCGGCGTGGAAGAGGCTAAGGAAGAAGTCGGCGAACTGGTGGAATTCCTGCGCGATCCCAGCAAATTTCAAAAGCTCGGTGGCAAAATTCCCCGCGGTGTGTTGATGGTGGGTTCGCCGGGTACCGGTAAAACCTTGCTTGCCAGGGCTATCGCCGGTGAAGCCAAGGTGCCTTTCTTCTCCATTTCCGGTTCCGACTTCGTCGAGATGTTCGTCGGCGTGGGCGCGGCCCGCGTGCGCGATATGTTCGAGCAGGCCAAGAAACATGCACCCTGCATCATCTTCATCGATGAAATCGATGCGGTGGGCCGTCATCGTGGTGCCGGTTTGGGTGGCGGTCATGATGAGCGCGAGCAGACGCTTAATCAATTGTTGGTGGAGATGGACGGCTTCGAGGGCAGTGAAGGCGTCATCGTCATCGCCGCCACCAACCGTCCTGATGTGCTTGATCCCGCCTTGTTGCGCCCGGGCCGTTTCGACCGCCAGGTCGTGGTGCCGCTGCCGGACGTGCGTGGTCGCGAGCAGATCATGAAGGTGCATATGCGTAAAGTGCCGATCTCCGATGACGTGGAGGCGGCGATTATTGCCCGTGGCACCCCTGGTTTCTCGGGGGCGGATCTCGCCAACTTGGTCAACGAGGCCGCTCTGTTCGCCGCCCGCGCCAACAAGCGCACGGTGGATATGCTCGATTTCGAGAAGGCGAAAGATAAAATCATGATGGGTGCCGAGCGCCGCTCCATGGTGATGAGTCCCGAGGAGAAGAAGCTCACCGCGTATCACGAGGCGGGTCACGCTATTGTGGGTTTGAGTGTGCCGTCACACGACCCGGTGCATAAAGTCACCATCATCCCTCGTGGCCGCGCGCTTGGCGTGACCATGTTCCTGCCGGTGGCGGATCGCTATAGCTACAGCAAGCAACGCCTGGAGAGTCAGATCTCCAGCATGATGGGCGGCCGCCTTGCCGAGGAGCTTGTTTTCGGGGCGGATATGGTGACTACTGGAGCCTCCAATGATATTCAGCGCACCACCGAGATCGCCCGCAATATGGTGACCAAGTGGGGTTTGTCGGAAAAGTTAGGGCCGCTGACCTACAGCGAAGAAGATGGCGAGGTCTTCCTCGGTCACTCGGTGACGCAGCACAAATCCTTGGCCGACGATACCGCGCGGGCCATCGATCAAGAGGTGCGGGCGATTGTTGATCGCAATTACGACCGGGCCAAAAACATCTTGGTGGAGCGCATGGATACGCTGCACAAGATGGCGGATGCCTTGATGAAATATGAAACCATCGACAGCACGCAGATCGCCGATATCATGGCCGGCCGCGAACCGCGTCCGCCCAAGGATTGGAATATGGACTCCGGTTCGCCGCCTTCGGGTAAAGGCGCGTCGGTTTCCAGCGATGACAAGGAAGGCGATGTCGATGGCAAGATCGCCGATCATCCGGCGAGCCAGCATTAAGCCGCTGTTCATTGGTCTCATCGTGTTGAAGCAACGCCCCGCATCGCGGGGCGTTTTCTTTATTGGGTGTTTGTGGCGCCGTTTCCATGAGTGCGATAATCGCCCATGTTGGATTGGTTTTATGCGCCCATGAGTAAGCCCGCGATGTCTCATCTAACGCTGCGTTGTCCCGGTCTATCACTCGATCTCTCCCAGCCCGGAGTGATGGGGATACTCAATGTGACGCCGGACTCTTTTTCTGATGGCGGCCGTTTTGTGCCGCTGGCGGCGGCCTTGGCGCAGGCGCGTCAAATGGTGGCGGAGGGCGCGGCCATCATCGATGTCGGCGGCGAGTCCACCCGCCCCGGCGCGGCGGCGGTGAGCGAACAAGAGGAATTGGATCGCGTCATTCCGGTGATCGAGGCCCTGCGCGCGGCGCTGCCCGTGCCGGTCTCCATCGACACCAGTAAGGCGGCGGTGATGCGCGCCGCGGTGGCGGCGGGCGCGGGTTTTATTAATGACGTGCGCGCCTTGCGCGAAGCGGGCGCCTTGGCCGCGGCCGCCGAGCTGAAGGTGCCGGTGTGTCTCATGCATATGCAGGGTGAGCCGCGCGGCATGCAGGCGGCGCCGCAGTACGATGAGGTGGTGACGGACATCCTCGATTTTTTGCGCGAGCGTCTGCGTGTTTGTGAACAGGCGGGGATCGCGCGCGAGCGTGTATTGCTGGACCCGGGCTTCGGTTTCGGTAAGAGTTTGGCGCATAATCTATCGCTGTTTAAACACCTGCACCGCTTTGCGGAGTTGGAGGCGCCGCTGTTGGTGGGGGTGTCGCGCAAGTCGTTTATCGGCGCCGTGCTCGAGCGGCCGGTGACGCAGCGGCTGTATGGTAGTATTGCCCTCGCCGCGCTGGCGGTGATGCAGGGCGCCGTGTTGATTCGCGCCCACGACGTCGCCGCGACCGTGCAGGCGGTGAAGATGGCGGCGGCGGTGCGTGCCGCGCGCTGAGCGGCCGCGATGAATAACGCGATGAATAAACTGATGCCGAGTGATACCGAGCAGGAGAGACGCTGACGATGGATGTTTCGCAACGACGTTTTTTTGGTACCGACGGCATTCGCGGCAAGGTGGGCGCCACGCCCATCAACGCTGAGTTCGTGCTCAAATTGGGTTGGGCCGCCGGCCGGGTGCTGGCGCGCACTCAAGGCGGGCCGGGCAGGGTGCTCATCGGTAAAGACACGCGGATCTCCGGCTATATGTTCGAGTCGGCCTTGCAGGCCGGTTTGTCCGCGGCGGGGGTGGACATCCGTCTGCTCGGCCCGATGCCGACCCCGGCCATCGCCTATTTGACGCGCACCTTGCACGCCCAGGCCGGTATCGTCATCAGCGCCTCGCACAATCCCTATTACGACAACGGCATTAAATTTTTCTCGGCGCAAGGCAATAAATTGGCGGACGAGTTGGAGCTGGCCATCGAGGCAGAATTGGGTAAGCCCATGTTCACCGTCGATTCCGCGGAGCTGGGCAAGGCCGAGCGCGTGAGGGATGCCGCTGGCCGTTACATCGAATTTTGTAAGAGCACCATTCCTTCCATTATGGAATTCCGCGGCATGAAGATCGTGGTGGACTGCGCGCACGGCGCGACCTATCACGTGGCGCCCAGCGTGTTCGACGAGCTCGGGGCGGAGATCATCGCCATCGGCGTCGAGCCCGACGGACTCAATATCAACCACGAGTGCGGCTCCACTCACCCGGCCGCCACCCAAATGGCAGTGCTGGAACACGGCGCGGATCTGGGTATCGCCTTGGACGGTGACGGCGACCGCTTGGTGATGGTGGACCACAAAGGTGAAGTGCTGGACGGCGACGAGCTGCTCTACATCATCGCGCAATCGCGGCTGGAGACCGGCGCGCTGCGCGGCGCGGTCGTGGGTACGGTGATGAGTAATCTGGGGCTTGAGCTAGCCTTGCGCGAATTGGGCGTGGATTTTAAGCGCGTGTCCGTCGGCGACCGTTACGTTCTGGAAATGCTGCGCGAGCAAGGCTGGTTATTGGGGGGCGAATCTTCGGGGCATTTGATTTGTCTCGATCGCACCACCACGGGTGATGGCATCGTCTCCGCCTTGCAAGTGCTCGCCGAGATGGCGCGCACCGGCCGCAGCCTGCATGAACTCAAGCAGGGGATGGCGAAATACCCGCAATGCATGGTGAACGTGAAAGTAGCGCCGGGCTTTGATCTGGCGGGTTCCGGCGCGGTGCAGCGTGCCTATCGCGCCGCGACCGCGGAGCTGGGTGAGCGCGGGCGCGTGCTGTTGCGGGCCTCGGGCACCGAGCCATTGATCCGGGTGATGGTGGAAGGCGTCGATGGCGGTCAAGTTAAATCCTTGGCTGAGCAATTAGCTCAAGTAGTGGCGCAAGCGGCGGGCGCGGCGGCATAATCACCCCCTTTGCGCGGCGGCTTGGCCGCAAGCGGTGCCCTGCCATTTATTTTGCCGATGCCCGGCGAGACGGGTGTCGTGACCGTCGCGTTAATCAGTGCTTCCCCAGGTTTTTCAATTGATTTCTGCCGGCAGTATGGGTATTCTTGAGCGCCATTTTTGTTCGGCAATGTAGGTGAAGTGATGCGGCAGCCGCTGGTGGCAGGAAACTGGAAAATGCACGGTGCGCGGGCGGGGATCAATGATCTCGCCGGTGGCATTAAGCAAGCTATCGCGGCGGGGATCAAGGCCGACGTCGTCGTATGTCCGCCCTTTGTCTATGTGGCGGAAACCGCGCGTTTGCTGGCGGATAGCGCCATTGCCTTGGGCGCGCAGAACCTGTGCGCCGAGCAGGGCGAGGGCGCGTTTACCGGCGAAATCTCCGGCGCCATGTTGAAAGATGTGGGTTGCGGCTACGTCATTGTGGGCCATTCCGAGCGCCGTTCCCTCTACGGTGAGAACGATGCGCTGGTGGCGAAGAAGTTTTTCGCGGCCTTGGCCGCCGGGCTTACCCCTATTTTGTGCGTCGGTGAGCTGCTGGGCGAGCGTGAGCGCGGTGACACCGAGGCCGTGGTGGCGCGCCAGTTGGACGCGGTGTTGACCCAGCGCGATGGCGTGGCGAGTTTGGCCAAGGCCGTGATCGCCTATGAGCCGGTATGGGCGATCGGCACCGGCCGTACCGCGACGCCGGAACAGGCGCAAGAGGTGCATGCTTATATTCGTGAACGCATCGCCGAGCATGACCGGGCGGTGGCGGATAAAATCAGGATAGTGTATGGCGGCAGCGTCAAGGCCAATAACGCGCCGGAGTTGTTCGCCATGGCGGATATCGATGGCGGTCTGATTGGCGGCGCATCATTGGATGCCGGGCAGTTTGCCGCGATTTGTCACGCGGCATCTTAAAGAGTGCGAGCGCAGAGGTTTTAATTAGATGCATACTGCTTTGTTGGTTGTACATATGGTCATCGCCGTGGCCTTGGTCACCTTGGTGTTGATTCAACGCGGCAAGGGCGCGGACATGGGCGCGGCGTTTGGTAGCGGCGCCTCGGGCACCCTGTTTGGCAGCCGTGGTTCCGCTTCGTTTCTGACGCGCACCACCGCTGTGCTCGCCACCCTGTTTTTCATTACCAGTTTGTCATTGGCATTTATGTTCAATAAGAAGAGTGATGGCGCCAGCGTGACTGACGTGAGCGCGCCACCCGCGCACACGGCGCCCGCGGAAATGCCGCCGGGGTCGCCGGCGCAAGCGCCCGCTTCGCCCGCGGACGTGCCCGCGTTACCGAGTCAATAATAAAAAGTTGATGCGTCCTGCTAACAGGCAGGACACTATGCCGACGTGGTGGAATTGGTAGACACGCCATCTTGAGGGGGTGGTGGCGCAAGCTGTGTGGGTTCGAGTCCCACCGTCGGCACCATATTTCGATGAAGTTGTTTGATGATGCATGTTGGCATCATAACCTTATGAATTAAAATAATTTAACGCATGAGGGCTTGCTTGACAGATCATTTAGTTGTGGCCTAGACTCCAACTACTTTTTGGCACCGAGAGTGATTCATGGAGACGCGGAACGCCGGATTCGCAATATGTTTTGCGAGTTGAGAGCGAACCGCGAATAACGGACGGTCATCGCGGACGATGTTGGAAAACTACCTGCCAATTTTAATTTTTATCATCCTCGGCTTTGTCTTTGGCATAGTCCCGGTGGTGTTAGGCCGTTTGGTGGCGCCTTACCGCCCCGACAGCGATAAGAATTCTCCCTACGAATGCGGCTTCGAGGCCTTCGAAGATTCCCGCATGAAATTCGATGTGCGCTATTACTTGGTCGCCATCCTCTTTATCATTTTCGATCTTGAAATTGCCTTCTTATTTCCTTGGGCGGTCGTACTCAAGGATATTGGCGTGTTTGGATTCATGGCGATGTTCGTCTTCCTGGCTATCCTGGTGGTGGGCTTCATCTACGAATGGAAGAAGGGGGCCTTGGAGTGGGAATAGAGGGCGTGCTAGAGCGGGGTGTGGTGACGACGACCGCCGACAAGTTGATTAACTGGGCCCGCACCGGTTCCCTATGGCCGATGACGTTTGGCTTGGCCTGCTGCGCGGTGGAGATGATGCACGCCGGTGCGGCACGTTACGACCTCGACCGTTTCGGCGTGGTGTTTCGTCCCAGTCCGCGGCAATCAGACGTGATGGTCGTGGCGGGCACCTTGGTGAACAAAATGGCACCCGCCTTGCGCCGGGTCTACGATCAAATGTCGGAGCCGCGTTGGGTGATTTCCATGGGCTCCTGCGCCAACGGCGGCGGTTATTATCATTATTCTTATGCCGTCGTGCGCGGCTGTGACAGAATCGTTCCAGTGGATATTTATGTACCGGGTTGTCCGCCGACCGCCGAGGCGCTCCTCTATGGTGTGATTCAATTACAAAATAAAATCCGGCGGACTAATACGATTGCCCGTTAAGGGATAGGGGGATGGGGGATTCATGTCTGAGGTCAATCAGGGTTTAGCCGCGCGCCTGCAGGAGCGTTTTGCTGGCCGTATTACCCATTGTGATGTGAGCCGGGGCGAGACCACCGTGGTGCTGCCGCGCGGGCATCTCATCGAGGTGATGACCGCGTTGCGTGACGAAGACACCTTTGCCTTCGAGCAATTGATCGATCTCTGCGGTATCGATTATCAAGGTTACGGCGAGGATGAATACCAGGGTCCCCGTTTCGGCGTGGTTTATCATTTGTTATCCGTGCGCAACAACCAGCGGCTGCGGGTAAAGGTGTTGTCGGACGAGGACCCGCCGCGCGTCGCTTCCGTGGTCGATATCTGGAATTGCGCCAACTGGTTCGAGCGCGAGGCCTTCGATCTCTTCGGCATCTTGTTCGACGGCCATCCCGATCTGCGCCGTATCCTCACTGACTACGGCTTCATCGGTCATCCTTTCCGCAAAGACTTCCCGCTGATAGGTAACGTCGAGATGCGTTACGATCCGCAGAAGCGGCGCGTGATCTACGAGCCAGTGAGCATCGAGCCGCGTATTTTGGTGCCGCGCGTCATCCGTCACGACAGCCGGTACGAAGGTGAAGTCCCAGACTTATCGGGAGCGAAGCGTGGCTGAGATACGCAATTACACGATGAATTTCGGACCCCAGCACCCGTCGGCGCACGGGGTGCTGCGTCTGGTGCTGGAGATGGACGGCGAGGTGATCGAGCGCGCCGATCCGCACATCGGCTTGTTGCACCGCGCCACTGAGAAGCTGGCCGAGAGCAAACCCTTCAATCAAAGCATCGGCTACATGGACCGTCTCGATTACGTATCGATGATGTGCAATGAGCACGGCTATGTGATGGCCATCGAAAAGCTGCTCGACATCGAGCCGCCGCTGCGCGCGCAGTATATCCGCGTGATGTTCGACGAGATCACCCGCATCGAGAATCACCTGTTGTGGCTGGGCGCGCATGCCCTCGACATCGGCGCGATGACGGTGTTCCTCTATTGTTTCCGCGAACGTGAAGATTTGTTCGACGCCTACGAGGCTGTTTCTGGCGCGCGCATGCATGCTACCTATTACCGCCCCGGCGGCGTCTACCGCGATCTACCCGAGACCATGCCGCAATACGCCACCTCCAAGTGGCATGGCCAAAAAGACGTCGATCGCCTCAACCTCAATCGCAGCGGCTCCTTGCTCGACTTCATCGAAGATTTCACCAATCGTTTTCCCACCTACGTGGATGAATACGAAACCCTGCTCACCGACAACCGCATCTGGAAACAGCGCACCGTCGGCATCGGCGTGGTCACGCCCGAGCGCGCCTTGCAGATGGGTTTCACCGGCCCCATGCTGCGTGGTTCCGGGGTGGAATGGGACCTGCGCAAGAAACAATCCTACGAGGTCTACGACCGTTTGGATTTCGACATCCCCGTGGGCGTGGAGGGCGATTGTTACGACCGCTATCTGGTTCGTGTCGAAGAGATGCGCCAGGCCAATCGCATCATCAAGCAATGCGTCGATTGGCTGCGCCGCAATCCCGGCCCGGTGATGGTGGACAATTACAAAGTGGCGCCGCCCAAGCGCGAGACCATGAAGGGCGATATGGAAGCCCTCATTCATCACTTTAAATTATTCACCGAAGGTTATTGCGTGCCGGAAGGCGAGGCCTATGCCGCGGTCGAACACCCTAAGGGCGAGTTCGGGGTGTACTTGGTGTCCGACGGCGCCAACAAGCCCTTCCGCTTGAAGATACGCGCGCCCGGTTTCGCTCATATCGCGGGCTTGGACGAAATGTCGCGCGGCCATATGCTGGCCGACGTGGTTGCGATTATCGGCACGCAAGACATCGTGTTTGGAGAGGTTGACCGATGACGGCGGTAAAAGGACGTAAGGCGGATCTGCTCTCGCCGGAGGTGCGCGCGAGAATTGACCGCTGGCTGGCGAAGTATCCCGCCGACCAAAAGCAGTCGGCGAGCATGGCCGCGCTGCGCATCGTGCAGGAAGTGCATGGTAGTTTGAGCACCGAGTTGATGGACGCCATCGCCGATTATCTCGAGATGGAACCGATCTCGGTTTATGAAGTGGCGACCTTCTACACCATGTACGATCTCAAGCCGGTCGGGCGTCACAAGATTTCCGTATGCACCAATGTCTCGTGTATGTTGTGCGGTTCCAGCGAAATCATGAAGTATCTGGAAGAGAAGCTCGCCATCAGGCGCGGCCAGACCACGCCGGACGGCAAGTTCACCTTGAAGGAAGCGGAGTGTCTCGCGGCTTGCGCCGGCGCGCCGATGTTTCAAATCGGCAAGGATTATCATGAGCACCTCACGCCCGAGAAGATCGACACCATTCTCGCCAGTTTAGAGTAGGCACCATGGCCAACGAAGTTTGTTTTCAGACATTGCAGTATGACCAGCCCCATACCTTGGAGACCTATCTCAAGGTGGGCGGCTATCAGGCATGGCGCAAGATTCTCACCGAACGCACCTCGCCGGAAGAAATTATCAATGAGCTGAAAATATCCGCCTTGCGCGGCCGCGGCGGCGCCGGATTTCCCACGGGCTTGAAGTGGAGCTTCATGCCGCGCAACGCGCCGGGGCAGAAATACATCGTCTGCAACTCCGACGAAGGCGAACCGGGTACCTTCAAAGACCGCGACATCTTGCGTTACAACCCCCACGCGCTGATCGAGGGCATGGCCATCGCCGGTTACGCCATCGGCGCCACCGTCGGCTATAACTATATGCGCGGTGAATTCTGGGAGCCGTTCCAGCGTTTCGAACAGGCATTGAGAGAGGCGCGCGAGGCCGGTTATCTTGGTAAAAATATCTTGGGTGCCGGTTTCGATTTTGAATTACACAGCCACCTCGGCGCCGGCGCCTATATCTGCGGCGAAGAGACCGCCTTGCTGGAATCCTTGGAAGGCAAGAAGGGCCAACCGCGCTTCAAGCCGCCGTTCCCCGCCAGCTTCGGTCTGTACGGCCGGCCCACCACCATCAACAATACCGAGACCCTGGCCTCGGTGCCGTCCATTATGCGTAACGGCGGCAAATGGTTTCTCGAGTTGGGCAAACCCAATAACGGCGGCACCAAGATTTTTTCGGTCTCGGGTCACGTCAATAAACCCGGCAACTATGAAGTGCCGATGGGCACGCCCTTCGCGGCGCTGCTGGAAATGGCGGGCGGCATGCGCGGCGGCAAGAAGATCAAGGCGGTGATCCCCGGCGGTTCCTCGGTGCCCGTGGTGCCGGGCGAGGCGATGATGAAGGTGGACATGGATTACGATTCCATCGCCAAGGCCGGTTCGATGCTGGGCGCGGGTTCGGTCATCATCATGGACGAAGACACCTGCATGGTCGACGTGCTGGCGCGTGTCGCGCATTTTTATTACGAAGAGTCCTGCGGTCAATGCACGCCTTGCCGCGAAGGCACGGGCTGGTTATCGCGCGTCATTCACCGTGTCGAGCACGGCGAGGGCCGCAATGAGGACTTGGATATGCTCAATGACGTCTCGCGCCGCATCATGGGCCGCACTATTTGCGCCTTGGGCGACGCCGCGGCGATGCCGGTAATGAGTTTCGTCAAGCATTTCCGCGAAGAATTCCAGTATCACATCGACCACGGCAAATGCATGGTGGGCCACGGCGCGCACTGAGCGCGCGGGCTTGAAGTAATCAGACGGCGGAGTCGAACTGCAAGATGGTAAACATCGAAATTGACGGCAAGCAGATCAAGGCGCCCAACGGCGCCATGATCATCGAGGCGGCGGATGAGGCCGGTATTCCGATCGCCCGGTTTTGCTATCACAAGAAATTGTCGGTGGCCGCCAATTGCCGCATGTGTCTGGTGGAAGTGGACAAGGCCGCGAAACCCTTGCCCGCCTGCGCGACGCCGGTCACCGAGGGCATGAAGGTGCATACGCGTTCGCCGCGCGCCCTCGACGCCCAGCGCGGCACCATGGAATTCTTGTTGATTAATCATCCGCTCGATTGCCCCATCTGCGACCAAGGCGGCGAGTGCGAGCTGCAAGACGTGGCCATGGGTTACGGCGAATCCCACTCCCGTTTTCAAGAAGGCAAGCGGGTGGTGAAGGACAAGGACCTCGGCCCGCTGATCTCCACCGATATGACCCGTTGCATTCATTGCACCCGCTGCGTGCGTTTCGGCGACGAGATCGGCGGCATCAAAGAGCTGGGCGCCACCGGCCGCGGTGAACACATGGAGATCGGCACCTACGTGCAGAAGGCGGTCAGCTCGGAAATGTCCGGCAACGTCATCGATCTCTGCCCGGTGGGCGCGCTGACGTCCAAACCCTTCCGTTACACCTCGCGGCCCTGGGAGCTCAGCGCCGTGACCGGCGTGGCGCCGCATGATTGCGTCGGTTCCAATATCTACGTGCATGTCCGCGGCAATAAAGTGATGCGCGTGCTGCCCAAGGAAAATGAAGCCATCAACGAGACCTGGGTCGCCGATCGCGACCGTTTCAGTTACGAAGGTTTGAACAGCGCCGAGCGCCTGCGCACGCCGATGATTAAGCAGGACGGCGAGTGGCGCGAAGTGGAGTGGGAAATCGCGCTGCAAACCGTGGTGAGCAAACTCAAGGGCGTGATGACCGCGAGCGGCGCTGGACAAATAGGCATGCTGGTCTCACCCAGCGCCAGCGTCGAGGAAATGTATCTGGCGCAGAAATGGCTGCGTGGCTTGGGCGGCGCCAACATCGATCATCGCCTGCGTCAGCGTGATGTCAGCGATCAAGACGCCGCGCCGGCCTTTCCGAGTTTGGGTTGTTCCTTGGCGGATTTGGAGCGGATGGACGGCGTGCTCATCGTCGGCGCCAACGTGCGCAAGGATCAGCCCATCGTCGGCCACCGCATTCGCAAAGCCGCGCTGGACGGCGCGCGCGTCGCGGTGATCAATTCGATCGATTACGAATTCCGTTTCCGTGTCGCGGAAAAAATCATCGCCGCGCCCGCCGCGATGGAGCGCGCGCTCGCGGGCGTGGTGAAGGCCTTGCTCGGCGGCGGCGCCTCCGTGCCGCCCGCGGTGGCACCGCTATTGGCCGAGGTGCAAGTGGACGCGCGGCATCAGGCCATCGCCGGTCTTCTCAGTCAAGGCGGCAAGAGCGCGGTGGTGCTGGGCAATCAAGCGAGCGCGCATCCCGCCGCGGCTACCTTGCGCGCCTTGGCGGGCATGATCGCGCAACTCAGCGAATCTAGTTTGGGCACCTTGAGTGAAGGCGCCAACGGCGCGGGCGCCTATCTGGCCGGCGCCGTGCCGCATCGCGGTCCCGCGCGGCAGGCGCCCGCGGCCAAGGGTTTGGACGCGCAGGCGATGTTGAACGCCAAGTTGCAGGCCTATGTGTTGCTGGGTGTCGAACCGGAACTAGATTGCGGCGATTCCGCCGCGGCCTTGGCGGCGCTGCGTAATGCCGGGTGCGTGATCGCGATGACGCCCTTCGTCAGCGCGGCGATGCGCGAATACGCCGACGTGTTATTGCCGGTGGCGCCTTTCAGCGAAACCTCCGGCACCTTCGTCAACATCGACGGCCACTGGCAGAGTTTCAACGGCACGGTGAAGCCGCTGGGCGAGACCCGTCCGGCGTGGAAGGTATTGCGCGTACTGGGCAATCTCTTTCAGTTGCCGGGCTTTGATTATCTCTCGTCCACCGCGGTGCGCGACGAACTGGCGGCACAGACCGATGAACTCAAGCCCGACAGCGCCTCCACTTGGCCCGCGCCCAGCCGCCTTAGCGCCGCGCCGCGGGGTCTGGTGCGCCTCGCCGATGCGCCGATTTACGCGATCGACGGCATCGTGCGCCGCGCGCCCTCCTTGCAGGCGACCGCCGATGCGGTGCCCGCCGCGGTGTATCTGAACGCGGCGGCGGCGGCGCAGCTGGGTGTGAGCGACGGTCAAGCGGTGAGCGCGAGCCAAGACGGCGCGGCGCAAAGCCTGCCGGTGGTCGTCGATGAACGCATCGCCGATGGCTGCGTATGGATTCCCGCCGGCGTGGCGGGCAGTGTAGGTTTGGGCGCCAATGGTGCCGCGATCGAAATCACCCGGAGCTAAGAGCGGCGCATGATCGAAACATTGGAAATGGGATTGGGGATGTTACCGGAGGTGATCTTGATCGTACTCAAGATCCTGCTCATCGTGATCCCCATCATGTTGTCGGTGGCCTATCTCACCTTGGCCGAGCGCAAGGTCATCGGCTATATCCAAGTGCGTATCGGACCCAACCGGGTGGGGCCGCGCGGTTTGCTGCAGCCCATCGCCGATGGTTTGAAGCTGTTCCTCAAAGAGATCATCGTTCCGACCAATGCCAACCGTTTCTTGTTCGTCATCGCGCCGATCTTGGCCTTGGCGCCGGCCTTGGCGGCGTGGGCGGTGGTGCCCTTCGGCGAAGGTCTGGTGGTGGCGGACATCGACGCCAGTATTCTCTACATCCTCGCGCTCACCTCGATGAGCGTCTACGGCATCATCATCTCCGGCTGGGCCTCGAATTCCAAATACGCCTTTCTCGGCGCGCTGCGTTCCGCCGCGCAGGTGGTGTCGTACGAAATCGCCATGGGCTTCGCCTTGGTGGGCGTGCTGCTGGCCGCGGGCAGTTTGAATCTGGGTGAGGTGGTGCGGGCGCAGGACGGCAGTTTCCTGCATTGGTTCTGGTTGCCGCTGCTGCCCTTGTTCATCGTCTATTTTCTCTCGGGCGTGGCGGAGACCAATCGCGCGCCCTTTGACGTGGCGGAAGGCGAGTCGGAGATCGTCGCCGGTTTTCACGTCGAATATTCCGGCATGGCCTTCGCGCTGTTCTTCCTCGCCGAATACGCCAATATGATTTTGGTGGCGATACTGGCCGCGCTGATGTTCTGCGGCGGCTGGCTGTCTCCATTTCAAGGCATACCGCTGTTGGAGCCGCTGTTCAGCTGGGTGCCGGGCTTGGTGTGGGTGCTGGCCAAGACCTCGTTCTTCTTATTTCTGTTTTTGTGGTTCCGTGCCACCTTCCCCCGTTACCGCTATGACCAGATCATGCGCTTGGGCTGGAAGGTGTTTATCCCGATCACCATTGTTTGGTTGCTGGTGGTGGGCGCCGCCGTGCTGGCCAATCTCAGCCCTTGGTTCGACTGAGGGGGAGGACGCAGATGAAAACCGTCGTCAATTATTTTCGTAGTTTGATGTTGTGGGAATTGCTGTTAGGCATGAAGCTTACCGGCCGTTACTTCTTCGCCAAGAAGATCACGGTGCAATACCCGGAAGAGAAAACGCCGCAGTCGCCGCGCTTCCGCGGCTTGCACGCGCTGCGGCGTTATCCCAACGGCGAAGAGCGCTGCATCGCCTGCAAGCTGTGCGAGGCCGTGTGCCCGGCCCTGGCGATCACCATCGACTCGGAGCAGCGCGCCGACGGCACGCGCCGCACCACGCGTTATGACATCGATTTGTTCAAGTGCATCTATTGCGGTTTCTGCGAGGAGTCCTGTCCGGTGGACTCCATCGTCGAGACCCGGGTGTTCGAGTATCATTTTGAAAAGCGCGGCGACAATATCATCGATAAAAAACAATTGCTGGCGATCGGCGATGCGCATGAGAAGCAGATCGCCGCCGACCGGGCGCAAGACGCGGCTTTCCGCTGAGAGCCGGCCTTAACCTAACGGAACCGAAAAGCGGGATATGAGTATCGAAGCCATAATTTTCTACGTGTTCGCCGCCATCCTGGTGGCGTCCGCCGGCGCGGTCGTCACGGTGCGTAACCCGGTGCATGCCGTGCTGTTTCTGGTGCTGGCCTTTTTCACCAGCGCGGCCTTGTGGATCTTGCTGGAGGCGGAGTTCCTCGCCATTACCTTGGTGCTGGTCTACGTCGGCGCGGTGATGGTGCTGTTCCTCTTCGTGGTGATGATGCTGGATATCAATTTGGTGCCGCTGCGAGAAGGTTTCATGCGCTTCCTGCCAGTGGGTATCGTCGTGGCGCTGATCATGTTCATCGAGATGGTGATGGTGGTGGGCGCCAAGAATTTTGGTGTCGATCATTACGGCGAAGGCATCAAGCATGCCGCCGACTACAGCAACACCAAGGAATTGGGTAATGTGCTCTACACCGTGTATGTCTATCCCTTCGAGATCGCCGCGGCGATCTTGCTGGTGGCCATCATCGCGGCGATCGCCTTGACCATGCGCCGCCGGCCAAATACCAAATCCCAAGATCCGGCGAAACAGGTGCTGGTCAAACGCGGTGATCGTTTGCGCATACTCAAGATGGCGGCGGAAAGAAAAGACACCGCGGGTGAATAACGCGGCCATGGCACAAAACAGGCGCCGCTTAAGCGGCGCGGGGAAACAGGGGTTTTGCGTGAGAGGCAAGGGGAGGACATGATAGAGCTGTCTGATTTCCTCATTCTGGGGGCGCTGTTGTTTTCGATCAGCGTCGCCGGGATCTTCATCAACCGCAAGAACGTCATCATTTTGCTGATGGCCATCGAGCTGATGCTGCTGGCGGTGAATATGAACTTCATCGCCTTCTCCCATTATCTGGGCGATCTTGGCGGGCAAGTTTTCGTGTTCTTCATCCTCACCGTCGCGGCGGCGGAAGCGGCCATCGGTCTGGCGATCTTGGTCGTCTTGTTCCGTAACCGCCGTACCATCAACGTTAATAACCTGGATAGCCTAAAGGGATAAGAATGGAAAACGTCTATCTCTGGATCGCCCTGGCGCCGCTGATCGGCGCCATCATCGCCGGTTTGTTCGGCCGCCAGATCGGCCGTTCCGGCGCGCATTGGGTGACGAGTATCAGCGTCGCGGTGTCTTTCGTGCTGTCACTGCTCGCCTTCAAGCACATCGTCATCGATGGCGCGGAGCCATTCAATGGCGCGGTCTACACCTGGATGGTGAGCGACGGCATCCGTTTCGAGATCGGTTTCCTCATCGACAAGCTGACGGTGTTGATGCTCTTGGTGGTCACCTTCGTGTCCTTGATGGTGCATATCTATACCATCGGTTACATGCGCGATGATCCCGGTTATCAACGCTTCTTCAGTTATATCGCCCTATTCACCTTCTCCATGTTGATGCTGGTGATGGCCAACAACTTCCTGCAGCTGTTCTTCGGCTGGGAGGCGGTGGGTCTGGTGTCATACCTGTTGATCGGCTTTTGGTACAAGCGCGAGTCGGCGATTTACGCCAACCTCAAGGCCTTCCTCGTCAACCGGGTGGGTGATTTCGGTTTTCTCCTCGGTATCGCCGCGGTGCTGGTGTATTTCAACAGCCTGGATTACGCCGATGTCTTCGCCGCCGCGCCGCATATGACCGATTTGACCATCCGTATCTTCGCCGCCGACGAATGGAATCTGCTCACCGTCATCTGCATCCTGCTGTTCATCGGCGCCATGGGTAAATCCGCGCAAGTGCCTTTGCACGTGTGGCTGCCCGATTCCATGGAAGGCCCCACGCCGATCTCGGCCTTGATCCACGCCGCGACCATGGTCACCGCCGGTATCTTCATGGTGGCGCGCATGTCGCCGCTGTATGAGTTGTCGGAAACGGCCTTGAGTTTCGTGATGATCATCGGCGCCATCACCGCCTTGTTCATGGGTTTTCTCGGCATCGTCCAAAACGACATCAAACGCGTGGTGGCCTATTCCACCTTGTCGCAGCTGGGGTATATGACCGTGGCGCTCGGCGCATCGGCCTACGCCGCGGGCATTTTCCATTTGATGACCCACGCCTTCTTCAAGGCGCTGTTGTTCCTCGCCGCGGGTTCGGTAATCATCGCCATGCATCACGAGCAGGACATCCGCAAGATGGGCGGCTTGAAGAAATACATGCCCATTACCTATTTCTGCATGTTGATCGGTTCCTTGGCCTTGATAGGTTTTCCCGGTTTTTCAGGCTTCTTTTCCAAAGATGCCATCATCGAGGCGGTGCATCATTCCGAACTCGCCGGTTCTGGTTTCGCTTATCTTTGCGTGCTGCTGGGCGTGTTCGTCACCGCGCTGTATTCCTTCCGCATGTTCTTCCTGGTGTTCCACGGTAAGGAACGCATGGATCATCACGCCAAGGCGCACCTGCATGAATCTCCCGCGGTGGTGACGCTGCCGCTGATCCTGCTGGCCATCCCCTCGGCGATAGCGGGGTGGCTGTTCGCGGGTCCGGTGTTGTTTCAGGGTTATTTCGCCGAGAGTATCTTGGTGCTGCCCGAACACGATGTGCTGGCGCGCATCGGCGAGCACTTCACCGGCGCGATGGGCTTCGTCTTGCACGGCATGATGACTACACCGTTCTGGCTGGCGATGGCGGGCGTGGGCGTGGCGTATTATCTCTACATGCTGCGCACCGATCTGCCGGGGCAGATCAAAAATAAATTTCAATGGGTCTACAACTTGCTCGACCGCAAGTACGGCTTCGACGATTTCAATGATTCGGTGTTTGCCGGAGGCGGGCGCGCCGTGGGACGCTCGCTGTGGAAGGTGGGCGACGTGACGATGATCGACGGCGTGATGGTGAACGGCACCGCCAGGACCATAGGCTGGTTGTCCGGCGTGATCCGGGTTGTGCAATCCGGTTTTCTATACCACTATGCCTTCGCCATGATCATCGGCTTGTTACTGTTGCTGAGCTGGTTTGTGCTCGCTTAACCCATAAAACGAACAAGGCCTGGAACGCATGTTGTCTGAATTGCCCCTGTTGAGTCTGGTTGTCTGGCTGCCCATCGTGGGTGGCGTGGCGGTGCTGGCGGCGTCCACCGCCGTTGGCAACGGCGCCGTGCGTCTCATGTCGTTGGCCTTCGCGGTGTTGACCTTCCTGGTGTCCATCCCGCTTTATTCCCATTTCGATAGCGCCGCTGCGGTGATGCAGTTCGAGGAACTCGCGCCGTGGATCAGCGCCTTCAGCATCAACTATCACCTCGGCATCGATGGCATTTCCATGCTGCTGATCCTGCTCACCACCTTCACCACGGTATTGGTGGTCATCGCCGGCTGGGAAGTGATACAGAAAAAAGTGGCGCAATACATGGCCGCCTTCCTCATCATGGAAGGCTTGATGAACGGCGTGTTCGCGGCCCTGGACGCGGCCTTGTTCTATGTGTTCTGGGAAGCGATGCTGATCCCGATGTTCATCGTCATCGGCGTGTGGGGCGGTCAGCGGCGCGTGTACGCCGCCATCAAGTTCTTCCTCTACACCTTCCTGGGCTCGGTGTTCCTGTTGATCGCGATACTGTATCTGTTCTTCCAGAGCGACAGCTTCTCGATTCTGGATTATCACAAGCTGCCCTTGAGCATGACCGAGCAGGTGTTGTTGTTCCTGGCCTTCCTCATCGCCTTCGCGGTCAAGGTGCCGATGTGGCCGGTGCACACCTGGTTGCCCGACGCCCACGTCGAGGCGCCCACCGGCGGTTCGGTGATCCTGGCGGCCATCATGTTGAAGCTCGGTGCTTACGGTTTCGTGCGCTTCATGCTGCCTATTACCCCTGATGCTTCCAACGAACTCGACTGGCTGGTCATCACCCTCTCGCTGATCGCGGTGGTGTACATCGCGCTGGTGGCGCTGGTGCAAGAGGACATGAAAAAACTCATCGCCTATTCATCGATCGCGCACATGGGTTTCGTCACCTTGGGCTTCTTTCTGGTGTTCAGCATTTTCAATCAGACCGGCAGCATCCAGGGCGCGGCCTTGGGGTTTGAAGGCGCGGTGGTGCAGTTGATCTCCCACGGCTTCATCTCCGGCGCCTTATTCCTTTGCGTCGGCGTGATGTACGACCGCCTGCACAGCCGCAACATCAGTGACTACGGCGGCGTGGTCAACACCATGCCCGCCTTCGCGGCCTTGATGGTCTTTTTCGCCATGGCCAATGCCGGCCTGCCCGGCACCTCGGGTTTCGTCGGCGAATTCATGGTCATCATGAGCGCGTTCAAGGCCAATTTCTGGCTGGCCTTCTTGGCCGCGACGACGCTGATCTTCGGCGCCGCCTACACCTTGTGGATGGTGAAGCGCGTGCTCTTCGGCGAAGTGAAGAACGAAGGCGTGGCGAAGCTGAAAGACATCAACGGCCGCGAGGGCCTGGTGCTGGGCTCGCTCGCGTTCCTGATTTTGCTGATCGGCGTGTGGCCGGCGCCGCTGGTGGACGTGCTCCACGTCTCGGTGACTAATCTGTTGCAACACGTAGTCGTGTCCAAACTGTAACGCTGAAATAATAGCGTGGTTGATTTAAAGGCGAATTGCTGATGAGTGAACAACTGGCGAATTCTGGATTTGTACTGCCAGATATGGCCCCGGCGGCACCGGAGATTTTCGTGCTGGTCATGGCCTGTATTATCCTCGTGTGGGATTTGTTTCTCACCGACCGCAACCGCGTCATCACCTATTTATTATCGCTGGCCACCTTGGTGGGCGCGGCCGTGCTCACCTTCGCGGTACATGGCGCGGAGCCGGTGCTGACCTTTTCCGGCACCTTCGTCAGCGACAGTATGGCGGATGTCTTGAAGTTCTTCGTTTATCTCACCACCGCGGCGGTATTCATTTATTCGCGGCAGTATTTGATCGAGCGGCAGCTGTTCAAGGGTGAATTTTACGTGCTTAGCCTCTTCGGCGTGCTTGGCATGATGGTGCTGATCTCCGCCCACAATATGCTCACCGTCTATTTGGGTCTGGAATTATTGTCGCTTTGTCTCTACGCCATGGTGGCCTTGCAGCGCGATAACGGCGTCTCCTCCGAGGCGGCGATGAAATATTTCGTGCTCGGCGCCTTGGCGTCCGGATTGCTGTTGTACGGCATGTCCATCCTCTACGGCATCACCGGCAGTCTGGATCTCGGTGATGTCGCCGCGTATTTATCGCAGGGCGCCACCGAGAACGTGGTGCTGATGTTCGCGGTGGCCTTCATCGTCGTCGGCGTCGCCTTCAAACTGGGCGCGGTGCCATTTCACATGTGGATACCCGACGTCTATCACGGCGCGCCGACGCCGGTGACTTTATATATCGGTAGCGCGCCCAAGATCGCGGCCTTCGCCATGTTGATGCGTCTGCTGGTGGATGGACTGGAAGATTTGCATTCGCAGTGGCAGGGCATGTTGATCGTGCTGTCCGTCCTGTCCATGGTGGTGGGCAATATCATCGCCATCGCGCAGGACAATCTCAAACGCATGCTGGCCTACTCGACCATCGCCCATGTCGGTTTCTTATTGCTGGGCGTGCTCACCGGCGCCGCCACCGGCTACGCCGCCTCGATGTTTTATGTCATCGTCTACGCGCTGATGAGCGTCGGCGGCTTCGGCATGATTATCTTGCTCAGCCGTGCTGGTTTCGAAGCGGATAAACTCGATGATTTCAAAGGGCTCAACGAACGCAGTCCGTGGTTCGCCGCGATGATGGCGATATTGATGTTGTCCATGGCCGGTGTCCCGCCCTTCCTCGGTTTCTGGGCCAAGTTCGCGGTGCTGGAATCGGTGGTGCGCTCGGGCATGGTATGGCTGGCGGTGGTGGCGGTGATCTTCGCGGTGATCGGCGCCTATTACTATCTGCGTATCATCAAACTGATGTATTTCGACAAGGCGGAAGATAGCGCCCCCCTTAGCGCGAGTACGGACATGAAGGTCATCATGAGCTTCAACGGTCTCGCTATCTTGGCCTTAGGTATTTTCCCCAGCGCCTTGTTGACCCTGTGCGCCGGGGCGATCGCGGCTTCGTAGCTAAACCTAAGCGGATTCCCTGTGACGTCTGCGAGCAACGACTGCTAAAGCATGTGAGCGGAGTAGTGCGTTGGCCGGGGAAGTTCGCGTAAGCCTACCTCAACGTGCCGCCATTAACGCAAGCACTCATGAAGCGGCTTGTAATCCATCGTCTAAGCCAGACGCCGCCATGCGTCGTTGTGATCTTAGCGCGTGGCGGGTTTAACGAACTTCAGCGTCATGCGGTCGCTCTCGCCGATGCCGAGATAACGCTCGCGGTCCTGTTCTTTCAAACGCAAGGTGGGCGGCAAGGTCCACACGCCGCCCTCATAGTCTTTACTGTCATTCGGATTGGCGTTGATCTCTGATTTATCGGCGAGTTTGAATCCCGCTTTTTCCGCCAGCGTGATGACATAAGCCTCGTTCACATAGCCGGATTTCGCCTTCGGGTCTTGCGCGATGGCGGGATTGCCGCGATGCTCGACCACGCCGAGCATGCCACCGGGTTTCAATGCCGCGAACATCGCGGCGAAGACGCCGTCCACCGTGCCCGCGTCCATCCAGTTATGCACGTTGCGGAAGGTCAGCACCATGTCGGCCGACGCCGCGGGCGCGATTTCGGTTTTGTCCGGCGGCGCCAGCGGCGTCATTACCACTTTGTCGTAAAGCGCGGGGTGCTCGGCCAGTTTGGCCTTGAAACGCGCCGTGCCCTTGCGCACGAATTCCGAATTCGATTCTTCATCGAAACCGGCGGCGTAATACTGCCCTTGGTCCCGCAGGAAAGGCGCGAGGATTTCAGTGTACCAGCCGCCGCCCGGCGTGATCTCCACCACCGTCATATCGTCGCGCAAGTCGAAGAACAGCAGCGTCTCCACCGGATGGCGATAGACGTTTCTGGCGATGTTGGCCTCGGAGCGGTGCGGGCCAATGGCGAGTTGCGATAGCACGGTCTTGGCGCCGTGCGGGTCTTCGGCATGAACGGGAGATGACATGGCGGCGAGCATGGCCGCGCAGCATAAGCCGGTCTTAATGGTAACGAAGGCTTTAGTCATGCGCGCATCCTCCATGCTGTATCGTTTTGCGCTTAGGCGTCGGCCTCGACTTGACGCCGCAGCGAGGGGTTCAGAAAAAAACAGGCGAAGGGCACGATGCTAGCGGCGAACACCAGCAGCGTGTAGCGTTCCGTCCAGCCCAGGCGTGCGGCCAGTACGCTGGCCATGAATATATACGTCATAAAGAGCAGTCCGTGGGCCCAGCCGATCACCGAAACCGCCTCCGGAAACCCAAAAAGGTATTTCGCCGGCATGGCGACGAAGAGCAAGGCGAGGAACGACAGGCCTTCAAGCAGGCTGATATGGCGGAAGTGATTGATATTTAGCATGGAACACCTCAAGGCTGGCGGCATGCCGTTAACAATAAAACACTCCGGCGCCGAAATCCACTATTGATGACAGGCTCTGCGCACTCGCTTCGGTATCCGGCTTCAAGCTATCACCCGAATCTGCATGCCAGCATAAGTGATCCGTCCTCCTGGAAGGAAAAGAGGCGGTCATGCTACGCGTCGCGGCCCTCTTTAACCAAGGCGATGCAAAAAACTTCACACCACCCGCGCTCCAGGTTACGATGCCTGCCACGGGTTTCTGCCGTTCCAGCCCCTCTTGTCGCTACCGTCCGTTCGAAGGCGGGCGCCAAGCATAATTCTAAATACGTCCTGCGCCGGCCTCCGGCATCGAGACGTTGAATAAAAAAACAGCTCGCAGTGCGGTCCGCCGGACCGGTGATGTAGAAAAATAATTTTTGATCTCATTGCACTGAGGATAGGGAGTCCATGCGTACAGCCACATATCTCATCGCGAGCGTTTTTCTCGTGGGTTCACTGGCGCCCTCATTGCAGGCCGCAACCAGCCCTGTCGGCGCTAGCGCCGGTCAATTCGAAGTCAACGCCAATGGCGCGGCCACCTACACGGTGCCGATACAAGTGCCGCCCGGGGTGAATGGCATCGAACCGAAACTGGCGCTGGTCTACAACAGCCAGCAGGGCAATGGCTTGTTGGGGGTGGGTTGGTCGCTGAGCGGCTTGTCGACGGTGAACCGTTGTCCCGCGAGCATCGCGGTCGATGGCGCGCGCTCCGGCATCAATTTCAGTGGCAGCCAATTTTGCTGGAACGGTCAACGGCTCATCGCCAAGACCAGCGGCGGCAGCCAAGAAACCGGCACGGACGCCTTCGGCGCCTATTGGGAATTCCGCACCGAGCTGGAAAGCTTCGCGCGCGTGCGCGCCTATACCAGCGCCACCAATCCCAGCTTTTTCAAAATATGGACCCAGGACGGGCGGCTATTGAGCTTCGGCGCCACGGCGGATGCGAATGTGAATCCGCAAGGCAAGGGTACTTTGATCTGGGCGCTGAATCGGGAAGAGGACCGCAAAGGCAATTATCTTAGCGTCAGCTACGGCACCACGGCCGACGACAGCGAATATTACCCCTCCACGATTCAATACGGCGGTGTCACCGGCACGGCGGCACGCTCCGTTGTGTTCGGCATGGACGCTAGCGCACGCGCGGACACCAGCACCAAATATGTCAGCGGCGCGAAAATCGTCAGTACCAAACGGCTGAAGACCATCACAGCGAAGTTCGGCGCGAACACGGTGCGTAGCTACACCCTTGCTTATACGGCGGACGCGACCGCCGCGTCCCGCAGCCTGCTGCAATCGGTGCAAGAGTGCGGCGCTGACAACACCTGTTACACCAATAAACTCGTTTTTGCCCATGCCAGCGCCGGAACGGCGGGCTACACCAATGGCGGCGGCGTAAATCTGACCGGCGGCACGGAGTTGAATCAATGGAACCAGCTTGCCGACGTCAATGGCGACGGCTTGATGGACGTGTTCAAGGTGACCGATGCCGCGAGCGGCAGAGTCGCCGTCAATTTAGGCCTGCCGGGCGGCGGTTTTGGCGGCGATGTCGCCACCACGGGTGTCATCACCAACGAGACGACCCCGGGCAGCGGCTTCAACCAATGGAATGAGCTCGCCGACATGAACGGCGACGGCATCATGGATATTTTCCGCGTCATGCCGCCTGCCAGCGGCACGCTGGCCGATGCGCGGGTGTATCTGGGTGATACCAACGGATCAGGCGGGTTCAGCACCACGCCTATTACCCTAAGCAGCGCCGTTACCTATGGTGCGCAAGGGTTCCGGTTTTGGAACCAGCTCATCGATATGAACGCGGATGGGCTGGCCGATATTTTCAGGGTACTGCCGAATACTCAAAAATTTACGGTTAACTATGGCTATTGGCAAGCGGGCACCTATAAGCTCGAAACGTGTATGGATGCTGATCCTTCATGCTGGATCAACGGACTGGCCATTTCCAACAATTCTCATGGTTTTCGCCAGAATAATCAGCTAGCTGACATGAATGGGGATGGCTTGATCGACCTTTTTAAGGTTTTAATCCCAAATAACGGTGCGGACCCAGGTAATGCGAGAAATGTAAGTATTCTGTTTGCTAGATCAATGGCGAATACCATAGTGCCGGGTGGAAAGCTTGCCTTCAGTACCTTGGCCGCTGATCAAAATAACGTAGTGACACCAATAATTTTCTCAAATGCCAAATATGGTGGCTACTTTAATTTTTATAACCAATTGGTGGATGTAAATGGAGATGGATTACCTGATATCGTTAAAAGCCGACCTGTGCTTGATCAGTCTGGGACTCCCGTTAAAGTAAAAAAACTTGATGTCTTGGTGGCTAAAAGAGACGTGCAGGCGTCCTCACAAAGTCTGCCGGCTACTGAAAAGCCCGATACGTCGCAGATATGTGGTCACGAGAATGATAAAAGCTATGCACCATGCAGTGTCTATCTCGGATTTTCCTATAGGGTTCAGTTTCAACCAAGTGTAACAATACATCTCAATAAGGGAGATGGTTCATTCGGTAGTGCAGTGTCAACAGCGGTCATTATCAATCAAGCCGGACTTGAAATTCCCTCGTCAAATATTAATGCAATAAATTTTGTTAATGATGTCACTATCGGTACTTCGTACTACACCTGTAGTATAAGTAACCAACTAAGAGTCAGGGATCCTTCTTTAATTTCCAATTCCGGTTTCCCGGTTTCTGATAACTATCAAATAAGAGTATGCGATACGGCCCTTGAAGGGGGTGACACTCATAAAGGTCTTTCTGGTATTAGCCAGTTTGCAGATGTAGACAGCGATAATTACATCGACATCATCAGCGCCGATGTCGCTGGCGCGTTAAAAGTTGCCTACGGCAACGGTGACGGTAGTTTTAAAGTTAATCCAGAGACAAATGAGCCATACCCTCTGGGGGTGGCTATTAATGTGGCTAAAGGCTTCCGCGCCCACAGTCAACTCGCCGACATGAACGGCGATGGCATGGTCGATATATTCACCATGAGCGGCACCACTGGCACGCCCAAGATATCCGGCAGAAAACCACCCGGTTTGCTGGCGTCGATCACCGATGGCAACAATCTGCTTACTTCTATAACGTATCAGCCCTTGTCGAATTCTAGCGCCTACACCCGATCCGCCGGAGTGGATGCGTATCCCCTGCGCAAGCTGAGCACGCCGCAGTCTGTGGTGAGCTCGTCGACGGTGTCCGCGCCGGGTTTCAGTTATGACTACAGTTATAAATACAGCGATGCCCGAGTGGACCTGAGCCGCGGCTGGCTGGGCTTCGCCTCGATGACGCGCACCGACACTAACGCTGCCTTGGAAACGGCCACCAATTTCAACCAAGCCTTTCCCTACGCCGGCCGTCCCTCACAACAGACCGTGCGCCATACCAGCGCCGCCGCAGGCAAGTTTTTGTCGAAAACTACCTATACCTGGGCTAACCGCGCCGACACCGGCGTCAACACCGCGGGCAAGGTGCATTTCGTTCACCAAACCGGCAGCGTGCAAACCAGTTACGAACCCAACACCAATTATTCCACCGTGCTCACCAGCACAAGCTCGTATTTGAACAACCCGGTGGCGGGGAATTACGATGCCACGCCTTACGACCAATACGGCCATCCCGAAAAGGTGCAGGTCGCGCACAGCGACGGCCATACCCTGATCACCACCTATGCCAGCAGTTACGCGGTCGCGCCGTCCACCTTGCATCTCGGCCAAGTCAGCCAGCGCGAGACCACGGTGGCGCACACCGCGCCCGGCCCGGCGGCGGAAACCCGCAGCCGCGTCAGCCGTGACAGTTATGATGCGGACGGCTTGCTGCAAACCACGGTGACGCAACCCAACACCGGCGACGCCAATACCGAGCTGAAGTTGACGGCGAGTTATACCTATGACGCCAACGGACGCCTCGCCTCGCTATCGACGGCGGGCGCGGACCCGAGCTATAACGCCTCCGGTGCCGTCGCCGCCAATCCCAGCGTCACCCGCCAGGTGAATTACGCCTATGGAGCCGAGAATGCCACGGCCAACAGCCTGAGCGTGACCACGACCACGGCGGTCTCCGGCGCCAGCAATCACAGCGAAACACTCACCTACGACCCGCGCTACGGCGCGCAAACGGCACACACCGATCCGGCCGGCATCACCACCGCCTGGGGCTACGACGGCTTCGGCAGAAAAGTGAGCGAGCAGGGCTACAGCGGCAGCGCCAGGCCCGTGACCACGTCTACGAGCCTCAGCGCCGCGGGCGCCACGGGCTGTCCGGCGCTGACGGGCTTGAGTTATTGCGCCACCTCCACCCAGAGCGGCGTGAGCACCACGCTGTCCTCGGTAACGGCGCAGTATGACGCCCTGGGCCGCGAACTGCGCGTGATATCCAAAGACGCAGCGTCAAATGCCGTGTACACCGACACCCAATACAACAGCGCGGGCAAGCCGTGGCGGCTGTCGCGGCCGTACTACGCCACCGCCGCACCGCAGTGGATGGCCACCAGCTATGACCTTGCGCAGCGACCCTATCAAGTCACCCAGCCCAACGGCGCGACCAGCACCACGAACTACCAGGGCCTCATCAGCACCGTCACCCTCGCCGCCAGCGGCGACAACTCACGTTCCACCACCACGGTGAAAAACAGCCAAGGCGATATCACCAAAGTCATCGACGCCCTGGGCTACAGCACCGCGTATGCCTACGGCGCCTTCGGCATGCTGAAGTCCGTCACCGACGCCAAGGGCAATATCATCAGCAACGGCTACGACATCTTCGGCAACAAAACCACGCTCACCGATCCCGACCTCGGCACCTGGCAATTCCGCTACAACGCCTTCGGCGAATTGAAATGGCAGAAGGACGCCAAGGACCAAATCACCAGCCTGAGCTACGACCTGCGCGGCCGCAGCACCAGCCGCACGGAACAGGGCGGCGTCACCAACACCTGGACATACGACACCCCGGCCGCCGGTCAGGGCCGTTTGGACAACAGCACGCGCAACGGCATCACCCAGAGCTATGCCTACGACCCCGTCACCGGCCAAACGCGCAGCGCCAGCCTCACGCTCAACAGCACGGTCTACAGCGCCATCACCGATTACGATGACCTCGGCCGCGTGCAATTCATCAGCTATCCCGCCGCCGCGCTCAAAGTGAAATACGGCTATCACCCCAACGGCGCGCTCAACGACATCGTCGACGCCGCCACCGCCGCGCTCTACTGGAAAGCGAGCGAGTACAACGCCGACGGCCTGCCCGTGGCCGAAAGCTGGGGCAACGGCATCAACGGCACGCGCAGCTACAACCCCGCTACCGGCGCCTTGACCGGCATCGTCAGCGGCAGCGTGCAAAACCTCAGCTACAGCTATTACAACCTCGGCAATCTGCAGAGCCGCAGCAACAAGCTGCCCGGCATCAGCGTCACCGAAACCTTCTATTACGACGCCCTGAACCGTTTGAAGCGCGTCAGTACCAACACCGGTGGCATCAAGAATTTCGACTATGACGCCCTCGGCAACCTCAGCTTCAAATCCGGCGTCGGCCATTACAGCTACGGCGCGCGGCCCCATGCCGTCACCCAGGTCACGCCCGGCAGCGCCGACCTCAGCGGCGATGCCGACGGCAACGGCAGCTTGAGCAGCGCCGACGGCAATCTGCTGGTGCAGCACATCCTCGGCGCGCAAACCGCCAGCGGTAAGCCCGACTGCGACAACAACAGCGCCGTCAACATCCTCGACGTGCTCTGCCTCAACAACCGCTTGCTCAATCAAAGCGCCACGGGCAGCGCCAGCTACAGCTACACCTACGACAACAACGGCAACATGGAAAGCGGCGGCGGCCGAAGCATCGCCTACACCGCCTTCAACATGCCTCTCACCGTGGACTACAATGGCCAGCGCGAAACCTACGCCTACGGTCCGGACTACAGCCGCGTCAGCAAAGAAATAAAAACCATCAGCACCGGCGCCGTCAGCGAAACAACCACCTACCTCGGCAAACTCTACGAGCGCATCGACCGCGGCGGCGCCGTCGAAGAGCGTTTCTACATCAGCGCCGGTGACCGTCTCGTCGCCCAGCTCAACAAAACCGGCACCACCGCCACCGTGTACTACATCCACACCGATATGCTCGGCTCCGTCGAAACCGTCACCAACGCCGCCAAGACCCCGGTCAACAACCTTAGCTTCGACGCCTTCGGCCAGGCGCGCAAAGACACCTGGCAAGACGGCGCACCCAGCGCCGCCTTCAGCAAAACCACGCGCGGCTACACCGGCCACGAAACCGACACCGTGACGGGCCTCGTCAACATGAACGCCCGCCTGTACGACCCCTGGCTGGGCCGCTTCCTGCAAGCGGACACCCTGATACCTGACGTGTTCCAGCCGCAGAGCATCAACCCGTACAGCTATGTGATGAATAATCCGTTTAGGTATACGGATCCGAGCGGGCATGAGTTTATCGGCACCTCGGGGAATCTCACATTTTTTAATGATGGTTACACAGGCAAACCCTATGCAGTCTACGATGCCAGCTTGGGTCAATACGATTTCATCGATGGTTCCACCATCGGCATACCAGGCGGCTTCACTAATTCTGCAACTGCCTATGGACAAGATGTGTTTGCCGCGCAGTGGGCCAACTGTGTGGGTTTGGGCTGCGGTTCAGTAAACAAGATTAGTTTCGATGCCCATATGCCCGCTAATGAACGCGCCGCCTTCATGGCCGCTGGCATAGAATCGCAATCAGGCTGTGGCGGGCGCGCTAATGCCTGCCATGGAACAGCCTATATTTACCAGGCGGAAGCGCCGTCGCGTGAACCTGGCCTGCAAAATGTGGCGGATTGGTTCATGCCGCCGCCACTGAAAACCACCGGTGCTTTAATCGGTGGTGGAGTGGGTGTGTTGAGGCGGTTTGGGGATGATGCGGCGGGAGCTGTTACAAAGGGGCTAGCAGATACGAATACCATTCGGTTTACTCAGGATACTGCGGGTAAAGTTGTAAATGGCAAGGCATCATTCAGTGATGGAGTTCCAATAAGCAGAATGATTAATGACCTAAAGTCTGGAGTTCTAAATCCAGCTGACGTAAAGCCTATACGCACTTTTGTGCGTGATGGAAAGACATATACATTGGATAATAGACGCCTTCTTGCGCATGACCTGGCAGGGGTAAAAGTAAATACGAGGCCTGCAACTGAAGCTGAATTGTCAAAAGAATTGGGATCGAAGTTCAGTACGCGCAACGATGGAACAATTATTGGTATTCGAGGGAGCCTAGAATGACAGACAATCTACCAGGCCTACATGAGCAATTAGAGACAATTAGAACAAAAGAGGATCTTGTCGTATTTATTGATTCTCTCATTGCAGATTATGAGAATAATGTAAGTGAGTGGGAGAATGCTGATTTGTTGTCCTTCTTGCAAGCTATGTCAGCTTGGGTTGGGTCAATGCAGTATGCGTATAAGAATACTGGTAAAGCATTTCCAGAAGACCCAACCTGGGATATGTTTGCGAGAATTCTTTATGCGGCGAAAATTTACGAGTAGCCCGGTAGGTTGATGTGACCCAGCAAGCGTAGGGGCTTTGAACAGGGGCAGTGAACATGGTGGACTACCGGCGCACCCGAGCGATGGGTGGAACGTATTTCTTCACGGTCTGCTTGCGGGACCGAACGTCGTCATGGTTGGTGTCGCATGTCGATGACTTGCGCGTCGCGCTTCGAGAAGTGAAGCGTGAACGGCCATTTCGCATCGATGCCATGGTGGTGATGCCCGACCACCTGCACGCGGTGTGGACATTGCCGCCGGGGGATGATGACTATCCGGCGCGTTGGCGCAGGATCAAATCCCGCTACACGCGCGCACTGGTCAAGGTGGGAGTGCGCGCGCGGCGCAATGACAAAGGCGAATACAATGTGTGGCAACGCCGTTATTGGGAACACACGGTGCGGGACGAAGCGGACTTGGCGCGATGCGTGAACTACATCCACTACAACCCGGTGAAACACGGGTGGGTGCAATGGGTGCGCGATTGGCCACATTCGACGTTTCATCGCTATGTGCGCATGGGGGTGTATCAGGAGGATTGGGCGGGTGCCATTGAATACGGCAGTGGCTTCGGTGAATGATTCCCGGATTCCGCTGCGCTGCATCCGGGCTACGATCTCTGGTCAAGGTGGGAGGAAGGCCGTGCGGAGAGTGATTTATCCGTGTGCGCGTGGGCACAAAAATGCGTGTCCACGCTACTTGGCTTGAACGGCGCCCCGGTCATCGATGGCGTACATGTCAAGTGAAAGGCGAGATGGGTGAGATGAGTGCTATCGGTGTGGCAGACAGCGTGCTGATATATTCCGTGCTGCTGACATGTTTACGTTTAAAGAGGAAATTATTATGCGTCGACTGGTCTTGATATTCAGTTTGTTCCTAATTTCACTCCCTGCGTTTTCGGCAGAGACGTTTTTCTGTGGAAATGTAAATATCACAAACATGCTTGCTGGTTCCAGGCATGGATCAATGATGCAGGTGAGCAATGCATCATGCGGTTGGAGCGGATGGGTCTGCCTTGATCCAGAGTCGCAATATATATCGCCTGAAAAAAGCAAGAGACTTTATGCCTTTATTCTTTCTCAATATATGGCAAATCGATCAATTCAATTGCATGTATCTAGCGGTGTATTCACAGCCGCGTGTGGTAGTGGCTTTCCCGTAGTAGAAGATGTCCGTTCGCCCTAATCGTCACAATTAATCTTGGTGAAATTTATGCGCCTTTCGTTATCCAATTCTTCCTTGCTCCGGGCGATTACCACGCTATGTGGTCTTGTATGTTGCGCTACGATACAAGCCGCGCCTAACTTAGTTCTGGGCTCGGTGACGGCGTGGCCGGGGACGTATGAGCGGGTACCGGTGGCACTGGTGACGGATCAGGCGGTCTCGGGTTTGCAGTTTGATGTGGTGTACGACCCGGCGCAATTGGTATTGAACCCTGTCTTCGTGCTGGGTGGCGCCTTGGGTAGTCATGCCTTGTCGTTTAACCATAACGCGGCCGCGGGGCGGGTGAAGTTTGTGCTGACGCCGCCCGGTATTACCAACGGCTTGGTGGCGCAGGGCACATTAGTGGAATTACCGTTCACCTTGAAGGCGGGCGCAACGCCGGCGGCGAAGGTGTTGTCGGTACAGAATGTGGTGGTCGGCAATCCCGCGGCGCAGGCTGTGGTGGCAAGTGTCACGAATGGGACGGTGAGCTGGAAGACCGATTTCGACGGTGATGGGGTGCCAAATGATTGGGATGCCGATGATGATAATGACGGCATGCCCGATTGGTATGAACTCAAACACGGTTTGAATCCTTACTATGCCGGAGATGCCGACTTGGATCTAGACGACGATGGGCTGACGAACCGGCAAGAGGCGAGTTATGGCACGAATCCGCGTTTGGCCGACAGTGATGGGGACGGCATTAAAGATAAGGATGAAATCTCCATGGGGCGTAATCCGAATATCGATGATAAATTGATTCCGGCGTTGATCACGATTATTAATTCTATTTTGCTGGATTGACGGTGCGGTGCCTGAAAGTGCATGAACGCGTTTGGACGTGCCGTGGGAGTTTGCTGAGAAATTGCTGAGGTTGCTTCATGATATGCCTTGGTCACTTGCTTGCTGATGTCATGACTTCGCTGTAAAGGGTTGAACCACCCCGCCCCTTCGGGGCACCCCTCCTTGGAAAGGAGGGGAGAAAAGAAATAGGAGCCTTTCTTTTTTAAAGAGGCGGGACGTATAGCTGATGGGAGAGCGAGCATATAGCCGATGGGAAAGGCGACGTATAGCCGACGGGAGAGTGGGCACATAGCCGACGGGAGTGGGCATATAGTCGACGGGAGTGGGCATATAGTCGACGGGGTGGTTGAGGCTACGGCTTTAGTTAGCGAGAAATGTCCGGCTAAACACGGCGGTTTCCCATTTCACTTCTCCCAACGAGGAATGCCCTCTTTCTCCAGCGACAGAATAAACTCGATCAGTTGTTTGATGTGCTCATCGGAAACGCGCGGCGAGTAGGGCGGCATGAAGGCGTCGCTGGTGGTTTTGGTCCAATTGCCTTTGCCGCCGTTTTTGATTTTATAGAGCAGCCATTCGCGGGCGTTGGGGTCATCCTTGTAGCGTTCACTCACGGCGCGCCAGCCCGGACCGACTACGCCGCGTTCCACGCGATGGCAGGCCCAGCAGCCGTTCATCTGCGCCAGTTCCACGCTCTTGTCGTAGTATTGCCACACCGTCCCTGCTTTTTCATTGGTGAGGCTCGCGATGATTTTTTTATCCGATTCACTGTCACTGCACGCGGTGAGTGCCAGTGAAAGGGCGAAAACCAGCGGGGCGCTGAAGCGTGATTTCATGGTGTCGATCTTTTTTAGGGTGGGTGCATGGGTGGATGGGTTTGCCTGAATGTGCCGTATCCGCCCGCGCGGAACGCTGAGTTTTCGTCATGCATGGGGTGAACAGCGGGTGAAGAGTATCAATACCCTCCGGCGCGCGCTAGTGCGGGTTTCAACCGAGTAAGAGTTTTTCCACGGCGGCGATGTCGTCGCGCGCGTCTTCGAGGATTTGCACGCTCATGCGCGGGCTGAGTTGGCCGAGGGCCAATTTGCTGAAGGCGGGCACGGAGTCGATGGCGGGCAGTTCCGCCATGCGCGGTTTGCCGATGTAGCCGTGCATCTGCGCCATTACCACGAGGTCGGCGTAATCGGCATTACCGGAATCGCTCTCGCGGTCCCAGCATTCGGCTTCGAGGGCGACGGCGATCATTTCTTCGTCGAATTCCCAGCGCCGCAGCACAAGCGCGCCGATTTGCCCGCGCAGGCGCGCGACGATGTCGTCGAATACCTTGGCATCGCTTACCAGCTGCGGATAGCGTTCGGCGTAGGCCATGATGGGCAGCACGCCGATGTCGTGTATCAGACCGGCGAGCAGACCGCGATCGACTTCAAAGCCGGGGGTGCGTTTGGCGAGCACGGCGGCGATGGCGGCCACGGAGGTGGTGTGTTGCCACAGTTGGATCATGCGCTGGCGCAGCGGCGGCGCGTTGGAGCGGAACAGTTGCTTGAGGGCGAAGCTGAAAACGAGGTTGCGGGCTTGTTTCAAGCCGATGCGCGTGATTGCATGCCGGCAGCTGTTGATCTGGCCTTGGCCGCGGTAGAGCGGGCTGTTGGCCACTTGTACCAGCCGCGCCGCGAGGGCCGGATCGGCTTGGACGATTTTGGCGATGTCTTCCACGTCTTTGTCTTGATTATCGATGGCATTGCGCACCCGCAGGGCGATGTCGGGCATGCTGGGCACGATTAGCGTGTCTTCCATGTAATCTTGATAGAGCCGGCCGAACAGGCGTTCTTCGATGAGGTTGGCGTCGAGTGCTTTGGGTTTTGCCGGTTGCGCCAGACTGCTGGTGTTGATCATTAATTCCAGCAATTTGTCTTCGATGCGGATGAGGGTGACGTCGCTGAGCGCGGTGGCGGTGGCGTTGCGCGGTTTCTGAAAGCTCAAGGGGCGGCGGGCGCTGGCGCCGCCGCCATCGATTTTGCTGACTTGGCCGCCGCGGTCACGCAGTTCCACTGAGCCGGTCAATAGATAAATCGTGTGCGGGTCGGTGGCGCCTTGGGTATAGAGCACGCTGCCGGCCGGGAGTGTTTCGATGTGAGTGTTTTTCGCCAAGTCATCGAGGTCGTCCGCAAGCAGATTGCACAACGGGTGCAGTTTTTTTAATACAGCTTTGTCGGCGAGTTTGTTTTCTTCAGACACGGCTATCATCCATGTAAACAGCGCGAGCTGTAGTTATCCAGTGAGTAATTTTTGCACTTCCGCCACATCGGCGTGCGCTTCTTCGAGTATTTGCAGGCTTTTGCGCGGGCTGAGGTCGCCGAGCCCAAGTTTATTGTAAGCGGGCACCTCGTTAATGATGGGGGCTCGCGCCATCTTGGGCGTGCCTATCATGCCATGCAAGTGGGCGATGATGACGATATCGCAATAATCGGCTTTGTCGCCGGGATTGCGTTTCCAGTCTTCGGCTTCCAGGGCGACGGTTGCCAGGTCCTCGTCAAACTCCCATTGGCGTAATACCAGCGCGCCGATTTGGCCGCGTAGCGTTTGGATGGCGTGTTCTAATGCGCGCGGATCGCTGGCCAGCTCCGGAAAATCTTCGGCGTAACTGAGTATGGGCAGAACGCCGATGTCATGCACCAGTCCGGCGAGCAGGGCGCGGTCGACATCGAAGCCTTCGGACATTCTTCCCAGAATGGCGCTCAGGGCCGAGATCAGCGTGGTATGTTTCCACAATTCGATCATGCGCTGGCGCAACAGCGGCGTCTTGGTTTGGAAGAGATTGCTCATGGAAAAACTCATCACCAGGTTGCGAGTGGTGCCTAGCCCTAAGCGGGTGATCGCCATGCGCAGGTTGGCGATGTGGGCGTTGCCGCGATACAGCGGGCTGTTGGCCACTTGCATGAGCCGCGCCGCGAGCGGCGGGTCGGCCTGAATGATCTTGGCGATGGCATCGGCGCCTTTGCCTTCGTCTTGCACCGCTTTGCGCACGCGCACGGCGACGTCCGGCATGCTGGGGACTTTGAGCTGGTTCTGGGTGAAGTCGTAATAGAGTTGCGCGAAGAGTTCATTTTCGTCGGAATCGGCATCTTCCGCTTTGTTGTTCGCGTGGGCGCGCTTGTGGCCACGCAATACTTCCAGCAGGGTGTCGTTGATGCGGATCAGCGTGATGGGTGTTTTGCTTATCGCCATTACTTGGCGCGGCTTTTCCGGGCTGAGCGGGTGCGCGGCGTCTTCGCTGCCGCCTTCGATGAGGCGGGAAGCGCCTTGGCGGGAGACGAGTTCAACGGTGCCGGAAAGAAGGTAGATCGTCGCATTATCGCTTTGATCGTAACGGAACAGGGTCTGGCCGGAGGCGACTTCTTCCACCTGGGTTTTTCCGGCCAGCTCATCCAGACTGGCGCCGTCCATGCTGCGCATCGGCTCCAAACCGGCTAATACGCGGCGGTCAACTAAGTGTTTTTGATTGCTCATGCTTGCCCTAGCCTCACTTGGCGCGAGCGCGCCGAATCCTTCGTGGCCCTTATAGTCATCGGCAGCTTGGGCCAAGGATTGAGCCGCGTTAGGTTGGGCGGCCCGGCCGCACCGGAGTGCTGGTCCGCGGTGTGAAAAATAATGCCTTTCCAGTATATTGTGCGGGTTTGGCTTAACTGCGGCGGACCGGCCGGGATGCGGGTGCTATGAGACTTCTGTTGAGTAATGATGATGGCTACCGCGCGCCGGGCTTGGCGGTGCTGGCGGCGGCGATGGCGCAATTGGGTCAAGTGACGGTGGTGGCGCCGGACCGCAACCGCAGCGGCGCCAGTAATTCCCTGACCCTCGACCGCCCGGTGCGCGCGGCGCTGGGCGATAACGGCTTCACCTATGTCGATGGCACGCCTACCGATTGTGTGCATCTGGCCATCACCGGACTCTTGGATTACGAGCCGGATATCGTGGTGTCGGGCATCAACGCCGGGGCCAATCTCGGCGACGATGTGCTGTATTCGGGCACGGTGGCGGCGGCGATGGAGGGGCGCTTTCTCGGCCTGCCCGCCATCGCGGTGTCGCTGATGGGCGAAGAGCCGCAACACTATCTCACCGCGGGTGAGGTGGCCAAGCGTTTGGTCATGCGTCTGCGCCATCACCCCTTGCCCGCTGACACCATTTTGAACGTCAACGTGCCCGATGTGCCTTGGGATGAACTGGCCGGTTTCGAGGCCACCCGTCTCGGTCACCGCCGCAAGGCCGAGCCGGTGATCAAATCCCGCGATCCGCGCGGCCGCGCGATTTATTGGGTGGGGCCGGCGGGGCCCGAGGAAGACGCGGGCGAGGGCACGGATTTCTTCGCCCTGCGCCAGCGCCGGGTGTCGATCACGCCCTTGCAAGTGGATTTAACCCGTTACAGCGCGCTGGATTCGGTCGCGGGCTGGGTGCAGGGATTGGGGGAATGATGAATCAGCAGCACCGCGGTATCGGCATGACCTCGCAGCGCACCCGCGACCGTTTGATTCAGCGGCTGCAGGAGGGCGGTATTAGCAATCGCGCGGTGCTGGAAGTCATTCGCAACACCCCGCGCCATCTCTTCGTCGACGAAGCCCTGGCGAGCCGCGCCTATGACGACACCGCCTTGCCCATCGGTCACGGCCAGACTATTTCCCAGCCCTTCGTCGTCGCGTTGATGACCCAAGCCCTGTTGCGCGACGGCGTGCCGCAACGCGTGCTGGAGATCGGCACCGGTTCCGGTTATCAAGCCGCGGTGCTGGCGCAGTTGGTGAAAGAGGTCTACACCGTCGAGCGCATCGAGGCCCTCATCATCAGCGCGCGGCGGCGTTTCATGGACTTGCGCCTGCGCAATATCCGCATCAAACACAGTGACGGCACCGCCGGCTGGCCCGAGTACGCGCCCTACGACGCCATCATCGCTACCGCCGCGCCCGAAGGCGTGCCCATGCCGCTGTTGCAGCAACTGGCGCCAGGCGGCCGCTTGGTGATACCGGTGGGCGGCAGCGGCGCGCAGAGTTTGCTGCTCATCACCCGCACCGCCGAGGGTTACACCGACGAGGTGATGGATCAAGTCAGTTTTGTGCCGATGCGCACGGGTATGCAGTAATGCGGCTGTTCTCCGCGTTGTACACCCGGGCGATGTCGTGGGCCGCGCACCGTCACGCGCCTTGGTATCTCGCCGGGCTGAGTTTCGCCGAATCCTCGTTCTTTCCCATTCCGCCCGACGTCATGCTCGCCCCCATGGCCTTGGCGCAGCGCAACCGGGCCTGGTTTTACGCGGCGCTGACCACGGTGGCCTCGGTGCTGGGCGGCGTCTTCGGCTATCTGATCGGCGTGCTGGCCTTGGAGATGATTGCGCCCTGGGTGCAGCGCGCCGGTTACTGGCCCGCGTATGAAACCGCGGTGAGCTGGTTCGCCGAATGGGGCGTGTGGGCCATCGTCCTCGCCGGATTCACGCCCATTCCCTACAAAGTATTTACCATCGCCGCCGGTGCGGCGGGCATGCCGTTTCTGCCTTTCGTGCTGGGCTCGGTGGTGGGACGCGGCGGGCGCTTTTTTCTGGTGGCGGGTTTAATGCGCTGGGGCGGCGAGGGCATGCAGCGCATCTTGCGTGATTACGTGGATCACATCGGCTGGGTGATGGTGGTGGTGATCGCGGTAGTGTATTTCTCGGTGCAGAGTTGAGGCGCGGCGCGATGCCGCTGCTGCTTCATCACTGCACGCATGCCCGGGGAGGCCGCCCCTCGTGAACGGCGTGGCGGCCGTGTTGCGCCGCGGCGCGACGCCGCGATGGCTGCGCTGGGGCGCGCCTTGGCTCATGCTCGCGGCGTTGACCTTGGGCGTGGCCGCCTGCGGCAGTCTCGGCCAACACCGCGTGCAAGCGGGCGAGACCTTGTATTCCATTAGTTTTCGCTATGGCCAGGACTACCACGAGGTGGCGCGATGGAATCAGCTCAAGCCCCCTTACACGATTTACGAAGGTCAGTTATTACGCGTGGCCCCGGCAGTGGCGCAGAGCGCCGCCGATGACACGGATGGCGGGACACGCGCGCCGCCACCGGTCTTGAGCGGGCAAAGCCCGCCTCCGCGCCCCTCATCCGCGCCGCCAAAAACCACGCCGGGCGCAAGTGCGCGTAACGGCGCGCCGGTGCAATGGCGCTGGCCCGCCGCGGGGCGGTTGGTGCAAGGGTTTTCCGGCGATGCGGCGGGAAATAAGGGCGTCGACATTGCTGGTAAAGCCGGACAGCCGGTGCGCGCGGCGGCGGGAGGACGGGTGGTCTACGCCGGTAGCGGGCTGCTGCACTATGGCAATTTAATCATTATTAAACACAACGATACTTTTCTCAGCGCCTACGCACATAACCGTCAATTGCGGGTGACGGAAGGCGCGGAGGTGAGTGCCGGTCAGCACATCGCCGATATGGGCACTAAAACGAATGGTGAGGCCTTGCTTCATTTTCAAATCCGTCTCGATGGAAAACCCGTGGATCCCCTGCGTTACTTGCCGGCCTTGCGTTAATTTTTCAATGCATTTCATCTGCAATATTAAAATATCATAATGAAGTGATTTTTTTCTCTCAAACTATTGCAAGTTTCCCTTAAGAGGGGCAGTCTTGTACCTCCACGTCAAGCTCTGGAAGGAGATCTCCCCGTGGACGAGTACGAAGAGCTGATGCCATTGGAAGGCCGGCGTCGCCCCCACTTGCATGAAGAGTCATGGGGCGAGCAGGAGCAGGTTGAGGCCGCGCCCTCACTGACCGAGGATGTGCCCGAGGCCATCAAACCCGAACGGGTCGTTCTCGATCCCACGCGGATATATCTCAGCGAGATTGGTTTTGCCCCGCTGCTGAGCGCTGAAGAAGAAGTCTATTTTTCCCGTCTGGCTCAGCGTGGTGATGCAAGCGCGCGGCGCCGCATGATAGAAAGCAATCTGCGTCTCGTCGTCAAAATCGCGCGGCATTACATCAATCGCGGCCTGGCCTTGCTGGATCTCATCGAAGAAGGCAATTTGGGTTTGATCCGCGCGGTGGAGAAGTTCGACCCCGAGCGCGGTTTCCGTTTTTCCACCTATGCCACCTGGTGGATACGCCAAACCATCGAACGCGCCTTGATGAATCAAACCCGCACCGTGCGTTTGCCCATTCACATCATCAAACAGATCAACACCTATTTGCGTGCCTCGCGCGGCTTGGCGCAACACTTGGATCATGACCCCAGCGCCGAAGACGTGGCGCGGGTGGTGCAGCGCTCTACCGGGGAAGTGGAGCAGATGCTCAGACTCAATGAGCGGGAGGTGTCCATCGATGCCGCCGTCGCGCAAGACCGCACCCTGCTCGACACCTTGCCCGATGAGTCGTGGAGCGATCCCAGCGAGGCGCTGGAGGACGAAGAGGTGAATAGCTGTATCGAGTCCTGGCTCAAGGAACTCAACGACAAACAGCGCGAGGTGGTGGAATGGCGCTTCGGTTTGCACGGCCAAGAGGCCGCCACGCTGGAAGAGGTGGGCAACCGCATCGGCGTGACCCGGGAACGGGTGCGTCAAATTCAAGTGGAGGCGCTGCGCCGCCTGCGCGAGTTGATGGAACGCTCCGGGGCCTCGTCGGAGACTTTTTTTGGTTAGCGGCGGGTGATGAATGCTTGCTTGTTCTTGCTCCCTCCGGCAGCGGATAGGAGACAAGCACAGCTAACTTGATGATTGATCCCCTGACCCCGGCCCCCTCCCGGAGGGAGAGGCCATATGTCAGTAGAACGTTTTTACACGCGTTTCAATTCAATCTGCATCAAACCGCCATTCCTCCCACGCGAGTGCGGCACCACCGGATGACTTTGTCCTTTCGTGCATCTTCATAGAGGGCGATGTGCCGCGTATCTGTGGAAACGATGCGTACACCGAGCCATGGAGAGCGAAGCGTAGGTGAGAAGCCCGCGGTAGACGCGAAGAGGCGTCAGTGATTGTGGTAGCCCTCAGGCACTGCGAAGTAGTGCGTCGGGGCGGATGCAGGACGTCCGGGGCAAAAGGAATTAAAGTCGCGAGACCGAGCTTGATTCGTACAGAGAGATGCGAAGCGTTTCCTGAGGGCCGCGACGCATCGGGCGCAAATCACTTGCGGTCTTGATACTATATTTTCTTCGTCTCAAAGGATGCTCCGGTAAGGCCTTGGGAAGGAGACCCAGGTGTGAGGATGCGAACGTATCCTGAAATGAGGATGTGGCAGGAGAGGCCTAAGTGCGCAGCCCCTTGTATCTCCCCTCCTTGGCAAGGAGGGGTGGACGCCTAGCGGACGGGGTGGTTTCGCTTTTTGAATGAGGGGTGCGAGTAGATGAGGTGCCGCAGCCCCACCTACAGAAGAGCGGCGTCAGCCATGCGGTGCTTAGCGGTTTGGATAGCAATAGAGGCGGCTGGCCTTGAATCTGATGCGTTAAATCATCATCAACGCCGCCGCCACGCGGCGGCCATCCGACATTAAAATATTGTAGGTGCGGCAGGCGGCGGCGGTATCCATCAGCTCGTAGCCGATGCCCGCCTTCATCAGCGGTGTCAGCACCGCGGGATCGGGCCAGCGCAATTGGGCGCCGCAGCCCAGCAGCAGCACTTCCACCCGCAAATCCAGCAGCGCTTGCAGGTGGCTCTCGGCCAAATCCGGCAGGGCTTGCGGCGGCCAGTCGCGTATCAGCCGCTCGGGGGTGATGACCACGCTTTGGGTGAGCACCTCTTGGCGCAGGCGGCTGGCGCCGGGGCCGATGGCGTCCACCGCCGCGGGAGCCGGGTCTGCGCTGTCGAGCGGCAGGGTGATGGTGACGCTGCCCGGCCCGTAGGCGCGAATGGTGTAAGAATGCGGGTTGAGCTCAAAATTGAATTGCATGAATCAAGTCCGTTTCGGGTCCGGGAAAAGGCCGTGCGCCCTTTTTAACGCGGCTGGCGGCGGGGTGCAAGCGCGAGGGGCGGCCGGGTCGATTGACAGGCTTCGGGGCGGCCGGGTAATGTGTAGCCTTTTGGTGCGCCTGCGGGCGCGTTTTGTGCTGTTTCCGCCGTGAATTTCCCGGTTTCAGTTTTCCGGACTAACTACCTTGAACGACGAATTTTCCAGAATCAAGCGCCTCCCCCCCTACGTATTCAATATAGTCGGCGAGCTCAAGGCCAAGGCGCGCGCCCGCGGAGAGGACATCATCGACTTCGGCATGGGTAATCCCGACCAGCCCACGCCCCAGCATATCGTCGATAAACTGGTGGAGGCCGCGCAGCGCGGCGACACCCACCGTTATTCCGTCTCCAAGGGTATCCCCCGTCTGCGGCGCGCGATCTGCAACTGGTACAAAAAGCGCTTCGATGTCGATTTGAACATGGACAGTGAGGCCATCGTCACCATCGGTTCCAAGGAAGGCCTGGCGCATCTCGCGCTGGCGACCATGGGCCCGGGCGACGTGGCCCTGGTGCCCAATCCCTCGTATCCGATTCACCCCTACGGTTTCGTCATCGCCGGCGCCGACATCCGTCACGTGCCGCTGATCCCCGGCGTGGACTTTTTCGAGGAGCTGGAAAAGGCGATCAAGGGCTGCTGGCCGCCGCCGAAGATGCTGGTGCTGAATTTCCCCGGCAACCCCACTACGCAATGCGTGGAGCTGGACTTCTTCGAGAAGGTGATCGCCATCGCCCGCGAACATAAAATCTGGGTGGTGCACGATCTCGCCTACGCCGACATCGTCTTCGACGGCTATGTCGCGCCGTCTATTTTGCAGGTGCCGGGCGCCAAGGACATCGCGGTGGAATTCTTCACGCTGTCGAAAAGCTACAATATGCCCGGCTGGCGCATCGGTTTCATGTGCGGCAACCCCAAATTGGTGGCGGCGCTGGCGCGCATGAAGTCTTATCTCGACTACGGCATGTTCACGCCGATACAGATCGCCGCCATCACCGCCCTGGAAGGGCCGCAGGATTGCGTCGATGAAATCCGCGAACTCTACCGCTGCCGCCGCGATGTGCTGTGCAAGGGGCTCAACTCCATCGGCTGGCATGTGACGCCGCCCAAGGGCGCGATGTTCGTGTGGGCGCCGATTCCGGAATTCTATCGCCATCTCGGTTCGCTGGAATTTTCCAAGAAATTGCTGCAAGACGCCAAGGTCGCGGTCTCGCCCGGCGTCGGCTTCGGCGAACAAGGCGATGGTCATGTGCGCTTCGCGCTCATCGAAAACGAACACCGCACCCGCCAAGCGGTGCGCGGCATCCGCGATATGTTCCGCCGCGATCAAGACCTGGCCAAGGCGGCCGGCGGCGGCAAGAGCTGAGCCATCACGGCGCGGATCACACAAGGAGAAGCAGATTGAAGCCGGTTAACGTTGGATTGTTGGGATTGGGCACGGTAGGTTGCGGCACGGTGAGCGTGCTCAAGCGCAACGCCAAGGAAATTCAGCGCCGCGCCGGACGCGGCATCATCGTCACCCACGCCGCCGCCCGTGATTTGAAGCGTCCGCGCAACTGCGACGCCGCCGGCATCCAGCTCACCGACGATCCTTTCGCGGTAGTGAACAACCCCGGCGTGGACGTGGTGGTCGAACTGATCGGCGGCACCCTGGCCGCGCGCGAGCTGGTGAGTAAAGCCATCGCCAACGGCAAACACGTGGTCACCGCCAACAAGGCGCTAATCGCCAAACACGGCAACGAACTCTTCGCCCAGGCGCAGGAGCGCGGCGTGGTCGTGGCCTTCGAGGCCGCGGTGGCGGGCGGCATCCCCGTCATCAAAGCCATACGCGAAGGACTGGCGGGCAACCGCATCGAATGGCTGGCGGGCATCATCAACGGCACCGGCAATTTCATCCTCACAGAAATGCGCGACAAGGGCCGTGACTTCGCCGACGTCTTGGCTGAGGCGCAGGCCCTCGGTTACGCCGAGGCCGATCCCACCTTCGACGTCGAAGGCATCGACGCCGCGCACAAGCTCACCATCCTCGCCTCCATCGCCTTCGGTATCCCGCTGCAATTCGACAAGGTCTACACCGAGGGCATCAGCAAGATCACCGCCGAGGATGTGAGCTACGCCGAAGAACTGGGTTACCGCATTAAACATTTGGGCCTCGCGCGGCGCACCGAGCAGGGCGTGGAGCTGCGCGTGCATCCGACGCTGATTCCGCACCGCCGTTTGATCGCCAACGTCGACGGGGTGATGAACGCCGTGCTGGTAAAGGGCGACGCCGTCGGCCCCACCTTGTATTACGGCGCGGGCGCGGGCGCCGAACCCACGGCCTCGGCCGTGGTCGCTGATCTGGTGGACGTGGTGCGCGCCCTCACCGCCGATCCGGAAAACCGCGTGCCGCATCTCGCCTTCCAGCCCGATGCCATGGCCGATATTCCCATCCTGCCCATGAGCGAGGTGAAGACCGCCTATTATCTGCGCCTGGAAGCCGAAGACAGCCCCGGCGTGCTGGCGGATATCACCCGCATACTCGGTGAGACCGGCATCAGCATCGAGGCCATCATCCAAAAGGAACAAGCGCCCGAGGCGCAACACGTGCCGGTGATTTTTCTCACCCATGTGGTGCGCGAAGGCAAAATGAACGAGGCCATCGAACGCATCGAAAGCCTGGGCTCCATCAACGGCGCGGTGACGCGCATCCGCGTGGAGTACTTGAATAAGAATTAACGCAACGCAAACGTATTGAGAACCCTTCCCCCTAGAGGGAGACTTTTAAATTTCTTCTTTGCTTGGGTTCCATGCTTAGCGAATGCGCTTAAGGAGTATGTTTTAAGTTCCCTCTCCCTAAGGGAGAGGGTTAGGGTGAGGGGTGTTATTTGTCTCCCTCATCCCCGCCTTCTCCCTGGGAAAGAAGGGGTTAACATCTTTATGAATTCTTTTACTTAGATTGAAGGGCGCGCAATTTACGAGAGATAGACCGCCACATAGCCGAACACAACTATCTTTCGGTTTTTAATTGCCTGCCCGCCATGATTATTCGTATTTAAGGAGTCTTCCATGCCATTCCGCCCCCGTTACACCGGTTTGATCGACAAATACCGCGACCGCCTGCCGGTACACGACGACACCCGCATCATCAGTCTCGGCGAAGGCAACACCCCGCTGATCCGCTTGAACAACATTCCGCGCGAGCTGGGCAAGGACGTCGACATCTACGTCAAATACGAAGGCTTGAATCCCACCGGCTCTTTTAAAGATCGCGGCATGACCATGGCCGTGACCAAGGCGGTGGAAGAGGGCAGCCGCGCCATCATCTGCGCCTCCACCGGCAACACCTCCGCCTCCGCCGCCGCCTATGCCGCGCGCGCGGGCATCAGCGCCTTCGTGCTCATCCCCGACGGCAAGATCGCCATGGGCAAACTGGCGCAAGCGCTGATGCACGGCGCCTGCGTCATTCAAATCAAAGGCAACTTCGATGACGGTATGGAGCTGGTGAAGCAAGTCGGCAAAGAGGCGCCGGTGACCATCGTCAACTCCATCAACCCCTTTCGCCTGCAAGGGCAGAAGACCGCCGCCTTCGAGATTATCGAAGAGCTTGAATGCGCGCCCGACTTTCATTGCCTGCCCGTCGGCAACGCCGGCAACATCAGCGCGCATTGGATGGGCTACAAAGAATATAAAGAACACGGCATCGTCAACAGTCTGCCGCGCATGGTTGGCTATCAAGCTGCCGGTTCCGCGCCCTTCTTGCGCGGCGGCCCCGTCGACAAACCCGAGACCGTCGCCACCGCCATCCGCATCGGCCATCCGCAAAGCTGGGACAAGGCCTGGCTCACGCAAAAAGAATCCAAGGGCTGGTTCGACGAATGCAGCGACGAAGAAATACTCGCCGCGCAAAAACTGCTGGCGCAAAAAGAAGGCATCTTCTGCGAACCCGCTTCCGCCGCCTCCGTGGCCGGCGCGCTGCGTGACATCAACAGCGGCAAGATTCCTGCCGGCTCGAAAATCGTCTGCACCCTCACCGGCCACGGTTTGAAAGACCCCGACATCGCCATCAAACAAAGCCAGGGCAAAATGCTCACCGTGGACGCCACGCTGGACGCGGTGAAGAAAGCCTTGTTGGATAATATGGCGGGGTAAGAGTTTTGCGCGGGCGGTAGATATTGAACTTCACAAGCTCGACCCAAGCCGCTGAATTGAAAAAAACGGGGCGACTCAGCCCCGGCTTACCTATATCAACATCATGAAACGCTTGTTGACGCCGGTCACTGAGTGTTTTATATCTTGCTTCCGGCGGCACTAAAATACAGTTCGATAGAGTATCCGCATATAAGATCGTGGAAAACGGCTCAGAAAAATAAGCAATAATTATTAAGCTTAGGAGGGAGGGGTAATGTCTCATGCCTGCGTAGCGTCTTTCGGTCGCAGTGCGTGCGCTCGCTGTTCTCAACTTGTTTACCTCCCTCCTCTAAAGCAGTGATGTGGTTCCCGGCTATTTCAACGATTTCAATCAGTAGCGAGCTGAAAGCTGACTTGTATTAGATAAAGCAATTTGGAGGCAAACCATCATTCATAGCGTTCGTTCTCTTTTTTCAATACAACATTTGCTGTGATCGTGATGCGCGTAACTAGGGAATCAGAATAATAGAATGGAAAAGGGGATATCATGAGGAGCCGGGAAACAAATCAACTCAGCACCAGACTGCGAGATGGCTGTAATTGGCTCAGATATAAGGCCCTTCTCATTTGTTCATTCCCGTTCTTGATTAACCCTGTCTATGCTGAATTGCCCCCTCCAACCGCCCATTATGTTAAATATTATGCTTTTCCCGCATTTGGAAATATTGAATTTGATAGTCCTAGCCAAGCGTGTCACTCCATAGGGCCTCTCATGTGTCGTGTTTCTTTTAGTGGTGCAAGCATGACGGGGGTGAGCATCCTTGCGGACGGTTGCGCAGTCAGTTGCTACAAAAAAACATGTGTCTCAGATGAGGCGTGTAGCGAATCCTACACTGAAGGATTTCCAGGCTGGACTGAAAGCCTGCGTTGCCCAGATGATGGCTATACTGATATTGGTGGATTATGTGTCATTACGGTTGATAGTAATAATGATACGGGCAACAGTTGTTCAAATCTTAGTAATCCAGTGAATGCGGCGAGTGGGAATAAGTTCCAGCTTGAGGTGGACTATAGTGGAGTGGGTTCGAGTCCCTTGCAGTTTCAACGGTACTACAACAGCACGGAATCATATGGCGGCCACTGGCGGCATAATTTCACCAGAAAAATTCAAATTTTTAATGGCACTGTTAAAACGCTTGCTTGGTTGTATAGACCGGATGGCAAGATTTATTCGTATTCGTATCTTAATGGTAAATGGTCCAGTGAGAGCGATGTAAACGGTAAGCTATCAGGGCCACCTGGCGGTGTATTGATTTATCTGACGCCCGATGATGAATCTGAACGATACGACGCGGCGGGCAAGCTCCTTTCCATAACCACCCGTTCTGGCATAGTGCAGCAGATGGCCTATGATGAGTTAGGCCAGCTTCATACTGTGACTGATAGCTTTGGCCGCTCGATCACGTTTACCTATGACGCGCTAAACCGCATTAGCACTATGCGCGATCCTGCGAATGGCATATATACCTATGGCTACGATACTAGCGCTAACCTAGCGAACGTCACGTTTCCTGACGGCAAGATTCGAAACTATTTATATGAGGAGGGCGCAACTCTTTCTAGTGCCCTCACGGGTATCGTCGATGAAAACGGCGCTCGCTATGCTACTTACACTTACGATACTCAAGGCCGGGCTATTTCTACCGGGCATGCTGGAGGCGCACAACGCGCGACCTTTGTCTACAATGCTGACGGATCCACAACGGTTACCGATGCTTTAGGTACCGTCCGTACTTATAATTTTCAATCTACACAAGGTGTCTCGAAAATCTCTGGGGTGTCTCAACCCTGCGCCACCTGCGGCGGGAACGCAGCGCAAAACATCAGCTACGACGCCAACGGCAACATCGCCTCCAAGACCGACTTCAACGGCGTCGCCACCACCTATGTTCACGACTTAACACGCAATCTCGAAACCTCGCGCACCGAAGCGGCCGGCACACCGCAGCAGCGCACCATCACCACCCAATGGCATCCTACATTCCGTTTGCCAACGCTCATCACCGAGCCGGGCAAGACCACGGCCTATACCTACGACAGTCGTGGTCTGTTGATCCAAAAGACCCTCACCGACACGGCGCTGGGCACCAGCCGTACTTGGAACTACAGCTACAATGCCCAGGGTTTACTCGAGACCGCCGACGGCCCGCGCACCGATGTCGCCGACATCACCAGCTATGCCTACGACGCCCAAGGCAATGTCACGTCGATTACCAACGCGCTCAACCAAGTGACGCAGATCACCAGTTATGACGCCCACGGCCATCCCTTGAGCATCGTCGATCCCAACGGACTCACCACCACCCTGACCTATTCCCCGCGCGGCTGGCTCACCAGCCGCAGCGTGGGCGGTGAGATCGCCACCTACGACTACGACGGCGTTGGCCAGCTCATCAAAGTCACCCAGCCGGACAACAGCTTCATCAACTTCTCGTACGACGCCGCCCATCGCTTGACCGCCATCAGTGACGGCCTCGGCAACCGCATCAGCTACACCCTCGACGCCATGGGCAACCGCATCCAAGAAAACGTCTACGACCCCAGCAACACCCTCACCCAAACCCGCTCGCGGGTGTTCAACGCGCTCAACCGCCTGGCGCAAGACATCGGCGCGTTAAATCAGACCAGCAGCTACAGTTACGACAATAATGGCAACCTCGCCAGCAGCAGCGATCCCTTGAGCAACACCACCACTCACAGTTACGACGCCCTCAACCGCTTGGTGCAAGTCACCGACCCCGGCAACGGCATCACCGGCTATAGTTACGACGCCCTCGACCGATTGACTCGCGTCACCGACCCGCGCAACCTGCAAACCAACTATAGCTACGACGCGCTCGACAACCTCGTGCAAGTGCTCAGTCCCGACACCGGCACCACCAGCAACACCTACGACACCGCCGGTAACCTCAAGACCAGCACCGATGCCCGCGGCGCCGTCACCAGCTACAGCTACGACGCGCTCAATCGTCTCACTCAAATCAGCGCCACGCTCGGCGCCGTCACCCACACCACCAACTTCCAAAACGACAGCGGCGCCAATGCCCTCGGCCGGCTCAGCGCCGTCAGCGACGCCGGCAGCACCACCAGCTACAGCTACGACAACCAAGGCCGCATCAGCGCCAAGACCCAGCAGACGGGCAGTGTCAGCCTCACCGAAACCTACACCTACGACGCCACTGGCCGCTTGGCGCAAATCACCTACCCCTCGGGCAAAATCATCAGCTACGGCTACGACACCCAAGGTCGCATCAACGCCCTCAACGCCGGCGCGCAAAGCGTGATGAGCAATCTGAGTTACCCGTCCTTCGGCGCCGCCAGCGCCTGGACCTGGGGCAACGGCGGCAGCTACAACCGCACCCTCGACGGCGACGGCCGCATCGCCAGCTACACCCTCAACGGCTACACCCGCAGCCTCAGCTACGACCCCGCCGGCCGCCTCACCGCCCTCAGCGACGCCACCGTGCAAAGCTTCGGCTACGACGCACTCGACCGCCTCACCAGCTACACCGCGCCCGGCGCCAACCAATCCTTCAGCTACGACCCCGTCGGCAACCGCACCCAGCTCAACGACAACGGCAGCCTCGACACCTACAGCTACGCCTCAAACAGCAACCGCCTCAGCGCCATCACCGGCGCCCACGCGAAAAGCTACAACTACAGCGCCAACGGCAACATCATCCACGACGGCAGCCGCAGCTACAGCTACGACCCGCGCAACCGCATGACCGCCGCCAACGGCAGCAGCTACACCCTCAACGGCCTCGGCCAGCGCATCAAAAAACAAGGCGGCGTCAGCGGCGCCGGTCCCGGCGACGCCGATGGCGACAACACCTACAGCACCACCGACCGCGGCCTCATCCTCGAACAAATCCTGCAAACCGGAACAGCCCCCGGCAACCCCGACTGCAACCAAGACGGCCTCGTCAACGTACAAGATTTAGTCTGCCTCAACAGCCACCTCGCCAGCGGCGCCGTGCCCGCCATTAGCGGCACCGTGCTCTACGCCTACGACCAACAAGGCCAACTCATCGGCGAATACGACTCCAACGGCAACGCCATCCAAGAAACCGTCTACCTCGGCCGCCAGCCCGTCGCCGTGCTCAAACAAGGCAACGTCTACTACATCCACACCGACCACCTCGACACCCCGCGCGTCATCAGCGACACCAGCAACAAAGCCGTGTGGCGCTGGGACGACAGCGACCCCTTCGGCACCACCGCCGCCAACGACGACCCCGATATGGACGGCGTGACATTCACCTACAACCTCCGCTTCCCCGGTCAGGTCTACGACGCGGAGACGGGGCTGCATTACAACTATTTTAGGGATTATGATCCGGGGACGGGAAGGTATATTGAGAGTGATCCTACTGGGTTGCTCGGCGGAATTAACACCTACAGCTATGTTGGGAACAACCCACTCTACTGGATCGACCCGTTTGGGCTTCAAAGCGTAACGCCGACGGTTCCTGGTATACCAGGTTTCCCGATTGCTGTTCCGCCAGTTGCGATTCCAGGGACTCCCGAGAACCAAGGCTGGGTGGATATGGTCACTGATGCCATCAACGGTTTTCCAAGTTTTGAGATTCAGTGCATTGGGGCAAGGTGTTTCCCAGTGCCTGTACAGAATAAAGATGGGTCTGAATCGAAGCCAGATAATTGCCCAAGTGGAACGTTGCCGATTGACAAAGCGAAGGGAAAATTCGGCCTCGACAAAGATGATGTCCACAAGATCAAAAAAGGTATACACGCTGGTCCTCGGACATGGACCGGCATAGATCCAGACGGCAATGTTTGGACTGGTGGAACTGGCGGAGTGGGTGAAAATCATGGCCCCTTTGACCCCTATTTACCCGGGAGCCGCTAATGGAAAAAGAGACGTTTACCATATCCCTTCGAGTAGTGCATCCGACGGAGGCACACCAGACCATCATTCAATCCTTGGGCTTGGAGCCTGAATTCGCGTATACCGCTGGTAAGCCAAGGGCAAACCCGAAAGGTCAGGTACTGGGGGGCGTGAATAAGTGTACCTATTGCACTTTCACACTTTTAGCTAAGCAGCCAGGTGACTTCACGGAGGGTGTCAAACAGATACTTCCTCTTCTCGCTCCCCATAGATGCTATTTGAAGAAACTAACCAATGAGGGCGGTCGGGCAGAGCTATTTGTGGGTGTATTTGTTGAGGAGACAACTGGATTTACGCTAGGCGTCGGGGAGATGTCGGAGCTGGCGGACTTGTCTCTTGAGCTGTCAGTCGAGTTTTATTATTAGCCCGGTAGGTTGGGCTGACGAAGGAAGCCCAACATCACGACGGAGGCGATGAGGCGATGCGATACCGGCGAGCCACTGCAGCGGGAGGCACGTATTACTTCACGGTGAATCTGGCGGAGCGAGATACCGATCTGCTGGTGCGGCATATCGACGATCTGCGTGCGGTGATGGGAAAGACCGGTAGCGTGGGCACGATGTCCGTGCCCACGCCGAAAAAATAAAAATGACGCACACGATGAACACTAAAACATGGACACCCGTTATCGACGTTGCGCGTGGGCATGAAAAACGTGCCCGCCCTAGGCGACGCGGTCCGCGAGGGCGCGGTGGCTTGCTGGAAAATGGCTGCTTTGGATCCGTGTTGCGTGGTCCATAACATGGGTTGTGGTGAATAGAAGGTGACGCAGCTTGGGTAATGCGCCGCAACCGAATAAAAACACTGTGGCGCTTTGAGCGCCATTGAACGGGTCAGCCGATGGGAGGGGATCGGGATATGCGCATAAGAAAAACAATGTCACTGATGGCGATGCTGCTTGGCGCGCTGTTGGCGCACACGGCCTGGGCGGCGCCGAGTCTGAGTCTGGGCACGGCCAGCGGCACGCCGGGGCAAGCCGTGAACATCCCCTTGACCTTCACCAACGACGGCAGCGTCGTCAGCTTGCAATTCGATGTGCAATACAACGCCGCGCAAGTGAGCGCGGGCGCGCCCGTTGCCGGCGCGGCCTTGGGCGCCCAGGGTTTGGCGAGTGCCGAGGCCACGCCGGGCGCGCGGCGCATCGTCATTACCCCGACCGCGGGCAACACGGTGATGGGGTCGGGGCAGCTCGCCACGATTCCATTCACTATTGCCGCCACTGCTACTTCGGGGAATAAAACGCTGAGCGTGAACAATGTCGTCATGACCACGGCAAGCGCCGCCGCGCTGGCGTCATTCACTACCACCAGTGGACAAATTAGCGTGAATGCCAGCAGTGGTCCATCCGCCGATGTGTGCGCGGCGGGCTGCGCCTACACCTCGATTCAAAATGCCATCGCCAGCGCCGCGAGCGGGGCGACGGTCACGATCGGGCCGGGCACTTACCACGAGAAGCTCGTCATCAGCGGCAATAAGACCGTGACCAGCGCCAGCGGCCCGCAGAGCACCCTCATCGATGCGACGGGACTCAATGCGCCTGCCGTCGAGATCAGCGGCGGCGCCCTCATCGGCCTCACGGTGACCGGCGGTCAAAGTGCGGATGGCGGCGGCGTCTATATCCCCAGCGGCGGCGCGACAGTGCGCAATAATATTATCCAAGGCAACACCGCCAGCAATAACGGCGGCGGTATCTGGTACGGCCCCGGCACGGCCGTGGATATCCAAAACAACCGGATCGAGGGCAACAGCGCGGGGGGCTATGGCGGCGGCATCTATATCAACCAATATGCAACCGAGACCATCAACGCCAACACCATCTCGGGCAACAGCGCCGTGCGCGGCGGCGGTGTATATACCGCATCCTATTCCAGCGCGAAGCTAACGAATTTATTGCTCATCAATAACACAGCTCAAAGGGGTGGCGGTATCTACATGAACCGCTATTCCTACCCCCTCCTGCTCAACAGCAGCTTGAGCAAAAATGTGTCGGGACTGGGCGCGGGCGTTTACGCCGATGATTACAGCTACGGCACCGTCATCGATTCCATTGTGTGGGGAAACAGCGGGCTTGATATCAAGGTGAGTTGGTCGGGCTACATTAGCGTGAGTTATTCCATCACCGGCGCGGCCTATTCCGGCAGCGGTAACAGCACGGCGGATCCCTTATTCGTCGATGCCGCTGCGGACGATTACCGCCTCCAGGCCGGTTCACCCGCGATAGATAGCGGCAACAGTACCGCGGGGTCCGGCGTCACCAGCGACATCGATGGCCGGACTCGGCCGCAAGATGGCAACGGCCTGGGCGCCGGCGGCAGCGGCGATGGCTCGGATTACGATATGGGGGCTTATGAGTTTTAGTGCGCCGTCAAGTGGCGAATTTTCATGGCCGGATCTAAAGAATGGTGTCGGTTTTAGATAAGCTTACCGCCCATGTCGGCATGGGTTGAAAAAACGGACTTGCTTTGAGCCGCCCTCCCTCAAGTTTCCCGGCCCGCGCCCGATAGTATTGACAATCATTCCTATTTGCGTTTAGATTGCCTGACGGAATTCGAGGGGCGCGGCCATGTATGTGTGCATCTGTATGAGTGTGACCGACGGCGACATCCGGCGTGAGGCCGCGGCGGGTGCCTGTAAGCTGCGCCATTTGCAGGAGCGCCTGGGCCTCGCTTCCCAATGCGGCAAATGCGCCCCGTGTGCGAAAGAGATTCTGAAAGACAGTTTGGCCGAACAAGCATTGGAACCGGCGCTGTTCAGCACGGGTTAAAGTTGCCCTCATTACGTGTTGCTTCCCTCATAAGCCGGTTTTCACGTTGCCTCGCAAAGCGACTATAATCTCGCCTAGTCAAAACGTGTAAGGAACAGCACTCATGAAAGGCGACCCGAAGGTCATCAAGGCCCTCAATAAAATTCTCAGCGACCGTTTGACCGCCATCAATCAATACTTTCTCCACGCCCGCATGTATAAAAATTGGGGGCTGGGCCGGCTCAATGACAAGGTTTACGCCGCCTCTATCTGCGCGATGAAGGACGCCGACAAGCTGATCGAGCGCATCCTCTTTTTGGAGGGCCTGCCCAATTTACAAGATCTCGGCAAGTTGTTGTTGGGTGAACAGGTCAAAGAGATGCTGGAGTGCGACCACAAGTTCGAACGCAACGGCCTTTCCACTTTGCGTGAGTCCATCGCCCTGTGCGAAAGCACCGCTGATTACGTCTCTCGCGATTTACTCGAAGAGCTATTGGAACATCAGGAAGACTACCTGGATTGGGTGGAGACGCAGCTCGATCTCATCAAGAAGATCGGCCTGGAAAATTACCAACAGGCCATGATGTGAAGGTCCCCACTTCCACCTTCATCGACGCCCTTATTATTGGAGTACCCTCATGCAAGGTGACAAAAAAGTTATCGCCTATCTCAATAAACTCTTGGCCAATGAGCTCACCGCCATGGACCAATATTTTCTGCACTCGCGCATGCTGCAAAACTGGGGTTTGACCAAACTTTATGAGCGCATCAATCACGAAATGTCGGATGAGCAAGGCCATGCCGCCGCCTTGATCGAGCGCATTTTATTTCTCGAGGGCGCGCCCGATGTGGCCAAGCGGGAGGCGCTGCGCATCGGGAAGGACGTGCCCAATATGCTGAAGAACGATCTCAAGCTGGAGCTCAGCGTGGTGGCCGATTTGAAAGAGGCCATGGCCTATTGCGAAAAGGTGGCGGACTTCCAAAGCCGTGACGTTCTGCTCGGCATGTTGCGCGATACAGAGGAAGATCACGCCCATTGGCTGGAGCAGCAACTGGGCTTGATCGATCGCCTCGGTATCGCCAATTATCTTCAGTCGCAGATGTAGTCTGTGAGCGTGTGCCTGTTGTCTATCAGCATAAACTAGCCAGGTTCGCGCAATAAAAAGACGCTGAGTCGAGCGGCGAAGGTCTCAAGTCAAGGTTTGGGGCCTTCGCCGTTTTTACGCTGATACAGCCGCAATGCCAGTGCGGTCAGCGTCCCCCCGATTGCCCCATACAAATGCGCATCCACAATCACGTTGCCACCGGCGGCTTCGGCGGTGCCGGGAAGGGCGCCGTTGACTTGTTCCCAAAGCAATTTGGCGATCACCGCGGCGAGTAGCAGCCAATCGCCCCAGCTCTGCGCGCGCAGGCCGGCGATGAGGCCCGCTAAGAACAATCCGTGCAAGACACCGGATAGACCGACATACCACATGAGTTCGGGTTTGAATAACAGCAAGCCGCCGCTCACGGTCAGAGTGCTCACCAGCAGTACCAGCCACCAGGCGCTGCTGCTGAGCTGGCGTTGAAACAAAAACCAGATCAAGGCCAGGCCGCCGAGGTTGAGCCACAAATGTGACCAGCCGAGGTGGGCGAGGTGGCCGCTGAGCAGGCGCCACACTTCACCGTGCATGATGGCATCGCGCTGGTAACGCAGCGTCTCGGCCGCGCCGTCGCCGAGCAGGGCGATGATGATGGAGGCGATGCCAAGCAGCGCGGGAAGTCCGTAATCATGCAGCCAGCGTAGCGGTGCGGCGGGTGTATCGGTCATGGTGCTTGTGCTTAGTTGTTCTGCGCCGGTTTGTCGAGGTGACGCACGATAGTTTCGCGCAGGCATTGAAATTGCGCGTCGGCGCTGAGGGGCCTGTTGTTTTTATCGGTGAGGTGGAAGACGTCTTCCACCCGCGCGCCGAAGGTGACGATCTTGGCGGCGTGCAAGCGAACACCGCATTCCATCAAGGCTTGACCGACGCGGGACAAGAGCCCGGGACGGTCCACGGTCATGAGTTCCAGGATGGTTTTTTGATTGCGTTCGTCAGTGCTGAAGCTCACGTCCGTGGGGATGGAGAAATGTTTGAATTGGCGCGGCTGGCGGCGGGTGACGGCCGGTTCGCGGTTGAGGTGCGTGAGCGTTTGCCGCAGTTTATCGAAAATTTCTTGAACGCGATGTGGATTGCTGATGGGCTGGCCGGTGTCTTCGAAGACGACGTAATTGTCCAAGGTTAAGCCGCTGCGCGAGCCGATGATGCGCGCATCGACGATGCTGAGGCCCATTTGATCGAGGGCGTGGGTGGTGCGCGCGAACAGGCGGTCATCGATGGGCGTGTGAATAAAGATGGCGGTGCCGCCGCGCTGGGTGTGGTGGCGCACCAGAATCAGAGGCAGTTCACCGCCGATGTTTTGAATGATGCCCTGGCTGTGCCAGGCGATTTCACCGGCGGTGTAGCGCAGGAAATAATCTTCGGGGAAATCCCGCCACACGGTGTCGATGGCCTCGTCCTCGTTGCCGTAGGTGTGCAGCAGGTGGCGCGCCTCGGCGCGCATCTCTTCGATGTGCTCGGCTTGGTCGATGGGGTTTTCCAGTCCGCGGCGCATCACGCGCTGGGTGGCGCTGTAGAGTTCTAGCAGCAGGGTATCTTTCCAGCTATTCCATAGGCTGGGGTTGGTGCTGCGGATGTCGGCGACGGTGAGTAGATAAAGATAATTCAAATACACCGGGCTGCGCACGGTGATGGCGAATTCAGTGATGATCTCGGGGTCACTGATGTCCTTGCGCTGCGAGGTCATGGACATGATGAGGTGATGACGCACCAGCCAGGCCACGAGCCGCGCATCGTATTGGCTCAGGCCGTGATGCAGACAGAATTGCAGCGCCTCTTGTTCGCCCAGCTCGGAGTGGTCGCCGCCGCGGCCCTTGGCGATGTCGTGAAATAGCGCGGCGAGATAGAGCACTTCCGGCTTGGGAATATGCTGTTGCATGATTTCACTGCACAGCGGAAATTCCTTGGCGTGTTCCGGGCGGGTGAAGCGGCGCAGATTGCGGATCACGGTGAGGGTGTGTTCGTCCACGGTGTAGACGTGGAAGAGATCGTACTGCATCAGGCCGACGATCTTGCCGAAGGCGGGCAGGTAGGCGGCGAGGATGCCGTAGCGGTTCATGCGCCGCAGTTGTTCGCTCACCCCGTGTGGCTGGCGCAGTATCTCCATGAACAGCGCGCGGTTGCGCAAGTCGTTGCGAAATTTGTCATCGATGAGATGGCCGTGGGTGCGGATCAAGCGGATCGTGGCCGCGCGCACGCCCTTCAATTCCCGGTGTTGTTCGAGTACTAAAAAAAGCTCCAGCAGGGCGAAGGGGTAACGCTTGAACACGGTTTCATTCACGACTTCGATAAAGCCCTTGCGGCTTTGGAAGCGTTTATTGATCGGCGTGGGTTCGCCGGGATTGGCGGCGTAGAGAATGGCCTCTTCGAACAACTGCAGCAGCATTTCATTGAGGCGGCTCAATTCCATCACCGTGCGGTAATACTGTTTCATGAATTGCTCGACCGCGAGGCTGCTGCCGCCGTCGCGGTAGCCGAATTGATCGGCGAGGCTGCGCTGATAATCGAATAACAAGCGATCTTCGCGCCGGCCGGTGAGGGTGTGCAGCGCGAAGCGGATCTGCCACAGAAAGTTCTGGCCTTCGATCAGGCTTTGATATTCCGTTTCGCTGAGAAAGGCGTGGTCGACTAAATCATGTAGGGTGGTGGCGCCGAAGTGGCGTTTCGCCACCCAGCCAATCACTTGAATATCACGCAGGCCGCCGGGGCCTTCTTTAATATTGGGTTCGAGATTGTAGGCGGTGTCGTGATATTTATGGTGGCGGTTGATTTGCTCCAGCAATTTTGCCTGAAAGAAATCCAGGCTGGACCAGATGCGCGCCGGACTCATGGCCTCGCACATGGCCTCGTATAAATCCGCCGAGCCCGCCAGCGGCCGCGATTCCATGAGATTGGTGGCGACGCTGATGTCCTTGCCCGCCTCGTCGGCGCATTCCGCCACGCTGCGCACGCTGTGACCGACTTCGAGGCCGATGTCCCACAGAAAAGTGACGAACTGTTCCAGCGGGCCGCGCAGGATTTCGCGGCAGGCGGGGTCGACGAGTATCTGCAAGTCGATGTCGGAGCCCGGGTGCAACTCGCCGCGGCCGTAACCGCCAACCGCCACCAGGGCCGCGCTGGCGTGATGCCCGGCGAAAAAGTGCGGCCAGATGGTTTGCAGTAGGCGGTCCACCATGGCCGCGCGCTGGGGCACCAGTGTCTGGGCCGGGGTGCCGTTGAGAAAATTGTTTTTGAGGTGCAGATTGGCCTGTTTGAGGGCGTCGCGAAATAATTTCACCGCCGGCCCGCCGCTGGTGAGGGCCGCGCTCAAGGCGGGATCGTCGAAGCGGAGCGCGCGCTCATCGGGCGCGGCCTGCGCGGGTTTGTTCAAATGCCGTCTTCCGGGCATTTGGTGAGGACTTCGAACCCGGTGCCGGTCACCAGCAGGGTGTGTTCCCACTGCGCCGAGAGGCTGTGGTCCTTGGTGACCACGGTCCAATTGTCGGGCAAGAGTTTCACATTGCGTTTGCCGGCGTTAACCATGGGCTCGATGGTGAAGGTCATGCCCGGCTCCAGCGCCAGGCCGGTGCCCGGCTTGCCGTAGTGCAGCACTTGCGGTTCTTCGTGGAAATTACGGCCGATGCCGTGGCCGCAGTATTCACGCACGATGGAGTAGTTGTGGGACTCGGCGTGTTGTTGAATGGCGTGACCGATGTCGCCGAGACGCACGCCGGGTTTAACCATTTCGATGCCGAGGCGCATGCATTCATAGGTGACCTGCACCAAGCGGCGGGCAAGGGGGCTGGGGTCGCCGACGAAGAACATCTTGCTGGTGTCGCCGTGGTAGCCCTCCTTGATGACGGTGACGTCGATATTGACGATGTCGCCGTGCTTCAGGCGCTTTTTGCCCGGAATGCCGTGACAGACCTGGTGATTGACCGAGGTGCAGATGGATTTGGGAAAGCCGTGGTAGTTGAGCGGCGCCGGGATGGCCTGCTGTTCGTTGACGATGTAGTCGTGGCAGATCTGGTTCAGCTCATCGGTGGTGATGCCGGGCTGAACATGGGGGCGGATCATGTGCAGCACCTCCGCCGCCAGTCGTCCCGCCACCCGCATCTTGGCGATCTCGTCCGTTGTTTTAATAGTCGCGCTCATTTGGATTAACTGCTTGTCCTGTAAATTGATTCATGGCCCGGGGGCCGTCCCGGGATGGTTTAGGGGTCTGATCTTACCGTTATCGGAGCGTCAGTGTCAGCAATAACGGCGCTGGCGCGGAAAAGCGCAAGATGAAGCCCGGTCTGAATTTTTATCGCGAATGCGGGCCAGTAGCGGTCGAGACGGGGGTGATATCCCCTCGCCAAATCGAATTTTATTGAGGGCGTGGGCGGGTTTATGGTATAAAGCGCGCCGGGTCGGTGTACGGGGAAGGGCGGATTATCGTCTCCGCGGCGCCGGCGCGATTACTAAAATACCTGCCGCGGGTCAGCGGCCATCAAGGAGATGGCCGCTGCCGCGGCGTAAGACACACATACATCGGCACATGCATCAGGGTGCCCGCGAGCCGGGTTGATGCATGGGATGTATGGAGGCTTAACCCTAACGAGGACTTTATTACATGGCTACTGTTTCCATGCGCCAAATGCTTGAGGCTGGCGTGCATTTCGGTCACCAAACCCGCTACTGGCATCCCAAAATGGCCCAGTATATTTTCGGCGACCGCAACAAGATTCATATCATCAATCTAGAAAAGACCCTGCCGCTGTTTGAAGACGCCACCAACTTCATCAGCAGCCTGGCGGCCAAAAAAGGCTCCATCCTCTTCGTGGGCACCAAGCGCTCCGCGCAACAGGTCGTCCAGGAAGAGGCCACGCGTTGCGGCATGCCCTATGTCAATCAGCGCTGGCTGGGCGGCATGCTCACCAACTTCAAAACCATTCGCCAATCCATCCGCCGTCTGAAAGAGCTCGAAGCCATGCGCCAAGACGGCAGCCTCGATCGCTTCAGCAAAAAAGAAGCCCTGGGCTTGAGCCGCGAGCTGGAAAAACTGGAACGCAGCCTGGGCGGCATCAAAGACATGCCCGGTCTGCCCGACGCCCTGTTCGTCATCGACGTCGGTAACGAAAAGATCGCGGTCGCCGAAGCCAAAAAGCTCGGCATCCCGGTGATCGGCGTGGTCGACACCAATAACAGCCCCGAGCGCATCGACTACGTCATTCCCGGCAACGACGACGCCGTGCGCGCGGTGCAACTCTATGTGCGCGGCGCGGCCGACGCCGTGGTCAACGGCAAGGCCGCGTCCTTGCAAGCCACCCCGGGCGATGAATTCATGGAAATGGACGAAGCGCCCGCCGCTAAAGCCAAGACCGAGCCTGGCGTGAAACAAACCGTCAAAAAACCTAGCCGCCGCGCCTCCGTGCAACAACAAGACGGTGACGACGCGGAAGACGCGAACTAAGCCGGCCGCCGCGCGTTGGAAGGACTCAGTCCCTCCAACGCGTTTGTGTTTTGAATATGACGCGCCCACCCGGCGCGTAGGCCGCGCGGCTCGCGCGCGTCATTCTTTAGATTGAGTAAAGCTAAGAGAGGATAGGACTATGGAAATTACTGCGGCGCTGGTTAAAGAACTGCGTGAGCGCACCGGGTCCGGCATGATGGAATGCAAGAAGGCATTGACTGAAACCGGCGGCGACATCGAGGCCGCGGTGGAGGCGATGCGCAAGTCCGGTATGGCCAAGGCCGACAAAAAGGCTGGCCGCGTGGCTGCCGAAGGCACGGTGGCCACGGCGCTGAGCGCTGACGGCGCGCATGCCGTCATCATTGAAGTGAACTGCGAGACCGACTTCGTCGCCAAGGGCGATGATTTCATCAACTTCGCGAGCCAATTGGCCCAGGCCGCGCTCGCGAAAAAGCCCGCCAATATCGATGAATTGATGACCCTGCCCATCAGCGGCGGCAGCGTCGAAGACGTGCGCCGCGCCCTCATCGCCAAGCTGGGTGAGAACATCTCCGTGCGCCGTTTTAGCGCGATGAGCAGCGAGGGCGGCAAAGTGGGCATGTACCTGCACGGCAGCCGCATCGGCGTGCTGGTGGGCGTGAAGGGCGGCGACGAAGTATTGGCCAAGGACATCGCCATGCACGTGGCGGCGAGCAAGCCGGTGGCGCTGGGTCCTGACGATGTCTCCGCCGAACTCATCGCTAAAGAGAAAGAAATTTATACGGCGCAGGCCGCCGACAGCGGCAAGCCCGCCGACATCATCGAGAAGATGGTGATGGGCCGGGTGACGAAATTTCTGCGCGAAGTCACCCTGCTGGGCCAGCCTTTCGTGAAGAACCCCGATCAGACCATCGAACAGCTGGCGAAGCAGCACGGCGCCACGGTCACCGGTTTCGTGCGTTACGAGGTGGGCGAGGGCATCGAGAAGAAGTCGGAGAATTTTGCCGAAGAAGTGATGGCCCAGGTCCGCGGAGGTTAATTCAGTGCCAGCAACGGATTCTGCGCCAACCAAAACCAATAAGCGGATATTGCTGAAACTCAGCGGTGAGGCCCTGATGGGCGATGGCGAGGACACCATCAGTCCCGCCATCATGGGCCGCATCGCCGATGAGGTGTGCGACTTGGTCAAGTCGGGTACGGAAGTCGGCGTCGTGATCGGCGGCGGCAATATTTTCCGTGGCGCCAGTCTCGCCGCCTCCGGCGTGGACCGCGTCACCGGCGATCACATGGGTATGCTCGCCACGGTGATCAACGCCCTCGGCATGCAAGATGCGCTGGAGGCGCGCGGCGCGCGCGCGCGGGTGATGTCGGCGATCAAGATCAATCAGATCTGTGAAGATTACATCCGCCGCCGCGCCATCCGCCATTTGGAAAAAGGCCGGGTGGTCATTTTCGCCGCGGGCACCGGCAATCCCTTTTTCACCACGGATTCGGCGGCCAGTCTGCGCGCCATCGAGATCGGCGCCGACCTGCTGCTCAAGGGCACCAAGGTCGATGGCGTGTATACCGCGGACCCGATGAAAGATCCCACGGCTGAGCGCTACGCTTCGCTGACCTACGACGAGGTCTTGCAGCGCAAGCTGGGGGTGATGGACGCCACCGCCATCGTGCTGTGCCGTGACTACAACATGCCCTTGCGTGTCTTCGATATCAACCAGCCGGGCGCCTTGCGCCGCATCGTCGCAGGGGAGAATGTCGGGACCTTGGTGCAACGGGAGGAAACGCATGATTAACGACGTCAAGACCCAGGCCAATAGCCGGATGGATAAGAGTATCGCCGCGTTGCGGGATGAGCTGGTGAAGATACGCACCGGCCGCGCTCAAACCAGTCTGCTCGATCACATCACCGTGCCGTTTTACGGCAGCGAGGTGCCGCTGAGCCAGGCCGCCAATGTGGCGGTGTCCGACAGCCGCACCCTCACCGTCACCCCCTGGGACAAGAGCATGGTGCAGCCCATTGAAAAGGCCATCATGACCTCCGACCTCGGTTTGACGCCCGCCACCTCGGGGACGGTGATCCGCATTCCTTTGCCCGCCCTCACCGAAGAGCGCCGCCGTGATTTGATCAAAGTCGTGCGCGGCGAGGCGGAAGGCGCGCGGGTGGCGATACGCAATATCCGCCGTGACGCCAACGGCGAGCTGAAGAAATTGCTAAAAGACAAACAGATTTCCGAAGACGATGACCGCCGTGCGCAGGACGAGATTCAAAAACTCACGGACAAGCACATCGCCGAGGTCGACAAGGTATTGGCGGCCAAAGAAGCGGAGTTGATGGAGATTTAAATCTGGCGGTCGGCGCGTTGCGCGTCGGCTCATGGCGCGGCTGAAGCGGGACGGCCTGCGCCGCCGCCACGTTCTGCGGCGAGTGCCGTGCCTTGTCCGTCCCCGAGCGTGAAGGTTTTACGGCCTCCCCTAAAATCTATGTCTAACGAAGTGCAAAAACCCGCCCCCGATAACGGTGTCCCCCGCCATGTCGCCGTCATCATGGACGGCAACGGCCGTTGGGCCAAAAAGCGCTTTTTACCGCGCATCGCCGGTCATCACGCCGGGGTGGAGACGGTGCGGCAATTGGTGCGCGCCTGCGGCGAAAAGGGTATCGAAGTATTGACCTTGTTCGCCTTCAGCAGTGAGAACTGGCGCCGCCCGGAAAAAGAGGTGAGCTTGCTGATGGAGCTCTTCATCACCGCGTTGCAGCGCGAGACCAAGAAGCTCCACGAAAATAATGTGCGCTTGCTGGTTGTCGGCGAACGCGATGCCTTTTCGCCGCGTTTGCAAGACGAAATCGCCGCCGCGGAAACCTTGTCGCAACACAATACCGGGCTCACCCTGGTCGTCGCCGCCAACTACGGTGGCCGCTGGGATGTGACTCAGGCGGCGCGGCGGCTCGGTGAGAAGATCGAGGCCGGTGAGTTGCGCGCGGCGGACATTACGCCTGATATGCTGGAGGCGCACACGGTGCTGCACGGTCTGCCGGAGCCGGATTTATTTATCCGCACCGGCGGTGAAATGCGCATCAGCAATTTTCTCTTATGGCACCTCGCCTATTCCGAGTTGTACTTCACCGACATCCTCTGGCCGGACTTTGACGCTCGCGCCTTCGATGAGGCCCTGCGATCTTACGCCGGGCGGCAGCGCCGCTTTGGCCGCACCGGAGAACAGGTGGAGCAGGGTAAAGGTGCTTAAACAGCGCCTGCTGACCGCCGCCGTTCTCATTCCCCTGTTCGTCTGGGGCGTGCTCGCCCTGCCGCCGCTGTATTTCGCCCTGTTGCTCGCGGTCGTGGTGCTGGTGGCGGTGGCGGAGTGGGGGCGGCTGGTGTCTTTACCGCCGGCGTGGCAAGCGGGTTTTGCCGCGCTGATGGCCGTGTCCATGTTGTTCGCCTTGCTCGTGCCGCCGCCCGCCGAGTTGACGCGTGGGATCGCCGCGGCCGCTGTGCTATGGTGGGCCATCGCCACGGGGTGGATACGCCGTTATCAAGCGGGTGCCGCGGTGCTGCCCCGCTCACGTTGGGGCGGCGCGCTGACCGGGCTGGCGGTGCTATTGCCGCCGTGGCTGGCCTTGACGGCCTTGCACCGCGACCCGGCCACCGGTCCCGCTTATGTCTTGTTTCTGTTCGTGCTGGTGTGGGCCGCGGACAGCGGTGCCTATTTTGCAGGCCGCCGTTTCGGCCGCCGCAAACTGGCGGCGCGGGTCAGCCCGGGCAAGACGTGGGAAGGCGTGGCGGGCGGGGCGGGCGCGTCTTTGCTGGTGGCCTTGGGCGGGGCGTTCATCTTTAATCTGTCATTCACGGCTACGCTTATCTTTATGATCTTGTGCGCGGTGGTGGTGGTGATCTCGGTGGTGGGCGATCTGCTGGAGAGTCTGTTCAAACGCGAGGCGGGGGTGAAGGACAGCGGCCGTTTTCTCCCGGGACACGGCGGCGCCTTGGATCGCATCGACAGTATCACGGCGGCGGCGCCGGTGTTTTACGCGGGTTTGGCATTGATCGAGTGGCTGACATGATTGGCGTGACAATATTGGGCGCCACCGGCTCCATCGGCGTAAGCACGCTGGATGTGCTGGCGCGCCACCGCGACCGTTACCGCGTGGTGGCGCTGGCCGCCAACCGCGAGGTGGAACGGCTGGCGGAGCAGTGCCGCGCGCACCACCCCGAGCTGGCGGTGATGGCCGACCCCGATGCCGCCGAACAATTACGCGTCCGCTTGCGCCAGATCGACAGCGCGGTGGAGGTGCAGGCCGGGCCGGAGGCCGTGGCCCGCGCCGCCGCCCATCCCGGGGCGGGCACGGTGATGGCCGCCATCGTCGGCGCCGCGGGGCTGCTGCCCACCTTGGCGGCGGCACGCGCCGGCAAGCGCATCTTGCTCGCCAATAAAGAGGCGCTGGTGATGTCGGGTCCCCTCTTCATGGACGAGGTGCGCGCCCACGGCGCGGAATTATTGCCGGTGGACAGCGAACACAATGCGATCTTTCAATGCCTGCCCGGTCAGCGCGGCCGCGATTTAGCCGCGTTGGGCGTGAGCAAGATCCTGCTCACCGCCTCCGGCGGACCCTTCCGCGACACGCCGCTGGCCGAACTGCCCTACGTCACGCCGGTCCAAGCCTGCGCCCACCCCAATTGGGTGATGGGGCGCAAGATTTCCGTGGACTCGGCGACGATGATGAATAAAGGTTTGGAAGTGATCGAGGCCTGCTGGCTGTTCGATACCAGCGCCGCGCAGGTGCAGGTGGTGCTGCACGCCGAGAGCGTGATCCACTCGATGGTGGAATACATCGACGGTTCGATACTCGCGCAGCTCGGCAGCCCCGATATGCGCACGCCCATCGCCCACGCCCTGGCCTGGCCGGAGCGCATCGACGCCGGGGTGCGGCGGCTGGACCTGTTCGAGGTCGGTTCGCTGCATTTCACCGCGCCCGACCCGGCGCGTTTCCCCTGCCTGCGCCTGGCCTATGAGGCCTTGGAACGCGGCGGTACTGCAACGACGGTGTTGAATGCCGCTAACGAAGTGGCGGTGCAAGCATTCCTGGCGGAGCAGATTCCCTTTACCGCCATCGCCACCGTGGTCGAGACCAGCTTGAGCGAGGTGACGGCGCGCGAAGCGGTTTCATTGGAGCGGATTTTGGAAGACGACGGCCGCGCCCGCGCCGTGGCGCACGAGGCGGTCGCGCGGCTGAGTAGCGAGGGATCGTATGGGCGGTAGCATTCTTTCATCCCTGTTTTTCTTTTTACTGGCGCTGGCGCTGTTGATCGCCGTGCACGAGTTCGGCCATTTTTGGGTGGCGCGCAAACTCGGCGTCAAGGTGCTGCGTTTCTCCATCGGCTTCGGTAAACCCATATTGCAGACGGCGCGCGGCGCGGACCGCACCGAGTATGTGCTGGCGGCGATTCCCCTCGGCGGCTATGTGCGCATGCTCGACGAGCGCGAGGGCGAGGTGGCCGAGCACGAGCTGCACCGCGCATTCAATAGACAGCCCGTCGGCAAACGTTTTGCCATCGTGCTGGCGGGGCCGCTGTTCAATTTCCTGCTGGCCATCGCCGTCTATTGGCTGGTGTTCGTGCTGGGGGTGGCGGGCGTCAAGCCCATCGTCGGAGAGGTGGCGCCCGCGTCGCTGGCCGCCGAAGCCGGTTTCGTCAGCGGCGAGACGATCACCGCGGTGAACGGTAAAGAGGTGGAGAGCTGGCAGAGCGCGGTGATGGCTTTACTCGAAAACACCATGAATGATGGCTTGATCGACGTGCGGGTGCGTGATGCCGACGGTGTCATCCGTGTCCATCAATTGCCGCTGCACGCGGTGCAAAAAGACTTGCAGCAAGGTAATCTGCTCGACGCCTTGGGCATCCAGCCAGCGCGACCGGCCATCGCGCCGGTCATTAGTCATCTCGAGCCCGGCGGTGCCGCGGCACGCGCCGGTTTGCAAGAAGGTGACCTCATCATCGCCAGCGACGGTCATGCGGTCAGCGATTGGGACGGCTGGGTGGAATATGTGCGCGCGCGTCCCGAGCAAATCATCCGCACCGAGATTGACCGCGGCGGTGAACGTTTAGTGGTAGAGTTGCGTCCCGCTCTCCGCGAGTCGAAGGAGGGGGGCATCGGTTATGTGGGCGCGGCGGTGGCCGTGCCGAAGGATCTGGGCAAGGAATACGTTACGCTGCTGCGCTACTCGCCGGTCGATGCGCTGGGCAAGGCGGTGGGAAAGACCTGGGATATGTCGCTGCTGACGCTGCGGATGTTATGGGGTATGGTGGCGGGCGATGTGTCCATGTCCAATATCAGCGGACCCATCAGCATCGCCAAGTATGCCGGTTATTCCGCGCAAGTGGGTTTGGTGGCCTTTCTCACTTTTCTCGCGATCATCAGCATCAGTTTGGGGGTGTTGAATCTGCTGCCCATTCCGGTGCTGGACGGCGGCCATTTGTTTTTTTATCTCATTGAGATACTCAAGGGCAGCCCGGTGTCCGACGCCGCGCAAGTGGCGGGGCAGCGCGTGGGTGTGCCCTTGTTGCTGATGCTGATGGCGGTAGCCATGTATAACGACATCGTTCAATTATTCAAGTGAGCTTGTTTGTGCCGTTGATAAAAAGAAGAATCATCGCCTTGTTGCTAGGCGCGTTGAGTGTCCTTTCCCTACCCAGCCATGGTTTCACCGCCTTCAAGGTTGAAGATGTGCGCGTCGAGGGTCTGCAGCGCATTGAAGTGGGGACGGTGTTCAACTACTTGCCGGTCAGCGTGGGTGAAACCCTCGATGATACCCGCGCCGCGGAAGCGGTGCGCGCCCTGTTCAAAACCGGCTTTTTCGCCGATGTGAGATTGGAGCGTGACGGCGGGAGTTTGGTCGTGGTGGTGGAAGAACGCCCCTCCATCGCCAAAGTGACCTTGAGCGGCAATAAAGATATCCGCAGTGAGGAATTGACGGATGCGCTGAAGCGCATCGGTTTGGCGGAAGGACGGGTCTTCGATCGCTCCAGTCTCGACCAAGTCGAGCGCGAATTGGAGCGGCAATATTTCGCGCGCGGTAAATACGGCGTAAAGATCACCAGCTCTACCACCCCGTTAGAACGTAATCGCGTCGAGATCAGCCTGAAAATCGACGAAGGTCAAGTAGCCAAGATTCAAGAGATCAATCTGGTGGGTAACCGCCGCTACGCCACGGGGGAGCTATTGAATATCATTCAACTCGGCCCCCCGAGTTTATTTTCGGTATTCAATCAGAACGATCAATACTCCAAACAGAAGCTGGCGGCGGATTTGGAGACCTTGCGCTCGTTTTATTTGGATCGCGGTTATATCGACTTCAGCGTCGACTCAACCCAAGTGGCGATCAGCCCCGATAAAAAGAGCGTCTACATCACCATCAATATTTCCGAGGGTGAGCAATTCAGCATCAGCGAGGTGAAGCTGGCCGGTGATCTAAAAGCGCCCGAGGATGAGTTGACGGCGCTCATCAGCATCAAGGCGGGTGAGGTATTTTCGCGCCGCGAGGTGACCGAGAGCGCCACCCGCATCAATGATCGCTTGGGCAAGGAAGGCTATGCCTTCGCCAATATCAACCCAGTGCCCGATGTCGATCGCGAGCAGCGTACGGTTAAACTCACCTTTTTCGTCGATCCCAATAAACGCGTGTACGTGCGCCGCGTGAATGTCAGCGGTAATGCCCGCACCCGTGATGATGTGTTGCGGCGCGAGCTGCGCCAAATGGAGGGGGGATGGATTTCCACCGAGCAAGTCAACCGCTCGCGCGTCCGCTTGCAACGCCTGGGTTACTTCGATGAGGTGAGCGTCGAGACCCCGGCGGTGCCCGGCGTCGATGACCAAGTGGACGTGAATTACGCGGTGAAGGAACGCTCGTCCTTCGGCAGCCTGACGGCGGGCGTGGGCTTCTCGCAATCCCAAGGCGTGTTGCTTAACGCCAGCGTCAATCAAGATAATTTTCTCGGCACCGGTAAACGCGTCAGTGCGCAGGTCAATAACAGCCAAGTCAATACCATCTACAGTTTTTCCTACACCAATCCCTATTACACCCAAGACGGCGTGAGCCGTGGCTTCCGTGTGTTCTCACGCACGACCGACGCCGGTCAGGCCAACGTCGCCGATTTCACCGCCGACGCCTTCGGCGCCAGCGTGAACTACGGTTTTCCTTTGAGTGAGTTCGATGCGCTGCGCCTTTCTCTCGGCTATGAGCACACTAGCATTAATACCACGACGCTGACGCCGCAGCGCTATCTGGATTATCTCGCCGCCAATACCGACGAGTTTGACGCGTTCAAACTGACCATGGGCTGGTCCTACGACACCCGCAATGAAGCCTTCTTCCCCACCTCGGGCATGTTGGAGAGCCTGTCGCTGGAAGCGGCCTTGCCCGGCAGCGGTTTGACCTATTACAAGGCCACCAATCGCAGTACTTGGTATAAATCGCTGTCGCGGCGTTTCACCTTCTCCGCCGACGGCGAGGTCGCCTATGGCGATGCGTATGGCGATACCACCGGTTTTCCCTTCCTGGAAAATTATTATGCCGGCGGCATCCGTTCGGTGCGCGGTTTCCGCTCCAATTCGCTGGGGCCGCAGGAAAACGCCAATGCCTTGGGCGGTGCCTTCCGGGTGCTGGGCACTTTGGAGATACTATTTGCGCCGTCCTTCGCGGGAGAGAATAATAAGTCCTTCCGCATGGGGGCCTTTGTCGATGCCGGAAATGTCTACGAGGATTTCGATCACTTCGACGCGGGTGAGCTGCGTTATTCGGCGGGCTTGTCCGCGGTGTGGTTGTCGCCCATCGGGCCGTTGACTTTTAGTTTTGCGAAAGCGTTAAATGACAAAGTTGCTGATAGAACCGAAGTGTTCCAGTTTTCCTTGGGTGCGGGTTTTTAAATTGTTGCGGAGGCGTGTTTTGAACGTGATGGCGAAACGGTTGTGGTGCCTGTTGTTGGTCAGCATATTGGCGGCGCCGGCTTTTGGCGCTGAGCTCAAGATCGGTTACGTGAATGCGGCGCGTTTGCTGGAAGAGTCGCCCCAGGCGGCCGAGGTCTCCAAACGTCTCAAACAGGAATTCTCGCAACGTGAAGGCGAATTGCTGGCGGGCCAAAAAGAGCTGAAACGTCTCGAAGATCAGCTGATCCGCGATGGGGCGGTGATGAGCGAGACGGAGCGGCGCAAACTGGAGCGCGACGTGACCGCGCTCAAACGCGATGTGCGCCGCGCCGCGGGTGAATTTCGCGAAGACCTCAATCTGCGCCGCAATGAGGAAATCGGCAAATTGCTGGAGGTCGTGCAAGTCGCTATTGAGGGAATCGGTAAGGAACAGAGTTATGATCTCATCGTTTATGAGGGGATCGCCTATGCCAGTCCGGCCATTGATTTGACCGAGACGGTGCTGGAAAAACTGCGCGTCCCCGCGGCCGCGCCGGCCAAGAAATAAATAGGCGGTCCGCGTGGCTGCGACACTGGGAGAGCTCGCCGGATACGTCGATGGGTCCGTGCGCGGTGACCCTGCTTGTGTCATCAGTGGCGTGGCCACGCTGCAAAACGCCAAGGACGGTGACATCACCTTTCTGTCCAACCCGCGTTATATCCGTTATTTATCCACGACCGCCGCGTCAGCGGTGATCCTTTCGCAAGATCATGTTTCGGTCTGCCGCGCTAATGCCTTGGTGGCGGCCGACCCTTATCTGGCCTATGCGAAAATCGCCGGGTTTTTGCTGCCGCAGCGCGCGCCCGCTTCAGGCCGTCATCCCAGCGCGGTGATAGACGCCGCGGCTGAGGTGCATCCCAGTGCGTGCATCGGGGCGCATACGGTGATCGAGGCGGCGGTGCGTATCGCGGCGGATGTCGTCATCGGCGCCGGCTGCGTGGTGGCGCGGGGCAGCGACATCGGCGCGGGCAGCCGTTTGGTGGCCAATGTCTCCATCGGTGAAGGGACCCGCATCGGCAAGCGGGCGCTGATCCACCCGGGGGTGGTGATAGGCAGTGACGGTTTCGGTTTCGCCAATCAAGCGGGGCGGTGGCTAAAAGTGCCGCAGCTGGGCGCGGTGAGCATTGGCGATGATGTGGAAATCGGCGCCAATACCACGATTGACCGGGGCACCCTTGACGATACCGTGATCGAGGACGGCGTGAAACTGGATAATCAGATACAAGTGGCTCACAATGTGCGGATCGGCGCGCACACCGCGATTGCCGCCTGCACGGGCATCGCCGGCAGCGCCCGCATCGGCGCGCGTTGCACCATTGGCGGCGGCGTGGGCATAGTCGGCCACACCGAAATCGCGGACGACGTGCATATTACCGGCATGTCCTTCGTCGCCCAATCAATACGCGAACCCGGCTTGTATTCGTCGGGCACGCCCTTGGAGCCCAACCGGGAGTGGCGGAAAAATTATGCGCGGTTTCACCAGCTCGATGATATGGCGCGCCGCTTGCGCCGTTTGGAAAAGACGCTGAAGGAGCGTGATGCAGAATGATTAATCAGCACGGGACGGGACATCATGACTGAAGAAGCAGCGCCGAAAGGCTGTGGCGCGGAAGCGGGCGCGGCACAAGAACAGGATAAACGCGCGGGTGCTACGGCTTGTGCGATGGATATTCACGAGGTGCTCAAATACCTCCCTCACCGTTATCCCTTTTTGTTGATCGACCGGGTGCTGGAATTCACGCCGGGTGAATCACTGGTGGCGCTGAAGAATGTCACCTTCAACGAGCATTTCTTCAGCGGCCATTTTCCCCGGCGGCCGGTAATGCCGGGCGTGCTGATCATCGAGGCGCTGGCGCAGGCCACCGGCATCCTCGCCTTCAAGACGGCGGAGACCACCCCGGCCAGCGGCACCACGTATTATCTCGCCGCCATCGATAACGCGCGTTTCAAACAACCGGTGGAACCCGGCGATCAGATGATTTTTGAAGTGCGGTTGACCCGTGCCATGCGCGGCATCTGGAAATTCAGCGGCGAGGTGAAGGTGGACGGCCGCGTCGTGGCCAGCGCCGATTTGATGTGCGCGCGCAGGGAAGTAGACGTTTGATAGACCCGCGCGCGATCATCGACCCCAAGGCCGAGCTGGCGGGGGATGTGCAGATTGGACCGTATTCCATCATCGGTCCCGATGTGGTCATCGGCGCGGGTACCTGGGTGGGGCCGCACGTGGTCATCAACGGACCCACGCGCATCGGCCGTGACAATAAAATCTTCCAGTTCTCCTCGCTGGGCGAAATGCCGCAGGATAAAAAATATCAAGGCGAACCCACGCTGCTGGAGATCGGCGACCGCAACGTCATCCGCGAATTCTGCACCTTCAACCGCGGCACGGCGCAGGGCGGCGGCGTCACCCGCATCGGCGACGATAATTGGATCATGGCCTACGTGCATTTGGCGCATGATTGCATCGTCGCCAACCACACCATCTTCGCCAACAACACCTCGCTGGCCGGGCATGTCACCGTCGAAGATCACGTGATCCTCGGTGGCTTCACCCAGGTGCATCAGTTCTGTACCTTGGGCGTCCACTGCTTCACCGCTTTCGGCAGCGGCATCGCCAAGGACGTGCCGCCTTATGTCATGGCGGCGGGGCATCCCGCCGCGCCGCACGGCCTCAATGTCGAGGGTTTGCGCCGGCGTGGCTTCGCCGCGGAGACCATCGCCCAGCTGCGCCGCGCTTATAAAGTGCTCTACCGTTCCAACCTCACCTTGAAAGCCGCCATCGAGCAGCTGCGTGCCTTGGCAGCGGAGACGCCGGAAGTGGAGACCCTGATCCGCTTTTTGGAGAAGTCCAGCCGCGGCATTCTCCGTTAAGGCGCGCCGCGTGACGCGTATCGCCATGGTGGCAGGCGAGGCCTCGGGCGATCTGCTCGGCGCCGGTCTCATCAATGCGCTCAAACGCCGTTACCCCAATGCGCGCTTCAGCGGCATCGCCGGGCCGCGCATGATCGCCGCCGGCTGCGAGGCGCTTTATCCCGCGGAAAAACTCGCGGTGATGGGCCTCACCGAAGTGCTCGGTCATCTGCGCGAGTTGTTCGCCATCCGCAAGGACGTGGTGCAAGGGCTCATCGCCGAGCCGCCCGATGTCTTCATCGGCATCGACGCGCCGGATTTCAATTTCGGTTTGGAACGCCGCTTGAAAATGGCGGGCATCCCCACCGTGCATTATGTCAGCCCCTCGGTGTGGGCCTGGCGTCAGTACCGTTTGCGCAAGATCGTTCACGCCACTGATCTGATGTTGACCCTGTTTCCCTTCGAGGCCGCCTTTTACGAGGCGCATCACATCCCGGTGCGTTACGTCGGCCATCCCCTCGCCGATGCCTTGCCCCTGGTGCCGGACCGCGCCGCGGCGCGCGCCGAATTAAATTTACCTGCCGCGGGTGAATTGGTCGCTATGCTGCCCGGCAGCCGCATGAGCGAGGTGCGGGTGCTGGCGGATATCTTCATCGAGGCGGCGCGTCTGTGCATCGCGCAACGCCCGGGTCTGCGTTTCGTCGCGCCCTTGGCCACCGCCGCCACCCGCGACTTATTCACTCAGCGGGTGCGGGCGCTGGCGCCCGGCTTGGCGGTGAGCATCGTCCAGGGCCAGGCCCACGCGGCGATGAGCGCCGCCGACGCGGTGATGGTGGCCTCGGGCACGGCCACGCTGGAGGCTTTGTTGCTCAAATGCCCGCCGGTGATGGCCTATCGTTTGTCGCCGCTCACTTATTGGCTGGCCAAGCGTTTGGTGAAAGTGCCCTATTATTCGCTGCCGAATTTGCTGGCGGGACGGCCTTTGGTGCCGGAGTTGATACAGGATGCGGCGACGCCGGCGACTGTCGCGGCGGCGATCTTGAATTATTTGGATGATAGAAGCGGCGCCGCGCAACTGGCCGCCAGCTTCACCGAGATTCACCACAGCTTGCGTTGCGATGCCGATGAGCGCGCCGCCGAGGCGGTGGCGGCGTTGTTGACGCGCGGCCGCGCCGGCTTGCTCAGCTCAGGATAAGTTCACGGCTAATCGCGCCGGCGCGCGGATGACGCGCGCGCACGCTAATCACCGTGCCCGGCGCCGCCTGTACCAGCCATTCGGCCTTGGCGCGATTGCGCGTCGGGTCGCTGACGCCGCCGGCCCAGCCGAAGGTGGAGGCGGGTTTGAGGGCCCGTCCTTCCAATTGGCCGAGTTCTATCCGCGCCTCGCCTTGGCTCAAGCGGGCGCCGGCGGGTAGATCCAATTCACACACGAGGCCGCGCACGCGTTTTTTATCGAGGGCGAGCTGAGTGATGTTGCTGGGCAGCCAGCCGCTGTTGCGCACGACGGCGCGAATTAAATAGGTATCGTTGCCGAGCGCCGTGGCGCTGAGCTCGTGCCACTCCAGCTGAGGCGAGAGCAGGGCGTGCCACACCAGCCATTGCGGGAAGCGCGCGATCTCCTTTTCCAGCAAGGCCGGCGGCGGATTCCAAAAGGTGAACAGCGGATCCCAGCCGCCCAATTCGACGCGGCCGAGCTGGGGATGGTCGTAGGGATACCAGGGCACGAAGCCCGCGCCATTGAGCGCCGCGTCATTCCATTTGAGTAATTTCAAATCGTCTTCAATGGGGTGATCGCGGTACCAGTCGATGTAACGGTACTCGCCGATGCCGGCCTCACGTTGCGGACTCCAGATCTCCACCGTCCAGGCGAACACGCCTTGTTGTTCGTACAACCAATCGTCCAAGGCGCCGGTGATGATGTCCTTGGGATGATAACGGAATTCGTGGAAGGCGGAGGCGGCGGGGTAGCCGGTGAGCGCGGTGCCTTGAGCGCCGATCTTGCGGTAGACCCACAGATCCTCGGCGGGCAGGGCGTCGTCGCTCTCATAAGAAAGCGGCCGCAGCAATACGCCGCTGTAACAGTGGAAGGCCACGCCGCCGCAGATATTGGGGTGGGCGGCGATGAAGCGCACCACGCTGTGCACCTCGGGTTCGGAGGCGGGGAAGGGACCGGCCCCGGTCTGTTCCGCTTCCTCGCGCCATTTGGCGGGGAAATTGCGGTTGAAGTCCAAGCCTTGCGCCGGCGGCGGGGTGTGAATCAGCGCGCCGTCGTAGTTTTCGATGCGGCCCTCGGGCAAGAGGCGGTAATAGTCGCCGCCGCTCTCGGTGGCCTCGCGCGGTACCAGTAAGCGCGGATCCTGCGTGGAGATCTTCCACGGCCCGTCGGGGTCGGCGATGCGCATGCTCAACACCCGGCCGTCGCCGTCGATGTCTTCGCGGATCAGGCCGCGCGCGGGCGCCTCATCGTAAGGATAGGCGCGGGTGCCGGAACGGATGATCGCCGGCGGCTCGCTCAGCGCCCATTCCGCGCCGTCGGGATTGACGCGCGGGCAGATATAAAACACCCGGGTATCGAGACAGCGGGTGATGTCGGCGTCGCGGCCGTAGCCTTCGAGCAGGGTGTGGATGAAATACAGGCAGGCGCTGGAACCGGCGAGTTCGGGCGCGTGGATATTGCCGTCGATCCAAAAGCCGGGTTTGTCGCGATCGTCCCCAAGTTCGAAGGCGGTGACCGTCGCCAGCCAGATGGCGCGGCCTTCGTGGCTGGTGCCGATGCTGGCCAGGCGCAGCAGCGCCGGGTGGCGGGCGGCGTAGTCATGCAACACCGCGCTGAGCGCGTCGTAGCGGTAGTATTGGTCGAAACGTGTATCCGGCATGGCGGTTCTCCCTCGGCCCGGCGGCTAGTGTACCGCGCTTCACGGGAGAACTTAACGGCTTTGCGCGCGTCGTAATAGCCCATTGACCAGCGCGGCGCGCAAGGTTTTCTTAATCGGTTTTTCGATTGCGGCACGGCGCATGATAGGATACGCGCATGATACGCCCTGCCACATTGGATGACCTCAGCGCCTTAGTGCGCGTCGAGAACCGCTGTTTCGATACCGATCGCCTGTCGCGGCGCAATTTCCGTTATCTGTTGACGAAAGGTAACGCGGAAACCGTGGTGGATGTCGAAAACGGCGTGATGCGCGGTTATTCGATGGTGCTGTTCAATACCGGCACTTCCTTGGCGCGTTTGTATTCGCTCGCGGTCGACCCCGATTTTCAACGTAAGGGCGTCGCCGCCGCGCTGGTGCAGGCCTCGGAAGATGAAGCCACGCGTAATGACTGCGTGACCTTGCGCCTGGAAATTCGCAAAGACAATGTGGCGTCCATCTCCTTGTTCAAGCGCCTCGGCTATCGTGAATTCGGCCTGTACACCGATTATTACGAAGATCACATGGACGCCGTGCGCTTCGAAAAATCGCTGGTGCAGGAGCTCGAACCCGCGATGGCGCGGGTGCCCTACTACGAGCAGACCTTGGATTTCACCTGCGGCCCCTCGGCGCTGTTGATGGCGATGAAGGCCTTGGAACCCAGCCTCGTTTTAGACCGCATGCTCGAACTGCGCATCTGGCGCGAATCCACCACCATTTTCATGACCGCGGGTCACGGCGGCTGCGGGCCCTATGGCTTGGCCCTGTCGGCTTATCACCGCGGCTTCGACGTGGAGGTGTTCGTCAACGATGAGAGCGCCCTGTTCGTGGACTCGGTGCGCAGCCAGGAAAAAAAGGAAGTGATGCGCCTGGTGCAAGAAGACTTCGTCAACGAATTGCGCAGCGTGCCGGTGAATATTCATTATGGCGTCATCGGCGTGGCGGCCTTGCAGCAGCAATTCGAACAGGGCGGCATTCCCATCGTGCTCATCAGCTCCTATCGCATCTATCACGAAAAATTTCCTCACTGGGTCGTGGTCACCGGCCTTGATGAGCGTTTTATTTACGTGCACGATCCCTTCGTGGACAAAGACGTGGGCAAGACCATCACCGACTGCGTGAACATGCCGATTCTGCGCAAGGATTTCGAACGCATGGCGCGTTATGGCAAGGCGGGGCAGAAGGCGGTATTGATTCTGAAACGGCGCGTCGAGGCGCAAAAAAAATCTAATGGAAAACCTATCACGAACACGAACCGCGCATGGCCGTAAGTCTGCCCGCGCGGGCGGCCGTTAAAAAAATAGCGAGGATGGATCGGAACTCTAATGTCAACGCACACTATAGTCGTAGAAAACCGCAAGGATTGGGAGCCTCATTTTCCCGAGGCGAACATCATCGAGGCCAAGGAATATATCGCCAATCCCGAGTACCTCAAATCAAAACACGAGAAGGTAATCAACCTCTGCCGCAGTTACCGCTATTTGAGTCTGGGCTATTATTGCTCGCTCTTGGCGGAGGCGCGCTGGCACCGGGTGATTCCCAGCGTGAAGATATTGAGTGACTTGAGCAGTAAGGCGGTGTACAGCCTCAATCTTGAAGACCTTGATGAGCTGGTGCAAAAAATTCTGGGTAAACGCACGGAGAAGCCGGAGGGCACGACCTTTCAGTTTCATATCTTTTTCGGCCAGGGCGAATTCCCTTATTTGCAGGACGTGGCGCGGCAAATCTTCGACCAGTTTCCCTGCCCGCTGCTGCGGGTGGAGTTGAAACGGCGTGAGACCTGGCAGATCGCCACCATCAAGCCCTTGACTCTCAGTAATATCACCTCGGAACAAGAGGCGTTCTTCATTGATACCTTGAACGCGCACCTCGGCCGCCGCTGGCGCATGCCGCGCGCCTCGAAGGCCTCGCGCTGCGATCTGGCCATTCTGCATAATCCCAACGAGAAGCTGCCGCCTTCCAGTGCCGCGGCGCTGAAGAAATTCATTAAGATCGGCAAGAAACTCAACGTGGACGTGGATCTGATCGAGAAAAAGGATTACGCCAAACTTGCCGAATACGATGCGCTGTTCATCCGCGAAACCACCCAAGTGGATCATTACACCTATCACTTCGCCAAGAAGGCCGAGAGCGAAGGCATGGTGGTGCTCGATGATTCTGACTCGATACTCAAATGCACCAATAAGGTGTTTCTCACCGAGGTGATGAAGGCGCATAACATTCCGGTGCCCAAGACCGTGATTCTGCGCAAGGGTGATACCAAGCCGCTGACGGGACAGATACCCTATCCGCTGGTGATCAAGATTCCCGATGGTTCGTTTTCGCGCGGGGTTTTCAAGGCCGAGGACGAGAAGCAGGCCAATGACATCGCCGAGCGTCTGTTCAAGGAGTCCGATCTGATTCTGGTGCAGGAATTCGTCTACACTGAATTCGATTGGCGCATCGGCATTCTCAATCGCAAGCCGCTCTTCGCCTGCCAATACTTCATGCCGCCGAAGCATTGGCAGATCGTCAAGCACGATGCCTCCGGCACCTTCGTCCAAGGCGGTTTCAAGGCCTGGCCGATCGAGGAAGTGCCGGGCAAGATCGTCGAGGTGGCGCTCAAGGCGGCCAACGCCATCGGCAACGGGTTTTATGGCGTGGATATGAAACAATTCGGCGACAAGCTGTACGTCATCGAGGTGAACGATAATCCCAACGTCGATACTGGCGTGGAAGACGCCTGTCTGGGCGACCTGCTTTATCAAACCATCATTGAGGAATTCGTGCGCCGCGTGGAGCTGCCCATGGGCTACGTGAGCGTTGGCGCGCCGCCGCTGGCGCCGTAAGGCAAACGCCGGCGATGAGCCGGCGTCGCTGGAGAGTGTTTATTGCTGGCGGTTTAGTCTTCGTCGCGTAAAAAATCCTTGAGTTGCTCGCGCAATCGCCGTTCTTCCCAGTACTGCTCTATGTTGCGCCATTTCGGTTTATGACGCGCGGCGGCGGATTTCTCACCGCTGTTGCTCTCGGCGTGTTCGTTGTTCCAGGTGTCGTTCTCGACAAAGTCATCATCGTTAACCAGGTTGTCACCACTGGTGGTCGTTGACATAGACGCTACTCCTTATGTTCAGAACTATGCGCGGTTCGGACCGCTTCTCGCGCCTGACGGCATTGCGCGGGAAATATAGATTAAAAAATTCCCGGCCGCTAGAAATTTATTCTTCGCCTTGGCCCGCGCGCAGGCGGCTTAGTGGGCGAGCCGTTCGAGGTTGTGTGCCGTTTGGGTCAAGAGCGACTGGATTTTGAGCTTCAAGATGTAGGGTCCGATCACGGGCGGCACGAAAAAGTCCGGCACCAGCTCGGCCTGATATTCCACGCGGGTGTCTTGTCCCACGCCAGTGATATGCCAGCGTTCACTGGCGTAAAGAAAATCACTGGCCTCCGGCAGGGCCAAGGTGGTTATCTCGCCCTGGGGCAATAGCCGCATGATCTCGGTCTTCTTCAAGGTCTTGCAGATAAAGAGCACGCAGCCCTCGAAGATGATGTGTACTTTCTTTTTATCCGCGGCGATGTCTTCGATGACTTCGCTGGCGCTGACGATGTCCGCCAGCCGCGGCCAATTGGCGGGATCCACCATCAAAGGCAGCGTCTTTTCCACCGGGGCGTTCAGCATCACCTCGAAAATGACGGTATAACGCCCCGCTTCATTCTTCACCGTGAGTTGACGGATATCTTCGCCATAGCTTGGGGTGATGAGCATGCTCAGCAGCAGTGGCGGTAACACACGCGTGATGTATCTAAGAGGACCGTGCAACATGGGGCACAGCGTGACGGTGTGGCCCTTGCGCGTCAAGGGGGCGCTCTGTGTGCGGGCAGGTGCTTTGTTGTACTATCCCCCGCGATATACGGCTAGCCTATGGCGCGAAAGGGAGCTCGGATAATGAACGATGAATTTTTGATCGCGGGGGTGGACGAAGCGGGGCGCGGCCCCTTGGCCGGGCCGGTGATGGCGGCGGCCGTCATACTCGATCCCGCGCGGCCCATCGCCGGTCTGGCCGATTCGAAAAAACTCAGCGAACGCCAGCGCGATGCGCTGGAGGGAGAGATCAAGGAAAAGGCCTGGGCCTGGGCCGTGGCGCGCGCCGAGGTGGAGGAGATCGACACGCTGAATATTCTCTGGGCCAGCATGCTGGCGATGCGGCGCGCGGTGCTGGCTTTATCCGCCGCGCCGGTGCTGGTGTTGGTGGACGGCAATCGCTGCCCCGAGCTGCCCTGCCGCGCTGAGGCCGTGATTAAAGGTGACCAGACCGTGCCGGCCATTTCCGCCGCGTCCATCCTCGCCAAGGTGGCGCGCGATCGCGAGCTGATTGTATTGGAGACGCGCTATCCCGGCTACGGTTTCGCCAAGCACAAGGGTTATCCCACCAAGGATCACGTCACCGCCTTGGAGCAGCTCGGTGTTACCCCCGTGCATCGCCGCTCGTTCGGGCCGGTGCGGCGGGTCTTGGAATAATAAGACCGGTGCGGGTGAGATTGGCGCGAGGCAGGTCCGTATGTGCAAGAGTCACTGGCGCGCCTGCGTTCGCGCGGTGGGTCTGAGCACAATGGGGTTTTATCCCTGCACTTTGCCGGAACGGATTAGTCCATGCACCCTTGTCGCTGGCCGGGATAGCTTTAGTTAAAACGCCCACGGCCGTGTCGTCTACACGGCGAATGCGTGGCGCACACGCCTTCGTTTCCGCGATTTATCACGGCGCAACATCATGGATATATTCAAGCCTAATTTGACCTGCTTCAGCGCCGTCGCGCAGCTGCTGCTCGCGGTGAGCATCATCAGTCTGTGGCTGCCGCGCTGGCCCGCCGCTTGGCTTTATTTCTTTACGGCTTCGTTAATTTTTGCGCTGTTGTCGGGCATCGTGTCCGCCACGGGTTTGGCCTTGCTCTTGCTCGCGGCGGCGTGCATCCACGCCTTGAATGATGTGGAACGCGCACTCACCCCATCGCGGTTTTTATTTTTGGCGCAGGGTGTTTTGGTGATGGGCTTTGTTGTCATCACCGTGGGTATCGCCACCGCATGGCTGCCCGGTTTTGCCAAGCTGACGCTGACGGAGGCCGTTCAACTGAGTGCTGGTGCCGCGCCGTTTTCGTTAACGCTCAATTACGGCAAGGCCGCCATGGGCGTGTTGATTTTGGGTATGAGTACGCGCTTGATACGCCGGCGTCACGAGTGGGCGGCGCTGCTGCGTCCGGTGTCGTGGTATGCAGTGCTGAGCATTGCCGTGGTCGCGGTACTTTCCGTGGCGATGGGTTACACCCGTATCGACCCGAAATGGCATGCCTTGTTTTTCGCGTGGGCGCCGGGAAATCTGTTGTTCACTTGCGTGGCGGAGGAGGCTTTTTTCAGGGCCTTTATTCAAGCGCGTTTGGCGCGGTGGCTGGCGCCGCGGCAACGGGGCGTGCTGTGGGCGTGGATCATCGCGTCTTTGTTGTTTGGCGTCGCGCATGGCGGCGGCGGCGCGGGCATGGTGTTGCTGGCTACGGTGGCGGGCCTTGGTTACGGCGGGGTCTATCTGAAAACGGGTAAGATCGAAGCCGCGGTGCTGGTGCATTTTCTGCTGAATAGTTTTCATTTTTTGTTTTTAACGTATCCCCGCTTATTGTGAGGGCTGCGATGCAAGACCAATGATCCAGGCAAAAAAACCCCGGCGGGAGCCGGGGCGAGGAAGGGGTTGTTTACTGTGCTTGCCCGGTGGCGGGCGGGCCGCCGGCGCCGTGCATTTGGGTCTTGTAATAAGAATAGCCGCCGATGGCCAGCAAGAACGCCAATAAGAAAATCCACACCCAGGCGTTGCTGCTTTTTTCCTCGTAGGGGTCGGACATCGTGCGCCGGGAGCCGGGTGGCAATGCCGCCATTTGCGTCAGCGAACGGCCGAAGGGGATGTTGATCTTGACGCGCGAATTCACCGCCCAGCCATTGGCGTCGAGGATGGGGCCGAGGTTGCGGCGCCGCAGTTTGAGCCAGGCCAGTACCACCGAAGGGCCGGAGATGATGAGCATGATGCCGAAGATCGCCAGCGGCATCTGCCACCACACCAGCGACAAAAAGCCGGTGAGCACGGCGGCGAGCGCGGTGCCCAAGGCACCCAAGGCCAGGCCGATGGCGGCGAAGATACCGGCGAATTTGGCGACGTCGAAGGGCGCCGGCGCGGCGGGTTTGCCGGCCTCGGTGCTGGCCGCCGCGCCTTGCACCCCGGCCGCGGCTTTGTCGCTCATGGCCTTGTCCTTGGCTGCGGCCATCTTCTCGATTTGATCGCCTATCATGCGCGCGATGCGTTTGTACGGCGACCAGATCGCCTGGCGGATGCTGATGGGATGTTCGACGATCTTGGCGATGGTGGCGTCCCAGTCCTGGCCCTTGCGGTCGTAGAACACGCCGTTGCGGCCTATCCGCAATTGATCGCCGTCGCCGTCGGTGACGGCGGCGGCGATGGTCATCTTGTCGGCGCTGCCGCGCCGGGTGCAGTCGAGATAAAGCAGATAGGCATTGCTCAAACTCGCCAGCGCGCCGTGCTTGGCCGGGTCATCGACGCGCACGCACAGTTCGCAGGCGCGGCCGTCGATGTAGAGCGTGCCGGCTTGAAAGATGGCTTTGCTATCTCTGCCGTAAAAGTCGCTGAAGTTGACGAAGTTGTCGAGCAGATGGCGCAGGTCGCGGTGATAACGGATCAAACGCTCGACGGCGACGATGGTGTTCATCTCCGGTTCCAGCGCCTTGTCTTGAGCGATGAGCGCGGTCAGCGCCTCTTTACCCTTGCCGCGCAGGATTTCGCGCACGCGAGTGATGCCGAGATTATCCACCGCCGCACCGGCCTTTTTGCCGAACCAGGTTTCATAGGGCGCGAGCTTGGCCTTGATCTCGCTCCATTCGGCGTCGTTGATTTCGGCCTTGCCTTTGCCCAGCAAGGGCTCGATCACCGCCGTGCGCAATGCCGTGACCTTATCGGCCCAAGCCGGGTTGCTGCCCGCGCCCAAGGGCAGGGGTTTGCCCGCTTCGACCTTGGCCAGCGGGAATTCGGCGAATTCCTCGCCGCTGGCGGAGAGGGTGTTGCCCGCGAGCGCGGCGTACTCTTCTTCCTTGCGGCTCAGCGCCGCGCCCGCGCGCGGGTCGAAGGCGGCGAGGCGGCAGCGGGCGAAGTAGTCGTCGACGCGGGCGCGCACCGCGCTGAAGGCGGTGAAGGCGGCGGCGGTGTCATCGCCCAAGGGCAGCACGCTTGCCGCTTGGGTTTCGCCTTCCTGCTGCCATTCGGCGTAGGCCTTGAGCGCTTCGAAGAATTGATCGAGCTTGTCTTGGTTGATGCCGGGTTTGCCGCTGCGGTCGGTCTCCGCGCCCAGGCACTCGATGATGTCTTTAATTAGCGTGGCGTCGCTGTCATTGTCCGCCGAATCGGCGGGGACGATGCCGTCGCCGTTGAAACGGGTCTGGGCGAAAATCTTGGCGGTGTCCGCCGTGTCGGCCACGCTGATGCTCTCGGCCTCGGGCTTGCCGAGGTTGTTGAGGATCTCCTTGGCGGAGGCCAGCAGTTGCTTGCCTTCCTCGCTCTGGTCGTTGATGGCGGCGAGCGGCAGTTTGTCGGCGCCTTGCACCAAGTCGTCGGGATTTTTGAGCTGGGCCGCGGCCCAGCGCGCGGCGGCGACGATCTCCGGCACGCGGATGCGGCCGTCGCCGTCGCTGTCTATCATCGCCAGGGTTTTAGCGTCGAACTCCAGGCCCTGGGTCGGACAGGCCAGCGCGGTCCACAATTTTTGATCGAGCTGTGCCAGCGTGACAAAGTCCTCGCCGCTGTCCAGGCGTACTTGATCGAAGCCGCCGGCGCGGAAGAAGGTCCAAGTGTGGGGTCTTGTCGTGTCGTTCATTGTTGTTTCACCGTGGTTGAATGTGTTGCCGCGTGGGCAGTCCGGTCCGTTGTTATGGGTAGTTGAATGATAGACGATGGCTTGGGGGTATGCGGCGAGCTAAGTGAAAACAACTGTTAAAGATAGGGATAGCTAAAGCCCTGTGCCGGGCGGCGCGAGCGGTATTTTCTGTTGGTTTGTCGTCGTGCTGGGTTGATTGCGCATCGGTGAGTCGGCCCTATCAAATGTTTAATGTCTCTTGTTCATTTAATCTGTACGCAACGCCATGCCCGCGGCGCTGAATCGCCACTTGTCAACGTCGCGGCGGGGGGAGGGCTGAGCTAGAATAGCCGCCATGAATCCCGGCTTCGTTCATCTTCGCGTCCACAGCGAATACTCCTTGGTCAATGGCGTGGTGCGCGTCAAACCCTTGGTGGCGGCCTGCGCGGCGGCGGCCATGCCCGCGGTGGCGGTCACCGATCAGTCCAATCTCTTCGCGATGGTGAAGTTTTACAAGGCGGCGCTGGCCGCCGGGGTGAAACCCATCATCGGCGTCGATCTGTGGCTGCGCAACGAGGCCGACCACAATCAGCCGCACCGCCTGGTCTTGCTGTGCCAGGACCGCGAGGGCTATCTCAATCTCACCCGCTTGATCTCGCGCAGCTATATCGAAGGCCAGGAACGCGGCGTGCCCATGATCCGCAAGGACTGGCTCAAAGGGGCCGGCGCGGGCCTGATCGCCCTGTCCGGCGGGCGTGCGGGCGATGTCGGCCAAGCGCTGCTGGCGGGCAACCGCGCCGCCGCCGAGGCCGCGCTGGCGGAATGGATGACCTTGTTCCCCGGCCGCTTCTATCTGGAGTTGCAGCGCACCGGCCGCCCGCAGGACGAGGACTACCTACATCAGGCCGTGGCCCTCGCTGGCGCCGAAGGGGTGCCGGTGGTGGCGACTAACGATGTGCATTTTTTAAAGCGCGATGACTACGGCGCCCACGAGGCGCGGGTGTGCATCCACGACGGCCGCGTGCTCGGCGACAGCCGCCGCCCCCGGCTCTATTCCGAGCAGCAATATCTGCGCACGCCCGCGGAGATGGCCGAGTTGTTCGCCGACCTGCCCGAGGCGCTGGAGAATAGCGTGGAGATCGCGCGGCGCTGCAATCTGCAATTGAAGCTGGGCGAGGCGGTGTTGCCGGAGTTCCCCATTCCCGCAGGGCTGACCACCGACACCTTCTTTCGCAAGGAGGCGGCGGAGGGTTTGGAGCGGCGGCTCGCCGTGCTCTTCGATCCGGCGGCGCCGGATTTCGCGGAGAAGCGCCGCCAATATGATGAACGCCTGCAGCTCGAGCTCGACGTCATCACCCAAATGGGCTTCCCCGGTTACTTCCTCATCGTCGCCGATTTTATCCGCTGGGCGAAGCACAACGACGTGCCGGTGGGGCCGGGCCGCGGCTCGGGCGCGGGTTCGCTGGTAGCGTACGCACTGGATATTACCGATCTCGATCCAATACGTTACGACCTGCTCTTCGAGCGATTCTTGAATCCCGAGCGCGTGTCCATGCCCGACTTCGACGTCGATTTCTGCATGGAAGGCCGCGACCGCGTCATTGATTATGTGGTGCAGCGTTACGGCCGCGAACGGGTGTCGCAGATCATCACCTACGGCTCGATGGCGGCCAAGGCGGTGGTGCGCGACGTCGGCCGGGTGCTGGGTTTCCCCTATGGCTTCGTCGATCAAATCGCCAAGCTCATCCCCTTCGAGCTGGGCATTACCCTGGAGAAGGCGCTGGCGCAGGAAGAACAACTGCGCGAGCGCTACGAAAAAGAAGACGATGTGCGCGAACTCATTGACCTCGCGCGCAAGCTGGAGGGCATGGCGCGCAACGCGGGTAAGCATGCGGGCGGCGTGGTGATCGCGCCGACGGCGCTCACCGATTTCACCCCGCTGTTCTGCGAATCCGGCGGCGACGGTACCGTCACCCAATTCGACAAGGATGACGTCGAGGCTGTGGGCCTGGTGAAGTTCGACTTCCTTGGCCTGCGCACGCTTACCATCATCGATTGGGCGGTGAAGATCATCAATCGTGAGCGCCAGCAAAGCGGTGAACCACTATTAGATATCGCCTTCATCCCTTTGGATGACAAGCCTACTTTCGATTTATTGAAAAGCTGCGCCACCACCGCCGTGTTCCAGCTCGAATCCCAGGGCATGAAGGACTTGATCAAGCGCCTGCAGCCCGACTGCTTCGAGGACATCGTCGCGCTGGTGGCGCTGTTCCGCCCGGGCCCGCTGCAATCGGGCATGGTGGACGACTTCATCATGCGCAAAAAGGGCCGGGCCAAGATCACCTATCCGCACCCCTTGCTCGAACCCATACTCAAGCCCACCTACGGCGTCATCGTCTATCAAGAGCAGGTGATGCAGATCGCCCAGGTGCTCGCCGGTTACACCCTCGGCGCCGCCGACCTGCTGCGCCGCGCCATGGGCAAAAAGAAGCCGGAGGAGATGGCTAAGCAGCGCGACATCTTCACCACGGGTGCGCGGGAGCGAGGAATCGACGCGAAGATCGCGACACCCATCTTTGATTTAATGGAAAAATTCGCCGAGTACGGTTTTAATAAATCGCACTCGGCGGCCTACGCGCTGGTCTCGTATCAAACCGCCTGGCTCAAGGCCCATTACCCCGCCGCCTTCATGGCGGCGGTGATGTCGGCGGACATGCACCACACCGATAAGGTCGTGACCTTCATCGACGAGGCCCGCCACATGGGGCTGGACATCCTCCCGCCCGACGTCAATCTCTGCAGCACCAGTTTCACCGTCAAGGACGAGTGCGCGATTTATTACGGCCTCGGCGCCATCAAGGGCGTGGGCACGGCCGCCACCGACAATATGGTTGAGGAGCGCGAACGCAACGGTCCCTATAAAGACCTCTTCGACTTCTGCCGCCGCATCGACCAGCGCCGGGTCAACCGCCGGGTGCTGGAGGCGCTGATCCGCGCGGGTGCGCTCGATCAACTCGGGCCGCGCCGCGCCGTGCTCATGGCCTCGCTCAGCGCCGCCCTGCAAGCAGCGGAACAGCACGGCCGCGACAGCGCCGCCGGGCAGGACGACCTCTTCGGCCACGCCGTGCCCGCCACCAGCGATGCCTCCGCCCTGCGTTTCGTCGACGCGCCGGAGTGGAGTGACCAGCAGCGGCTCGAAGGCGAGAAAGACACCCTCGGCCTCTATTTAACCGGCCATCCCATCGAGCAGTACGAGCACGAGCTCGCGCAGTTTGTGAAGATCCGCATCGCCTCGTTGAAGCCCGAGCGGGATCAGACCGTGGTGATCGCGGGTTTGGTCGTCGCCATTCGCGCGCGGGTGAGCAAGCGCGGTGACCGCATGGCCTTCGTTATTTTGGATGACCGCAGCGGCCGCATCGAACTCGCCGTCTTTTCAGAAGCCTACAACCGCTTCCGCAACTATTTGGTGAAGGACAAGCTCCTGGTGGTGGAGGGCACGGTGAGCGTGGATGAGTATTCCGGCGGTTTCAAAATGAGCGCCGAGCGCATCTTCGACATCGACGAGGCCCGCGAGCAATACGCCCGCCGCGTCGAGATCGGCGTCAGCGCCGCGCAGGCCGGCAACGGCTTCTCCCATTCCCTGGCCCAGGTGCTGGAACCCTTCCGCGAAGGCCGCTGCCCGGTGTGGCTGGACTACCTCGGTGACGGCGCGCGGGCGCGGCTGGTGCTGGGGCCGGAGTGGCGGGTGCGGCCCAGTGACGCCTTGATTCACCGTTTGAAGGAATTGGCGGGCGAGGACAAAGTGCGCGTCATTTATAGCTGAGCGCGGCGCTGGACGTTAGAATAGGCCGCGCGCCCTCAACGACAAGCAACGGATGTTATGAAACACAGTTTTCTGGACTTTGAACAACCCATCGCCGAGCTGGAAGCCAAGATCGAAGAACTTCGCTTCGTCAGCAATGATAACGAGATCAACATCTCCGAGGAAATCGCCAAGCTCGAGGCCAAATCCAAGACCCTCACCGAGTCGATCTTCTCCAATCTGACTTCGTGGCAGATCGCGCAATTGGCGCGCCACCCGCAGCGGCCTTATACCCTCGACTACATCGAGCGCATATTTACCCACTTCGAAGAGCTGCACGGCGACCGCGCCTTCGCCGACGATCCCGCCATCGTTGGCGGCCTCGCCCGCCTCGAAGGACGGCCGGTGATGGTCATCGGCCAGCAGAAGGGCCGCGACACCAAGGAGAAGGTGCGCCGCAATTTCGGCATGCCGCGTCCCGAGGGTTATCGCAAGGCCATGCGTCTCATGCAGACCGCGGAACGCTTTAAGTTGCCCATCCTCACCTTCATCGATACCCCCGGCGCCTATCCCGGCATCGATGCCGAGGAGCGCGGTCAGAGTGAGGCCATCGCCCGCAACCTCTTCGTCATGTCCACCCTCAAGGTGCCTATCATTGTCACCGTCATCGGCGAAGGCGGCTCCGGCGGCGCGCTCGCCATCGGCGTCGGCGACCGTGTGAATATGCTGCAGTACAGCACCTATTCGGTGATCTCACCCGAGGGTTGCGCCTCTATTTTATGGAAGAGCGCCGCCAAGGCCGCCGATGCCGCCGAGGCCATGGGCATCACCTCCACCCGCCTAAAAAAATTGGGGCTGGTGGATCAGGTCATCAAGGAGCCGCTGGGCGGCGCCCACCGCGACGTCGAGACCATGGCCCAGCGTTTGAAAGACGTCTTGCTCGAAACCCTTGAGGAATTATCTGAGGGCACGGCCGACGCCTTGGTGAAAAAACGCTACGAGCGGCTGATGCAATTCGGCCAATTCACCACCCGCCCCCAATAAGCCGGTGGACGAGCGCCGCCGCCAGCCGTCTTTTTCCCCCGACACCTTGGCCGAGATACTGCGGCGCTTGCCGCCGGTGAAGCGTTATTGGCTGGCCTACAGCGGCGGCAGTGATTCCCATGTATTGCTGCACGCGGCGGCGCAGTTGCAACAGCGCGGCCCGCGTGTGCCGTTTCACGCGGTGCATGTCGATCACGGCTTGCAAGCCGCCTCCGCCGCGTGGGCGCGCCACTGCGCCGCCGTGTGCGCGGACTTGAATCTGCCTTTGAGCACGCTGCGCGTGAACGCGCGCGGCGCGCCGGGTGACAGCCCCGAGGCGGCGGCGCGGCGGGCGCGTTATCAGGCCATGGCCGAATTAATAGAAGAGGGCGATTGTCTTCTCACCGCCCATCATCAAGACGATCAAGCCGAAACCCTGCTGCTGCAACTGCTGCGCGGCGGCGGTCCGCACGGCCTCGCCGCCATGCCCGCGGCCGCGCCCTTCGCGAGCGGACTGCACGCGCGGCCCTTGTTAAATTTTTCCCGCGCCGAGTTGCAAGCCTATGCCCAAGCGCAAGGCCTGCGCTGGATCGATGATCCCAGCAATGCCGATACCGGTTTCGACCGCAATTTTCTGCGCGGCGCGGTGATGCCGCTGTTGCGCCAGCGCTGGCCCGCGGCGGCGCGGGTGCTCACCCGCGGCGCGGCGCATCAAGCGGAGGCGGCGCGCTTGCTCGATGCGCTCGCCGGGCAAGATCTGGCCGCGTGCCGTGCCGCGCAGGCCGTGTGTTTATCCATCCCCGCGCTGCTGCTGCTCGATGAGGCACGCCAGCGCAATGTGCTGCGTTTCTGGCTGAAGAGTTTGGGTTTCAACGTGCCGGACAGCGCGCGCCTGGCCCATGCGCAGCGCGATATTCTGCACGCCGGGCGCGACCGCCTGCCGCTGGTGAAGTGGGACGGCGCGGAGTTGCGGCGTTATCGCGATCACTTATACGCATTGCCGCCGCAAGCCGAGGTCGATGTGAGCACCGTGTTGCAGTGGGATCTGCGCGCGCCGCTGCGTTTGCCCGATGGCGCGCAACTCAGCGCGCGGCCCGCGCGAGGCGCAGGCGTGAAGGCGGCGCTGTGCGCGCAGGGTGTCAGCGTGCGTTTTCGCCGGGGCGGTGAACACTGTCAAGTTAGTCCGGACGGCCCGACGCGTGATTTGAAAAAATTATTGCAAGAGCGCGGCGTGCCGCCGTGGCAACGCGCGCGCATTCCGCTGGTGTATGTCGGCGAGCGTTTGGCGGCGGTGGCGGATCAGTGGCGCTGCGCGCCGTTTCACGCCAGCGGCGATGAAGGCGGAATCTGTTTTGAATGGCGTCCGCCGGAGCATGCCGCATGAAGAAAAAAATATCGCGCAGCCTTACCTTGCTGCTACCCGGCCTCTTCGGTCCGGAGCTGCCGCGCGGCCGCGACACCTTGTTTGCGGACTTGCCGCTCCCCGAGTTGGAGCGGTTTTTAACGCGCGCGCGGTGCGTGGAAGGGCAAGCGCAAGAATTGGAGCGCGGACTGTTTGAGCTGTTCGGCGTGAAACTCGATGGCGAAGGCGACGCCCCCGTCGCTGCCGTCACGCGCCAGCTCGATATGGGCGACGCCGGCGCGCAGTGGTGGCTGCGCGCCGATCCGATTCACGTGCAAGCCGACCGCGGCCGTTTGGTGATGCTGGGTAATCGTTTGCTGGACATCAGCGCGGGTGAAATCAATCAACTGGTGATTGAGCTCAATGCGCTGTTCCGTAGCGAGGGTTGGGAATTGGAGGCGGAAAATCCCCGGCGCTGGTATCTGCGCCTCGACCGCGATCCGCGAATGCGCGGCAGCCCCTTGCCCGAGGTGATAGGACGCGACGTCTTGCATTGCATGCCGCAGGGCGCGGAGGCGCGGCGCTGGCGCAGCCTATTAAACGAAGTGCAAATGATGTTGCACGCCAGCGGCGTCAATCGCGCGCGCGAACAACGCGGCGTGCCCGCGGCGAACAGCCTGTGGTTTTGGGGCGGCGGTGTCTTGCCCGCGGTGCCACGCGGCACCTGGGCGCAGGTGTGGAGTAACGAGGCGCTGGCGGCGGGTTTGGCCGCCTTGGCGGGTACGCCGCATGCCAGTCTGCCCGCCGACGCGGCGGAGTGGCTGGAAGACGAAACACCGGGCGCGCAGCTGCTGGTGCTCGATGGCGCGCGCGAAGCCGCGCAGTGCGCCGACATCGAAGCCTGGCGTAAGTTTATTGAAAGCGTACACGAAAGCTGGATCGCGCCGCTCTACGCTGCGTTAAAACAAGGCCGCGTCGATAGCGTGACGATCGACACCTTACAGGGCCGCGCCTTTGTCCTCGACGTGCGCGCGGCGCGGCGCTGGTGGCTGCGGCGGCGGCCGTTGCTGGCGTGGGCGCGGTGATGATTGCATTCACGCCGCGCCAAGCCCCGGGGAAAACCACCCCGTCCGCTGCGCGTCCACCCCTCCTTGTGAAGGAGGGGAATTTATTGTTAATTCGCTCCGCCTCGGTGAGGCGGCGTGTTTCGCAGGGAGGGCTATCAAAAAACTTTACAGGGCCGCGCCTTTGTCCTCGACGCGCGCGCCGCGCGGCGCTGGTGGCGGCGGCCGTTGCTGGCGTGGGCGCGGCGATGATTGCATTCAAACCGCGCCAAGCCCCGGGGGAAAACCACCCCGTCCGCTGCGCGTCCACCCCTCCTTGTGAAGGAGGGGAATTTATTTTTAATTCTCTCCGCCGCGATGAGGCGGGGTGTTTCGCAGGGGGGGCTATCAAAAAATTTTACAGGGCCGCGCCTTTGTCCTCGACGTACGTGCGGCGAAGGAGGGAAATTTATTTTTAATTCTCTCCGCCTCGGTGAGGCGGGGTGCCTCTCAGGCGGGTATCTAATTTTTCCCTCCCCTCATCTTTGAGGAGGGGTGCCCCGCAGGGGCGGGGTGGTGAGCGGCGCGAGGCCGCACCAAATAAATGAGTCAGTGTGAATCTAACGGCGCAAAGCCTAGACCATGGAACGAAGCGGGACCTATGAAAAAGATCATCTTACGCCGCGACATCATTGATAACAGCTCTACGTTTTCCGCCGAGCTGCACCCCGTGCTGCGCCGCGTCTACGCCGCGCGCCAGCTACACAGCGCCAGCGAGTTGAATTGCTCACTGGAAAACTTATTGCCCTATACCAGCATGATGGGCATCGCGGCGGCGGTGGACTTGCTGGTGGACGCGCTGGAACGACAGCAACGCATCCTCATCGTCGCCGATTTTGACGCCGACGGTGCCACCAGTTGCGCGGTGGCGGTGCGCGCCTTGCGTTGCTTGGGCGCGCGCGAAGTGCATTTCGTCGTGCCCAATCGTTTTGAATACGGCTACGGCTTGACGCCGGAGATCGTCGCCGTTGCCGCCGAGCAGCGGCCGGACTTGCTCATCACCGTGGATAACGGTATTTCCAGTGTCGAAGGCGTCGCCGCCGCCAAGGCGCGCGGCATGCGCGTCTTGATTACCGATCACCACTTGCCGGGCGCGCGTCTGCCCGCGGCCGACGCCATCGTCAATCCCAATCAGACGGGTGATGAGTTTCCCAGCAAACATCTCGCCGGCGTCGGCGTGATTTTTTATGTGATGCTGGCGCTGCGTGCGCGCCTGCGTGAAATGAATTGGTTTACGCGGAGCGGCAGCGCCGAACCCAATCTCGCGCAACTGCTGGACCTGGTGGCGCTGGGCACGGTGGCCGACGTGGTGCCGCTGGATTACAACAACCGCATCTTGGTGAGTCAAGGCTTGGCGCGCATTCGCGCCGGGCGTGCCTGCGCGGGTATTCGCGCCCTGCTCGATATCGCCGGGCGCAACATTCAGCAATTAGTAGCCGCGGATTTAGGCTTCGCGGTCGGCCCGCGGCTGAACGCGGCGGGCCGCTTGCAAGATATGTCGCACGGCATAGACTGCCTGCTCAGTGATGACTTAAGCCAGGCGCGCATGATGGCCGCGCGCTTGGATCAACTCAATCACGAACGCCGCGCCATCGAAACCCAAATGCAAGACGAGGCCTTGACCGATCTTGCCGAATTGGAACTCACCGAAGACGACGCGGCCCTGCCCACCGGCTTATGCCTCTATCAAGCGCATTGGCATCAAGGCGTCATCGGCATCCTCGCCTCGCGCATCAAAGACCGCTTACACCGGCCGGTCATCGCCTTCGCGCCAGCGGGCGAGGGCGAGCTGAAAGGCTCGGCGCGCTCGGTGCCGGGCGTGCACATCCGCGATGCGCTGGACGCCGTGGCCGCGCGCCACCCCGGCCTGCTCAGCAAATTCGGCGGCCACGCCATGGCCGCCGGTTTATCCTTGCCGCAAGAAAACTTCGCCGCCTTCAGCGCCGCCTTCGATGAAGAAATACGCCGCCACCTCGCGCCGGAGGATTTGCGCGGCGTCATCATGAGTGACGGTGAACTCGCGCCGCAGGAAATGAATTTAGAACTAGCCGAACTCTTGCGCGGCGCCGGTCCCTGGGGCCAAGCCTTTCCCGAGCCGGTGTTCGACGGCCATTTCGAAATCCTGCAGCGCCGCATCGTCGGTGAGCGCCATTTGAAAATGGTGGTGAAGGCGCCGGGCCGCGACGCGATCTTCGACGCCATCGCCTTCAACACCACCGACGGTGATTGGCCGGCAGAACAAACGCAAGCACAACTCGCCTACAAACTTGACGTCAATGAATATCGCGGCCAGCGCAGCGCGCAGTTGTTGGTGGAGCATATTGAGGTTAACTGACGTGTATAGGAATGGCGCGATATCATCTTTAATTCTTCCAGCATGACCGAGGCCGAGGTACGGTTAACTTCTCACCCGCAAGGTATGAATTAACGCGTTACATCGAATCCTTAACGCAATTGCCCCGCCGTTTCGGCCTTGCTAGCCCGCGATATGTCTTTGTCCACTACCCTGAGCGGGCATCCGTCGACGCCGGGCTATCGAGTAGCCTGGGTTGAACGAAGTGAAACCCGGGTTTCACAATGTACGTTCTACCAAGACTACTTGCTTTCGCGAAAGACGGAGATTTTGAGGCGCGGATACCGCGTCCCCCGGGTTTCGCTCTCGCTCAACACAAGCTCTATTGGCTGATTGAATCAGTACAACACCTTGCCGCCTACTTGTTACAGCGGCAGGTAAAACTTGACACCGCGGTGCCGACGACGAAGGTCGGGGTCTTCTGAGTGCAGGCGGCGGTCGCGGTGGGGTTGGCCGGAATATACTGGGACGTGCAGCTCATCGCCGTGCAGTAGCTGTCGCACGTCGTCGTGCCGTCATTGACGGCGCTGGTCTGCAAGTTGGGTTTGTCGGCATTGCATGCGCCCACGTTGGCGTAATCATCGGCGGCGTGACCGGTCCACGCCCGACTGTCGCAGATGATCGCCGTTCCACCGCCCTTCTCCGATAGGGCGCCCATCTCTTGTCGCATCATGCCATCGCCGGCGCAGGCCGTGAGCAATACCACCAGTGCAAGGGTCAAGGGTAATCGAGTGATCTGGAACATGAGTCTCCTCCTAATAGATGGATGGCGAGGGAGGCCCGCTTCGCTTTGCGGTTCTTATTGCCAATCTGCTGTTCCTGGAAGCGGACTCAGTCTGCCATCATGCAGTGCGGACGATGCCATCGCTACTACCTTGGCGCTCTAAGGTTTAGGCTAGATGTTCGGTGTTGTCAAGGCGGTGTCTTGCAAAATGGGAGGAGACCCAATATGGGTTAAACCTTGCTTGTGAAACCCGGGTTTCACTTCGTTCATCCCAGGCTACTTGCTGATCAGCTTCTCACAGTCTGCTTGGATCTTCCCTATATTAGCGAAAATTGTGATCTGCCCCCTATTCCTGATCACCCACTTCTTGGCGGCATGAAGGTCATCCTGTTTATTAACGCTGATGTATTTATTTTCAAGCTCCTAGTCAATCTTTCGTTTAATTCATAACTATCATCCAGTGATGGTTCGCGATTAGATATGTAGAGAATAATGTTCTTGTAGTTGTCGAAATCCAACAAACACTGCCATTTAAAAACCTTCCTTATAACTAGCAATTTATCTAACAAGGCACTCTCGCCGTCCGGGATATGGTTGATCACAAGTACGCCGTCGTCTGATAAGCAATTTTTCACGTCGAGGTAAAACTCCAGATCGTCAAGATACTCAGGATGAGTTGCGCCATCATGAAGGTCACAGAGAATAAGCTCGTATCGAGTCTTGCAAGTCTTTACAAAAGCATCTGCAGAGCCATGAATGAATGGCTGGGATGCAGGTATATTGAAATACTTGCGAGCTATATTAATCATGTTGATATCCGACTCCACAGAGGTGACGGAGATATCAGGGTAATGTTTGGATAAAAAACGCTCGATCGTGCCGCATCCAGAGCCGAGATTGAGAAGTTTAAGAGGGGGTTGTTTCCAAGCCAACACCAGCAGCATTGACTGTAAGTAAGGGAATAAAACCCGATCAGGTTCTGAAATGCTGCTTAGCGATTGAATAATCCCGTTACCCAGACTTAACCAGCGATAATCTTCATTCTCAAAAATTTCTATAGTGTAACTGCCGCATGCTTGAGTAAAAATGCGATGACTTTCGTCGCAAGACAGATTGTGAATTTCAGTTTTCATCGGGCTTAGGCATGTACTCGGCTTGACATGAGTGGAGCCAAAGCGTTTCTTATCGCCTCTGATCTAGGCTATTTTGTTTTGGCTTACATAATCGGGATAGCTCAGTGTACATTACTTTCTAATATACTCTGCACCTCGGCTTCCGATAGACGTTTCTATATAAGTGAAAATTGTGCTCTGACCCCGTTTACTAGGTCTACCATTTCTTTCCTCTGGGTCCGTGAATCCGTTCGAGCCCGCGTTCTAAAAAATCATTCTCCATCGTCAGCTGACCGATCTTGGCGCGCAACGCGCGGACCGTTTGCTCCGTATCTTCGGCCTGCTTCGCGTCTTTGCCGAACACGTCCGGTGCGCCGTTCAGCAGCTGCTTCTTCCACTCGGTAATCTGGTTGGCGTGAACATCGAACTTCTTGACCATCTCCGCCATCGTCAGATCTCCCTGAATCGCTGCCAGGGC
>CAMYKQ010000010.1 GCA_947259075.1 uncultured Gammaproteobacteria bacterium | reverse complement strand
GCGGCGGCAATCTTTGCCGCCGCGACGACGGCGCAGACCGATGCCTTCGACGGCGATGTCGGCGTCGATGAGTTCGCCGGCATCAATACCGCCGCCAGCCCCGATGATTTGACGCTCGGCGGCAGCGCCGCCGCCGGGCAGAATGATACCCTAACCATCCCCGCGAATAAGTCCTTCGGCCTGCGGTTTCGGGCAGCGGGGAATTAACCCAGCGGGCCGAGCCAAGATCGGCGCGTGATCGTGGCGTGCCGCTGTGCGCGCCAAATCTCGGCAAGCGCTGGCTGACCGCTTTTCCACGGAGCGTGATGCGTCAGACGATCTCCATACCTAAAAATTGCGTTAATAAAGCCTCAAGCAGCGGCTCAAGCACCCTGCCGGCTGACGCGTCCACCCTCCTTGGGAAGGCGGAACCACCCCGTCCGCTGCGCGTCCACCCCTCCTTGGCAAGGAGGGGAGAAATAAAATATTACTCCCCTCCCCTTTGAGGGTGCCCCGCAGGGGCGGAGTGGTGAAGAAGGTGGCGGTGTCAACGAAGGTCTTAGTAATTCATTAGTCCGTTGCGCCCTGCGGACGCGCGGTGCTGGTTGCCCCGTACGCGGTATTTCACTAAGCTCAGCGCCCCATCCGTTGAATGAAGGACAGGCCGTGGAACTCGCTCCCTTGCGTTTGAAAAAGAATGAAGAACGCCGTCTGCGCGCCGGGCATGTCTGGGTGTTCAGCAATGAAGTGGACGTGGCCGCCACGCCGCTCACCGCCTTTGAACCGGGTCAGCCCGCCGAGTTTCAAGATAGCAGCGGCAAGCCGCTCGGCAGCGGTTACGTTAACCCCAACTCGCTCATCTGCGGCCGTTTGCTGAGCCGGGACCGTGCCCAGGTCTTGAGTAAATCCCTGCTGGTACATCGCTTGAACGTGGCTTTGAGCCTGCGCCAACGCCTCTTCGCCAAGCCCTTTTACCGCCTGGTGTATGGCGAGGGCGACGGCCTGCCCGGCCTGGTGGTGGACCGTTACGGCGACACCCTGGTGGCGCAGATCAACACCGCCGGGATGGAGCGGGTGAAGGACGATATCCTCGCCGCGCTGACGCAGGTGCTGAAACCCGCGTGCATCGTCTGGCGCAACGACACCAGCGGCCGGGCCTTGGAGGGTTTGCCGAATTACACTGGCGCCGCCCTGGGCGAGCTGCCGGAGGCTATCGAGATCGAGGAAAACGGCGTGCGTTTCGTCGTGCCCGCGCTCACGGGGCAAAAGACCGGCTGGTTTTTCGATCACCGCATGAACCGCGCGCGGATGCAAAACTATGTCGCCGGCCTGCGGGTGCTGGATGTCTTCAGCTACATCGGCGGCTGGGGGGTGCAGGCCGCGGTGGCGGGCGCGAGCGAGGTGCTCTGCGTCGACAGCTCGGAGCAGGCCCTTGCCCAGGTCAAGCACAATGCCGCGCTCAATGGGGTGGCGGAGCGGGTGAACACCGCGCAGGGTGACGCCTTCGAGGTGCTCAAGCGCTTGCGCGAAGAACGGGCGCACTTTGATGTGGTCATCCTCGATCCGCCCGCCTTCATCAAGCGTAAAAAGGATTTCCATGCCGGGCAGGCCGCCTATCAGCGCCTCAATCAACAGGCCATGCAAGTGCTGGCCAAGGACGGGATCTTGATCTCCGCCTCCTGTTCTTATCATCTATCGCGCGACAATCTGCGCCAGCTCGTGCTGCAGACCAGCCGCCATTTGGACCGCAACCTCGCCGTGCTCGAACCCGGCCACCAAGGCCCGGACCACCCGATACTGCCGGCGGTGCCGGAGACCGATTATCTGAAGGCCTTGTTTTGTCGGGTGTTACCCAATTGATGGGGCGGGCTTGCGCCCGCCCTTCAAGCCATGGCATAAAAACCCGCTATACTCCTTGAGTACCGCGGGAGGCGGGAGCGAGTGGCGGCTAGCCGCTGACTCACGGCGGAGACCGGGGGCGCCAGGCCAGCACGGCGGGCAACGATCAAACTAAGAACAGCTTCGGTAATGAGCGCACACAAGCCTTTGCACTATTTATTGTTTGGCCTGGTTTTACTGAGCAGCGCGGGGGCCGCCATGGCCCAGTCGGATATCTATGTCTATCGCGATCAGAACGGCGTGCTCAATTTCACCAATATGCCCAGCCATGACCGGCGTCACACCTTGGTCGAGGTGCGCAAATACCGCTCCGCCTCGTCGCGCGCCAAGCAAGTCAACTATTCCCCTCGCGCCAACCGGCCCTTGCGGGCGATGACGCCCTCGCCGCAGGTCGAGGACATCGTCACCCGCGCGGCGGAAGACTATCGCGTGGATAAGGCCTTGGTGCATGCCATGATCCACGCGGAATCGGCCTTCGATGCCCGTGCCATTTCCCCCAAGGGCGCCTCGGGTTTGATGCAGCTCATGCCGCAAACCGCGGAACGCTTCGGCGTGAACGATGTGTTCGATCCCGCGCAAAATATTATGGGTGGCGTGCGTTATATGCGCCTGCTGCTGGAGACCTTTCAATTCGACATGCGCCTGGCGCTGGCCGCCTATAATGCCGGCGAAAACGCCGTGCTGCGTCATGGCGGCATCCCGCCCTATCCCGAAACCACGCATTACGTCGACAAGGTGATGGAGCTGCACCGCCTCTACCGCCAACGCAGCTAACAGCGAACGCGCTTACCCCTCGCGCCCCGAATCGTTACAATAGCGGCTCCCTAGCCGTAGACGCCGCGCATGTTGACCTATCCGACCATCGATCCCGTCGCCCTGGAATTGGGCCCGCTGAAAATCCACTGGTACGGCTTGATGTATCTCGTCGGCTTCGCCGCCGCGTGGTGGCTGGGCCGCTGGCGCGCGCGCCAGCCGCACAGCGCCTGGACGGAAGAGCAAGTCGCCGACCTGATTTTTTACGGCGGCCTGGGCGTGGTGCTGGGCGGCCGCTTGGGTTACGTGCTGTTTTACGATTTCCCGGCCTTTATCGCCGAACCTTTGCGCATCTTCAAGGTGTGGGAGGGCGGCATGTCCTTTCACGGCGGTTTGATCGGCGTCATCGTGGCGATGTGGCTGCTGGGCCGGCGTTATCAAAAAACATTTTTTCAGGTAGCGGACTTCACCGCGCCGCTGGTGCCCATCGGCCTGTGCGCCGGGCGTATCGGTAACTTCATCAACGGTGAGTTATGGGGCAGGGCGAGCGAAGTGCCCTGGGCCATGGTGTTTCCCGGCGGCGGGCCGCTGCCGCGTCACCCTTCGCAGCTTTATGAAGCCTTGCTCGAAGGCGTGCTGCTGTTCATCATTCTATGGCTGTACTCCAGCAAACCGCGGCCGCTGATGGCGGTGTCGGCGCTGTTTTTATTGGGCTATGGCGCGTTTCGCTTCAGCGTCGAATTCGTGCGCGAACCCGACGCCCAGCTGGGTTATCTCGCCTTCGGCTGGCTGACCATGGGTCAGGTCTTGTCGACGCCGCTCATCCTCGGCGGCGCCGCGCTGCTGTGGTGGGCGTATCGCGCGGCGGCGCGCAAGGCGGCAGCGAGTTAAACATTTTTTTCGCGGAGGGGTTTGGCCGATGAAGCAGTACCTAGAGCTAATGCGCCACGTCAAAGGCCACGGCGCGCGCAAGGAAGACCGCACCGGCACCGGCACGCTGAGCGTGTTCGGTTATCAAATGCGTTTCGATCTCGCCGCGGGTTTTCCGGTGGTCACCACCAAGAAACTGCATCTGCGCTCCATTATTCACGAGCTGCTGTGGTTTTTGAAAGGCGAGACCAATATCCAGTATCTGCGCGATAACGGCGTGAGTATTTGGGACGAGTGGGCCGGCGCCGATGGTGAGCTCGGTCCGATCTATGGTTATCAATGGCGCTCGTGGCCCACGCCGGACGGGCGCCATATCGATCAGATCAGCCAGCTCATCGAGCAGATAAATAACAATCCCGACTCGCGGCGCTTGATCGTCAGCGCCTGGAATGTCGCCGACATCGAACGCATGGCGCTGCCGCCCTGCCATGCCTTTTTTCAATTTTACGTGGCCGAGGGCCGGCTCTCGTGTCAGCTCTATCAACGCAGCGCCGACATCTTTCTCGGCGTGCCCTTCAATATCGCTTCGTATGCCTTGCTGACCTTGATGATCGCGCAGGTCACCGGCCTCAAACCCGGCGAGTTCGTCCACACCTTGGGCGACGCGCATCTCTATCTCAATCATCTCGAACAAACGGAATTACAATTGTCGCGCGCGCCGCACGCCTTGCCGCGCATGCGGCTCAACCCGAATGTGAACTCACTCTTCGATTTCCGCTTCGAGGATTTCGAGCTGGTGGATTATCAATCCCACCCCGCTATAAAAGCGCCGGTGGCGGTGTAGGGTGATGATAATTTCCCTCATCGCGGCAATGGGCGAAGGCCGGGTGATCGGCATCGAAAACCGTCTGCCCTGGCATTTACCCGCGGACTTGAAACACTTTCGCCGCCTCACCCTCGGCAAGCCCATACTGATGGGCCGCAAGACGTTCGACTCCATCGGCAAACCGCTGCCCGGCCGCGTGAACATCGTCGTCAGTCAGGATCGCGGCTTTCATCCCGAGGGCGTGACCGTGGCGCGCTCCATCGACGAGGCCATCGCCGCGGCCGGTGATGCGGACGAACTTATGGTGATCGGCGGCGCTTCGTTTTATGAACAACTTTTACCGCGGGCGCAACGCGTGTATCTCACCGAGATTCATCATCGTTTCGAGGGTGATGCCTTTTTCCCCGCGGTGAACGCGGCGGCGTGGCGTGAGACGGCGCGTGAAGAACACGCGGCCGATGAAAACAATCCTTACGCGCATGGCTTCGTGGTGCTGGAGCGCCGGGTTCCAGCCTAATCAAAAAAGTTTTATAAGATTAAAATCAAAGAATTCCCCCGCCCGCGCGGCGAGGGTGAAATCAACCTGGTTTTATTATTGCTCACCGCGCAAGCGGGGAGGGCGGTTTATCTCTTCCGTGGGCCTCAATGCACGGCGCGCGATTCACTCGCAACCTTGTCTTCCCGCGCAGCGAGGGTGGTTTCTTCGACGCTGCCGTTGCCACTATCCTGCTCCGCCGTCATGCTCTCAGCTTCCGCTTTTACCGCCCCGTTACCTTTATCTTTGTCTTTTTCTTTTTCTTTCGCCTGATCACTGCCGCCCGTAATCAAGCGATCGGCGCTGGCGTCCACCATGACTAGCTTGGGTGCGTCGGCACCGCAAAGATCTTGAGAACCCTTGGCGAGATGAGAATACACGTCGCGGTAATTCGCGGTGAGTTTATTCACCAAGTCCGCGGTAGTGACAAAATGCTCCGTCACTTTTTCGCGGTAGGCGCTGGTGTCCGCGCGTACGCTCTTCAGTTCTTCTTCTAATTGCCGTGCATGTTTGGCGGCGGCACCCATGGTGCGGCCGGTAAAAAATCCAAATAATAGCCCACAAAAGAATAGGCTGATCCCGGTAATCAACATCCAGCTCTCCATAACGGCCTCCTCGCGTTGTTGTTCACTCTACTCTATGGATTTTCCAGGGTACGTCGCGCAAGGTGGCAGGGTCAAGAAAGGAAAAATGGCGACGCCTTTTCTTCAGGCGCTTTTTTTCTCCAGCTCAAGACTTAGGCCGCAGTATCCGACAACCCTATTAGCGCCCTGCAGATTATTCATGTCCCCACTACCTTAGGACTAGGTAATTGAAATGAAAAAAGATAGTTCCATGCCAGTCACGGATCAGGCCGCAGCGCAGATTAGTCACGCCACCACGATGGCGCGAATCAAGTCCGGCATGGACCGTTTGGGGGATTTACCCATTTTTAGCACCAGCATCAACAAGGTGCGCCGCGCCAGTTCCGACCCGCAAGCCGATGCCATGGCCGTGGCACAGGAGGTCCTAAAGGACGCAAACCTCAGCACCAAGCTGTTACGCTTGGCGAATTCGGCTTATTACAATCGCGGACTGGGCAAGATCTCAGTGGTATCACGCGCCGTGATCATGCTGGGGTTTGAAACGGTACGCAATCTCACCCTCACGCTTAAACTCATAGAAAGTTTTCAAAACTCCAATTCCGCCTTGGATATGAGCCGCATGCTGGTGCGTTCTTACATCGCCGCGGGCCTCGTCCGCGACCTGGCCTCTAAATGCGGTATCAAGGACATTGAAGAGAGTTATGTGTGTGCCCTGTTGAATAACTTAGGTGAGATCATCGTGGCCTATGTCCTGCCGCAGGACTATATTCGTATACAAGATCTCCAAATGCAGGCGGGGATAACGCCAGCCCATGCTGAGCACACCGTACTGGGCAGCCGTTTCGATGCAATCAGCCAAGATTTGGCGAAAACCTGGGAATTCCCCCCCTTGGTGGTAAGTTCGATGTCACGCGCGCCCATGACGATCAACGGCGCTTCACATGACCGCTTGCTGCTCAATCGCGCGCTGTCCTGTCTCTCCAACGAGCTGGTGGATACCTTGTATGTAACCAAGAGCAACGCCACGGATTGTTTTTCGGAATCGCTGCGAAACCTCGCCACGGTAACCGGCTTGAATCACGGCCTCATCGAAAACAGTTTTAACGACTCCTTCCGCATGTCCTGTGCATTGGCGCATGACTATGGTTTGGATAAGAGCCTGCTCAAACCTGTATTGGGTCAAGGCGAGGACAACGCCCGCGACAAATGGGCGCGGCAACTTTCCTATTACGCCAGCGCCAGCAACGACACCGCCGTCGCGCAAAGCAGCGCGTCCAAACCCGGTGGCACAGCGGCGCTCAACACACCTCAAACATCCGATACACAGAGCAAGGAACGAGGTCATGCCGAAGTGACGGCGCCTACCATGGCCGTGCCGCCGGTTACGGCCGCGAGCGATTCGCCGCCCGCGGCGGTGTTCCATAACGCACAGCTGCAGCTGAGTCTAATTCAAGAGATCACCACCGCCATCACCCAAGGGGTCCGCTTGAACCAAGTCTTTGTTAAAGTACTCGAAGGGATACAGCGCGGCGCGGGCTTTGATCGCGCTCTTCTGTGCCTGGTCACGCCCGACCGGCGTAATTATGTCGCCCGCTTGGCGGTGGGGGCCAGCCGCGAACAGATGAAGGAATATTTCTCTTTACCCATCAATCCAAAGCGAGATTATTTTTCAACGGTATTATTGGAAGGCGGTGAATTTTTAATTGAGGATATTGAAGATCCCGTCACCGCCGCCCTGTTGCCGGAAGGGTTTAGCCGTGTCGCGGCGATCAAGAGTTTTGTCGTCGCCGCATTGAGCTTTGACGGTAAACCAGTGGGATTTTTCTACGCGGACCGGCCGGTATCCGGTCAAAATATCGAGGCCGATGATTTGCGTAATATGCTCAATTTCGTCACTCAGGCGCGCTTGGCGATGCGCCTGTGCACTTAATGAAGCACTCACTCCGCCTCTCGCGCTAATACGCCGGCTGGTTATAATGAGCGTGTTGGCCATGTCAGCACAGTTTAGGGGGTTCCAAGGATGATCATCGGTGATTTACGCCTGTTCAACGACGGAGACGCCCTCAACTACGCCGCCGCCCAGCGTTGGGTGCAATTGGCTGAAGCGGCTATCTCCGCGCGCGGAAAATTCCATATCGCGCTCTCTGGCGGCTCTACGCCGCGCGCGCTTTATCAGCGCATCGCCAATCCGGATTTCGCCACGCGTATCGCTTGGGATCGCGTGCATGTTTATTTCGGTGATGAACGTACCGTGCCACCGGATAACGCCGACAGCAATTTCCGCATGGCCAAGGAAGCCTTGCTCGATCACGTGCCTATTCCCTCCGCGCAAATCTATCGCATGGAAGGCGAAATGGAGGATGCGCACGAAGCAGCCACCAAGTACGCGCGCTTACTCAGCTCACGTCTGCCCATGTCATCGCAAGGTATCGTTCAATTCGATCTGCTTTTGCTCGGCGTTGGACCCGATGGACACATCGCCTCTTTATTTCCCGGCACGCCCGTACTCCACGAACGGGCGCGTTTGGTCGAAGCGGTGTTCGTGGAAAAATTCGAGACTTGGCGTATCACCCTGACTTTGCCGGTCATCGATCATGCCCGGCATGTGCTGATTCTAGTCGGCGGTGAAGGCAAAGCGCCTATCATGCGCGATGTATTCGCCGCGCGTACCACGCCGCCTTATCCGGTACAGCTCATCAATCCGCAAGGTGTATTGGAGTGGTACCTCGATGAAGCGGCGGCGAGTTTGCTTCCGGAGGCCTTGCGCTCATGAAGGTTCTCGCCGCTGACATCGGCGGCACCAAAACCCTGCTGCAAATCGCCGAGGTGCGGGACAGGCGTCATACGATCTTGCACCAGCAAAAATTTGCTAGCCAGGATTTTCAGGATTTCGATATTTTATTAAAAAAATTTCTTGATCACGCGCCCGCTGACGCGCGCCGGGATATTAACCACGCCTGCTTCGGTGTAGCCGGTCCCGTGACCGGTCCAGAACGTGGCCAGCGGCTGGCGAAGATCACCAATCTGCCTTGGCAGATGGATAGCCTGGCTTTGCAGTCCGCGCATCATATTGAACAGGTTTTTTTAATTAATGATTTTCACGCCATCGCCGCCGGCATTGATGCGCTGGGCGCCGATGATGTCGTCAGCCTTCACGCCGCGCCCGTGCAACAACACGCGCCGCGTTTAGTCGTCGGCGCGGGCACGGGGTTGGGCGTCGCGCAGTTAATCTGGGCACAGGGACGCTACCGCGTCCTCGACTCCGAGGGAGGCCATACCCATTTCGCGCCGACGTCGGCGCTGCAAATTGAGTTACTCGTTTCCTTGCAACAAGAACTGGGGCGGGTATCCTACGAGCGCCTCGTGTCAGGTCCAGGCTTGGTCAGAATTTACCGCTTTCTTAATCAGCGCCAGCCTTCAAGCAACACTTTGTTCGAAGACGTCATCGGCAGCGCCGACCCCGCCGCCGCCATTGCCGCGCGCGCTCAAGAAGGTGATGCACTGGCGCTCGAAGCGATTAATCTCTTTCTTTCTATTTATGGCGCCGTCACGGGCGACCTCGCGCTGGTCACCCTAGCGTACGGTGGTATTTATATCGCGGGTGGGATAGCGCCCAAATTGTTACGCGCTTTTTCCATGGACGCCTTTCTTTCAGCTCACTTCCAAAAAGGACGCATGGCGGCGCTCATCAACAATATGCCCTTGTTCGTCATTCTGCATCCGCAAGTAGGCTTACTCGGCGCCGCGCTCTACGCGGCGCAAAAGCCCTAGGAGCGGCATCAAAGCCCGGGGCCGGCTATTTATTCCGTAAACCTCGCCCGCTAATTATGCATGGCGCAAAACAGTGGTATTTCCAAGCAATAAATCGCCCAAGCTCCACAAAGCTGACTAAGGATGAGTCCGGCACCGCGACCGGAAAAACGGGAATCCTCTCATCACGGGAATAAAGACTTGGACGTCTAACTAAACGAAGAACGAAAAAATAGAATAACGGCGATCATCTCAAGGCCAGCGAAATCATTTTTCTCCACACGCCAGGCACGGCGCTGGCGCTCAATCTTGGCGAGCAAAAAAAGAATCGTGCGCACGAAATTTTTATAAGCCTGAAATTCCTCAGACGTCTAAATTAGCCACCGACAGCGCGTTTCGTTCGATGAACTCGCGGCGCGGCTCAACGTGATCACCCATCAAGGTCGTGAAAATTTCATCGGTGGCGACGGCGTCTTCAATCTTCACTTGCAACAGGCGGCGGGTTTCGGCGTTCATGGTCGTCTCCCACAATTGCTCAGGGTTCATTTCACCAAGGCCTTTGTAACGCTGAATGTGTTGGCCGCGCTTGGCCTCATCCATGATCCACTCCAGCGCCGCCTTAAATGTACTCACTTCCAGTTTACGCTCGCCGCGTTGAACATAGGCGCCTTCGCTGAGCAGGCCTTGCAGTTGTTGGCCCAGCTCGACTATGGCGCGATATTCACCTGAATTAAAAATCTCGGCGCGCAAGATTTTGGTGTTGGTAACGCTGTGAGCAGTCTCGTTGATAACCGCGTGATACGTCTCCTCACCCTCGGTTTTTTCCAAGCTGATTTCGTAATGCGCAAACCCGTTGGCAACTAGGCCTTGCTGCAATTTCGAGAACCAGGCGGAGGCGGCCGCGTGATCGCGAAAATCCGCCGCGGAGAAGGGCGGCATCTCAATCATGTATTCGAGTACGGGCGCAGGAATACGTCGCGCGAGACGTTTGATGGTGCTCATCACCGCGAGATAACGGTTAGCTAATTGCTCGAAGGCCTCGCCGCTGATGGCGGGTGTGTCTTTGCTCACGAACAAGCGAGCTTCTTGTAAGGCGCTCTCCAGCAAATAGGCGTTGAGCGCGTTGTCGTCTTTGACATAACGTTCCTGCTTGCCCTTCTTCACCTTATAAAGCGGCGGTTGCGCGATGTACAGATGACCACGCTCGAAGAGCTCCGGCATTTGCCGGTAGAAGAATGTCAGCAGCAAGGTGCGGATGTGCGAGCCGTCCACGTCAGCGTCGGTCATGATAATGACGCGGTGATAACGCAGCTTGTCGGGATTATATTCCTCACGGCCGATACCGCAGCCCAAGGCCGTGATCAGCGTGCCGACCTCCTGCGAGGATATCATCTTGTCAAATCTGGCTTTTTCTACATTCAGGATCTTGCCTTTGAGGGGCAGAATGGCCTGATAGCGGCGGTCGCGGCCCTGTTTGGCGGAACCGCCGGCGGAATCACCCTCGACGATGAACAACTCCGACAAGGCCGGGTCTTTTTCCTGGCAATCGGCCAGCTTGCCAGGCAAACCGGCGATATCGAGTATCCCTTTGCGGCGGGTCATTTCCCGGGCCTTACGCGCGGCCTCGCGGGCGCGGGCCGCGTCGATGATCTTGGCGGTGATGGCACGCGCCTCCGCCGGATTCTCCAGCAAATATTCCTGCAGCTTCTCGCCTACGGCCGATTCCACCAGGCCCTTGACCTCGGACGAGACCAGCTTGTCCTTGGTTTGCGATGAGAATTTGGGATCCGGGATTTTTACCGACAACACCGCGGTAAGCCCTTCGCGGGCATCGTCACCGGTGGTAGCGACTTTAGCCTTCTTCGCCGAGCCCTCGTTTTCGATATATTGGTTAAGCGTGCGCGTCAGCGCGCTACGGAAACCCGCCAGGTGGGTACCACCATCACGCTGGGGAATATTGTTGGTGTAGCAGAAGATATTTTCCTGGTAAGAATCATTCCACTGCAGCGCCAGCTCCACCACCGCGAGGTCACGCTCGGTGGAGAAATAAAACACCACGGGATGCAACGGGGTTTTATTGCGATTGAGGTGCTCGACGAAGGCGCGGATGCCACCCTCGTATTGGAATAGATCACTCCGCTCATTGCGCTCATCCACCAGCTTGATGCGCACCCCTTGATTTAAAAAAGACAATTCTCTCAATCTCTTAGCGAGAATATCGTAGTGGAATTCGGTGTCGCTAAAAATACTACGGCTGGGTTTGAAGCGCACGGTGGTACCCGTGGCCGTACTCGCGCCCGTCGCGGCGAGAGGCGCGTCCGGATTGCCCATGTGATAGCTTTGCTCAAAGATTTTACCGTCGCGATGTATCACCAAACTCAATTGTTCCGATAGTGCATTTACCACCGAAACGCCGACACCGTGGAGTCCGCCGGAAACCTTGTAGGAGCTGCTGTCGAATTTACCGCCCGCGTGCAGCACGGTCATGATGACCTCGGCGGCTGAACGCCCCTCCTCCGGGTGGATATCCACCGGGATACCGCGGCCATTGTCAGACACCGTGACAGAGCCATCAGCGTGAATGATGACTTGCACTTCAGAGCAATAGCCTGCCAAGGCCTCGTCGATGGCGTTATCGACCACCTCAAATACCATATGGTGCAGGCCCGTGCCATCGTCCGTATCGCCGATATACATACCGGGCCGTTTACGAACGGCATCGAGGCCTTTTAATACTTTGATATTTGAAGAATCGTAGGTCTTGGCGTCCACTGACATAGCAGGCTCCTATCGCAATCGGCGAAGTATATCACTTCTAGGCCTAAAACAGCAGGGGATAATCCGTAAGAACAATAAGATACAGGAGAAAGATGCGCCTCAGGTTTGCGGTCTAACCGAACCTTGTTCCACGTGAAACACCACCCAATCGCTTGTGTTATTTAAAGCGGGCAGTGTCGCCTCCGTTGCTGTAATAAAAACTTGGCTATTCAACCCCGCTAATAAGCTTAATAATTTTGACCGATGATCTGAGTCCAATTCGGAAGCGAGATCATCTACCAATAAAATACAGGGGGTGTTTTTACCTTCGTTTACAACCTTGGCTTGGGCGAGTATTAGCGCGCAGATTAGTAATTTTTGTTGGCCTCGAGACACCACCTCCTTTGCCAGTTTACCTGCGGTCTTTAGCACCAAATCCGCCCGGTGCGGACCATGCCGGGTATATCCAAACGCCTTATCCTGTTCGATGCCAGATCGCAACACGCTCTGCAGATTGCTTTCCTGCCGCCAACCAGGGGCGAGCTTGAGTGATGGGCTTTCAAGCTGACAAAGTTCATTTAAATAATAATGGACGTGTGGAGAGAGCCTCTCTAGGTATGCATCCCGATATTCGGTAATTTCAAGCGCATTCTTCACCAACTCATCATCCCATGGCGTAAGATTTTGCCCCGTACGCAAGGCCATATTACGTTGTCTCAGCGCGCGCTGATAACGCTTCCATGCCGTCAGAAAGCGTGGTTCCACGTGAAACACACCCCAATCCAAAAAGCGGCGGCGTTGTTGTGGGCCTTCAGTCAGCAGCTTATGGCTATCCGGGCCTAAAAACACCATGGGTAAACGTTCGGACAAAGCCGCACGATTAACCGCTGGTTTGCCATCAAGGTGATAGCTAATGCCGTTTCGATTAAATTCGACGCCTATAGCGCTGCCTGAAGAAAGTGACCTGCCAGACACGGTGCAACTATCAGCGCCTATAGCCAAGAGGGAACGGAAGTCACTGGTTCTAAATGACAAGCCCCGGCCCAATAAATGGACCGCCTCCAACACACTGCTTTTACCCGCGCCGTTACTGCCCCAAAATAAATTGAACCGCGGGCCCGGTTGAACGCGGACATGAGGAAGATTTCGAAGATGATGAATGTCCAACCGGCTAAGCGCCATGGACTTTTTTCTCACGATAAAAAATTGTAGCCCTTTATGGCATAAACCGTTGGAGGCTGCCCGGCCATAAAAACCTATAATAAATGAACGGCTTTACAAGCGCATGGGCATGACCACATATTTGCAACGTGTGTCACCCACCCCTTGAATTAAGCAGCAGCTATTGGAATCGGATAAGCGTAATTCAACATCATCTCCCGTCACGGCGGCTAAAGCATCCAAAATATAAGTGGAGTTAAACCCGATCTCCAAACCTGGGCCGGTGTAATCCACGGCAATTTCTTCCTCGGCTTCTTCCTGTTCAGGATTATGCGCTAAGACTTTCAGGCTTTGCGGTTCCAACTGTAAACGAATGCTGCGGTATTTTTCATTGGTGAGGATAGAAGTCCGCTGTACGGCCTGCCTTAGAGTTTCCCGGTCAGAGATAATCAGTTTGTCAGGGTTTTGCGGAATAACTCTCTGATAATCGGGAAAATGTCCATCTATCAGCTTAGAGGTAAACTTAAGTTCTTCCGTCATAACGCGAATATGATTCGTGCCAATCTGCACCTGAACAAGTTGATCCGTATCCGAAAGCAACCGCTGCAGTTCGTTAACCCCCTTCCGTGGAATTATAATATTTTGATTTTCTTCTGTTTTTATTGAATTCTGCGTGGAACAATACGCCAAACGGTGGCCATCGGTCGCAATCGCGCGTAGCTCTTCGCCACCGACTTCCAGTAAGAGGCCATTCAAATAATAACGCACATCCTGATTTGCCATAGCGAACTGCGTGCGTTCAATTAAACGCTTCAGCAGTCCTTGGGCAATGGAAAATTCCAAAACCGGACGCATTTCCTCGATATTCGGAAATTCAGCGGGGGGTAAGGTCGCGAGCACAAAACGGCTTTTAGCGGATTTAATCACCGCGCGATCTTTATCGACCGTGACTTCGAGGACAGCCCCCTCGGGTAACGCCCGGCAAATATCCATAAATTTTCGAGCCGGTAACGTGGTTTTTCCACCTTGGGGCATATCCAGCGGGGTATTCACCCTCATTTCAACTTCAAGATCCGTTGCGGTTAGAGCCAAGCCTTCTGGCGAAACATCGATGAGAACATTCGACAGAATAGGCAGTGTCTGTCGACGCTCCACGACACCGCTCACGATTTGTAAGGGCTTTAATATAGCTTCGCGCTGGATAATAAATTTCATAATCTTTATACCTAAGATTTATTAAATAGCTATTGTAGTTACGCCTGTGGAAAACCGTTAAATAATGCAATTAATTAATACAATTCAATACATTAACATGTTCATAAACCCACTAAGACATACTACGATTAACCCTTGTTAACTTGTGAGTGAATTGTGGATAACTAAGCTTCGATAATTCACGGGTTATTTTTCCACAAGCTATACACATCATGTAGTCAGAGTTCTTAACAAGTTTGAATAATCTTCCTGAACACGGTTTTCTGAATCCCTTAGTTCACGGATTTTGCGGCATGCGTGCATCACGGTGGTATGGTCGCGGCCACCAAAGGCCTTACCGATCTCCGGCAAGCTATGGTTAGTCAGCTCCTTTGACAAGGCCATGGCCAGTTGCCGCGGCCGCGCTACCGACCGGCTACGCCGCTCAGAAAGCAGATCCGCAATGCGAATTTTGTAATATTCGGCCACCGTTTTCTGAATGTTTTCTATAGTGACCAATTTATCTTGCAAGGCAAGCAAATCTTTCAATGCCTCCTTGGCAAAATCGACGGTGATATTACGGCCGGTGAAGCGCGCATTCGCAACGACCCGGCGCAAGGCCCCCTCTAGCTCTCGAATATTGGAACGGATGCGCTTAGCGATGAAGAAGGCGACATCGGGGCTAAGCTCGGTATTCATTTGGGTCGCCTTGCTCATCAAAATGGCAACGCAGGTCTCCAGCTCCGCGGGTTCAATGGCCACGGTGAGGCCCCAGCCGAAACGGGATTTAAGCCGCTCTTCAAGGCCATCCACTTCTTTCGGGTAACGGTCGCAGGTAAGAATGATTTGTTGCTGGCCTTCCAGAAGGGCGTTGAAGGTGTGAAAGAACTCCTCTTGCGAGCGCTCTTTTCCGGCGAAGAATTGAATATCGTCGATCAACAGCGCGTCCACTGAGCGGTAGAAGCGCTTAAATTCATTGATGGCATTATGCTGCAGCGCCTTCACCATGTCGCCGACGAAACGTTCCGAGTGTAGATAGACGACTTGCGCGGCGGGCTTGCGCTTTAACATCAAATTGCCCACCGCATGCATCAAATGCGTCTTACCCAAACCCACGCCGCCGTAAACGAAGAGCGGATTATAGGCCGTGCCTGGGTTCTCGGCGATTTGCATCGAGGCGGCGCGGGCGAGTTGATTGGATTTGCCTTCGACGAAATTATCGAAGGTGAATTCCGGACGCAAATTAATGACCGAGCTTGCGCTACGGCTACCATCGGATTTGCGGCGGAAACCCGCATGGGTTTGGACTTGCGCCGCCGGTTTTTCGGCGAGTTCGGCGACGGCCGGCGCAACGCGGGCCGTACCTACTTCAAGGGTGACCTGGGGCGTGGCGCCCTCATTAAAAGAGCAGACGAGCTGGTTGATTTGGCCTAAAAAGCGGTCGTTTACCCAATCGAGAACGAAACGATTCGGCGCGAGTAGGCGCAAAGATTCACCCTCTTCCACCGCATGCAGGGGCCGTATCCAAGTGTTGAACTGCTGGGGGGTCAATTCACCCTCAAGGTGATCAATGCACTTCTGCCACAACGAGGTGTTCACACGCCCGCCCCCATTTGTTCCATGAATTCACCAAATCTGTTTTAACCGAGAGGGGGGGAGTCTATACTTCTTGTCCAAAGTTATCCACACCCCGTAACTGGCCCCACGGGCGTTCCCGCTATTGACAGTCTTCCGCCAAACTCGTTACCCTAGCGCGCTTTCCGCCTGGCCCTATTGAGGCATTTGCTATGGCCCACCGCCGTTTAGTTTCACCGGCGGAGGTAAGCACGATTGGCGCAGCGTGAAGGGCACGCAAGGCGGTGGCGGATGATTATCGATTTTAGACGGACAATGCTATGAAAAGAACCTTTCAACCCAGCGTCATTCACCGCAAACGCACCCACGGTTTCCGTGCCCGCATGCGCACGGCCAAAGGCCGCCAAGTAATAAAGAACCGCCGGGCCAAGGGGCGGGCACGCCTGACCCCCTGAAACCGCCGCGTGAACTTTTGGCTGGTCATCGCGGGCGTTTTTTACGCTGTAACAGACTGGTCAAGTCAAGCGAATTCCAGCGGGTTTTCGATCAGGCCTATCGCAGCGGTTCCAGCGCGTTCACCGTGCTGGCGCGCGTGAATGAAGGCGGCGCGCCACGCCTGGGCTTGGTGGTCTCCACCCGATGCGCTCGTCGCGCCGTGGACCGTAACCGCTTAAAGCGGCTGACCCGTGAGAGCTTTCGTCACAACCAGGCGCAGCTCTCGGGTCTGGACATCGTAGTAATAGGTAAGGCCCCCGCAATTCAGCAAACGAATCCGCAGCTGCGGGCCAGGCTGGAAGAACATTGGAAGAAACTGGAGCAATGGGCAAGGTCCTGATCATCCTCATCCGCGCCTACCGCTACGGCATCAGTCCCTTGATGGGCAATCATTGCCGTTTTTATCCCAGCTGTTCCTGTTACGCCGAGACCGCCGTCGCCGAATATGGCCTCATCAAAGGCGGCTGGCTCACCCTGCGCCGACTCATGCGCTGCCACCCCTGGCATCCAGGTGGTTGCGATCCCGTTCCTGAAAAAAACCAGCGGCACGCCTCACATGGATAATAAACGCCTCATTTTATTCGCAGCGCTCAGCGTGATCGTCATCCTGTTGTGGGATGCCTGGCAGGCCGAGTATGGCACGCCGCCGCCCGCTCCGGTCGCGCAATCCAGCGCGCCCGCCACCGGTGATGTGCCTAGCGCGGCCGCTTCGTCACAAGCCAGCGTGACCGCCGGTGGCGACATCCCTGCCGCCGCCGCCGTAGTTCCCGGCGAAGAATCCGCGTTAAAGAAGGGCCAGCGCATCCGCGTCGTCACCGATGTGTTCAATCTGGAAATCGATACGGTCGGCGGTGATCTGCGTGAAGGCGACTTGACTGAATACCCGGTGTCGGTGAAAGAACCCGGCAAGCCCTTCCGCTTGCTGAGTGACGCCAGCAATAATATCTTCGTGGCGCAATCGGGTCTGCTCTCCTCCGCGGCCGCGGCCGCGCCCGATCATCACGCGGTGTACAGCGCCGCGCAAAGCGAATACCGTTTGGCCGATGGCGCCGATGAGCTGCGCGTGCCGTTGACCTGGACCAGCGACGGCGGCGTCAGCGTCACTAAAACCTACGTCTTCCGCCGCGGCGCCTATGTAATAGAAGTCGATCATCAAGTAGTGAACGGCGCCGCCGCGCCGTGGAATGGCCGGCTCTACCGTCAATTCCAGCGCAGCCGCGCCGAGCGCGAATCCGCCTTGCTTTACACCTACACCGGCGGCGTCGTCTCCAGCGAAGAGAATAAATATCAAAAACTCTCTTTCGACGATATGGACGGCAGCAACCTCAACAAAGAGATCAAGGGCGGCTGGGCCGCGATGATCCAGCATTATTTCGTCGCCGCGTGGGTGCCCGCCAGCCAGGATCAGCTCAACCAGTTCTATAGCAAGGCCCTCGGCGGTGATCGTTATGTCTTGGGATTCGTCACGCCGGTGACCACCATCGCCCCAGGCGCGAGCGCGAACCTCAGCTCCAAACTCTTCGTTGGCCCCAAGCTGCAACACCGTCTCGAAGTCGTGGCGCCCGCGCTGGAACTCACCGTCGATTACGGCATGCTCACCTTCATCGCCAAACCCATTTTTTGGGTCATGGAATATATCTACGGCGTGGTGCAAAACTGGGGCTGGTCCATCATCCTCCTCACCCTGCTCATCAAACTGGTTTTCTACAAACTCTCCGAGACCAGCTACAAATCCATGGCCAATATGCGCCGCCTCGCGCCCAAGCTCGCGCAGCTCAAGGAACGCTACGGCGACGACCGCCAGCGCATGAGCCAAGGCATGATGGAGCTCTATAAAAAAGAGAAGATCAATCCGCTCGGCGGCTGTTTGCCCATCTTGGTGCAAATCCCCGTATTCATTTCGCTCTATTGGGTGCTGCTCGAAAGCGTGGAGATGCGCCAGGCACCCTTCATACTCTGGATCAACGACCTCTCGATCAAAGACCCCTTCTACGTGCTGCCGCTGATCATGGGCGTCACCATGTTCATCCAGCAAAAACTCAATCCGCCGCCGCCGGACCCCTTGCAGGCCAAGATCCTCATGGCCCTGCCCTTCGTCTTCACCTTGTTCTTCGCCTTTTTCCCGGCGGGTCTGGTGTTGTACTGGGTGGCCAATAATGTGCTGTCCATCGCCCAGCAATGGTACATCACCGCCCGCATCGAAAAGGCGGCCGCCGCCAAGGCCTAAACACCGCGCCTTCGCGCGGGCGTGCCGCCGCACGGTGAATCATGCAGCCAGCCAGTGACACCATCGCCGCCGTGGCCACGCCTCCGGGCCGGGGCGGGGTCGGCATGGTGCGCATCTCCGGACCGCGGGCCGCGCACATCGCCGTTGACCTCTTGGGTCATCTGCCGCCCGCGCGTTACGCAGACTACCGCGCCTTTCGCGCCGCGGACGGCGGCGCCATCGATCACGGCCTCGCCCTTTATTTTCCCGCGCCCCATTCCTACACCGGCGAAGACGTGCTGGAACTGCACGGCCACGGCGGTCCGATGGTGATGGACCTGCTGATGCAACGCGTGCTGGCCATGGGCGCGCGCCTCGCGCGTCCCGGCGAATTCACCGAGCGCGCCTTCCTCAACGGCAAAATGGATTTGGCGCAAGCCGAGGCCGTCGCCGACCTCATCGACAGCGCCTCGCACACCGCCGCGCGTTGCGCCGTGCGTTCGTTGGAAGGCGCGTTTTCCGCTCAAGTGCACGGCGTGGTCGAGCGCCTCATCCATTTACGCATGTACGTCGAATCCGCCATCGACTTTCCCGAAGAGGAGATCGACTTCCTCTCCGACGGCCACGTCACCAGCGCGCTGCACACGCTCCGCGAAGACGTGGACGCCTTGTTAAAAACCGGCGAACAAGGCCGCCTGTTGCGCGACGGCATGACGGTCGTCATCGCCGGCCGCCCCAATGCCGGCAAATCCAGTTTGCTCAACCGGCTCGCGGAGCGCGACAGCGCCATCGTCAGCGACATCCCCGGCACCACCCGCGACGTCTTGCGCGAACACATCCATCTCAACGGCCTGCCGCTGCACATCATCGACACCGCCGGTCTGCGCGATAGCGCCGACCCCGTCGAGGCCCAAGGCATCGCCCGCGCCTGGAAGGAAATTGAAAAGGCCGATCGCGTGCTCTTAGTCGTGGACGACCAAAGCGGCGTCAGCGAGGAAGACCGCGCGATAGCGCGGCGCCTGCCGCAAAATCTGCCCCTCACCATCGTGCACAACAAAAGCGATTTAAGCGGCCGCGCTATCGGGCAATGGGACGATGAACTCGGCGGCCACGTCGCACTCTGCGCCAAACATGGCATGGGCATCGAGCTGCTCAAACAGCAGCTCGCCGACCACATGGGTTACCACGGCGGCGAAGGCGTCTTCACCGCCCGCCGCCGTCACCTCGACGCCCTGCAACGCGCGCGCGAATGTTTAAGCGAAGGTCAAAACGCACTCAGTGAGCGCCGCGCCGGCGAACTGCTGGCCGAAGATTTACGGCAAGCGCAACACGCCCTCAACGCCATCACCGGCGAATTCAGCAGCGAAGATTTGCTGGGGAGAATCTTCGCGGAGTTTTGTATCGGTAAGTGAGAGGGTATTTCGCGCTGTTATATATAAAGAAGAATCTTAGCTATGGCGGCGTTTGAAGATTTATCTGACATGGTATGAGCGTTTTTAAAAAGTTGAAATGGTGAGTTGCGGGGACTGCATTGATAATATCGCGCGTTTCACCATGAATTCTTATTATATTCCCATACAAACTAATTTCAGACATCAGGTTTTATTCTTCTCCATAGCCATACGATAGTTTTTCGCCATAGAGTAAGTTGCATAGATAGCCACAGCGATACCGAAGAGTGTATATAAACACCAAATAGGTAAAGCCAGCTTCCCCTCGCTATTTATCTCCCATACCAGTCTGTTATATGACAATAATAGCTTGCCATTATAACGTAGCTCCCAAATCTTATAACCTGCTACCCACATTTTTACTTTAACGCCAGGCTTAAGTATTTTTTTGGCATTCCTCCATGTGGCGCTATCATAGTATCTGTAGCAATTCGTATCATTGTTGAGGCAGATACTTATATGATGAGACCTGCCTGAACCTTTGACTTCAACGTGAATAATCTCACCTTCAACTACACTAAGCTGAGCGAATTCAGGGAGTGGCGTCATAATATCATTGGGTCTTAGGAAGCAGATTAACTCAGATTGGGTGTTTTCTGAGTAATTGCAGCAGCTGTTTATAGATGTCCTGTCGACGATGATTAAATCTGAACTCGGTTTCTTTCAAATGTAAATAGAACGTGT
>CAMYKQ010000009.1 GCA_947259075.1 uncultured Gammaproteobacteria bacterium | reverse complement strand
CACACGTTCTATTTACATTTGAAAGAAACCGAGTTCAGATTTAATCATCGTCGACAGGACATCTATAAACAGCTGCTGCAATTACTCAGAAAACACCCAATCTGAGTTAATCTGCTTCCTAAGACCCCTTGTAAATGAATCAAGCTAACTTGTATCCTGCGCAAAGCCTTTTTCATCCAGCCCCCTGGTCCGGGACGGACCCACGGAGTTAATCATGAGTGACAGCAAACGCAATATCTTGGTGCTCGCCCTCGGCGTCACCCTCGGCGTCTCCATCGCCATCGGCCACGGGGTTTGGGCCGAGCGTACCGATGAGCAGCCGAACGGCACCATCCCGCTGGACGATCTGCGCGCCTTCACCGAAGTGTTCGCGAAAATCAAGAGTGACTACGTCGAAGCCGTGGATGATAAAACCCTGCTGGAACACGCCATCAGCGGCATGCTGTCCAACCTCGATCCTCACTCCGCGTATCTCGACACCGAATCTTATAAGGAGCTGCAAGTCGGCACCTCCGGCGAGTTCGGCGGCTTGGGCATCGAAGTCACCATGGAAAATGGCTTCGTCAAGGTCATGTCACCCATCGATGACACCCCCGCGCACAAGGCGGGCCTGAAGGCGGGCGACCTCATCATCCGCCTCGATAGCACGCCGGTGAAGGGCTTGTCCCTCAAAGACGCCGTCGACATCATGCGCGGCAAACCGGGCACGGACATCCTGCTCACCGTGATCCGCGAAGGCGAGGAAAAACCGCTTAAGTTCACCCTCACTCGCGCCATCATCAAGGTCAAGAGCGTCAAGAGCCGCAGCCTGGAAAAGGGTTACGCGTATCTGCGCATCACCCAATTCCAATCGCACACCCCGGAAAACTTGATCGACGCCATCGGCGAACTCAAGCGCGAAAATGACGGCCAGCTCAAAGGCGTGGTGCTCGATCTGCGTAACAATCCCGGCGGCGTGCTCAGTGCCGCGGTCTCGGTCTCCGACGCCTTTCTCGAAAGCGGCTTGATCGTCTACACCGAGGGCCGGGTGAAGGACGCCGAGATGAAATTCAAGGCCACGCCCGGCGACGTGCTCAACGGCGCGCCCATCGTCGTGCTGGTCAATGCCGGTTCCGCCTCGGCCTCGGAGATCGTCGCCGGCGCCCTGCAAGACCATCACCGCGCGGTCATCATGGGCGAAAAATCCTTCGGCAAAGGCTCGGTGCAAACCATCGTACCCATCGGCACCGGCGCGGCGGTCAAGCTCACCACCGCCCGTTACTACACACCCTCCGGCCGCTCCATCCAGGCCGAGGGCATCAACCCGGACATCCCCTTGATCAACGTCAAAGTGGCGGCCGCGGACGAGCCGGAATTCGAGCCGGTGAAAGAATCCAATCTCACCGGCCACCTCGATAATGGCAAGAAAAAGGGCAAAGAAGACGATGCCGCGGCGGCACCGCAGGACGACGCCGCCGGCCAAGCCGGGAAAGACACAAAAGAACCGCCGCTGGCGAACACGGACTACCAGTTGCACGAGGCGCTCAACCTGCTCAAGGGACTGGCCATCCTCCAACAACGCAACTGAGGAGGCCGGTGAACCGGCGCGAACCCAATAAGCCAATCCGCTTCGCGTCCGCGGCCCGCCGCTGGGGGCGATGGCTCTTGGTGTTCAGCATCACCGGGCTATCGCCCTGGGCCGCGGCGCAAGAGACGCTTCATGCCGCCGCCAGCCCCAAGCCCGCTATCGTCATCATCATCGACGACATCGGTGACAATCTCGATGCCGGTCTGCGCGCCGTGCGCCTGCCCGGCCCGGTGACCACCGCCTTTTTGCCCCACACCCGCTACGCGCGCCGCTTGGCGCGGGTCGCTCACCGTCATGGCAAAGACGTGATGCTGCACCTGCCCATGCAGGCCGACGACGGCGCCACCCCCGGGCCGGGCGCCATCACCCTCGCCATGTCGGAAGAGGAATTCCACCGCACCCTGCAAGCGGATCTCGCCAGCATCCCGCACGTGGCGGGCATCAACAATCACATGGGCAGCCTGCTCACGCGGCAACCGCAATCCATGTTGTGGCTGATGCAGGCCATCAACCGCCGCGGCGCGCTCTTCTTCGTCGACAGCCGCACCACCGCCGCGACCGTGGCGCAGCAAGTCGCGGCGGAAAACGGCGTGCCCAATTTGCGGCGCGATGTGTTTCTCGATAATGAAACCACCGCCGCCGCCATCGCGATCCAATTCGAACGTTTACTCAATCTCGCGCGCCATAACGGCAGCGCGGTGGCCATCGGCCACCCCCACGGCGCCACCCTCGATTTTTTAGAACAACGCCTGCCGCAACTCGAAGCCGAAGGCATCCGCATCGTCTCCGTGCAAACCCTGTTGCAACAGCGGCAACTACCCGCAACCCATCAAGCCGCCCAGCCCAGCGCCACCGAACTCGCCAGCGCCAACGGCAACGATCCCGCACGCGAAACCCACGCCACCCCTTAAAGCCGGTTCTCAAAGGGCGCGCCGCCCTTTATGCTGAAGCCCGCCATCCCCAAGCAAAGGAGTCCCGCCATGGCACGCGTGCTCGTTCCTCTCGCGGACGGTTGTGAAGAATTGGAAGCGGTGACCGTGATCGATATCTTGCGGCGCGGCGGCATTGAGGTGGTGAGCGCCGGACTGGGCGCGCGCGGCACACCGGTGCGCGCCAGCCGCGGCACCGTATTGCTGCCCGACACCGCGCTCGACGAGGCGCTGCGGCACGACTACGACATGATCGTGCTGCCCGGCGGCCTGCCCGGCGCGGATCACCTCAACGGCGACGCGCGCATCCGCGCCCGGCTGCAAGATATGGCGCGCCGCGAAAACTACATTGCCGCCATCTGCGCCGCGCCGAAAGTGCTGGCCGACGCCGGGCTACTCAAAGGCCGCCGCGCCACCAGTTACCCCGGCGCGCTCAGCGCCCAGCAGCGCCAAGGCGTGGACTACCGGGAAGACAGCGCGGTGGTGCAAGACGGCAATCTCATCACCTCGCGCGGGCCGGGCACGGCCATGGACTTCGCCCTCGCCTTGGTGGAAATTCTAGCCGGCAAGGCCAAGCGTGATGACGTGGAAACGGGACTGGTGCGGCCCGCGCGCTAAACGTCCCCGCGAAACGCGGCGGTGGAGTTGGGCCGGCCGCGGCCCGGGGAAGATTGAATCGGCGCCACCCTAGGAGCCTGTCGGACTTGGGCGATCGTCGCGAGCAAGGCGGGAGGGCGAGCCCAGTTTTTCGATCGTTCGAGGGAAGAGCGAAGCGAAGGGTGGAGCCGTCGCTATTTGACGAGAAGGATCGGAAAAATGGACCGCTCTCCCACCGGCGCAGCAGATCAGCCCCAAGTCCGACAGGCT
>CAMYKQ010000008.1 GCA_947259075.1 uncultured Gammaproteobacteria bacterium | reverse complement strand
TCGACGGTGACAACTTCGCCGCGGTGACGATCACCGCCCTGCCCGCGCCAAGCACGGGCACGCTGACGCTCAGCGGCACGGCGTTCATCGCCGGCACCGCGATCAGCGCCACCGACATCAGCACCGGTAAACTGGTGTTCACCCCGGCGGCCAATCTCAACGGCAGCGGCGCCGCCAGCTTCACCTTCCGAGTCCAGGACGACGGCGGCATTTTAAACGGCGGCGCCGATCTCGATGCCACGGCGAAGACGCTCACCTTCGATATCACCGCCGTCAATGACGCGCCCAATATTGGGAATGGCTATCTCACCGCGATAACACAAGGCACGCGAAACCCGGCGGGCGCTACGGTTTCCACCCTCTTCGCCACGACATTCTCTGATGTTGATTCGGGTGCGAGCTTGGCCGGTATCGCCGTAATCAATAATTCAGCCAATGTCATTACCCAAGGCGAATGGCAGTATTCCAGCAACGGGGGCGGCAATTGGTTTGCCATAGGCACCGTAAATGACGGTGGCGCGGCGCTGGTTGTGGACGGCACCGCCTTAATTCGTTTTGTTCCGGTGCTGAGTTTCAGCGGCTCTCCAGCGGAACTCACGGTGCGCGCGCTCGACGATAGTTACGGCGGCGCCTTCTCCAGCACCAGCGGCGTGGAGATCCGCGCAGTCACTAATACCAGCGCGAGCGGCGCGACATTTTATTCCGCCGCCACGGCCACGCTCTCTACTACCGTGACTCCCGTCCCCTTCCCCAGCACGCCCTCCGCGCTTAAATCTAACTTTAGTACGATCTCGGAAAAGGCAGGCGAGGTGTCAAGCGGAAGCAATGAAGATAACAGTGACGACGTAAGCGAGCTTATTCTCCAATACGCCCTGGGCAAGCCTGCAAAGATCCTGGCTAGCGACTCTGAAAGTACCACATCGCGCGATACGGAGATCTTCGTCGCAGAGGGCATGGAAAATACGGTAAGTGAGGCACAGTCTTCAACCCGCAGCAGCAACAGCGATAATGCCTCGCCGGTTTCAAAGGCAGAATTACGTATTCTGGAAACCTTAGCGGGTTTTATATCCGCCCTCGCCGATCCTCAAACCTTGTTATCCAAGGGCGGGCCGGAAGCGGTGGATACGCAGACACTGCGCGACTTGTTCGAACGCACGCGCTTTATGCAAGACCTCGATCAAGTTAGGCAGGAAGTGACGTCGATCAATATGACGGTGGTCGGCTCTACCGTGGTCATCACCACGGGCCTTTCGGTGGGTTATGTCCTGTGGATCGCGCGCGGCGGGGTCTTGTTGGCCAGCCTCTTATCAACGATGCCAGCTTGGCGTTTGATCGATCCCCTGCCGGTGCTCGCGTCCTTGCGCAAGACCGCGGGCGATGAGGAGGAAGACTCATTGCAAACGATTATCCAAAAACGTGCAAAGGCCGATAAGGCGAGTACGCCCGTTAGAGAATGAGCCCGCATGGATTCCCTCGCCCGCACGCACGGATCGCCCCGTACCCCGCACCCTCGGCGGGCTTATCCGCGCCATGCCGCATCGAGCCGCCGGGTTCGTCAGGGGAAAGCGGTCTTTTTAGTGTTGCCCCATGAACGGCCAGCGCCATGAAACTCTCCTTAAATTTTTTGAAACGGCTTCCGGCCAAGGTGCATATCTCCTTAGGGTTGGCCGCGCTCATGACCGCGCTGATGTTGTTGGCGGTATCGTTGGGGCTGATCCCCGACCGCCTGAGCGCGCAACGCGAGGGCCGCGCGGCCTTGGCCGAGGCCATCGCCACCAATGGTTCCGCCCTGATTTCTAAAGGCGATGTCGCCCGGCTCGAAGATGTGCTGCGTCTGGTGGTGGAGCGTAACACCGACATCCTCTCGGCGGCCGTGCGCCGCAGCAACGGCGATATCGTGGTAATGATCGGCGACCACGAACCCTATTGGGTGAACACCGGTGACAAACATTCCACCGATTCGCAAATCAAAGTGCCGATCTGGTCCGGCGATCAGGCCTGGGGCTATGTCGAGTTACGTTGTCTCGCCCTGACCCGCCCAGGCTGGCTGGGTTATCTCACCCACCCCGTGGTGCTGCTGACGGCATTCGTCACGTTTTTCGCCTTCATCATGTTTTACTTTTATCTGGGTAAGGTATTGCGCCATCTCGACCCATCGCAAGCCGTCCCACCGCATGTGCGCTCCGCGCTCGACACCCTCGCGGAAGGTCTGCTGGTCATCGATCTTAAAAATAATATCGTGCTGGCGAACCAAGCCTTCGCCGCGGTCGCGGGTCAATCCGCCGAATCTCTGCTCGGCCAATCCACCTCGATTCTGCCCTGGGTACACCCGGACGGCTCAACTCTCGGCGCGGCGGACTTTCCCTGGGTGAAGGCGGTGATCGAGGGCCTCCCGCAACGGAACGATATGATCCATCTGCGCGATAACGGCGGCCAGCTCCTCACCTTCATCGTCAACTCATCTCCGGTGTTGGGCAGCGGCGGCGAATACGGTGGTGTGCTTATCACCTTCGACGATGTCACTCAATTGGAAGAAAACAAGATCGAGCTGCGGAAATCCAAAGACGATGCCGAGGCGGCTAGCCGCGCCAAGAGCGACTTCCTCGCCAATATGAGCCACGAGATCCGCACACCGATGAATGCCATTCTCGGCTTCACCGAGGTCTTGAAGCGGGGTTATTCCAAGAGTGAAGAGGAGCGCAAGAAACACCTCAACACCATTCACTCCAGCGGCAAACATCTACTGGAATTGATCAATGACGTACTCGATCTTTCCAAGGTCGAGGCGGGACGTTTGGACATCGAGCATATCCGTTTCGCGCCCCATACGCTGATCCAAGAAGTCGTCAAAGTGCTCGCGGTAAAGGCGCAGGAAAAGGCGATCTATCTCACCTTCGAGATTGACGGCCCTATCCCCGAGACCATACTTTCAGACCCTACCCGCCTGCGCCAGATCGTCACCAATCTCATCGGCAATGCACTCAAGTTCACTAAAGAAGGCGGCGTCCGGGTCGTGCTGCGGCTCACTACGGCCAGCGAGCCGCCCCGCATCGAGATCGATATCACCGACACGGGCATGGGCATGGCGGCGGACAAGCTGGATTCGATCTTCGAGCCCTTCGTGCAAGCGGACAGCTCGGTGACGCGTCAATTCGGCGGCACCGGCCTGGGTCTGGCCATCAGCCGTAAATTCGCGCGCGCCATGGGCGGCGACACGACGGTACGCAGCGAGCCCGGCAAAGGCAGCACCTTCACGGTCACGATAGACCCGGGATCACTTGACGGCATCAAACTGTTGCAAGCCGGCGAAATAATGGAGACCCTCGAGAGCGCGAGCACGGCGCCGCAAATTCGCTGGCGCTTTGATGCCGCGAAAATTCTGGTGGTGGATGATGGTGTCGAGAATCGCGAACTGGTCAAGCTGGTACTCGAAGAGGCGGGCTTGCGCGTGGACGAAGCGGAGAACGGTCAAATAGGCGTGGAGAAAGCGCTCAACGGCGACTACGCCCTTATACTCATGGATATTCAGATGCCGGTGATGGATGGCTATACCGCGACTAGCCACTTGCGTGAGCAGGGCATAACGATTCCCATCTTCGCCCTCACCGCGAATGCCATGAAGGGTTTCGAGCATAAAGTCGAGGCCGCTGGCTTCAGCGGTTATCTCACGAAGCCCGTGGACGTCGATATCTTGATGCAGACCTTGGCCGACTTGCTCGGCGCGGAACAGATTGAGATTGTGAACACCGGCCCTGAACTTGTCAGCCACAACGAGTCACCCCCGGCGGATACGATTTCTCAGATCGATGGGCCGCCCATCATCTCGCGTTTCCCCGGCGATGACCCTCGCTATCGCGCCATCATTCAAAAATTCGCGAGCACGCTTCAAGAAAAACTCACGGCCATCGACCACGCCAATCAAACGCAAAACTACGACGAACTGGCGAAGCTGGCTCACTGGTTGAAAGGCTCGGGCGGCACGGTAGGCTTCAGTGCATTCACCGAACCCGCGCGTCATTTGGAAAAACTGGCCAAGTCTAAATCCGCTGATGACATCACCGCGGTCATCGCCACCTTGCGCAGCCTGGCCCAACGCCTCGTCATTCCCGGTGATGAGAATGAATCTCCACATTCCCCGCAAGCCGCGCCGCCCAAGGCCCAGCCCGCCTCGGCGGCAGTGCCGCACGCTGAGGCCACGGCACGCATTAACGCTGAGGAATCCTCCGCCCCCATCGTCTCGCGTTTTCCGGCCAGCAATCCGCGTTACGCGGCCATCATCAACAAATTTGCCGGCCGGCTCAACGACAAACTGAGCGCCATCGACGCGGCCTGGCAGGCGCGCAATTTCGAGGAAGTGGCCAGTCTCGCCTGCTGGATCAAAGGTGAGGGCGGCACGGTAGGGTTCGATGACTTTATTGAACCCGCCCAGCAGCTTGAAGAGTTGGCGCAGGCGCGCACGGGTGAACAGATTGACGCGGCCATCGCCCGCCTGCGAGGGCTTGCGGGCCGCTTAGTCATCCCTGACATTAAGCAGGCCATGTAGCAGCCCAGTATCACGGCCTCTATTTCAGGTGGAGTTTAGTGGAAATAGTCACTTTAACGATACCGGCCTATGCCGATAAAGCTATGAAGCAGACCTCACGGACATAGCCATTCGCAACAGGAGTCCCGGCCTTGTCGACAGTCAAATACCCCATCCCGGCACCCGCGGAGACGCTAGCCCCGGGACCGAAAACGGAAAGCGGCGATGCCTCATCCGCCCAAGGCGGGGGTGACTTCGACTATCGTTTACCTTCGCCGCGGGACGCCACCATCATGATGGTGGATGATGAAGAAACCACTATTGATGTGGTGCAGATGTTTTTGGAAGATGCGGGCTACACCAACTTCATTACCACCACGGACTCAACGCGGGCGCTCGACATCATCACCGAATCACGGCCCGACGTGGTATTGCTCGATTTGAAAATGCCGGTGGTCAGCGGTTTTGACATCTTGGCGCATATGCGCGCCGACTCGAGCCTGAAACATATCCCCGTCATCATCCTCACCTCCGCCACCGACGGTCAAACCAAACTCAAGGCCTTGGAACTCGGCGCCACGGATTTTCTCGGCAAACCGGTGGACTCCAGCGAATTGGTGCTGCGCCTGCGCAATACCCTCACCGCCAAGGCCTACCAAGACCGCCTGGCTTTTTATGACGGCCTGACCGGTCTGCCCAACCGCCGCATGTTCATGTCGCGTCTGGAACGGGCGCTGCAGCGGGCGCGACATGAGAACAAGAACTGCGTCGTGATGCACATCAATCTCGACCGCTTCAAACAAATCAATGACACCTTGGGCCACAGTGCCGGTGATCTGCTGCTCAAACTCGTCGCACGGCGCCTCGAGGCTTGTCTGCGCCCGGATGATCTGGTCATGGCGACCGAACCTCAGGATCACGATGACAATCTATTCCGCATCGGCGGCGATGAGTTCACGATATTCATCCCCGACATCGGCAAGGCGGACAATGCAACCCAGCTGGCCCGCCGCGTCCTCGGCGATCTCGCTAAACCTTGCTACGTGGCGAAGCAGGAACTCTTTCTCACCTCCAGCATCGGTATCGCGGTATATCCCGATGACGGCGACGATTTGGACACCCTGCTCAAACACGCGGACATCGCCATGTCCCACGCCAAGCAGCAGGGCAAGAACACCTATCAGTTTTATTCCAAGGAGATCAACGCCCGCACCGAACGGCGTTTAAGCCTCGAACACCAGCTGCGCAAGGCCCTCAGCCGCGACGAGATCAGTCTCCATTACCAGCCCAAGGTCGATATCGCCAGCGGCCGGGTCATCGGCGCCGAGGCCTTGATGCGCTGGACGCACCGCGATCTGGGCATGGTCTCACCCATGGAATTCATCCCCATCGCCGAGGAAGCCGGCCTCATCACCGAATTGGGTGCCTGGGCGCTGCACACCGCGAGCGCCCATTGCAAAGGCTGGCAAAATGCCGGTCTCGGTGAACTGCGCATCGCGGTGAATGTCTCCAGCCAGCAATTCCGCCAACAGGGATTGTTGCAAACCATCCAATCGGCCTTGGGTCAAGCAAAGCTGGACCCCAAACATTTAGTCATCGAGTTGACCGAAAGCATGATTATGGCCAACCCCGCCGAGAGCGTGGCGGCCTTGCGCGAGATCAAGGAGATGGGCCTCAAACTCTCGGTGGATGATTTCGGCACGGGCTATTCATCACTGAGTTATCTCAAGCGGTTTCCCTTGGACGAACTCAAGGTCGACCGTTCCTTCGTCAAGGATATCCCCGGCGACGCGGACGATGCCGCCATCACTGCCGCCATCATCGTGCTTGCCCACAGCCTGGGCCTGAGCGTGGTGGCCGAAGGGGTCGAGACCGCGGAGCAATTGGCCTTTTTGAAAAACGTGGGCTGCGACGAATTTCAAGGTTACTTCTTCAGCAAACCCCTGCCCGAACCCGCGTTCGTGGACCGGGTGAAGCTCGCGCAGGAAAAATGAAACGCGTGGCGGCGCTTGCACCTTTCATGCTGATCGATGCGATCACCAAAAAATATGTACGCCCATCTTGTGATAAAAACGGGATGGCAAAAGGCCCAACCGCTTCCGCACCACGTTAAACCATCAATCCGGCCGTCCCGTAAAACCTAGCCGCTCTCCCACTTGCTGATCTTGCTTAAGCATCGCGGCGCGCAGGCGGCGCTGGCGCCGTTCCACACGCCACTGCATCGCCTTCAGCAAAAAGGTAACCCACTTGCCCGTCATTGGTCTGTCACGCGTCAATAACGCGAACACGCGGCGCATCAACACCGGGCAATGACGCGCGAACAGCTCATCCTCCAGTGAAACGAGCAGCGCATAACTTCCGGGTTCACCCTGACGCGCGCAACGGCCGAACAATTGACGATCAATGCGCCGCGACTCATTGGGCTCGCTGGCGATGACACATAATCCACCGCGCGCCGCCACCTCCAGCCCCAGGGAAATATCCGTGCCCCGCCCCGCCATATTGGTCGCCACGGTAACGCGGCCCGCCGCGCCAGCCCGGGCGATCCGCGCCGCTTCGTCGTGATCCTGATTGGCATTGAGTACCTGGCAAGGCACGCCCGCCGCGCCGAGCGCCGCGCTCACGCGCTCGGAGATCGCCACCGAACGCGTCCCCACCAGCACCGGCCGGCCTTGCGCCACAAGCTCCCGCACACGCGCCAGCACCGCGGCCTGTTTATCCGCCTCGCGGTGAAAGAGCCGCACATCTTCACACTGACGCCGCACCGGCCGGTGCGTGGGGATACGAACCACGGCCAAACCGTACACCGCGCGCAACTCGCCCGCCACTTCCGCCGCCGTGCCGCTGGCGCCGCCCACGCGCAGATAGCGGCGGAAAAATCGTTGAAAACTGAGCTGCGCCAAGGTCTCGTTCTGCCCCGTGAGGTCACAGCCCTCTTTACTTTCCATCATCTGATGCAGTCCTTGGCTCCAACTGCGATCCGCCATCAAGCGCCCGGTATGCTCATCGATGATCTGAATTTTTCCGTCCTTCACCAGATAATGCTGATCGCGAATAAACACGTGCAGGGCGCTCAAGGCCAGGCATACCCGCTCTTCGCTGCGGCGCGGACCGGTCCACACCCCGCCGAGGGTCGCGGTGAGCGCGGTCAACCGCGCCCGTCCGCGCCCGGTGAGAAGAACGCCGTGATCACTGACATCAAGCTGATAATCGCTTCCGGCTTGCAGCTGCCCGGCCAGCCGCAAGGCCTCGTGATAGGTCTGTTGCTGCTCCGCGTTGTGACCGGGGGCGGCGATAATCAGAGGCGTGCGCGCCTCGTCGATGAGCAAACTGTCGGCCTCGTCCACCAAGGCGAAGCACAGGCCGCGCATGAGTAAACGCCCGCAGCGGCTTGCCTTCTCTTGCAGACCGTCCAATTGCATGCGCAGACGATTACCCTGCCGCCCCATAGCCAAGCGGTCGCGCAGGTAATCAAAGGCGAATTGCTTGCTGGTGCCATAGGTGACATCACAGGCATAGGCGGCGCGGCGCGCCTCGGGTGTCAGCGCTTCAGTGATCACGCCCACCGTCAAACCCAGGGCGCGATAGACCGGGCCCATCGCGGCGGCATCGCGTTGCACCAGATAATCATTGCTGGTCATCACATGAACCGGGATGCCCGCCAGCGCCGCCGTACACGCTGGCAAAACCGTAGTGAGGGTCTTGCCCTCGCCGGTCTCCATTTCGGCCACCATGCCGTGCAACATCACCCAGCCGCCCATGAGCTGGACATCGAAATGACGCTGACCGGTGTGGCGCTGCGCCCATTCGCGCACCAAGGCGAAGGCGCGAATCACAAACACCTCCTCCAGTCCCTCACGCCGCAAGGCCTGCCGCAATAAATCGCCTTCTTCCCGCAAGCGCGCCTCGCTCAACGCACGCAGCGCCACGCCCGCGTTCTCGATTTCCCGGGCCATGCGTTGAAGATAGGCGTGGCGGCTCGCATGCGGACGCCGCGCCCAAGCCGCCAACGCAACGTAAGCGCGCTCCAACCACCCCGCATTCGCCTCCCGCCGTTCGGGATAAACGCCCTGGCTCATGCCGGGCCGCAGAGTATCAACGCGCATCGCGGCCACCTTCATCGCAAGATGAAGTCAAGTTACGCTGACCATGGCATTGATTGAAACCCGCTGAAGACATTTGGGATGTCCAAGTGATAAATCGCGAAGACGGCGCGCTTCGCCGCTGCGATTACTCACCACGGCGCCGCCTAAAACCCGCCTCTCTCCACGCCCAAATCAGGACGTGGAATGCAAAGTAAAAAGCGGCAAACACAGGGCTTTCTTTAATTTCATACCAATTAGTCGAAAGGGCAAATGGGCTTCAGAGTCAGGAACAGTGTCGCGGACATGGCGTGCTCCAAGGCCGGCGAGAGAATGAACGCTGGAGGCTGAGCTTATTGCTCTGATCCGCCACCCCGCCCCGGGCTGGTTGAATTGGCGGCGCGCGGCGAAGGCATGCCGCCGCCGGAACAGATCAACGCGCTGCTCGACCGCCTTTTAAAAGGGCTGCCGCCGCCCGCCAATGGCGAGAACGTGCGCCCCAGCATCAGGCAGGTGAGGTCAACATGGCGGCGCACGCTCATCACGGACCCGGCTGCGCTGCAGCCACGTCGCGCCTCATATCACGAGGCTCACGATACCGTGTTGGATACGGGGCAACGCATCACACGAGAAACGGCGTCGATGTATGAATTTGCGTGGCGGTAAGGCGCTGGCATTTATTGGGGTGTCTATGACGCCGGAATGGACGATCTGGAATTGCCATTCTTAAGAATACGCTCAACGGCAAGGGGTGACTGCGAGCAAGATAATCTGTCAGATGCGGATCTGAGCAGGAGCAGCGGCTACCCAAGCAACTGCAATCACACTACCAAGGCCAGCCGTGAGCACTCCAAGCTAAGAGTTCATTTCGCGAATAACGGAATCAGTAAAACTATGACCATCGCGGCATCAAGCCTCCATAAATCGGCTCTAAACCGGGGAGGATATTGTGTGAAGAAAAACCTAATTTCCTTCTCTGACATCGGAAATTTTTTCACGGAAATTCTTTCTACCGTATCACTCAATATGTAAAATACACTTGCAAATAGTGCAAGGAAAATGATTAGTAAATAGTCGTGATAAATGACTTTAAAGTCATATTTGGTAATTCCAATCAAGCAAATTACCCCCATTGCCGCAGAATGCCATTTTTTTTTATTGTTGTAGAATTTACGTATTTGGTAGAGATAATGGGTCCCAAAAAAGATAAAAAAACATATGGCAACTGAATGAAGAAAAGCGAGTGACACTAGCCCATACAGATCTAACGATGGAGACCTCACAAACTCATATCGCGCGATGAATAATATCGCTGATAGCAATACGATCAATAAACCCATATTTCAATCTTCATTTATCTCAACCCTGTCGTCAGAAGGGCTATAATTGCCGCTGTGAATATTTTCACAGAAACTATTTCGATAAGCCCCAGTGTCGGTAGCAAGCCAAATATTGCAGTGACCGACCGTGAAAAGTTGGCGCTATCAAAGTCCTTCAAGGTATCTGCCGATTGAATAGCCATAATCCATTGCGCAATACCCACTAGCTGCAGAGAAATGACAATCCCCAATAAGATCGGCGCGCCCGAAAATAAAAATAATGCGCTTACGAGAGAGGCCGCGCTTAGTACAAAAGCTACGATGAATCCCCCATTCGCCCCGCCCGAAATCTTATACGCGCCATCGCCCGTGACCGGATCGAAGATGATGTAGCCCGCGCCGCTCCAGCCGGGCACGCTCACCGCGCCGGTGTGGGTGATGACCTCCTTGCCCACCGCCAGCGCGGCGCCGATCTCCCGCAGGGTGGCGGCATCATGAT
>CAMYKQ010000007.1 GCA_947259075.1 uncultured Gammaproteobacteria bacterium | reverse complement strand
GCGGCATTCGCCACCACCAGCTCCTCGCTGCGCATATCGATCAGCGTGGCCCGCGCCGACAGCGCCGCGAAGAACGCCGCGCTGCTGGCCATGGCCACGCTGATCGATATGCGCAGCGAGGAGCTGGTGGTGGCGAATGCCGCGGATATGCAGGCGGCACGCGCCGCCGGTTTGGATGAGGCCTTGCTCGACCGGCTCACACTGGATGCCAAGGGCGTCGCGGCCATGGCCGAGGGCCTGCGCCAGATCGCCGCCCTGCCCGATCCCGTCGGCACCATCACCGATATGAGCTACCGTCCCTCCGGCATTCAAGTGGGCAAGATGCGCGTGCCCCTGGGCGTGATCGGCATCATCTACGAGGCGCGGCCCAATGTCACCGCCGACGCCGCGGGCCTGTGCCTGAAGTCGGGCAACGCCGCGATCCTGCGCGGCGGCTCCGAGGCCATCCGCTCCAACCAGGCCATCGCCGCCTGCGTGCGCGACGGCTTGGAACAGGCGGGCTTGCCGCCCGAGGCGGTGCAGGTGATCGAGACCACCGACCGCGCCGCGGTGGGTGAGTTGATCACCATGAAGCAATACGTCGACGTCATCGTCCCGCGCGGCGGCAAGGGCCTGATCGAGCGCGTCAGCGCCGAGGCGCGGGTGCCGGTGATCAAACACCTGCACGGCGTCTGCCACGTTTATATTGACGACAAGGCCGATCTCGACAAGGCCGTCGCCATCGCCTTCAACGCCAAGACTCAGCGCTACGGCACCTGTAACACCATGGAGGCCCTGCTGGTGGCGGAGGGCGTGGCCGCGCAGGTCCTGCCGCGTCTGGGGAAAATGTATCTGGAAAAGGGCGTGGAGCTGCGCGGCTGTCCGCGCAGCCGCGACCTCGTGCCCGGCGCCACGGCCGCGGCGGACAGCGATTGGGGCACGGAATTTCTCGCGCCGGTTTTGGCGGTGCGGGTAGTGGCCGGCCTCGACGCCGCCCTCGCCCACATCGAGCGTTACGGCTCGCAGCACACCGACGCCATCGTTACCGAGGACTATTCCCGCGCGCGGCGTTTCCTGCGCGAGGTCGATTCCAGCTCGGTGATGGTGAATGCCTCCACCCGCTTCGCCGACGGCTTCGAATACGGGCTCGGCGCCGAGATCGGCATCAGCACCGACAAGATCCACGTGCGCGGCCCGGTGGGGCTGGAAGGCCTCACCAGCCAGAAATACGTGGTGCTGGGCGAGGGACATGTTAGAAAATAATTCTCAGGCGGCCCATCGCAGCCCAAGCGCTGTCGCGGCACTGGCGCGTATGCCAGCGCCGCGGGTGATGCCGCCGCGTACATGATCGGTCTCCTCGGCGGCACCTTCGATCCCATACACTACGGCCATCTGCGTCCGGCCTTGGAGTTGCGCGACAGCCTGGGCCTGAGCGAAGTGCGTCTGATCCCTTGCGGCGTGCCGCCGCATCGCGGCGCGCCCGCCGCCAGCGCCGCGCAGCGCTTGGCGATGTTGCGGCTGGCGCTGGGCGATGAACCGGGATTATTGATCGACGAGCGCGAGCTGCGCCGTCCCGGTCCATCCTATATGGTGGATACCTTGCTTTCCTTGCGCGCCGAGCTGGGTGGCGGTGTCCCGCTGGCGCTGATAATCGGCATGGACGCCTTTCACGGTCTGGAGCGCTGGCAGCGCTGGCGCGAGCTGGTGGACCTGTGCCATGTGGTGGTGATGCGGCGCCCCGGCACGGAGCCGCCCGCCCGCGGCGCGCTGGCGGAGCTGATCGCGGCGCGGCGCGTGGAAGAGGCGGCGGCGCTGCGGGCGCGGCCTGGCGGTGGTGTGATGTTTTGCGCGGTGACGCAGCTGGCGATATCAGCGTCGAGTATCCGTGATGGGGTGCGGGGCGGTCACAGCCCGCGCTTTTTATTGCCCGACCCGGTGTGGGACTACATCCGCGCCACGGGCCTGTATCGAGATTGAGAGTTATGAGCAAAACAATGACGAGTGAACAACTGCGTGACTTGGCGCTGGCCGCCTTGGATGACCTGAAGGCCAAGGACGTGCAGGTGCTGGATGTGCGCAAGCTCACCAGCATCACCGATTACATGATTATCGCCAGCGGCACCTCCAGCCGTCACGTCAAGGCCACGGCCGACAACGTCGTCGAAAAGGCCAAACACGCCGGCTGCCCGCCCCTGGGCGTGGAAGGTGAGCGTGAGGCCGAATGGATCTTGGTGGATCTCGCCGATGTGGTGGTGCATGTGATGCAGCCGGATGCCCGCGCGTTTTACCAATTGGAAAAGCTGTGGGAGTTCGACGCGGCGCGGGAACGTAAGACCCGGGTTTGACGGCAACATCATCGAGCTTATTTGTGCGCATTCATCTCATCGCCGCCGGTAACCGCATGCCCGATTGGGTCAATACCGGCTATGGCGAATTCGCCGGCCGCCTGCCGCCCGAATCCCGTTTGCATTTAATCGAAATCGCCCCCGGCCGCCGCGGCAAGGGCGCCGATGTCGCCCGCGCCGTCGCCGCTGAAGGCGAGCGCATGCTCGCCGCCCTGCCGAAAAACAGCTTGGTGATCGCGCTGGAGGTCGGCGGCAAGGCGTGGACCACGGAGAATTTGGCGGCGCAATTCAGCGCCTGGTTGCAGGGCGGGCGAGATGTCGCCTTGCTGGTGGGCGGCCCCGACGGTCTCGCGGAGAGCTGCCGCGCGCGCGCCGAGATGCGCTGGTCGCTGTCGCCGCTGACCCTGCCGCATATGTTGGTGCGCATCGTCGTCGCCGAGCAGTTATACCGGGCCTGGTCCTTGTTGAACGGCCATCCCTATCACCGGGCCTGATCGCATGACGCCGCCCGTCCCGCCCATTTATCTCGCCTCCGCCTCGCCGCGCCGCCGTGAGTTACTGGATCAGATCGGCGTGCGCTACGAGCTGTTGAACACGGCGGTGGATGAAACCCCGCGCCGCGGTGAGATGCCGGAGCTGTACGTGACGCGCATGGCCTTGGAAAAGGCCCGCGCCGGGCGCGCGTGCGCGCGCGATGCGCGCCGTCCCGTGCTGGGGGCCGACACCACGGTGGTGGTGGGCGGCCAAGTCCTGGGCAAGCCCCGTGACCGCGCCGACGGCATCGCGATGTTGCGCCGCCTTTCCGCCGTGACTCATCATGTGTACACCGCCGTGGCCGTGGTGGACGCGGAGCGCGAGGCCAGCCGCTTGAGCGTGAGCGCGGTGCGTTTCCGTGCCTTAAGCGAGGCCGAGTGCGCGTTTTACTGGGACAGCGGCGAACCCGCGGGCAAGGCCGGCGGCTACGCGGTGCAGGGGCGCGGCGCGCAATTCATCGTGCGCTTGGAAGGCAGTTATTCCGGGGTGATGGGGCTGCCCCTGTTCGAGACCGCCGAATTATTGCGCGAATTCGGTCTGGATTTATTGCGCGGCGAAGCATAGGCGGAGAGCGATGAGCGAAGAAATTCTAATTAACGTCACGCCGCAAGAGACCCGTATCGCGCTGGTGGAAAACGGCGTGCTGCAGGAAGTGCACGTCGAGCGCGCGCGCCGCCGCGGCCTGGTGGGTAATATTTATAAGGGCCATGTCAACCGGGTGCTGCCGGGCATGCAGGCGGCCTTCGTCGGCATCGGTTTGGAGCGCGCCGCTTTTCTCCACGCCTCCGACATCATCAATCAAACCATCGAAGGCGCGCCGCCGCAGGAGGAGAAACGCGTCGCACCCATCAACGAATTGGTGCGCGAAGGCCAGGAGATCATGGTGCAGGTCATTAAGGATCCGCTGGGCACCAAGGGCGCGCGGCTCACTACTCACATCACCGTGCCCTCGCGTTATCTGGTGCTGATGCCCACCTCGCGCAGCGTGGGTATCTCGCAAAAGATCGAGAGCGAGGAATTGCGCAATCGTCTGCGTGAATTCGTCAGCGGGATGGCCGGTGAGATGAACGAGGGCGGTTATATCATTCGCACCGCGGCCGAGGGCGCCGACGATGAAGCCTTGCGCGCCGACATGGATTATTTGCGCAAGTTGTGGGAGGCCATCAGCGAGTCGGCGCGGCAGGCCGCGCCGGGCAGCGTCGTTTATGAAGACATGCCTCTGGTGTTGCGCTCGCTGCGCGACTTGGCCGACGTCGACGTGGAAAAGGTGCGCATCGACTCGCGCGAGAATTACAAAAAGGCCCTGGTCTTCGCCGAGCAATTCGTGCCGCAGGTGGCGGACCGCATCGAATATTATCCCGGCGAGCGCCCCATCTTCGATCTCTACGGCGTCGAGGACGAGATCGACAAGGCCCTTGAGCGCAAGGTGCAGCTCAAGTCCGGCGGTTATCTCATCATCGATCAGACCGAGGCCATGACCACGGTCGACGTCAATACCGGCGCCTACGTCGGCCACCGCACCTTGGAAGAAACGATCTTCAAGACTAATTTAGAGGCGGCGCAGGCTATCGCGCGGCAACTGCGGCTGCGCAACCTCGGCGGCATCATCATCATCGATTTCATCGATATGACCGAGGAAGAACACAAGCGCCAAGTCCTGGCCGCCTTGCAAAAACACCTGGAGCGCGACCGCGCCAAGAGTCATATCAGCGAAGTGTCCGCTTTAGGTTTGGTGGAGATGACGCGCAAGCGCACCCGTGAAAGCCTGGAGCATGTGTTGTGCGCCGCTTGCCCAACCTGCCATGGGCGCGGCTCGCTGAAAACGCCGGAGACGGTGTGTTTCGAAATCTTCCGCGAATTGCTGCGCAGCGCGCGGCAGTTCGACGCCCAGCAGTTTCTGGTGCTGGCCTCGCAGGAGGTGGTGGACCTCCTGCTCGACGAAGAGGCCACCAGTCTCGCCGAGCTGGAGGAATTCATCGCTAAACCCATCAAGCTGCAAGTGGAGTCTCTCTACACTCAAGAGCAGTTCGACGTGGTGCTGGTTTAGACGTGGCCGGCCGGCGCGGGTGAATGAGTTCGTGACTGCGCGACGGCCTTTTGTTTCAGCGTTTTTCCGCTTCTGCTGGTACAGCATCTTCGCGGTGCTGATCGCCATGGCGCTGCTGTTGAGTGCGGCGCGTTTGTTGTTGCCCATGGCCGGCGATTATCACGATACGCTGGCCGGCTGGGTGGGCGGACTCCTCGGTCATCCGGTGCGCATCACCGGCCTCGGCGCGAGCTGGCACGGTTTGGGGCCGAGCATCGAGCTGGAGGGCGTCACGGTGCTGGACGAGGCCGGAGAGCAGACCTTGTTGCAATGCGACTCGGCGCGTATCGATATCGATGTCTTGTCTTCCTTGCGTCATTGGCAAATCGAGTTGGGGCAGTTGACGGTGCGCGGCGCGCATTTATCGCTGTTGCGGCTGGAGGACGGCAGCCTCGCGGTGATGGGACTCAGTGAGCTTGCCGATGCGCCGCCCGATGCCGCGGCGCAAGAGGCACTCAAGCAATGGCTGGCGCGCCAGCAGCGGCTGGCGATGGAAGAGAGCACCTTGCACTGGCGTGATCTGACGCGGCCAGACGATGCGCTCACCTTCACCGGCGTGCAGCTGCAATTGCGCAACCGCGGTTTGCACCATCGTTTGGAGGCGGACGTGGCCTTGCCCGCGCAACTCGGCACGCGGCTCAATTTAATCGCCGACGTGCGCGGTGATGTGTTTCGCCCCGCGGCGTGGGATGGTGAGTTGTTCGTGCGCGGCGAGGCGTTGAAACTCGCGGGCTGGGGCGGTTACCGCTGGCCGGGTATCGCGCTCCATGACGCCAGCGCCGACTTCACCCTGTGGAGTGAATGGCGCGATGGCTTGCAGCGGGTCAGCGGCAGTATGGGCGCGGACGATGCACGGCTTGAATTCAGCCGCGAGGCGGCGCCGGACACCGTGGCGGAAACCCGCGCGCTGGCGCTGGCCCGCGTGCAAGGGCGGTTTCAGTGGCAGCATCGGCCCGATGGCTGGGTGTTGGATGTCGATGATTTCTCTTTGCAAGGTAACGGCGGGGGTGAGGCGTGGCCGCCGGGTCAAGTGCGGCTTAATTTCCGTCAGGGTGGCGGCGGCGCGCGGCCGCAACTCGAAGCGGCTTTGAGTTATGCGAATCTGGCGGAGGCCATCACGCTCGTGCGGCACGGTTTGGACGCGGCGGCGGCTGCGCGGCTGACGGCGCTCGCGCCGCGCGGCGTGCTGCGCAACACCTATCTGCGTTATCAATGGGGTGGCGAGACGCCGCCCGCCGTGTTGTTGCGCAGTGATTTTGAGCGCGTGGCGTTTTCGCCTGATGCGGCGCTGCCGGGTTTGAGCGGCATGAGCGGGCGCGTGGTCAGCGACGGTGCGCGGGGCGTGATCGACCTCGACGGCGGCGCGGGCGAACTCGATGCGGCGCATGTGTTTCGCGCGCCCCTGCCCCTCGCCGAGGCGCGGGGGCGGGTGGCGTGGCGCCGTGAAGGCGAGAGCTGGCAGCTCGTGAGCCATGCGCTGCGGCTGCGCAACGACGACATCCACGGTCAAGTCGCCTTCCGCGCGGTGCACAGCGGCGGAGTCAGCACGCCTTATCTCGATCTCCATGCCCAATTCGCCGACGGCAACGGCAAAAATGCCAGCCGCTATCTGCCCGCCAAACACATGCCGGCCAAGGCGGTGAGCTGGCTGGACCGCGCCCTCGCCGCCGGCCATGTCACCCAGGGCGCGGTGCGTTTAGAGGGCTGGCTCAATGAATTTCCCTTCGATCGCGGCGCCGGTGAGTTTGAGGTGGGTTTCCATGTGACCCGCGGGGCGTTGGAATATGCGCCGGGCTGGCCGCGGCTGGAGGGGATAGAGACCGATGTGCTGTTCCGCGGCCGGCGCTTCGAGGCCAAGGCCACGGCGGCCAAATCGCTGAGCGCCGAAGTGACGCGCGCCACGGTGGCGATCGCGGACTTGGGGGCCCATCCCGCGATCTTGACTATAGACGGTGAGGCGCGCGGGCCCACCGCCGCCGCCTTGCGTCATGTGCTGGAGAGTCCCTTGCGCGATACCTTGGGTCATTACCTCACTGGCATGAATGCCGGGGGGCGCAGCCGTCTGCAATTGGCGCTGCTCATCCCGCTAGCCGAGGGGCCGGCCTCGCGCGTGGACGGGAGCTTGAGTTTCGATGCCAGCAGCTTGAGTCTGCCGGAGACGGGCATCGGCTTGACGCGTATCCGCGGCGACCTGGGTTTTAACGAGACGGGGCTGCGGGGCCGGGATATCCGTTTGCGCATCATGGATCAAGCCGCGGTGCTGCAGGTGCGCACCGAGAAAGCGGGCGCGGACCATATTGCGGTGTTCGCGGCGCGGGGCGATGCCGAGCCGGCGGTGATCGCCAAGCAATTTTTACCGGCGCTGGCGCCATGGGTGACGGGCAGCGCGCCGTGGCAGGGTGAATTGCGGCTGGCGCCCGCCGCGCGCGGCGGGGCGCGTTTGCGCATTGATTCTTCGCTGCGTGGCGTGGCGCTGCGCCTGCCCGCGCCTTTCACGAAAGCGGCGGAAGAGGAACGGCCGCTGTCGCTGGATTTACCCTTGCCGCTCGGCGGCGGCGAGAGCCGTGTGCGCTACGCCGGGCTGGCCGATGCGCGCTGGGTGATGGCCGCGCGCGCCGGCGGCGGGGTGGCGCTGCAGCGCGGCGAAGTGCGCTTCGGCG
>CAMYKQ010000006.1 GCA_947259075.1 uncultured Gammaproteobacteria bacterium | reverse complement strand
CTTTTTGCTGGAAAAACTGCCGAGCTGAACCACCCATTCCTGCTTGTCCCCGTCGCGAGCGCGCCGCCGGTGGCGTCCGCGCCCGCCGCCCAGCCCGCGGACAAGCAGGAATGGGTGGTTCAGCTCGGCAGTTTTTCCAGCAAAAAGAACGCCGATGACTTGAGCGGGTTTCTGGTCAAGCGCGGTTTCCGCGCCTTCGTTGAGCGCAATATGCAAGGCAGTGACGCGGTCTACCGGGTGCGCATCGGCCCGGAGACCGAGCGGGCGCGGGCCGATACCCTGCGCGAGCGGGTGGAGCGCGAGACGCAGCTGCGCGCCATCGTGCTGTCGTATCCGTGAGCGCCGGCCTTTGCTGCTAGCGCGGGCTTGATCTGGTAAAATCGCCACCCTCTTTAGTCCGGCCCCGCGGGCCGCGGAGTCTTGCCGGTCCAGGTTTTCAAGGTGCCATTGAGATGATGAATATGTTTCGCGGCTCGCGCCTTGCGCGCGAGACGGCTCGGAGATTTTCTTGCGCCGCCGCGCGGCGGGGGAGAGCGGAATGAATTGGGTGGATGTCGTTATCTTGGGCGTCGTGGCGTTTTCCGCCGTAATCAGCGTGATTCGCGGCTTCGTGCGCGAGGCGGTGTCGCTGGCGGTGTGGATAGGCGCGTTCTGGCTGGCGCTGCGTTACAACGGCGCCATGGCCGATGCGCTGAGCGGGTTTATCGACTCCGCGTCGCTGCGCATGGCCACGGCCTTCGTGGTCTTGTTTTTATCGGTGCTGATCGTCGGCGCGCTGATCAATTATGTGTTGTCCAAGGCGGTGAAGGGCGTGGGCCTCAGTCTCACCGACCGGATCTTGGGCGTGGTCTTCGGCGTGGCGCGCGGTGGTTTAGTCGTGGCGCTGGTGCTGGTGCTGGCGGACATTACCCCGCTGGTGGAAACCGAGGCGTGGCGTGATTCGGCGATCATCGCCCATGCGACGCCTTGGCTCGACAAGTGGCAGCATTGGATGCCGGACGATATGCAGGGTGCCTTGGTTCAAGGTGCGAACGTGGTGAGCCGTTGAGATGCATTACGGCGCAATTGCACGATGCGATGGACGCAGCGGTGAGGTGAGATAACGAGTATGTGCGGTATTGTAGGTATAGTCGGTAAAGAACCGGTCAATCAATCGATCTATGATGGCTTGACGGTGTTGCAGCACCGCGGGCAGGACGCGGCGGGCATCATCACCTGTGATGATGGGCGCGTCTATTTGCGTAAGGACAATGGTCTGGTGCGCGACGTGTTCCACACCCGTCATATGCGTGATCTCCACGGCAACATCGGCATCGGCCATGTGCGTTATCCCACCGCGGGTTGCGCGTCGTCGGCGGAGGCGCAGCCGTTTTACGTGAACTCACCCTTCGGCATCGCCCTCGCGCACAACGGCAATCTCACCAATGTCGAAGACCTCAAGCGCGATTTGTTCGTGGAAGACCGCCGCCACATCAACACCGAATCCGATTCCGAGGTGTTGCTCAATGTCTTCGCCCACGAATTGCAGACACCCGGCAAATTACGCATCAGCGAAGACGACATTTTCACCGCGGTGGCGGGCGTGCACCGCCGCTGCCGCGGCGCCTATGCCGCCGTGGCCCTGATCATCGGCTACGGCATCGTCGCCTTCCGCGATCCCCACGGCATCCGCCCCTTGGTGTTCGGCAAACGTGAAACACCGCGGGGCGTGGAATACATGGTGGCCTCCGAGAGCGTCGCCTTGGACGTGCTGGGTTTTGAGCTGGTGCGCGACATCGAACCGGGCGAGGCGGTGTTCTTCAGCCTCAATGGCGAGTTGTTCACGCGCCAATGCGCCGAAAAACCCGTGTATTCACCCTGTATCTTCGAATACGTTTATCTCGCCCGGCCCGACTCCATCATGGACGAGGTCTCGGTGTACAAGGCGCGCTTGCGCATGGGCGAAACCCTCGCCGATAAAATCCTGCGCGATTGGCCCGATCACGACATCGACGTGGTGATTCCCATTCCCGACACCAGCCGCACCTCGGCGCTGCAACTCGCGAATAAACTCGGGGTGAAGTACCGCGAAGGGTTCATCAAAAACCGTTACATCGGCCGCACCTTCATCATGCCCGGCCAGACCCAGCGCAAAAAATCCGTGCGGCAGAAACTCAACGCCATCGACCTGGAATTCCGCGGCAAGAACGTGCTGCTGGTCGATGACTCCATCGTGCGCGGCACCACCTCGCGGCAGATCATACAAATGGCGCGCGACGCCGGCGCCCATCGCGTCTATTTCGCCTCGGCCGCGCCCGCGGTGCGTTATCCTAATGTCTACGGCATCGACATGCCCGCGGCCACGGAATTGGTGGCCCATGACAAGACCGACGAGGAGGTGTGCCGCGAGATCAGCGCGGATAAACTCATCTATCAAGACTTGACCGATTTGATCAGCGCGGTGCAACACGGCAACCCCAAGCTCGAGCGCTTCGATGATTCCGTGTTCACCGGCAATTATGTCACCGGCGATATCCGCGTGGAGTATCTGGCGGAGCTGGAGCGGCGCCGCAACGACGGCGCCAAGGATGCCCCCGCCCGTCCCAATGTGGCGGCGGCGGCGGTGGATTTACACAACCGTTCCTGAGCCGGGCGGCTTGGCGGCGGGAAACCGTTTTATCGTGCTTGCGCGGTGACGGGCTGTGGTAATTGACAAGCGCGGGCGGAGTTTCTTACTCTGTCGCGAGTGCGCCGATTTGAGATCAGCTTGCGGGCGCCTAATAAATGCAGCTAAAGCGAGGGTAACCCGCTTTAGTGAAGAAAGCACGGCGGGTTTTTTTGTGTCCGCCGTATGACGGGATTTTGAGAGGAGCGGCGGGATGTCTGATTCCGGATACGATCACCACTACGCTTTGGAAACCCTGGCGGTGCGCGCCGGGCAAAGCCGAACTCACGAAGGTGAGCAGAGCGAGCCCATTTTCGCCACCACCAGTTTCGTGTTCGGCAGCGCGGCCGAAGCGGCGGCGCGTTTCTCCGGCGAACAGCCCGGCAATATTTATTCGCGCTTCACTAACCCCACCGTGCGCGTCTTCGAACAACGTCTCGCCGCGATGGAAGGCGGCGAGCGCGCGGTGGCGACCAGCTCGGGCATGTCGGCGATACTCGCTACCTGCTTGGGTTTATTGAAGAGCGGCGATCACATCGTCTCCAGTAACGGCATCTTTGGCAGCACGGTCATCCTCTTCAATAATTATCTGGGCAAGTTCGGCATTGAGACCGCGTATGTGCCGCTCACCGATCTCGCCGCCTGGCGCGCGGCGATACGCCCCAGCACGCGCATCTTATTCATGGAGACGCCCGCCAATCCGCTGACCGAAGTGGCCGACATCGCCGCGCTGGCCGCCTTGGCGCACGAACACGGCTGTCTCTTGGTGGTCGACAACACCGTGTGTACCTCGGCCTTGCAACGCCCCTTGGAATTAGGCGCCGACATCGTGGTGGTGTCCGCCACCAAATACATCGACGGCCAAGGCCGCGCCATCGGCGGCGCGGTGATCGGCCGTGAAAAAGAAGTGGGCACGGATGTCTACGGTGCGCTACGCACCACTGGCCCGTGTATGAGTCCGTTTCATGCGTGGCTTTTTTTGAAAGGCTTGGAAACCCTGGCGGCGCGCATGCAGGCGCACTGCGCCAACGCGCTGAGTTTGGCGCAGTGGCTGGAGCAGCAGCCGGGGGTGGAGCGGGTTTATTATCCGGGGCTGGCTTCGCATCCGCAGCATGAATTAGCCTCGCGCCAGCAACGCGGTTACGGCGGTTTATTGTCCTTCGAGGTGAAGGGCGGCCGCGACGCGGCGTGGCAGGTGATAGACGGCACGCGTTTGATTTCGATCACCGCCAATCTGGGCGACACCAAGAGCACCATCACCCATCCCGCGACGACGACCCATGGCCGTTTAAGCCCCGAGGCGCGCGCGGCGGCGGGTATTAAAGATAATCTGGTGCGCGTGGCGGTGGGCTTGGAGCATGTCGACGATTTGAAGGCGGATCTGGCGCGGGGTTTGACGGCCTTGGCGTGAGCCGCAGCGCGCATCCGTCCATTTCCGGCCGCCATCAACGGCCTTGGCGGTGCCGGTGTTCACAGGGTGAGTGGGCCCATGATTTATAATCATGCGCGGATTTTATTTCTCCTAGGAGCCTGTCGGGCTTGGGCGATCGTCGCGAGCAAGGCGGGAGGGCGAGGCCAGTTTTTCGATCGTTCGAGGGAAGAGCGAAGCGAAGGGTGGAGCCGTCGCTATTTGACGAGAAGGATCGGAAAAATGGACCGCTCTCCCACCGGCGCAGTAG
>CAMYKQ010000005.1 GCA_947259075.1 uncultured Gammaproteobacteria bacterium | reverse complement strand
CGAGATTGATGGCGTTGAATTCGATATGAGTAATGGCGTGGATCAGCGTGCCGCGGCCCGTGCTGGTGGCGCCGCGCGAACTGCCGCGGCGCAAACTCGCGAGCGTGGCGGGCCGCGCCACGCTGATCCACGCCATTACTCATATCGAATTCAACGCCATCAATCTCGCCTGGGATGCGGTGTACCGCTTTCGCGGCATGCCGCCTGAATATTACGCGGATTGGGTGCGGGTGGCGGACGAGGAGGCCTATCACTTCGGTCTGTTGCGCGAACGTCTGCGCCAGCTCGGTTATGACTACGGCGACTTCCCCGCCCATAACGGTTTATGGGAGATGGCGCGGGACACGGCCCACGATGTCCTGGTGCGGATGGCGCTGGTGCCGCGCGTGCTGGAAGCGCGCGGCTTGGACGTGACGCCGGGCATGATGACGCGCTTGCGCGAGGCGGGTGATGACGAGACCGTGGCGCTGCTGGAGATCATTCTGCGCGATGAGATCGGCCACGTGGAGATCGGTTCGCGCTGGTTCCGCTGGGCCTGCGCCCAGCGGGGGGTGGAGGCGGAGCCTGCCTTCCGCGAGCTGGTCGCGCGGTATTTGAAGGGCCGCATCAAAGGCCCGTTTCATCATGAGGCGCGCTTGCAGGCCGGTTTCAGCGCCGAAGAACTCGCGGTACTTGAGCACATGGATGGCGCGACTTAATCCCTTCTGCCGCGAGCGGTGGAGTTCCCGGGTTTGATCGAGCCCGTGACCGAATAGCGCCGATGTGTCGCGGCCCTCAAAAAATTCGCGCCTCCCGGCGCGATTCGATCCCGGTCTTGCGTCCACCCGGCGTGCCAGTGCGCGGTGCCGCAAAATTCTCGCAATGTCTGACGCCGCTGCGCGGCTAGCGCGGGCTTCCCGCCTTCGCTCTCCTTGGCTCGCGGTTAGGAGGGAAGTTATCCCTCGTTGACTTTACATTTAGTTAATAACCCACTAGGTTTAGCTGGTTGTTTTTGAATTGCTTCACTTCTAAAGGATGTTGGGGATGATGCCGTTTCACCGCTTGGCGGGGCCTGCGATCCGGGCGTGACTGCTTGAGGGCGGCGGAACAGACTATATTTTCATGAGTGTGCTGTACCACTAAGGGAGAGGGGATACATGCTAAACACATTGAGAAAGAAACGGACGCTGGCGGCCTTGGCCTTGGCTATGTCCTGTGCCGCCACGGCGGTCTCGGCCGGCGCGGTCGTGATCGGGAATCCGGGGATAAATGCGACTCAACTGAGCGTCGAACAGGTGCGCGATCTCTTTCTTGCTAAGACCACCAAGTTGCCCGATGGGACAACGGTGACGGTGATCGATCAGCAAGACGACACGCCGATTAAGGACGCTTTTTATACTAACGTAGTAGGGAAGACACCGCGCCAATTGAAGGCCTACTGGGCCAAGATCGTGTTTACCGGCCAGGGTGTGCCGCCTAAATCCTATGCAGGCGACCAAGCGGTTAAGCAGCAGGTGGCTAACACCCCGGGGGCGATCGGTTATGTGAATGACGATGCCGTGGACAGTACCGTGAAGGTGCTTTTGAAACCGTAATCCAGGTATCCATCACTCGCCAAGGTAAGGAGAACGATCAATGAAATTAAAAGGATTCTATCTCGTATCAGGCCTGCTGCTAGCCGGATTGCCCGCCGCCCACGCGGTGGAATTCGGCGCCTTCGGGGACATCAGCTACCAGGGAGACACCGCCGACAACAGCCGTAATTCCTTTATGCTGGGCGGCTTGGATCTTTACGCTACGCAGGATATTGATAACAAGACGCGCATCTTCGTGGAATACGTCTTCGAGGACCCGGGCGACGGTTTCGTCATCGATTTGGAGCGCCTGTCCATCACCCGGGCGATTACACCCTATTTCAGCATTGGCGCCGGGCGCTTCCACACCCCCCTGGGATATTGGAACGCCACCTATCATCACGGCGCCCTGATTCAAGACACCGTATCGCGCCCGGCCTTTCTCGATTTTGAGGACGGCGAAGGCGCCATCCTGCCGATGCACGTGGTGGGCTTGCTGGCGACGGGTAACTATGAGCTGAGTGGCGGAAAATTACGCTACGATTTGTCGATCGCCAACGGCTCGTCGATGAATACCGAGCCCGGCAATTTCCCGCCGGAGATCGACGTCAACAATTCCTCGGACCCCAACGAACAAAAAACCATCGTGCTGCGTTTGACGTATGATTTGCCGCGGCTTCCCTTGCAACTGGGGGTGTTCGGCATGAGCAATGGCATCGCGGAGTCGGGGGATGTCGCCAATGGCGCGAGCGCCGGTTTCGGCAATGACCTAGTCAATCAAACCTTGTACGGTTTCGATGCGCGCTATGACAACGGCCATTTCGATGCCCTGGGTGAATTCTATTTCTTCAGCAATGATGACAAGGTTGGCGCCACGGGCAGTCATGACGCCAGCGCTTATTTCGTGCAAGTCGCTTATCGCGTCACCGAGAAATTAAAACCGGTTTACCGCTATGAGTCGCTGGACTTCAGCGCCGCCGATCCCTATTTCCAATATTTGGGCACGGCCGAGGGCAGCCGCCATGTCGTGGGCTTGCGCTATGACTTGGATGACAGCAATGCGCTCAAATTCGAGATCAACCGGCGTCAGCCCAGCGCGCCGGGCGCCTCCGATGAGACCGGTTATGCCTTGCAGTGGGCCTTCTTGATGTTTTGAGCGCGCGCGTCACCGGCGTGAAACAAGACCGCGGGTTCCGGCCCGCGGTTTTTTTATGGGCGATTCAGGGGAGGGACTCGTTGCCCGTGGCGTCTTCCGCCGCCAAGACTTGCGGCAACATGGTGAGCACGCTGTCGGCGTTGAGCGAGATCGACTCGATGCCTTTGCTCACCAGCCAGCGGGTGATCTCGGGATAGTCCGAGGGCGCCTGGCCGCAGATGCCGATGTATTTGCCGCGCGCCCGGCAGGCGCGGATGGCCATCTCCATTAATTTAAGCACGGCGCCGTTGCGTTCGTCGAAGCCGGTGACGATGCCCGAATCGCGGTCCACCCCCAGGGTGAGTTGGGTGAGATCGTTGGAGCCGATGGAGAAGCCGTCGAAGTGTTCGAGAAATTCGTCGGCCAGCAGGGCGTTGGCGGGAATCTCGCACATCATGTGAATCTTCAAGCCGTGCTCGCCGCGGCGCAGGCCGTGTTGCGCCATCAGCTCCAAGACCTGACGCGCTTCCTCGACGCTGCGTACGAAGGGGATCATCAGCGCGACATTGCTCAAGCCCATTTCTTCGCGCACCTGTTTCATCGCCGCGCATTCCATGGCGAAGCTGGCGGCAAAGTCATCCGATGGATAACGCGAGGCGCCGCGAAAACCGATCATGGGATTTTCTTCTTGCGGCTCGTAGCCGGCGCCGCCGATCAGCGCGGCGTATTCGTTGGATTTGAAATCACTCAGGCGCACGATCACCGGCTTGGGATAAAACGCCGCGGCGATGGTGCCCACGCCTTCGGCGAGCCGGGCTATATAAAACGTGCGCGGATCGGGGTAGCCAGAGATTAGCGGGTCGATCTCTTTGCGCAGCGCGGGCGCAAGCTGATCGTAGTCGAGCAGGGCGCGCGGGTGGATGCGGATGCTGGTGTTGATGATGAATTCCAGCCGCGCCAGACCGACGCCGTCATTGGGGAGCTGGCACACCTCGAAGGCGGTTTGCGGGTTGCCGACGTTAAGCATGATGTGGGTGGCGGGGCGCGGCGGATTCGAGAGTTCGACGCTCTCCTTGCGAAAGGGCAGCGCGCCTTCGTACACATAGCCGTCGTCGCCTTCGGCGCAGGACACCGTGACCGCCACGCCGGTGTTTATGCTTTGCGTGGCGTCGCCGCAGCCGACGATGGCGGGGATGCCCAGTTCGCGGGCGACGATGGCGGCGTGGCAGGTGCGGCCGCCGCGATTGGTGACGATGGCGGCGGCGATCTTCATCACCGGTTCCCAATCGGGGTCGGTGATGTCGGTCACCAGCACCTCGCCCGCTTGGAGTTCGCCCATGTCTTTCGCTTCGAGGATGACCCGCGCGGTGCCGGCGGCGATTTTCTGGCCGACGCTCTTGCCGGCCGCGATGACTTCGCCGCGCCGTTCGAGGGTGTAGGTTTCCAGCGCGCCGGTTTTCTTGGCCGCGTGCACCGTCTCCGGCCGCGCCTGCAAAATGAAGAGCTCGCCGCTCTCGCCGTCCTTCGCCCACTCGATGTCCATGGGCTGTGCTTGGCCCGCTTGGCTGGAATAATGCCGTTCAATGGCCGCGGCGTAGCGCGCCAGTTGCAACACTTCATCATCATTGATGGCGAAGCGCTCACGCTCTTGTTTTTTCACCGCGATGTTGCGGGTGGAGACGCCGGCCATGGCGTCGGCGGCGTACACCAGCTTGCGTTCCTTGCTGCCCAGCTGGCGTTTGAGGATGGGGCGGTGGCCTTGCGCCAGCGTGGGTTTGAACACGTAAAACTCGTCGGGATTGACGCTGCCCTGCACCACGTTTTCGCCCAGGCCGTAGGCGGCGTTGATGAAGACCACGTCGCGGAAGCCGGTTTCGGTGTCGAGGGTGAACATCACCCCGGCGGCGCCGAGATCGGCGCGCACCATTTTTTGCACGCCGATGGACAGCGCCACGCTCATATGGTCGAAGCCCTTGTCGACGCGATAGGAGATGGCGCGGTTGGTGAACAGCGAGGCGAATACGCGCTTGCAGGTGGCGAGCAGATTGTCGCTGCCGCGGATATTGAGAAAGGTTTCCTGCTGCCCGGCGAAGGAGGCACCGGGCAAGTCTTCCGCGGTGGCGGAGGAGCGCACCGCCACGTCGGGGCTGCGGCCGTATTCGGCGGCGAGCATTTTGTAGCCCTCACGGATTTCGGCGGCGAGATCCTGCGGGATATTACCGCGCATCACCCATTGACGGATCTTGGCGCCGGTGACGGCGAGGGCATGCACGTCGCGGGTGTCGAGCGCGGCCAGCGCCGCGGCGATGCGCTGGTCGAGTTGATTGTGGCGTAGATAATGGCGGTAGGCCGCGGCGGTGGTGGCGAAGCCGTTGGGCACTTTGACGCCTTCGCTGGCAAGGGTGCGATAGAGTTCGCCGAGCGAGGCGTTCTTGCCGCCGACCAGCGCGATGTCGCCCATGCCCAGTTCATTGAAGCGGCGGATGTATTCCATGCGATGTCTCCTTGCGTGAACCACGGAGAATACGGAGAAAATCTAAATGCTATGGAGAAGGCCGTGCGGGTAAACGAATAATGATTTTCTCTCCGTGTTCTCCGTGTTCTCCGTGATTCATCTTCGAAAAAATCAGGTGATGACCGTCGGCGCGTCACGTCCGGTGCGCTGGCGGATGCCGGCGATGCGTTCGGCGATGGCGAGCAGCTCCGCCAGCGCCGCTTGGGTTTCGTGCTGATGCTCGGCGCGTTCGCGCGCGTAACGCTCGACGTAAAGACGCAAGGTGGCGCCCTCGGTGCCGGTGCCGGAGAGGCGGAAGATGATGCGCGCTCCGTCTTTGAATAACACGCGCAGGCCCTGGCCGCTGCTCACGCCGTGGTCCACCGGGTCGGTGTAGCTGAAGTCGTCGGCGGTGGTCACGCTGTAGTTGCCGAAACGTTCACCCGTCAAGCCGGGTAGGCGCGCGCGCAGATCGTCCATGAGCTTTTGCGCCGCGGCGCCGTCCACGCCTTCGTAGTCGTGGCGCGAATAGAAGTTGCGGCCGTAGATGGCCCAGTGCTGGCGCACGATTTCCTCCACCGACTCGCGCCGTACCGCGAGGATGTTGAGCCAGAACAGCACCGCCCACAGCCCGTCTTTTTCACGCACGTGATTGGAGCCGGTGCCGAAGCTCTCTTCGCCGCAGAGGGTGACCTTGCCCGCGTCCATTAAATTGCCGAAATATTTCCAGCCGGTGGGGGTTTCGAAACAAGGGATGCCCAGTTTGGCGGCGACCCGGTCCACCGCCGCGCTGGTGGGCATGGAGCGCGCCACGCCCGCCAGGCCGTCGATGTAACCGGGCACGAGGGTGGCGTTGGCCGCGAGAATGGCGAGGCTGTCGCTGGGGGTGACGAAGAAATGCGAGCCGAGGATCATGTTGCGGTCGCCGTCGCCGTCGGAGGCGGCGCCGAAATCCGGCGCGCTGGGCCGGTTCATGATGGCCACCAGCTCATCGGCGTAGGTGAGATTGGGGTCGGGGTGGCCGCCGCCGAAGTCCTCCAGCGGCGTGCCGCGCATCACCGTGCCGGGTAGCGCGCCCAGACGGTCTTCGAGAATCGCGGTGGCATACGGGCCGGTGACGGCGTGCATGGCATCGAAGCGCATGTGGAACAAGCCGGAGTTGAAGAGGGCGTGGATACGGTCGAAGTCGAACAGCGCTTCCATGAGCTGGGCGTAATCGGCAACGGGGTCGATGACGTCCACCGCCATGCCGCCCATGGTGTGCTGGCCGCGGCGGTCGAGGGGAATATCCGCCGCGTTGAGGATGCGGTAACTCTTGATTTCGCCGCTGCGCCGGTAGATGGCCTCGGTGACCTTTTCCGGCGCGGGGCCGCCGTTGCTGACATTGTATTTCACCCCGAAGTCGCCCTCGGGGCCGCCGGGGTTGTGGCTGGCGGAGAGGATGATGCCGCCGAAGGCCTGGTGTTTGCGGATGACGCAAGAGGCGGCGGGGGTGGAGAGGATGCCGTTCTGCCCCACCAGCACCCGGCCCACGCCGTTGGCGGCCGCCATTTTTAAAATGATTTGAATCGCCTCGCGGTTGTAGTAGCGGCCGTCACCGCCCAGCACCAGGGTGCCGCCTTGGTAATCACTCAGCGTAGCGAAGATCGCTTGGACGAAATTTTCCAGATAGCGGGGCTGTTGAAATACGCTGACTTTCTTGCGCAGGCCCGAGGTGCCGGGGCGCTGGTCGTGGAAGGGGGAACTGCTAAGCGTGCGAACGTCCATGGGTGACCCCTCATTGGTTGCGAGCCTGCGGCGGTGAGAGGGCGCGGGCTTGAATTTGGCCGCGGCCATCCCCACCTTGTTTTGCTCACTTTAGCATTTCATTATCATGAATACACCGGTTTGAGGGAGGACTGCCATGACGGTAAGCGCGCACAAGGAAACCTTGGATTTTCAGGCCGAGGTCCGCCAATTGCTGAAGTTGATGATTCACTCGCTGTACTCCAACAAGGAGATTTTTCTGCGCGAGTTGATTTCCAACGGCTCCGATGCCTGCGACAAGCTGCGTTTCGAGGGGCTCAGCGATGATGCCCTGTATGAGGGCGATAGCGAGCTGAAGATACGCGTTTCATTCGACAAGGCGGCGCGCACCGTCACCGTGAGTGATAACGGCATCGGCATGAGCCGCGCCGAGGTGATGGAAAACCTCGGGACAATAGCCAAGTCGGGCACTAAACAATTCCTTGACTCCCTCACCGGCGATAACGCCAAGGACACGCGGCTGATCGGCCAGTTCGGCGTCGGTTTTTATTCCGGCTTCATCATCGCCGATAAGATTAGCGTCATTACCCGCCGTGCCGGGCTGGGCGCCGAGCATGGCGTGCACTGGGAGTCCGATGGCGAAGGCAGCTACGCCATCGAGACCGTGGAGAAGCCCGCGCGCGGCACCGAGGTGATACTGCACCTGCGCGAGGGCGAGGATGAATTCCTCGACGACTTCCGCCTCCGCGCCATCATCCGCAAATATTCCGATCACATCGCCCTGCCCATCGTCATGAAGAAGGCGAGCAAAGGTGAGGGTGAGACTGAAGCCGCGACTGAAGACGAGACCGTCAATCACGCCTCGGCGCTGTGGGCGCGCTCGAAAAAAGAGATCAGCGCCGAGGAATACAACGAATTCTATAAACACGTCGCCCATGATTTCGAAGACCCGCTGGCGCACGTGCATTCGCAGGTGGAGGGGCGGCAGTCCTACACCACTTTGTTTTATGTGCCGCAGCGCGCCTCGTTCGATTTATGGGACCGCGACAAGCGCCAAGGCGTGAAACTCTATGTGCGGCGGGTGTTCATCATGGATGCCGCCGAACAATTGCTGCCGAACTATCTGCGTTTCGTGCGCGGCGTGGTGGATTCCGATGACCTGCCGCTGAATGTGTCGCGCGAGATATTGCAGCACAACCGCAATGTCGAGGCCATCCGTTCCGCCTCGGTGAAAAAGGTATTGGGGCTGCTGGAAGACTTGGCGAAGAACGAGCCGGAGAAGTATCAAAGTTTCTGGCAGGAATTCGGCCGGGTGTTGAAGGAAGGGCCGGGCGAGGATTTCGGTAATCGCGAGCGCATAGCCAAATTGCTGCGCTTTGCCTCGACGCACAACAGTGATGACGCCGAGACGGTGGCGCTGGACGATTACATCTCGCGCACGAAGGAAGGCCAGGAGAAGATTTATTACATCACCGGCGAGAGTTACGCCGCGGCGAAGAACAGCCCGCATCTCGAGGTGTTCCGCCGCGAGGGTATCGAGGTGCTGATCTTCTCCGACCGCATCGATGAATGGCTGATGTCGCACCTCACCGAGTACGCGGGTAAGACCTTGCAGTCGGTGGCCAAGGGCAGTTTGGATTTAGGCAAGCTTGAGAGCGAAGCGGCCGCCGAGGAAATCAAAAAGGCGGAGTCGGAATTCAAGGATGTGCTGACGCGCATCAAGGAATCCTTGGGTGACAAGGTGCAAGAAGTCCGCATCAGTCATCGCCTCACCGACTCCCCGGCCTGCTTGGTGCGGGAGGAGCATGATATGGGCGCGGGCCTGCGGCGCATGCTTAAATCAGCGGGGCACGATGTGCCGGATGTCAAGCCCATTCTGGAGCTTAACGTGACCCATCCCCTGGTGGCGCGCTTGCACAAGGAGCAGAATGAACGGCGTTTCGGCGACTGGTCGAGCATTCTATTCGATCAAGCCACGCTGGCCGAAGGCGGGCAGCTTGAAGACCCCGCCAGCTTCGTGGCGCGCTTGAACGATTTGCTGTTGCTTCTGCCGGAGTAGTGCGGCACAATTCGCGACGGACAGGAGTGATAGGGACGTCCGAGTGATACGGAAATAGCGGCGGCATCTTAGCGGGTGCCGCCGCTTTTTCATTTCTGCGCCGCGCCCATTCGCGCTTGCGGGCCAGGCGCGGCTGCGTTACAAGTGCGCCATGGCCGAGCCTGTTCATCCTGCCTCCAAAGATACCGCGAGTTCCGCGCGCGCCCCGGGCGCGCGTCTGCTCAATATCATCGAGCGCATCGGTAATCGTCTCCCCGATCCCGCTACATTGTTTTTCGTTGGTGCATTGCTGGTGGCCGTGCTGTCACAAATCGCCGCGTCCTTGGACTGGTCGGTCACCAAGGCCACGCTGGCGCAAGACGCCGCCGCGGGTGAAACCGTGCGCGCCGTCAGTCTGCTCTCGGCGGACGGTGTGTGGTGGATGTTCAGCCACCTCATTTCCAATTTCATCAATTTTCCACCGCTGGGTTTGGTGCTGGTGGGCATGCTGGGCATCGGGGTGGCGGAGCGCAGCGGTTTGATCGCGGCGCTGCTGGCGCGCTTCATGGCCGCGACGCCGCGCGCGCTGCTGACCCCCGCCGTGGTGTTTTTCGGGGTGATGTCGTCTTTGGGGCTGGACGCGGGTTATGTGGTGCTGCCGCCGCTGGCGGCGGCGCTGTATATCGCCGCCGGGCGTTCGCCCTTGACCGGCATCGCCGCCGCCTTCGCCGGGGTGTCGGCGGGGTTTAGCGCCAATCTGCTCATCACCGCGGTGGACCCGCTGTTGACCGGCTTCACCGAAAGCGCGGCGCAGGTGTGGGACCCAGCCTACCGCGTGGCGGTCACCGCCAATTGGTGGTTCATGATCGCCTCCACCGTGGTGCTGACCCTGGCCGGCTGGTGGGTCACCGATGTGCTGGTGGAGCGGCGCATGGCGGGGGGCGTGGTTCGTGCCGGGACCCCGCCCGCCGCGCCGCCCGCCGATCCGCGTGAATCGCGGGCCCTGCGCGCCGCCGG
>CAMYKQ010000004.1 GCA_947259075.1 uncultured Gammaproteobacteria bacterium | reverse complement strand
TGGCGCGGTAAATGGCGAGTTCATCGCCGTGATCGGCGATGGCGGCGATCACGGCCTGTTGCGCGCTCAAGCGCGCGGCGCGCCATCGGCGTCGCGGCCATCGCGCCGCCGCAGCCCGCCGCGCGCTTGAGCGCGCAACAGGCCGTGATCGCCGCCATCGCCGATCACGGCGATGAACTCGCCATTTACCGCGCCAGCGGCGCGCAACTGGAACTGCTCAGTACCTTGAATCTCGGCCAGGCGCTCATCGACGTCATCTGGGGCGAGGGCGTGCTCTACGTCACCAGCGCGCAAGGCATGGCCAGTTTCGCCATGAGCGACCCGCAACGGCCGCAACTCATCGCCCTGCAAAGCGGCCTCAAGGCAGCGCGCGGCGAACTCATCCAGCATCGCGGCGTGCTCTACGCGGGCTTGACCGCCTTACGTCCGCCAGCGCCGCTGCATGCCGCGCTCGATGGCGACGGCCGCGCCCAATTGGATCTGCCCGCCGCTCTTCCCATCGGCGGTTATGACCTGCTGTACACGCCCGCGCAAGATGCGCTGCGGGCGCGGCACAACGCGCTCACGGTGAGCATGCCGCGTTTTTCCAAACCGAAAATCACGCCGGAGGAATTTCAACGCTTGCTGCAACAACACCGCGCCGCCGGGGCGCAAGCCGCGCCGGCCGGTAATTAGCGCGAAAGAACGCACGGGGATTTTTCCGGCGCGCGCGAACGCGGCGGGGAATAATAGGTCGAATCGGCTGTAGCAAAATAAAGGGTAACACGATGTTTATGCGTAACTGTTTAGCGGGTGGTTTGGCGCTGTGCGCGGTGATGCTGAGCGCGCAGGCGGCGGAGATGAATTACATAATGGAGCTCGATCAAGCGCAATTGCAGCGCAAGGTCGAACGTCTATTCCCCGTGGCCCACGAAGACCCGCTGTACAGCGTGGCGCTCAATGAACCGGAGGTGGTATTGCGCGAAGGCGCCGACCGCATCGGTCTGCGCTTGAAGGTCGCGGCCGCGGTGATGCAGCAACTCAATGTGACGGGCGCCACGCGGGTGGAAGGCCGTTTGCGTTTCGCGGCGCGCACCGGGGAGTTTTTTCTCGACGACGCCACGGTGGAAGAATTAAGTATCGACGGTGTGCCCGATCAATATTTGGGTGAACTGCGCCGCCTCGCGGAACAAGTGGCGCGCGAGGCGCTCAATCAGCATCCCGTGTATGTGCTGGGGACGCTGGGTGAGTCGAAAAAATTGATGGGCAGCGAGATCAAGGCCATCGCCGTGCGTGATGGCAAACTGGTGATCGAACTAGACATGCCGTAAGGCGCGCGGCTTATGCCGCCCAGGCGTTGCGCAAGCCGTCTAAAATATATTGGACGGCAAGCGCGGCGAGGATCAAACCGAAGAGGCGGCTGATGACGTTGGTGCCGGTCTCACCGAGAAACTTCAAAATGGTGGAGGCCCACAACAGCGACGCCAGCGTTATGCCCAGCACCAGGAACAACACCGCCAGCATGCCGGCGAACACCACCGGCTCTTTCCAGCTCGATGACATCAACAGCACCGTGGTGAGCGCGCCGGGTCCGGCGATAAGCGGGAAGGCCAGCGGAAACACGGAGACATCCTGTTTGCTCACCGCCTCTTCTTGTTCGCGGCTGGTGGTGGAACGCAGACCCGATTGACGCGCGAACACCATGTCGATGGCCAGCAGAAACAGCAGCGCACCGCCAGCGATGCGGAAGGCGGGCAGGCCGATGCCCAAGGCATTGAGCATTTGATCGCCCACGAAAAAAAACACCAGCAGCATGCCCGTGGCCAGCGCCGTGCCGCGCAGCGCCATTTTGCGCTGATAGGCGGCGCCGCCGCCCTGGGTGAGCGCGTAAAACAGCGGCGCCAGACCCAGCGGATCAATGACGATAAACAGCACCACAAAGGTATTGAAGAGGACTTCCATCGCACTCACTCTAGCATGGCCGCGGCCCCCCGCAACTGCCCTCAGTCCATCGGTCTTTTGCTAAAAACCGTTAATTCGTCCGGCGGTTAGAACTTATTCACTTGTGCTTCAGCCGCCGCTGAGTAAGCTATAGCCATGAACCCACGCCTGCATCATCCGCGTTTACACCGCAGCCTGCTCGCCGCGCTCTGCCTGTTACTGGCCGGCACGGCCGGGGCGCTCAGCGTGGTGCAGCGCTCCTTCGATGAGCTGGTCGCGCTTTCGGAGCTGGTGCTGGTGGGCACGGTCAGCGAGCTGCGCAGCGCGTACAGCGGCCCGGAGCAAAACAGTATTCACACTTACGTTACCCTCACCGACCTAGAGGTGGTGAAGGGCACGCTGGCGGAGACGCATTACACCTTGCGCACCCCCGGCGGGCGGGTGGGCGACCGGCTGGACGTGCATCCCGGTCTGCCGCAATTGCGTCCCGGCGGGCGCTATGTCCTGTTCGTGCGCGGTAACTTCCGCGACTTCTTTCCCGTCGTGGGCATCTATCAAGGGGTCTATCAAGTGCTGCGCGACGGCGCGGGCCGTGAAGTAGTGCTACCGGCCACGAGCGGTGAAGGGCCTAACGCGCTCGCGGCCGCGCAACAACCCGGCGCCCAAAGTGAAACCCTCAAGGGTTTTCTGCAGCGGGTGCGCGACAAGCTCGGCGCGGCGGGCGGGGCGGCACGATGAACGTCCGCGCCCTGAGCCTCTTCGGCCTCACCACCTTGCTGTGCCCCGCGCTCGTCTACGGTTACGCCTACACCGCCAACGACGGCAAGGGCGGCATCCTCACCAATCAAACCACGGGCATCCCCATCGTCTGGCGTGAAAATAGCGCGGGCTTCCGTTTCACTTTCGGCAGCGCCTTCAACACCAGTAGCGAGGTGGCGATGAACGACTGGAACGCCTTGGGTTTACGCTTTCAATGGCAGCGGGAGGAGAACAGTCAAGCCACGCCTTGCGACCGCACCGACCGCAAGAATGCCGCGGGCTGGCGCACCACTACCTGTGAGGGCGAAGAATTCGGCGATGCCATCGCCATCACTACCCGCACCTACGAAGCAAAAGGTGATGTGTTCTACCACGTCGACACCGACATCATCGTCGACAGCGCCCGCAAGTGGAGCGCCTATTTACCCGGCCCGCTCACCCCCGACGGTTTTGGCGGCGTGGTGTTTCACGACTTCCGCCGCGTGCTGCGCCACGAGCTGGGCCACGCCATCGGCCTGGATCATCCCGACGAGGCCGACCCGCCGCAGCAGGTTGAAGCCATCATGAACTCCACCACGGGCGATGTTGAATTTTTGCAAAACGATGACAAATTGGGCGCCGTCATGCTCTACACCTTCATCGACACCAGCAACGACAGCGTCACGGATCCCGGCACCAGCCCCAGCGTCAACTCGGCCGCCAAAGGCGGCGGCGGCGCGGACGGGGGCTGGTTGCTAGTGGGGCTGGGCGTGTTGCTAGCCACCGCGCGGCGGCGGCACTCGCGGCAAATTAAGGGCTGACACCGCGCCTACTCGTTTTCGCGCTATCGAATTGACCGAGATCGAAACACTGCCACCGGCATGAAGCCGGCGGCAGCGCCGTTGGAGCGCTTAATGATCGTGACCGCCCGGCCCATGGGCGTGGCCATGACTGAGCTCATCTTCGGAGGCGTCACGCACCTCGGTAATGGTGACGTCAAAGTGCAGGGTCATGCCGGCGAGCGGGTGATTGGCATCGATGATCACGTCATCGCCTTCGACCCCGGTCACGGTCACGACTTGAGGGCCGTTCTCACCCATGGCGTGGAAACGCATGCCCACGGAAATCTCTTCATCGGTATCGAAGACGTCGCGTGACAATTGCTGCACCCGCGACTCATCGCGCACGCCGTAGGCCTGTTCAGGCGCGATTACCGCCTTGACTTGCTCACCAGCTTTTTTGCCTTCCAGGGCGGCTTCCAAACCGGGAATGATGTTGCCGGCACCGTGGATATACAGCAGCGGCTCACGGCCATTGGAGCTGTCTATTACCGTTCCCTGCCCATCGGTCAAGGTGTAATCTATGGAAACCACTTTGTGATTGGCGATGTGCATACTGGGACCTTTCGCTGATATTTGAGCCCGCAGTTTACGCGTTTACACCCGATGCGCCAAGCGATGCCCCGCCGCCCAAACACCCGAAACAGCATGATTTCACGTGACGACCCGGAAAAACTCAAGCTACTGAGAGAGGATGCGGAACGCGGCATTGCCCGCGCGCAACGCTTGCTCGCCCTGCGTTTTTTGCGCGGCCGCGGCGTCCCGCCCGATAGCGGACTCGCCCTGCATTGGCTGCGCCGCGCCGCCGATCAAGGCCTGGCCTTGGCGCAACGGGATTTGGCCGCGCTACTGGAGCAAGGCGGGGGGATCAACCGTGACATCACCGAAGCGCACCGCCTCTACCGCCTGGCGGCGGCGCAGGGCGATCCCATCGCGTGCGCGCGCCTCCGCGATTTAAACGGCGGCGCTGACGAGTAATTAATCATCGTCGAGCCGCTCGTCGTCATCCTCCATATATCTACGAATCAGCCGCATCTCCGCCGCATTGAGATATTTGGACTGGCACGCGCGCAGCTGGTCCGGCGCGCGCAAAATTTGTCCCACCTTTTGTATCCATTGATCGAGCGCTTCATCGCGGTAGCGAAAACGGGCAAAGGGAAAATCTAACCAGCCATAACCGTCACGCGCGGCGAACTCTTCCGGGGATTGCTCAAGGGGAAACGTGTCTCTGACGCGTTCTTCCGTTTCCTCCGAGGCCATGGGTCGCTCCACTAAATCGGACATGCGGCCTTCTCCTCATTTATATTTATAATCCAAGAATGATTCTAATTTTAAAGGGGCGGGTGATTATATACACATTTAGATATCTGAATACACTACATATACTATAAAACTGGCTCACACCCATCCCGCTCGCCCAAACTCAGGAAAGGGGGGCGTCTCGCTTGCGGGCAGGCGCGGCATCCTCACCGACCAACTCGCTCAAATCCAGATCCACCAGCAGGCCTTGATCCTGCTTTTCCTCGTCGGCCTCCAGCGGTGGACTTGTGTCCGTGCCAGCGTCAGCCTCACTCGCGACTTCAGGCGCATTCTCGCCCTCGGTTTTCTCATCGCCACTGGCGGAAGAGGGCTCAAGCGGCTCGGCGGAAATCTTATCCAGCGCATCCAGCGCGGTGGCATTCACTACCGCCGCGACGTCCTTCTCCACGGTATTTAGCGCCGTGATTTCTTGCTCACCCTCACCCTCGTTGGCGGCCTTATTCTTATTGAAGGCTGAAACATATTCACGGCCCAAGTAATCGAGCTCTTGTTCCGCGGCCTTGAGCTGGCGGTGCAAATCGGTGTTTTCAGAACGCAAGCCTTCCACGTCCTTGGTCAGCCCCGCGATGTCCTTGGATAATTTCTCAAGCGCCTCATTACTGATGGCCGGCGCCGCATTCCCGGTGTCTTCACTGGGCGTGATAAAGGCGTGATATTGATCCATCAGATCTTCAAGACGATGATCGAGACTGCTCAACACCTCATTATTACGGCTGAAATACAGATCAATGGCGTCTTGGTAAAAACGGTTTTGTTTTTTGATGAGTTCGTTGGCCTTGGCCAAGGCGTCGGCGTCATCGAGCTGGGCGCCGTCCTTCAAGCGGCCCGCCAATTTTTCCACGCGCGCGGGCTGATTATCGCTGATGCTCTTGACCAAGGCGCTCACCGCGGCGCGCTCGTGCGTACGTTTACGCAGACTTTTCCACAACACCGCGCCCAGCACGATAAGCAATACCAGCGCGATTTCACCCATCACGATCAACAGAGTCACAATCATTATTTGGGCTCCTCCAGCGTCACGGCGGGCAGCGCAGGCTGCGCCCGGCGCCAGCGTTTATAACCGAAGAATCCGGCGGGGATGAGTACCGCATTGAGCAGCAGGGTTTGCCAGCCCACCGCGAACCAATCGACATGATCCTCCGCATGCGCCGCCGCGGGCGGAGCGGCATGCACCTCGTCTTCGGCGTGCTCAACGGCGGGCGGCGGTTCGGCCACATGCACGGGTGCAGGCTCGGGTTCAGGCGCGGACGCGGGTGGCTCGGGTTCAGGCACGTCTTCCACGCCGTCCGCGCCGAAGGTGAGGGCGCTGAGTTTTCTCGACACCGGTTTGCCGTCGGGGCGCATGCCCTGCACGGTGAACTCCGCGCGATAACGGCCGCTCTTTTCGTCGATGCTAATCTCGCGCCGCCATTCCGCGGGCCCGGCTTGCGCCAGCGCGGTTTCAAGCGTGTTTCCATCGGGGCCGATGACGGCGGCGTTGACTTGCAGGGTTTGCGCGTCGATTAAGCCGGCGTAAGGAACCACCGACAAGATATAACGTCCGCCGCCCTCGGGGTGTGGCGTAATCGTGGCCACGGCGGGTTGCGAGTAAACATTGAACACTTGGCGCTGTTCACGCTTGAAGGTCGTGCCGTCCACCAGCAAGACCAATTCATGACGCCCCTCAAGCACCGATTCACTGAAGCGGTAGCTAAACGTGCCATCGCCAGCGGTCGCATCCGGCACGGCGCCATTATCAAGCAGGGGCCAGGTCCATTGCTTGCCGCGCGCGTCTTGCTGCCGCAAATTTATTTTCACCAAATCGAGAAAATCTTTTTGCTGTATCACCGCGCCTTCTTGCAGGAGCTGCACGAAATAAAACGGCGAGTCACCCACGTTCAAGTTATTGGGCAAAGAAGTGGCGCGCACTTTCAAGTTGGTCACCACCATCACGCGGTTGTCGGCATCCTCCGTGCCGCGAATACGCCATTCGCCCGGCTCGGGGCGGGTAATGGTGATGAGGTCATAGCCGGTGTCGCTGTGCCAGCGCGCGAAACCCGGCGCGGAGGAGGCGCCGAATTGTTTGCCGCCGGGCGTAATCAGCTCAACGTTCTTGCCCGCCTCGCGGAACACCAAGAAGGTCATCTCCTCGATGCTGGCGTCCACCTGCACGGCATTATCCTTCAGCGGCAGGGTGTCGGGCTTAGTGGCCTTTTCAAACATGCGCAGAAACACCCGCTGTAAACCGTCGGCGTTGTTCACTTGCTCGTACCAGCCGTCAGTGGCGGCGGCGAGCTGGCGCAGCAAGGCATGATCGGCTTCTTTGGAGAGGGCGATGGCGTGTATCTTTACTTGCGCGGCGCGCAGGCGCGGCAGAATTTCATTGATGATGCGATCACGTGAGGCCGCGTTGAGGGCATGCTCTTTGGAGACATCCACCAAGCCATCGGTCAGCATGATGAGGCTGCGTTGCGAGGCGGGGTCCGGCGCCGTCCAATCCCGGCTCGCCTTTAACAAGGCCTCTTCGATATTGGTGAACAAACCGTTGGAATTAATTTCGGCGGCGGCCTGCCGCGCGCGCTCTTTCCAGCGGCTATCCACCACGCCGTGGGGGACCAGCATATTGACGTGCAAACCGTAGGTCCACACCCCGGCGCGCGCGCCGCCGGGCAAGAGCCCGGTCAACAACCGCAGGGCGGGGGCGCGCAGGTTTTGCGGGTCATTGTGTTTCATGCTGCCGGAGATATCGATCAGGACCCGCACGTCGTTGGCCGCTTCCGTGGCGGTGGCGGCGAGGCCGCAAGCGGGGTAAGCAGCCAGCAATAACAGGCCCGCCGCCACGATATGAAGCAGGGGATTACGCCGTGTTTCCATCCTCGTTCCCTTTGGCTGCCGGTCGCGGATTGGGTGTTCGCGGCGGCGTGTCCGTACTAAACCTTTAATAGCTATCGGACAAAGAGAGGGGGGCTTTACCCGGGCGCGGCGCCAGATCGCGGAAGTCAAATTAGATCGCCCGCGAGGCATGGATCCTCGCGGGCGACCAAAGGGGAACGCTGCGCCGCTCCCCTTTGGAAACCCCATCGCCAACGTCCCCGCGGCAAACCGCGGGGACTTTCAAATAAAAAACCCGGCCTCGGGTAGAGGCCGGGTTCGGGTCACGCACCGTTAGGCGTGAGGTCGTGCTTAATCCATCTCGCGATGATAGGACACCACGCGCTCCACTTCATTTTTGGAGCCGAGGATAACCGGCACGCGCTGGTGCAGGCCGCTGGGCTTGATGTCCAGCATGCGCTCGCGCCCGGTGGAGCTGGCGCCGCCCGCCTGCTCGACGATCAGCGACATGGGGTTGGCCTCGTACATCAGCCGCAGCTTGCCGGCCTTGGACGGGTCCTTGGTGTCGCGCGGGTACATGAAGATGCCGCCGCGGGTGAGGATGCGATGCACCTCGGCGACCATCGAGGCCACCCAGCGCATATTGAAGTTCTTGCCGCGCGGGCCCTCTTTACCTGCCAGACACTCGTCGACATAACGTTTCACCGGCGCCTCCCAGAAACGCGCATTGGAGGCATTGATGGCGTATTCCTGGGTGTCGGCGGGGATCTGCATATTCGGGTGGGTGAGGTAATACTCGCCGACGTTGCGGTCCAGGGTGAAGCCGTTGACGCCGTGGCCGGAGGTGATCACCAGCATGGTCGACGGTCCGTACAAGGCATAACCGGCGCACACTTGCTGGGTGCCGGCTTGCAGGAAATCCTCGGTGGTGGCGTTGGCCTTGCCTTCGGGCGCCTTCAAGATGGAGAAGATGGTGCCCACGGAAATATTGACGTCGATATTGGACGAGCCGTCGAGCGGATCGAACAGCAGCAGGTATTTGCCCTTGGGATACTCGGCGGGGATGGGGAGGATCTCGTCCATCTCCTCGGAGGCCATGGCGGCGAGATGGCCGGACCAATTAGTAGACTCGATCATCACGTCGTTGGAGATCACGTCCAGCTTCTTTTGATCCTCGCCCTGCACGTTCTCGCTACCAGCGGCACCGAGCACGCCCGCGAGCGCGCCCTTGTTGACGGCGTTGGCGATGACCTTGGTCGCGGTGACCAGGTCGTTCAGCAAGAGGGTGAATTCGCCGCTGGCGCCGGGGACGCGGCGCTGTTCTTCGATAATGAATTGGGTAATGGTCGTGCCCGTAGTCATACTGCTGATTCCTTAGGTTTGAAATGAATCGTGGAACCCGCCGGCGGGCCGCTGGCTCACGCGGCACGGCGGGCGCGCTGAAAAAGCATGAGCCTCGCCGGTGAGTTCGCCCGACCGCCCGCTTCAGCGCTGGATGTGGGCGGTATTATCCCGGTTTGGCTTGGTTAAATACAAGCCAAGCCCCTCGCGGCGGTTTACCGCGGCGGCGCCAAGCCCTACCATGGCGCCGGTGGCGGGCGCGGAGAAAACGCCTTCTCGCAATCACTTCCGCCGCCGCGGCCCGGATTGCGCAACTCGGACAGGAGCAAAATTGAAAGCACTGTGGCGGCCCCTCAGCGGCGCCGTAATCTTGATCGGCTTCGCCGTCTTCGTCGAGCACTACCTCGGCTGGGCGGCATTGCTGGCGCCCTGGCGGCAATTGCCGTGGTGGGAGATTGCGCTCGCGGCGGTGCTCACGCTGTGCAGCTATTGGGTGCGCGCGGCGCGGCTGTTCGATTATTTTCGCGCGGAGATGCGCGGCCGTTTCGCCCTCTGCGTCAAGCTCACCTTGCAGCACAATCTGCTAAATAATCTGCTGCCGATGCGCAGCGGCGAATTGAGTTTCCCCGTGCTGATGTCGCGCTACTACGCCGTGCCCGCCCTGCGCTCCGTGCCCGCCTTATTGTGGTTTCGCGCCCTGGATTTGCACAGCCTCGCCATTTTCGCCCTGCTGGCGCTGCAACCCTTCACCATCTCAACGGCGCTGATTATCGCGGCGCTGCTGCTGTGGCTGCCGCTGCCGCTGCTGGCGTTTCTCTTCGCCCATCGCCTGCGCGCATCGCTGCGTCAGCGGGATCACGGCGGCTGGCGCGGCAAACTCGGCCAACTGCTCACGGGCTTGCCGGACGGGCAGGCCGCCTTTTGGCGGGCCTGGGGCTGGACCCTGGCCAACTGGGCGGCGAAGCTGCTGGCCTTCGCCTGGGTGCTGAGTTTCTTCATCGACATCAGCATCCCGGCGGCGTGGATGGGCGCCATCGCCGGTGACCTCACCAGTGTGCTGCCGGTACACGGCATCGCCGGCGCCGGCACCTACGAAGCGGGGGTGGTGGCCGGTCTCATGCCCTATGGCGTGAGCGCGGCCGCGGCCTTGGCGGCGGCGGTGAACCTGCATCTGTTTTTATTGGGCACGACGCTGGTGAGCGGCGCGCTGAGTCTCTTCATAAAAGGCGCGCGCCATGGATGAGGCTTTGTTGCTGTGGATCAATCAAGACTGGGCGAATCCCGGGTTCGATGTGTTCTTCACGTGGCTGTCGTCGCGCCCCGGTTTCGCGCTGCCCTTCGCGCTGGGGTTGCTGGCGCTCTTCACTTGGCGTTGGCGCAAGACGGGACTGTACTTGTGGCTATTGCTGCTCTTGGTGGTGGGGGCGGGGGATTTCATCGGCGCCCAGCTTAAAGACCTCTTCGCCCAGCCGCGGCCCTGTTTCAGCCTGGCCGAGCAGGTGCGGCAATTGGATCGCGCGCCCGGCGTCGCCTGCGGCGCCAGCCTGAGCGGCATGCCCTCCAATCACGCCCTGAATAGCTTCGCCACCGCGGCCTTTCTCACGCTGATTTTGGGCCGGCGCGCGGCGCTGCTGTTCGCCGTCGCGGCGCTGGTGGCGCTGTCGCGGGTGTATCTGGCCAAACATTTTCCCAGTCAAATCGGGATCGGGGCCTTGATCGGGACAATTTGGGGACTCACGGCGGCGTGGCTCGGGTTAAACTACCTCCCTTTTTTGCAACGCATCCGCGCCCGCCGCGCGGCAGGAACCTCGCCTCATGAGCCAGATTGAACAGACCGACCGGCCGCACCGCCTCTCCGTGGTGGTGCCTCTCTACAATGAAGAAGACAGCGTGGCGCCGCTGGTCACGCAGATGCACGAGGCCCTCGCCGATTACCGCAACCCCTGGGAGCTGGTGCTGGTGAATGACGGCAGCGCCGACGGCACCGAACAGGCGGTGCGCGAGGCCCGCGCGCAATGGGGCGAGCACGTGCGTCTCATCGACTTGCAACGCAACTTCGGCCAGACCGCGGCGATGCAGGCGGGCATCGACGCGGCCCGCGGCGACGTCATCGCCACCCTCGACGGCGATTTGCAGAACGACCCGCTGGACATCCCGCGCATGGTCAAACGCCTGCTCGAAGAAAACCTGGACCTGGTGGCGGGCTGGCGCCAAAACCGCAAAGACACGCTGATGCGCAAGATCCCCTCGCGCCTCGCCAACCGCCTCATCGGCCGCATCACCCAAGTGGAACTGCACGACTACGGCTGCAGCCTCAAGGTGTTCCGCGCCAACATCATCAAAAACGTGCGCCTCTACGGCGAGATGCACCGCTTCATCCCGGCGTGGATGGCGGCCAGCACCTCGGCGCGGCGCATCAAAGAGGAACCGGTGCGCCACCATGCGCGCCAGTTCGGCGAGTCGAAATACGGCATCGGCCGCACCTTCAGGGTGATCCTCGACCTGCTGGTGGTGTATTTTTTCATGCGCTTCCGCAGCCGCCCGGGGCATTTCTTCGGCCGCATCGGTTTAATCTTCGGCGGCCTCGGCGGCCTAGGGCTAGCCTATCTCGCCTTCATCAAAGTGATACTCGGCGAGAGCATCGGCACCCGGCCCCTGCTGCTCATTAGCGTGCTGCTGATCTTGATGGCGGTGCAATTCCTCACCACCGGCGTGCTCAGCGAGATGATGGCCCGCACCTATTACGAGTCCAGCCAGACGCGCTCCTACGTGGTGCGCGAGGAGCTCAACGGCGGGCCCAAGGACGCGGATTGGAAACAGCCGGATTGATGCGCGCCGCCCGCCGCGACGCCTTGTGGCTGCTGATTCTCGCGGTCGCGCTGGTCGCGGTGAAGGCCGCGCTCACCCGCGCCGCCGGGGTCGAGCTGCACTACGACGAGGCCCAATACTGGGAATGGTCGCGCCAGCTCGATTGGAGTTATTACTCCAAGGGGCCGCTGGTGGCCTGGCTCATCGCGCTCTCCGAATCCCTCTTCGGCCACGGCGAATGGCAGCTGCGCCTGCCCGCCTGGCTGGCCCACGGCGCGCTGCTGGCCTTGGTGTTTTATTTCGCCCGCGACGTGTGGCAATCGCGCGCCGCCGCCTGGTGGGCGCTGCTGCTGACTTTATTCACCCCGGTGTATTTCACCCTCGGCCTGGTGATGACCACCGACATCTGGCTGTTCCTGTTCTGGACCTGGGGCCTGTGGGCCGCGTACCGCGCGCTGATTTTCGAGCGGCCGCGCGCCTGGCTGGAACTGGGCGCGGCCGTGGGTCTGGGCGCGCTGACCAAGCTCAGCATCGGCCTGCTGCCCGCGGCGGTGGGCATCGCGGTGCTGTTGCATCCGCGCTGGCGCGCGCAACTCAAACAGCCGCAGCTCTGGGGCGGACTGGCGCTGATGGCCCTGCTCATGAGCCCGGTCATTTTTTGGAATGCGGCGCACGACTGGGTGATGTTCCGCCACGAGGGCGGCCATGTGGCGGCGGGCGAGTGGTCCGCGCTGCGCGCGCTGGGTTTTATCGGCGAACAGATCATGGCGCTGTCGCCGCTGGTGGTGCTGGTCGCGCTCAGCGTGTTGTGGCGGCCGCCGCGCGACACGGGGCAGCGCCTGCTGTGGGGTTTGTCGCTGGCCTGGATCGCCTTCTTCGTCTTCAAGGCCCTGAGCGCCAAGGTGCAGGTGAACTGGCCCGCGGCGAGCTACATCGGCCTGGTGATTCTGTTCGCCGGTCACCTCCCCGCGCTGGCGGCGTGGCGGCGGCGCGCCGTGTACACCGGCTTCGTCTTGGCGCTGACGCTGATGCTCGCGGCCTACTTCCCCTATGCGCTCGGCTTGAGCAATCAGCAAGATCCCTTCAAGGACACCAAGGCCTGGCGCGCGCCCGTCGCCGCCCTGGCCGCGCAGGCGCCGCCGGTGGCTTTCATCCTCACGCCCAATTACAAACTCGCCGCCGAGCTGGCCTTTTACTGGCCCGAAGAGCAACGCGTATACATCGCGGGCGACGCCGCGCGCCGTTTCAATCAACATGATCTGTGGCCCGGCATAGCCCGCGAGGCGGGCCGCGACGGCCTGTGGATCAGCAGCTCGCCGGATACCCCGCCCGAGCTGGCGCGGGCTTTTGCCGCTTGCACGCCCTTAAAAGCCGTACCCGCCCTCACCCCGGACGGCAATACCTTGCGCACCCTCTACGCCCAGCATTGCCGCAACTACCGGGCCATTGAATGGCCGCGGCCGTCCAGTTACTGAATCCGCCCCCCTCAGCCCCCGGAAAACTTGCTCGGCGCATTCAGTGAGTTGCGGCGGCAAGCGCGGCGGCCAGACCGTCAAAACAATCTATCCGGCGCCGATACAAAGACATGCGCCTACTGGCGAGGAATCTTTATTGGCAAGCCATCGCGCGCAGCCTTGCCGCCGCACAGGACGCGAGAGAAGACGACGGAGCAACAAACAGCTTGGCTATGAGTGAGCAAAATGCCACAGCCCCTAGTACCGGCCATGCGAAGACCGGCGCTGGCGGCCCCGCACGCACGCCCACCGGCGGGTGGCCGTCTTGCTCGGCGCGCCTCACGGGGATGATGCGGTGCTGGCTCGCTTCCCTCCGGGCCAGACCAGGATCCGCCATTCTCTCCCTCACACTCGGCATCATGCTCTGCGGTCTGCTGGGCGCACCCGGCACCCTGCTGGCCGCGCCCACCCAGGTGGTCAGCAATGTGGCGACGGGCTGGAGCCACAATAAGCAGCGTAATGTCTTTTACAACGGCTCGAATTTTTTTCTGCTCTACACCACGGGCAATGGCAATATCTATTACAAGGCCAGCGCCGACAACGTGAGCTGGAGCGCGCAGAACAGCGTGGTCAGCAATCAAAGCCTCAGTAAACTCGACTTTGATCTCTACTTAGTCAACGACAGCAAATTCGATCTGATTTATATCGACAGCGCCGGCAACACCAAGGTCACCACCGTGGCCATTACCGGCCAGACCCTCAGCCCCGGCACCGCGAGCACGGTCACCACCGGTGACAGCTGCGATATATCCGCACCTGATTATGTGAGCATCAGCCGCACGCCCAGCGCCAACCGCATCCACGTCACCTGCCGTCCGTCCTCGGGCAGCAATATCTATGGCGTCAGCGCAAACCAGAACGGCGACGCCGCCGGCGTCTCCACTTGGAACCGCAACAGCTCCGGATCGGGCGTGGGTTTTCACTCTATTATCCCCTTTGGCTCGGCAGACCAATCCCTCTTGCTCATACAACAGGATAACGGCGGCACGGCCAACGACGGGATTTTCTCGCGGCGTTTCGGCCCCGGGGTGGGCACGGGCTCCACCGAAGTCGGCAACCTCAACGCGGTGGGCATACTGGGTAATACCGCCCGCATCAGTGACACCGACTTCCGCTACCCCTTGACGGCGAGCGGCACGGCGATCCAAGAGTATTCCTACGATGGTTCTAGCGCATGGAGCCTGCTCGGCACCATAGACGCCGAGACCGATCAAATCGACCCCTCGTTCGTTTACGATCGCAGCAGCGGTGATTTGTATATGTTCTCCCTCGACACCGGCTCGGGTTCGGTCGAACGCCACCGCAAACCCAATGGCGGGGCCTGGGGAACGGAGGTGATCGCCGACGGCGGCGAGGCCGGCGCGCGCAGCCTGCCCGTCACTCAACTAGACGAGCCGCCGCTGGGGTCGGGCCGAAGCTCGCCACGCATGCTGGTGTGGGCCTACCGCGTCGCCAACGGCCCCAATTACGACCTGTACGTGGGTCATCTTTGTCTGGCGGGATGCCCACCCACCACCACCATTGGAATAGGCGCTTCACCTGCGAATAAGAGCGTCTTGCCGGACGATACCAATAAGGCCGTGGACGCCTTCACGCTCTCGACCAATACGGGGACGGACACGCTGACCGGCTTGGTTGTGACCTTCACCGGCACCAACGTCAATGATGTCGCCGCCAGCGGCGTGAAAATCTGGCGGGACAATGGCAGCACGGCCAATGAGTGGGACAGCGGCGATACCTTGGTCGGCACCGCGTCCTTTAGCGGCACCACCGCCAGCTTTACCGGCCTTAGTCAGGGCATCACCACCACACCCGCCCAGTTTCTTGTCACCTACAATCTCATCGCCTCACCCGGCGCGGGCAACACCTTGCGTGGCGCCGTCACCGCCGCCACGGTATCGAATGTATTAATCAATAATGACGCGGTCGATGCCACGCTCACCGTCGCTTCTTATTGCAACGTCACCACCACCACCGACGGCGTCGCCGGCTCCTTGCGCAGTTGTATCACCTGGGCGAACGGCAATGCGGGGACGGACAGCATCGTCGTCCCGGCGGGGACGTATACCTTGACCGTCACCGGCGCCGCGGAAGACGCCAATGCCAATGGCGACCTCGACATCACCGACAGTCTCAATATCACCGGCAACGGCAAGGCGAGCACCATCATCAACGGCAATGCCGCCGTGCTCGGCCAGCGCATACTGCATATCACCGCGGGCACCGTGACCATCTCGGACCTGTCCTTGCAGAACGACAATACCGCGGTCTCCGGCACCGGTGTCGGCATCCAGCATGACGGCACTAGCCTCACTTTGACGCGGGTCTCGATCACGGGCAATCGCAGCGGCGGCCACGGCGCCGGTATTTATACATCCGGCACCCTGCTAATGAATGACGTCGACCTGGATAATAACCATGCCACCGGCAGCGGCACCGGCGGCGGCGTCTACAATCTCGGCGCCACCTTGACCTGGAACGGCGTCACGCTCAGCAATAACTCCAGCGCCGGTTCCGGCAGCGCGGTGCGCAACGGCGGCACCTTGGACACCACCAATGTCACCATCAGCAAAAACATTTCCTCGGGCAGTTCGGCGGTCTTCAACAGCGGGACCGCCACGTTTACGCATTCCACCATCTACGGCAATACCGGAGGAACGGCGATCACTATCGGCGGCGGCTCCACTACAACGTTCAAAAACACCCTCGTCTCCAATCCCGGTTTTCAAAATTGCCAACAGGCCTTCACATCGTCGGGAGGCAATTTGGAAACGGATGGTAACGATTGTGGCTTCACCACCGGCACCGATCAAAACACAGTCTCCCAGGGCAATCTGAATATCAACGCCACCCTCGCCAGCAATGGTGGAACGACCAAGACCCATGCCTTGAATGCGGGGAGTTACGCCATCGACGCCGCCGTCGCCGCCAACTGCCCGGCCGCCGACCAGCGCGGCAGCACGCGTGGATACGACGGCAATGGCACGCCCAACAATCCGCAAGCCGGCGATTGCGATATCGGCGCCTTTGAATTTACCGGCGGCGCCCCGAGTTATTCCGTTTCCGGCCGCGTCTTCGAAGACGCCGACTTCGCCGGCACGGCGGCCAATTGGGACGGCGGCACCAATGATCTCGGACTTAATAATGTCGACGTCGAGCTTTACAGCAATGCCGATGCCTACATCACCT
>CAMYKQ010000003.1 GCA_947259075.1 uncultured Gammaproteobacteria bacterium | reverse complement strand
CGGCGCGTGGCGGCGCGTCGCCAGCCTGCGCCCCTTCCGTCTGCCCGGCGGCGAACGCGCGGCGCGCGAACCCTGGCGCTGCGCCGCGAGCCTGTGCTGGGAAACGGGTCGCAATGCGCCTTTTACGCACGAAGGCATGGATGTGCTGCACCAGGCCTGGCAGCAAGACATCAACAGCCCGTGGACCAGCGCGGCGGGACGTTTATTCGACGCCGCCGCGAGTCTGCTCGGCGTGATCCAGCACGCGAGTTATGAAGGCCAGGCGGCGATGAGGCTGGAGGCGTTGGCGGCCAGCTGTGGCACGGCACCCGGCGACAGCGGCACATGGCGCTGGCGGCAAGACGAAGACGGCGTGCTGCGCGGCGATTGGGAAGGCTTGCTGCCGATGCTGCTGGATGAGACGCAAACCCCGGCGGCGCGCGCGGCGTGTTTTCACGAGGCCATGGCGCAGCTCATCGCCGACCAAGCCTGCGCGCTGCGGGAAGTGCACGGCGACTTCGCCGTGGGTTTGAGCGGCGGCGTATTTCAAAACCGGCTGCTCAGCGAACGCGCGCTGCGCTTGCTCACCCAACGGGGTTTTCGCGTTTATGTGCCGCAAACCATGCCCATGAACGACGGCGGCCTGTGCTACGGCCAGATCATCGAGACGGCCGCCCGCTTGCGCGAAGGAGCGTCCGCGTGACGCAACGCATCAGCCTCGCCCACGGCAACGGCGGCCCGCGCATGCGCCGCTTGATCGAAGAGGTCTTCGCCCATCATCTCGGCGAGCGCCTGCTCCCCTGCCGCGATGACGCCGTGGCGCTGACTATCGATCACGGCGCGGGTGAGCTGCTCTTCACCACCGATGGCTACACCGTGCAGCCGCTGGAATTTCCCGGCGGCAACATCGGTTCGCTCGCGGTGCACGGCACGGTGAACGACCTCGCGGTCTGCGGCGCCACGCCGCTGTACCTCAGCCTCAATGTGTTTTTGGAAGAAGGGCTGGAGCTCACGCAGCTGGAGCGCATCGTCCGCGGCATACACCGCGCCGCGCTGGACAGCGATATTCGCATCGCCACCGGCGACACCAAAGTGGTGCGGCGCGGCGAGGCCAGCGGCATTTATCTCGCGACCTCCGGCATCGGCCTGCGGCCGAGAACGACGCGGCTGGGCATGGGAGAAATAAGCGCGGGCGATTGCATCCTCGTGAGCGGACCGCTGGGCGATCACGGCGCGGCGGTGATGCTGGCGCGCGAGGACTTCGGCCTGCGCGGTGATGTGGTTTCCGACGCCGCCAGCATCTTGCCGCTCACGCGCGCCTTATTGAATTCACCCGGGCTGCGCTTCATGCGTGACCCGACGCGCGGCGGCCTCGCCGCGGTGCTGCACGAAATCCACCTCGCCACCGGCCTCTCACCGCGGGTGCGCGAAACAGACATCCCAGTGCGTGATGCCGTGCGCACCGTCTGTGACATCTTGGGATTCGACCCCTATTCCCTCGCCTGCGAGGGCAGACTCATCGCCGTCGTCGCCGCGGACGCCGCGGCAAGCGCATTACGCGCCTTGCGCGCCACGCCCGGGGGTGAACACGCCGCGCTCATCGGCACGGTGAATGATGAAGCCTCGGCGGTGATATTGGAAACACGTATCGGCGGCGAACGCCTGCTGGAGCCGCTGGACGATGAGGCCTTGCCGCGCATTTGCTGATACCGAAAAGCCGCGTCTTTCAGGGTGGCGCCGAATATCTCTGCGGCCATGCCGCGCGACACCGGCATGGCGCAATTCTCGGTGGCGGTAATAATCAGCGGGAAGGGCTGAGCAGATTACTTTCATCCGCGAGCACGCTGCGACATGCGCCATCCGCGTGATTTTTTCACATATTCAAGATGACAAAATACCAAGCCATAACCGAGTCGCTCGCTGCACTATACAAGCCTGAGTGTCGGCCTGATTTACACCGCGATTTCGGCGATTTTTTAAGCGGCTAGATTCATTCACTTTATCAAATGGGGCGCATTTATTGCCTCTTTAAATACCAAACAAGGTTTGCCACATAATTTCCAAAGGAGGGAAATATGACACACACTGCACACACCACGAAAATCATTACCGGCATGGTCGCCGCGCTCGCTTGGATATTGCTAGCGCCCGCCGCTCAGGCCGTCCCCGTCACCTTCAGTAAACTCACCGGCCTGAGCGGCGGCAGTCCGGCTGAAACCGCGATCTTCAAAGCGGACCTCTCCAGCGTGGGCTTCCCCGTCGCGGCCATCAGCATCCGCGACAATAGCGGCGGCTTGGGCGGGGCCGTCGGTCAATTCAGCGGCTTCGATTTGGACGCCATCAAACTCTCCACCACCGATTGCCCCGATGCCGCCTGCGCCGCCGCGGCGGCAGGTCTGCCGCTGTTCGATTTTGTCTCCGGCCTGGTCTTCGCCCCGGGCACGCAACGCCCGCCGGTGGATCCCAAACTGTTCGGCACCGGCGTCGGCGGCACGACGGTCGATAACGGCGTCGCCACCCTCGCCCTCTTCGACGGCAACTCAACCACCGCCATCCCCGGCGCCGACGGCTTCGTCAGCATGGGTGACAACGGCGTGCTGTCGTTCAACCTCACCTCGCTCTTGGATCCCGTGGGCGTGTTTCTCTACATCGGTGAAGTGGGCGATAACGGCGAGGTCGCCGCCAGCAATATTGATGTGCGGCGCAATCCCGTACCCGAGCCCGTCACCCTCGCACTGTTTGGACTGGGGCTTGTGGGTGTCGGACTGAGCCGTCGGCGGAATTGACGACCACACCACACTAGGCCATCAACACAAACCCGCCACTGGCGGGTTTGTTTATTTAAAGGCTAAAGTGGCCGGGTCAATTACCCGCATTGAAGCACCTTAAAATCTTTATCCGAGATGCCACTTCAAATCCATCGCCTGAACACGCAATTTAAAACTTTTCCTCTATGCCCGCCCAATCCCTATCCTTAATCATGACAAAGCGGCAACACCCGCCGGAACATGCCTCCCACAAACCACCGATAAGACGATCATCTTCCGCTCCCGCCCAGCGATCCGCGCCCTTATACTCCACTGCCAGCATCTCCCCGCCCGGCAGGCGGCAAATGAAATCTGGGTAGAAACGCCCGTCCGCCTTTTGCAGGAAGAATGAACTGCCCTCCCTCCGCACTAGATTCCGCACCCAGAAGTCGAGACGGCCTTGCTGGGCCTGCATGTCCAGCCACACCGCGCAGTCGAATTCCTCCTTACTGTCGAAGTCACCGATACGGCCATAGTAATGTTTGCGAAACGCGAACGCCCCGAAGCGATCGTCATAGTCGCGGCTCGGCGCATAGGCATAGGGGTGGAACTCGAAACGGTAAGTGTCATCCACCACCACCCGCGCCGCGTGCTCGTCCCCGAATAAGGTCTGCTGATAAGCCTGCCGCACCGCCGCCGTGCGCAGTTCGTGGATGCGCCGTTCCAGTAGATTGCGTAGCAGAAATTTCTGGCGATTGGCCCGCGCCAGCTCATACTCCGGTTTGGCCAGCAGCGCTTGCAGCCACTTCGCCACGAAAGCCTGCTTACTCGCATGCGTTATCGACGGCTCCGGCAGATTGCGGCATAACCAGGTAGCGAGCTTGACCTCGTCCCAATGTTCCGGGCGGTAGGCCAAGCCCAAGTCGCGTTGCAGGTCGGCGATGAAGCGCGTCGTCACCTTGCCACTCACGTCATCGACGTCGATCTCGCCGCCCTGCGAAACCTTGAGCGCGGCGCCCAAGGCCTTAAGCTCCTCCTGCACCGGCGCGGCGTCATAAGCGGAAAGCTCCCAGGGATAATCCAAGACCTCCGGGTCGTCGAACAACACCAGCTCGCCCTGCATCCGCAAGGCCAATTGCGGCACGAAAAACGGCACGCCTTGCTCGGCCGGTGTCTGAAAGAACTCAATGGCCGTGCTGCGGCTGGTCTCCGCCGCACGCGCGATGGCCGCGCGCGCCGCTTCGCTCGCCACCGCCTGCTGAACCGCCTCCGCTTCATCGGCACTCAGCGGCTGGGTAATCGTCAGGGTTTTTTCTTTGTTATTCCATTCCAGCTTATCGCGCACCGGCTTGGGAATGTCTTTCATATTTGGTTTATCCGGCAAGGCCACCACCACCGGATGAATCACCACGCGGCCCGCGTGGCCCTCGATATCCAAGCGCCCCTGCTCCTCTCTCGCGGCGGCAACGAATTCATTGGCGGACTTCGGATCGAAACCCGCACCCTGCACCAAACGGTCACGCAAGGCGCTGGCGGTGGCGGCGAAATCGCGGGAGACGACGAAGGCATAGGATTGATTCAAGGCGCGGCTCTCGCGGTGGCGCGCCTCGGGCTGGCGCAGCACCCGGCCCAGCAACTGCTCCACCGAGGTGGCCGAATGCAAGGCCGCCATGCTCACTAAAATATAGGCCGAGGGACAGTCCCAGCCCTCGGCCAAGGCCTGTTGCGTAATCACGAACTTCACCGGGCAGGCCTCGTCGGCGATGCCGCCGCGATACTCGGCCTCGATCTTTTCCAAGCCGCGCTCCTCGCCGGTGGCGACGATGATCTCCTCGGCCGGGATGCGATGATTATCGATCAACTCCTGCCGCACGCGATCCACGTCGAGCGTGTCCACGCCCTGGCGCCGCTTCTCCGCCTGAATGAGCATGATGGGCCGCAGATAGGCCGCGCCCTTGCGCCGCCCCTGTTCGGCGAGAGTCTGCAACTCATTGCGGCGGGCGATGGCGTCGGCGAGACACTGCTGCCAGTTGGGCTCGGACTCCAGCAGGATGGGCAGCTTGATCATCTGCTCCATTTTCAGCTCGGCGGCGGACACGCTGTGCAAGACATTGCTGGGCGTCTGTTGCGTGTCCGGGGTGGCGGTCAGCTCCATGATGCCGCTGGGCCGGAAATCGGCGAAGGTCTTGAAGGACAGCGGCGTGCGGTTATTGTGCGCCTCATCGACGATCAAAAACGGCCGCCGCAGCCGCAACACATTCGCCAGCGAATATGGCGTAGTCTCGCCGTCGCTCAGCAGCTCGGCGCGTTGCTCATGCGTGAGATGCTCGAAGTGCTGCATCATGGCGCCGTTCGACTCGTACACCTTCAAGCCCTCGGTGTCCTCACGGCGGAAGGCCTGCACGGTGGAGACGATCACCGTGGTCGAGGTCTCCAGCGTCGCGCGGGTGACATGCTTCGCCTCGCTGAGATCCAGCACCGTCAGCGGCCCCGCCTCGCGTAGCGCGGCGTGATAAGGATGCGCACGGTCCTTGAGCGCGCGAAGGGTCTGCTCGCGTATCGCCTTGGACGGTACCAGCCACAGGATTACGCTGTGCTCGCTGCGCAGCAGATGGGTGTTGACCAATTGCACGCTCTTGGCCGCCAGCCAAGTCTTGCCGCCGCCGGTGGGCACACGCAGACAGAAATAGGGCATATCGCGCGGGAAGCCAGCAATGGGGCTGAACTTGCTGCCCGCACCCCACAGGTCACGGGTGGTGGCGTAAAAGGCGGTGTCGGCATCGCCGTGAGCGAGGCAGGCGCGAAAATAGTTTTCGATACTCGCCAATACGCTTTGCTGATAGGCCTTGGGCTGATAGCTCGTCATCACTCACACCTCCAGCGCGTAAGGGGTCTGCTTGAACACGATGCCCTCGCGGGCCAGCCGCGCCGCGCCCAGGCGGCAGGCGGCGGCGTAGATCACCTTCGGCCCCGCGTGTGGCGGCAGCGATTCGTACACCGCCCCGGTCAGCACATTGCCGCCCGCCGCCGAGCGGTCCTTGAGGATGCCGTTGTAGAGCAGATACACGGCGCGGCCTTCATGCACGCCCAGCAAGGGCGAGAGTTTTTCTCCCTCTCCCTCCGGGAGAGGGCCGGGGTGAGGGCTCCGGCCGCTGCCCGTCTCCGCGAACCACACGAACTCCGCCAATTGCGCGAAACCCACGTCGGGGCGTATCTGCCCCGCCGCGGTAAACAGCGGCTCGGCGGAGAGCGTGCAGAATTGAAAACCGCCGCCGAGTCCCGTCACCCAGTCTTCCCCCTCTCCCTCCGGGAGAGGGGTAGGGGTGAGGGCGCCTTTTCCTTTGCGATACCCCCCACACACCCGCCGCACCCGTTCCGCCGTCACCTCGCGCGCGATTTTTTCTTCCATCTCCACCAGGATGAATCGGCGCGTGCCGCCGTCTTCGGCATTTTGTCTCAGCACCGCGTGGCCGGTGGTGCCGGAACCGGCGAAGGAGTCGAGCACCAAACATCCAGGCGGGGCGCAATAGCTAATGACTCGCTGAATGAGCGCAGTCGGCTTAGGAAAAGCAAAAACCCTCTCATCAAGAATTTCATCGAGTTCCCTTGCCCCCGATTGTGTTTTAAATTCTGGCCAAAAAGTGGACGCTGGCATTCTTACCTCAGTCTCAGATAGGAATCGCTTTTTTCTTGGCCAACCTGTCTTGGGGTTGGGGGGCCACCAGATTCTATCCTCCCTGAGCAGTACCTCATAGCCAACTTTGTTAGTAATCCATCCTTTTGCTGGATCTGGTTGCCAAACATTCTCCGTATCAGGCTGCCGCATACTGAAATCGTGGAGATTGGGGCGTTCGCTTGCCGTCGCCTTACCCTTCAATGGATCAGTTACGTATGGACCTCGCGGATCATTATCAGGGTTCTTAAAGTCTGACCGATCAATCACCCTTCCTTCGATTACTGCTTGCTCGGACTTGCCGTAAACAAATATGTATTCGTGATCTGGCGAAAGGCGAGTCTTGATTCGATTGTCGGTATTTCTCGTATTCCAAACAATAGTTGCGATATGGTTCTTGAATCCAAAAATCTCATCCAGAAGTAACCGCAAGTGCCCCGCTTCTACTTCATCAAGAGAAATCAATATCACCCCATCTTCCCGCAAAAACTGCCTCAGCAATACCAGCCGCGGATACATCATGCACAGCCACTTGTCATGGCGCGACAGATCCTCGCCTTCCTTGCCCACCACGTCGGCGAGCCACTTGCGTATCTCGGGGCTGTTGACCTTGTCGTTGTACACCCAGCCCTCGTTGCCGGTGTTGTAGGGCGGATCAATGTAGATGCATTTGACCTGGGCGGCGTAACGCGGCAGCAGCGCCTTCAAGGCGTGGAGATTGTCGCCCTGCACGATGAGATTACCGCTGGCGACGTCGCCACAGCTAAGCGTCGCCACCGGCTCCAACAAACGATACGGCACGTCTTTATGGTGTTTGACGACGGCGTCTTTTCCTATCCAGTCCAGTGTCGGCATTCTTTAGTGTCCAATTCTTATCGCTAAGGTGTCGCGTTGCGCGGTCTTGAGATTCATGGCTTATCCCGCGCGGAAATAACGCCGCTTGGGGTCTTGCGGGCTGGTGCCGATCTCGCGCACCAGTCCGTTTTCCACCAGTCTGGCGAGACGGGTGCGGGTGGCGCGGGGCGTGAGCCCGATGGCGGCGGCGATCTCCTGGGTGGAAAGACCTTTATCGTCGGCCAGCGCGTTCAGTATCGCCTGATCGGTTTCGTCGGCAGGCGGCACGGCGCGGCGCGCGGTGTGGATGGTCACCCGGAAACGCGTGCCGAGTTCCTCCAACATAGGCGGCGCGAGTCCCGCTTCGCGGCAGGCCGCGGTCATGCGCTGGATGCCGCTGCCCCATTGTTCAATCAAGCCGAGTTCGTGAAACACCCGGCCGATGACCCGGTTGCGCAGTTTGGAGATGCCGCGGCGCAGATCGTCTATGGTCAGACCGAAGGGCAGCAGGCCGGGGTTTTCCACTTCAAGCCGGTCATCAAATAGGGAGATACGAATGGGCGCGCCGCGCTGGGCATAATCGGCGTGGGCCACGGCGTTGACGATGGCCTCGCGCACCGCCGCGGGCGGCAGGTTCCAGCGTTCCTTGCGGCGAACCGCGCCGATCTCCATGCCGTGCAAGCTATGTTTCTGGATAAAGGCCACGGCGTCCGCCACCGATTGCGCGGGGTAACTGCGGATCTCCATGCGGTCGGCGATGTGGGTTTTATCCGTGCCACGAAAACGGCCGGCCTGTATCCAGGCATCGGGGAAGTAGCGTTCGCGGTCCTTGCCGAACAGCAGCATGCCGCCGACGGTAGGCACCTTGCGCCCCTGATGCTTGACCACCAGCCGCAAGGTCTCCAGATCCGGCCGCTTGAGTTTGCGCAGCGGCGCGAACGACTCGGAAGCCGCTCGGAAGTCGAGCGCTTCCGAGTCGAGTTCGGGCATGGCTTGTTCGTCATGGGCCTCGCCGCGGGCGAAACGCCGCAGCTCCTCAATCAGCTGCGGATCGGCCCGGCGATTGGTGGAGCCGACCCGCACATACGCGCCGCCGTCCACGCCCGCGCGCCGGAGATAGTGGGGGCGGCCGGGACTCGGATAGACCTGCACGGCCACGACGTGGGTGCGCCGCCACGGTAATATTTCCAGTTCGGGAATCAGGCGCGGCGCGATGCTGTCGCTGATCAGGTTGGCCAGGCGCTCTTCCAGCGCCAGCGGCTCCTTGATGCCACGCACATGACGGGATTTGTCCTCGACGCCGATCAACAAGACGCCACCGGCGGTATTGGCGAAGGCCACGATGGTTCGCAACACACCATCCGCCGAGGAGAGATCGCGCTTGAACTCAAGCGTCTTGCCCTCGGGGAGTTTCAATAAGGCAATGAGATCCATGATCTCGGAACTGTACTATGAAGCCAACGGCCATGACTAGCTTCAGAGCCGGTCAATACAGCGCGGGGCCACCGCTTACAACAACACCCGCTCGATGCCGCCCTGTTTGCTGCGCTCGACGAAGCGTTGCTGCCAGCCCTCGCCCAGCCATTTATTGACCAGCTCCACCACGATGTAGTCGGTGTCCAGGCCGGTGTCGTCGCGGTAGCGCGACAGGCCTTGCTGGCAGGCGGGGCAGGAGGTGAGCATTTTGACGTTGCCGTTCTGCGCCATGGGTTCGCCCGTGAGTTGCTCGAGTCCCTTTTTCAATTCTTCTTCCTTGCGGAAGCGCACCTGGCTGGCGATGTCGGGACGCGCGACGGCGAAGGTGCCGGCCTCGCCGCAGCAGCGGTCGGAGAGTTTCACCTCGGCGCCGCCCAAAAGTTTGGAGGCGACATTGAGCGGGTTGTGAGTTTTCATCGGGGTGTGACAGGGGTCGTGATACATATAACGCACGCCGGTCACGCCTTCGAGGCTGACGCCCTTCTCCATCAGATATTCGTGGATGTCGAGCAGGCGGCAGTCGGGGAAGATCTGCTGAAATTCATATTTCAGCAATTGGTCCATACAGGTGCCGCAGGAGACGATCACGGTCTTGATGTCGAGGTAGTTGAGCGCGTTGGCGACGCGGTGGAACAGCACGCGGTTCTCGGTGGTGATCTGCTGACCCTTGGCGACGTCGCCGCTGGAGGTCTGCGGATAACCGCAGCAGAGATAACCCGGCGGTAGCACCGTCTGGGTGCCGATCTCGTACAAGCTGGCGAGCGTGGCGAGACCGATCTGGCTGAACAGGCGCTCGGAGCCGCAGCCCGGAAAATAAAACACGGTGTCGCTGTCCTCGGTCACCTTGGCGGGGTCGCGGATCAGCGGAATGGTCTTATTGTCCTCCGCGCCCAAAAGGGCGCGCATGGTCTGGTTGGGTAAATTGCCCGGCAGCGGTTTTTTCATGAACTGCACCACCTGCACCCGCACCGGGGTCTTGCCGGTGGTGGCGGCGGGCGGCTCTTTCGGTCCGCCGAGCAGATGCATTTTCTTGGCGACGCTGTGCGCGCCGCGCTGCGCGGCGTAGCCGAGTTCGATCATGCCCTTGCGCATCAGCTTGATGGTGGAGGGGTCGGTGACGTTCAAGAAGGCCATCGAGGCCCAGGCGCCGACATTGCTGCGGCGCTGGCCGCGGTCTTTGAGAATCTTGCGCATGCGGATGGAGACGTCGCCGAAGTCGATATCCACCGGGCAGGGCGTGAGGCATTTGTGACAAACGGTGCAGTGATCGGCGACGTCGTTCATCTCGTCGAAGTGACGGATGGATATGCCGCGGCGGGTCTGCTCTTCGTAGAGAAAGGCCTCGATCATCAGGCCGGTGGCGAGAATCTTGTTGCGCGGCGAATACAGCATATTGGCGCGCGGCACGTGGGTGCTGCATACCGGTTTGCATTTGCCGCAACGCAAGCAATGGCGGATGTCGTCATTGAGCGCGCCGAGTTCGCTCTCTTCCAGCAGCAGGGCCTCTTGCTGCACCAGGCGCAGCGACGGCGTATAGGCATTGGTGAGATCGGCGCCCGCCAGCAGTTTGCCGCGGTTGAAACGGCCCTGGGGATCGATCCTCTGCTTGTACTCGGTGAAGGCGGCGATGGTTTCGGGCGCGAGGTACTGAATCTTGGTGATGCCGATGCCGTGCTCGCCGGAGATGACGCCGTCCAAGGCCTTGGCCAGCGCCATCACCCGGCTCACCACCCGCTCCGCCTCCTGCATCATGGCGTAGTCGTTGGAGTTCACCGGGATGTTGGTGTGCACATTGCCGTCGCCCGCGTGCATATGCAGCGCGACGAACAGGCGGCTGGAGCGGATGGCGGCGTGGATCTCATCGAGGCGCGCGCGCACGCCCTCGAAGGCCTGACCGGCGAAACTCTCCTTAAGCGGGCGCTCCACCTCGCGGCGGATCGAGACTCGCATGGCGCGGCGCAACAACAGCGACAATAGCGTGTCACCGGGCAGCAAGGCCGCGCGCAATTCCTCGTCGAGCAAGGCGTGATGCTGGGCGGCGGGTTCATCCAGGCAGTTCAAAAACGTGGACCAGCGCTGGCGCACCGCGGCGATGTGCTCGCGCGCCGCCTGCTGCTTGGCGGCGACGATGGCGCTGTCTTCGGCGCTGGCCTCGTACTCGGCCACCAGCCTCACCTCGGGCAGGTCGCCGCCGAGGTAGTCTTCCACCGCGTCCAACAGGCGCAGTTTATTGCTGATCGATTGTTCGATGTTGATGCGCTCGATGCCGACGCTATAGTCGGCGAGCTTGTCGAGCGGGATCACCACGTCTTCGTTGATCTTGAAGGCGTTGGTGTGGGCGGCGATGGCGGCGGTGCGGGCGCGGTCCACCCAGAAGCGGCGGCGCGCCTCGGGGCTGACGGCGACGAAGCCCTCGGCCTCGCGCGCATTGGCGAGACGCACCACCTGCGAGGCGGCTTCGGCCACCGCGTTTTCATCGTCGCCGGCGACGTCGATGAGCAGCACCATCTTGGGCCGGTCGCGGCGCGGGGCCTTGGTGCTGTATTTCACCGCGCGCAAATAACGCTCGTCCAAATGCTCCATGCCCGCGAGTACGGCGTCGGGATTGGCATCGAGATAATCCTTGATCTCGACGATGGCGGAGACCGCGCGGCGCAGATCATTGCCGAAGAATTCGAGACACACGGTGCGGGTGTGGCTGGGCATGCGGTGCAGCACGAACACCGCCGAGGTGATGAGGCCGTCGCAACCTTCCTTCTGCACGCCGGGTAGGCCGCCGAGAAATTTGTCGGTGACGTCTTTGCCCAAGCCCGCCTTGCGGAACAGGCGGCCGGGCATCGTCAATGTTTCCGGCTCGCCGCTGCGGGTCTTGCCGTCGGGGCGATAGCGGGTGAGGCGGAATTCCACGGTCTCTTGTTCGTGGATCTTGCCGAGATTGTGGTTGATGCGCTCGATCTCCAGCCACTCGGCGTCGGGCGTCACCATGCGCCAGGACACGAGGTTGTCCACGGTCGTACCCCACAACACCGCCTTTTTGCCGCCGGCGTTCATGGCGACATTGCCGCCGATGGTGGAGGCGTCCATCGAGGTCGGATCGACGGCGAACACCAAGCCGCTGGCCTCCGCCACTTCCGCCACGCGCTTGGTGACCACGCCGCACTCGGCGCGCACCGTGGGCACGGGCTCGCTCAAGCCGGGCAGCAGCCGCCGCTCCACTTTGCTCAAACCTTCGAGTTTTTCAGTGTTGATCACCGCGGTGTCGGCGTGCAGCGGCACGGCGCTGCCGGTGTAGCCGGTGCCGCCGCCGCGGGGAATAATCGTCAGGCCTAATTCGATGCAGGCCGCCACCAGCGGCGCGACTTCTTCCTCGGTGTCGGGGTTGAGCACCACGAAGGGAAACTCGACGCGCCAGTCGGTGGCGTCGGTGACGTGGGAGACGCGCGCCAGGCCGTCGAAGCAGATATTGTCGCGGCGCGTGACTTTGCCGAAACGGCGCTGCGCCTTTTGCCGCAGGCTGCGCTGCTCGGGAAACCAGCCCTCGAATTCACGCACCGCCTCGCGGGCGCGCTCGGCCAGTTGCAGGGTCAAGGCATTGCCGTCGGCGCGCTCGATGATTTGATCGAGGCGCTGGTGCAAGGTCGCCGACAGCGAGGTGAGGCGCTGCGGGTTCTCCAACAGGTCGTCTTGAATGTAAGGGTTGCGGATCACCACCCACATATCGCCGAGGATCTCGAAGAGCATCTGCGCCGAGCGTCCGGTGCGGCGCGTGCCGCGCAGCTCGTCGAGCACGGCCCACATGGGCTCGCCGAGAAACCGCACCACGATCTCCCGGTCGGAGAACGAGGTGTAGTTATAGGGGATCTCGCGGATGCGGCTGGCGGTACTGGCAGTCATGAATAGTGTAGGCGGCGCGGGCGCGGTTTTTATCGGTTAATGCAACAGGGGCGGGATTGTAACATGGGGCGGGCGGCGCATTCGCGCATCGGATTTAAGTGAATGACAATAACACCGCATAGCGGCCAATCTTGCCCAGGGCGATGAACAGCGCGGCCCGCCACCAGCTCAGTTTCAGCCAACCCGCCGCGACGCACAGCGGATCGCCCACCACGGGCAGCCACGACAGCAACAGCAGCGGACTGCCCCAGCGGCGGATGCGCGTCAGCGCGCGCTGCTCTTTGTCGCCGCGCAGGCCGCGCGCCGGAAAACGCCAGGCAATGAGGCGGCCTATGCCCCAGGAACTCATGCCGCCGAGGGTATTGCCCGCGCCCGCCACCGCCAGCAGCAGCCATTTATCGTGCGCCTGCTGCGTCGCCAGCCACAGCAACAAGGCCTCGGAGCCGCCCGGCAACAAGGTCGAGGAGATGAAGGCGCTGATGAACAGCGCCCACAAGCCATTATCGGCGGCGAAATTTTCCATCAAGGCGCGCGCGTCGCTGTCTCGATCTTGTCATCCAGCGTGTGCCTGCCGGGAATTTTTCCTACAATGACCACGGTTCACCACTCTTTACCTTTCGGAGGCCGACATTAGTCACCGCACGCCCTCAGCGTCAAGCGCGCTACCCCTCCCGCGGTCCCGCCCTGGTTGAGCGCCATGCATAAACTCAAGGCACGCTTGCTGTTGGCGCGCCGCAAGGGACGCGAGCGCCTCGCGCGGCTGCGGCTGCGGCTCGCCCGCGCCGACGCCCTGCTGCCCTTGAGTGTCATGGGCCTGCTCACCGGCCTGCTCGCGGGCGCGGTGATCCTGCTGTTTCGCGCCAGCATTGAATGGGGGCAAACCGCTTTGCTGCCCGGCGGTGACGCGGAAAATTACGAGGGTTTGCCGCCGCTGCTGCGTTTCGTGCTCGCCACCGGCGGCGCCTTGCTGATCGGCCTGCTGTGGCAGGCGCTCAGCAAAGAGGGCCGCAGCGTCGGCGTGGTGCATGTGATCGAACGCTTGGCCGCGCATCAAGGTCAGTTGCCGCTGAAAAACGCGGTCCTGCAATTCATCGGCGGCGCGCTCAGCCTCATCAGCGGTCACTCGGTGGGGCGCGAGGGGCCGGGCGTGCATCTGGGCGCGGCCTGCGGCTCGCAACTCGGCCGCGTGCTGCACCTGCCGCATACCTATCTGCGTACCTTGGTGGCCTGCGGCGTCGCGGCGGCCATCGCCGCGTCCTTCAATACGCCGCTGGCAGGCGTGATCTTCGCCATGGAGGTGGTGCTGCTGGAATACACCGTGGCGGGTTTCGCGCCGGTGATGCTGGCGGCGGTGAGCGCCACCGTCTTGGTACACACTTTTTATGGCGCCGAGCCCGCCTTCACTATTCCGGCACTGCCCGGCAACGTCCTCGCCGATATGCCGCTGGTCTTGCTGCTTGGCATCGTCATGGGCGCGCTGGCCGCCATGTTCATCAAGCTGCTGCATTTTTTTTCCACCAGCGCGCCGGGGCTGCCGCTGTGGTCGCGCATGACCTTGGGCGGCGCCGTCACCGGTCTGTGCGCCTTCGCGGCGCCGCAGGTCATGGGCATCGGTTATGACACCATCAACGCGAGCTTGCTGGGCGAGCTGTCCCTTGGTTTGCTGTTATTGATCGTGGCCTTCAAATTGATTGCCACCACCGCCGCCATCGGCCTGGGTTTGCCCGGCGGCTTGATCGGCCCCACCTTCATCATCGGCGCGCTCGGCGGCGGCGCCTTGGCCGCGCTCGCCGCGCTGATCTCACCCGAAGCGGCGGCCTCGACCGCGTTTTACGTGGTGATCGGCATGGGCGCGATGATGGCCGCGACCTTGCAAGCACCCTTGGCCGCGCTCATGGCCATACTCGAACTCACGCACGCACCGGGCATCATTCTGCCCGGCATGCTGGCGGTGATCGCCGCCAGCCTCACCAGCAATAAACTCTTCGGCAACGACGCGGTATTTCTCGGCCTGCTGCAGCGGCGCGGCTTGAATTACCGCACCGATCCGCTGGCCGCTTCGCTGCGCAACATCGGCGTGGCCAGCGCGATGAACACCCGCATCGCGCTTTGCCCACCCCGTCTCTCGCCGCAAAAGGCTCGCGCCCTGCTCGCTGATAACCCGCAATGGCTAGTGATCCAAGCCCCCCAGCAGTCCTGGCTGATGCCCGCCGCCGATCTCGCGCGCCACCTGCAAGCCGTGGACGCGGAGAGCATGGAGGCCATCCCGCTGCTGGACATCCCCGCCGCGCGTCAAAGCCTGAGCAATATTGACGTGAGCGCCACCCTGCAGGAAGGCTTGGAACAATTGCAGCGGGCGCAAACCGATGCCTTGTGCGTCACCCAAGTGATAGGCCCGCTGGCGGCGCGCAGCTACGGCATCATCACCCGGCAGGACATCGAGGCCAGCTACCAATATCGCCCGCGCGATCAATAAACCCCGTGGCGATACATGGTCCTTTGCGCCAAGTTTTGGCATAGTGTTGCCCATCATTCTCCCGCCCACCTCCGGCGGCACCCGCCACACAGGAACACAGCATGCTTTGGGTCAAGGCTTTTCATATTATCTTCATGGTGACCTGGTTCGCCGGTTTGTTTTACCTGCCGCGCCTGTTCGTCTATCACGCCATGGCGGATGATGGCGTCAGCCTGGAACGCTTCAAGGTCATGGAGCGCAAACTCTTCTACGGCATCATGACCCCCGGCGCGGCGCTCACCATTGTCCTCGGCGTGTGGCTGTTATGGGACTACGCCTGGGAGGCCTATTCCCACAGCGGCTGGCTGCACGCGAAAATGATGCTGGTGGCGCTGCTGGTGGTCTATCACGTCTATTGCGGCAAGCTGCTGCTGGACTTCAAACACGGCCGCAATCGCCGCGGCCACGTATTCTTCCGCTGGCTCAATGAACTGCCGGTGCTGGCACTCATCGCAATCATCATTTTGGTGGTGGTGCGGCCTTTTTAAGCCTTTCAAACCGGGCTATCCCCGTGCATGGGCCCAAATTACCTGGTTTTATTCCCGCGCTGAGTGAGCCATTCAATAATGCTTATACACAATCGCCCCGGCCTAACTCAGCCCTCCGCCACAAAGCGCCAACAAACCGCCAACCCAAGTCAAGAACATTTTAACTATATGTTTTTAATAGCTTTAACAATAAGAGCAAATTGTCACCAATTTGTCACAAGTCCAATAAATTCGCGGCTTCGCGGCGCTTGATACCAATCCTTCCACAACGTTATCCACAGCTTTTGTGGATAAGGAATGGAGACCCTGAGCTTTGAATGAGTTACAGAGAAATCGTCAGCCGGCAGTTTAATGCGCGGCGCTAACTAAATCTCAGTCCCGCACCCACATCACGAAATTGATAAAGTAGCGCCATGCCAGCCGCCCCCCGTCCCCAAATTCTCCAAATCGCCGTGCCCACCCCCCTTTACGGCAGCTTCGATTACCTGCCGCCGCGCGCCTGCGACCCCGCGCGCCTGTGCCCGGGTGTGCGCTTGCGAGTCCCTTTCGGCCGGGGTCACGTCACCGGCATGCTGCTGGACGTAGCCGCCGAAAGCCGGGTGGAATCCCGCCGTCTGCGCGCCGCGACCGAATTATTAGACGAGACGCCGCTGCTCTCGCCCGACTTGCTCGCCCTCGGCCAGTGGGCGGCGCAGTATTATCACCACCCTATCGGCGAGGTCTTCGCCGCCTTGCTGCCCACCCTGCTGCGGCAAGGCAAGCCGCTACACGACGCGAATGAAACCCAGTGGCGGCTCACCGCGGCGGGGCAAGCCGCTACTGCCGAAGACCTGCAACGCGCGCCGCGGCAAGCCGCGTTATTACAGTGGCTGCAACAACAGGCCCAGCACGGCGCCGATGCGGAGCAACTGGCCGCGCAAGGCGGCTCGGCCCGCGCCGCGCTGCGCGCCTTGATCGCCAAGGGCTGGGTGGAGGAATACGCGGCGCCCATCACGATCGAGACCACTGACACCGGCCCGGCGCATCACATCGAACTCAACGGCATGCAGCATGCCGCGGTGGAAAAAATCGGCGCGCAACTGCAGCAGTTCGCCCCCTTCGTGCTCGAAGGCGTCACCGGCAGCGGCAAGACCGAAGTCTATTTGGAACTCATCGCCCGCGTCGCCACGGCGGGGCGGCAAACCTTGGTACTGGTACCGGAGATCGGCCTCACGCCCCAACTGGTGGCGCGCTTCGCCGCGCGGCTGCGCCATCCCACGGTGGTATTGCACTCCGGCCTCAGCGACAAACAACGCCTGCGCGCCTGGGCCGCCGCCGCCAGCGGCGAGGCCAAGCTCATCATCGGCACGCGCTCGGCGGTGTTCACGCCCCTGCCTCAAGCCGGACTCATCATCATCGATGAGGAACACGACCTCTCTTTTAAACAACAGGACGGTTTCCGTTATCACGCCCGCGACGTCGCGGTGTGGCGCGCCCACCAGCGCGGCGTGCCCATCGTGCTCGGCTCGGCCACGCCGTCATTGGAGACGCTGTACAACGCCGAACGCGGCCGCTACCAACTCCTGCAACTGCCGTTACGCGCGGGCAAGGCCCGTCCGCCACGCATCGCCGTCATCGACGTGCGCCATAAAAAACTCCACGGCGCGCTCTCCGATGCCGTGCTGCAAAAGATGCGCGAACACCTGGTGCGCGGCCGGCAAGTGCTGTTGTTCTTGAATCGCCGCGGCTACTCACCGACCCTGCTCTGCCACGACTGCGGCTGGATCGCCCGCTGCAAACGCTGCGACGCTCACTTGATCTATCACCAAGCCCAGCGCCGTTTGCGCTGCCATCACTGCGGCGGCGAACAACAGGCCGAAGTCCACTGCCCCGAATGCAGCAGCGATCAACTGCGTCCCATCGGCCACGGCACGGAGCGGGTGGAGCAGGTCTTGCGCGAACGCTTCCCCGAGATCGGCATCGCCCGCATCGACCGCGACAGCACCCGCCGCAAGGGCGCGCTGCAACAAGTGCTGGCCGAGGCGCTGCGCGGTGAACACCGCATCTTGCTCGGCACGCAGATGCTCGCCAAGGGCCATCACCTGCCCGAGGTCACCCTCGCCGTCATCCTCGACGCCGACCAAGGTTTATTCAGCGTCGACTTCCGCGCCAGCGAAACCCTGGCCCAGCTCATCATCCAAGTCGCGGGCCGCGCCGGCCGCGCCGAACAGGCGGGCGAGGTCTTGATCCAAACCCATCACCCCGATCATCCTTTGCTGCGCACCTTGATTACCGCAGGCTATCCCCATTTCGCCGCCGCCGCGCTGACGGAACGGCGCGAGGCCGCGCTGCCGCCCTACACCCATCTCGCCCTGCTGCGCGCCGAGGCCACCGCCGCCGAGCTGCCGCAACGTTTCCTCAGCGAGGCGATGGCCTTGGCGCAACAACACAATCCGCACGGCGTCGAACTGCTCGGCCCGGTGCCCGCCCCCATGGAACGCCGCGCCGGCCGCTACCGCGCGCAGCTTTTACTGCAAGCGGAGGCGCGCGCGGCGCTGCACCACCTGCTCGCCACGTGGCTGCCGCAACTCAGCGCCCTGCCGCTGGCGCGCAAGGTGCGCTGGTCTATCGACGTCGATCCGATGGAGATGGTTTAGCGGACACCGCCATCCGCCTTGGACGGTGGGTCGGGACCTCAGGAAACAACGATTACAGTATAGGCTTGGTGGAATCGAGCCTGAGTCTCAGGCTGAGTGTCGCGTCCCTCAGAAAACAATTCGCAGCACCCTGTGCGAAGCAACCCCGGTCTCGCGGCGTTGATTCCTTTTGCCGCGGACGTCCTGCGTCCGCCCCGATGCGCTACTCCGCAGCACCTCAGGGCTATCATATTGACTGACGCCGCTTCGCGTGCGTCTACCGCGACTTTAATTCCTTTTGCCGCGGACACACTGCGTCAGCCCCGATACGCCACTCCGCAGCGCATCACGGCTACCTCAATAATGCTGCCTGACACCGCTTAAGCTCCATCGCGGGCTTCTCGCCCCCGCTTCGCGCTTCGTGGCTCGTGGCTCGTGGTTCGTGGTTCGTGGTTCGTGGTTCGTGGTTCGTGGTTCGTGGTTCGTGGTTCGTGGTTCGTGGTTCGTGGTTCGTGGTT
>CAMYKQ010000002.1 GCA_947259075.1 uncultured Gammaproteobacteria bacterium | reverse complement strand
GCGCGGTGAGACCGGCGCGGTGAACGCGGCGGTGCGCGCCGGCGCGGACGCGTGCGAGCGCGTGGGTGACGGCCTGGTTGCCGCGCACATCATCGCCCGCCCGCACAAAGAAGTGGAGCCGATGCTGGTGCCGCCCGCGAGCGGAACTAGCGGCAATCGTCCGCAACGCAGCTAATTTGCGTGAACAGCGGGCTTTTTTGAAGAGTTGAGTTAAATCGGGGGGCGTGACAGCGATGATAAACGCCAGTGTCAATCCGCGAGTGCTAGGTTTTCTGGGCCGGGCATTGAGCCATGAGTTGTCCGCGGTGCAGCAGTACCTCACGCAATCGAAGTTGGTCGAGGCGTGGGGGCTGCTCGAAGCGGCCGGGCGCTTGCGCGATGAGGCAGCCGAGGAGATGGGGCATGCGGAACGCATCATCACACGGATGATCGCGCTTGGCGCGGCCCCTGCGGCCTCGCAACTGCGTCCCGCGCAATTCGGCGCCAATCTCGCCGAGTGTTTGCAGAAAAATCATCGAATCGAATTGGAGGCCATCGCGCTCTACGAGGACGCGCTGCGTTATTGCCAGCGCATCCAAGATCGTGACAACGGCGCGTTTTTCGAAACGCTGTGGCAGGAAGAGCTGGCCCACGGCCGGGAAATGGCGCAGTGGTTGGCGACGGCGGAGTCGAGCGCGGCCAGCGGCAGGCGGGCATTTTTCTAGCGAGGTGCGCGATGAGTGAAACATGGCAAGTGCGTAAACGTCCGGCACGTCTGGAAGGGCGGGTCGAGTTCGCGGACTATACCGCGACACGGGATTTTCTCGATCGCTTGGCTGAGCTGTCCGAGCGGGAGCAGAACTATCCCAGTCTCAGTTTCGGCAGGACCTACGTCAACATCACGCTCGATTCACCCGAAGAGACTGATGAGGTGAGTGAAGCGACTTGGCGTATCGCGCGGCTCATCGATGAGCTCGCGGCACGGACGGGGAGCTGACCACCATGACCGGTTCGTCAATGCTCATCGCCATGATGGGAAACAAAGGCGGAACCGGCAAGACCACGCTGGCGGTCAATATGGCGGTGGGGCTGATGCGGCGGGCGCCGACCGCCCTGCTGGATTTGGACCCGCAACGTTCCGCGTGGCAATGGTCGCGTATCGCGGAGCAAGCCGCTCACGCGGCGCATGTCTACGAATGCCATGGCGATGTGGGCGAGGCCGCGGCAAAGCTTAAAGAGCGCTATCACTACGTGGTGCTGGATTGTCCGCCTTCGGTACATGCGCCGGAAACCCGCGATGCGCTGCGTCTTTGCGATCACGCCTTGGTGCCGGTGCAGCCTTCGCCGATGGATTTATGGGCCAGCTTGAGCGTGGTGGAGGCGGTGAATGCCGCGCGGCGCGAGCGCCCTCATCTGCTGGCGCGCATCGTACTCAATCAATTGGAGGCGCAAACCGTTTTATCCCGCGATATCCGCGACGTCATCGATGAAGTGGGTTTGGCCGTGCTGCGCGCCGAAGTGAGACGGCGCGCGATTTACCGCAATGCCATGGCGGAAGGCAAGACTGTGTTCGAAATGGGTAGCGCCGGCCGCGAGGCGGCGGCGGAAGTAGAGCGTTTACTGACGGAGGTCACGGCATCATGAGCAAGAACGATAAGACTAGCCAGAAATTACTGGACTCCATACGCAAGACCAAGGCGTCGGCGGAACCGACCTCGACTATCGCTACGCCAACCGAATCAAGGGCGGAACCGGAACCCTCTCCGCAAGCCGCCGCGCCGCGCGACACGCAAGTTAAAAATACAGTGGAAAGCGTGCGGCGCATCCCAAGCAGCCGGCGAGTATGGCCGGATTGATCTGAGCTCGATGGGCCGATGACGGCTGAATGTGCCGGAGTGACACGGCATCGCATTGGCGCGGTCCGCGTTCGGAACAAACAGGGTTGAAGATGGATGGCCGCGTGATGGCGCGGCCGCTGGCGGGTGGATGATAGTCGGGGGAAAGTATGGCTGAGGCGCCGCAGAATGGCATAAAAGGTTTAAAGCACTGGCGCTACGATTTGCTGGCGGGCATGCAGGTGGCCTTGGTCTCCTTGCCGCTTTCACTCGGTATCGCCATCGCCTCCGGCGCGCCGCCGGTCACGGGTTTGATTTCGGCGATCATCGCCGGTTTGATTTTTCCGTTTCTCGGTGGCGCTTACGTCACCATCAGCGGCCCGGCCGCCGGCTTGGCGCCCGCTTTGTTGTCGGGTATGTTGATGCTGGGCGGGGGTGATTTGGCGACGGGCTATCCGCTCTTGCTAGTCGCTATATGTATCACCGGTCTAGTTCAAATCGTACTGGCTTTCTTCAAGGCCGGGCGTTTCGCGATTTTCCTCCCCGTCACCGTGGTGGAGGCGATGCTCGCCGCTATCGGTCTCATCATCATCATTAAACAGATCCCGCCTTTGATGGGGGCGATTCTCCCGGCGGCGAAAAGCATGCTGGTCTCGATCGGTAATTTGCCGCAGGTCGTAGCGCAGGCGCAGTGGGATATTTTCTTCATCGGCGGCCTGAGTTTGTTCCTCATGTTCTATCTCAGCCGCGCGCGCCATGAATGGATGCGCAAATTACCACCGCCATTGGTGGTTGCCTTGCTTGGTATCGTGTTGGGTTACGTGTTTAATCTTGATCCGAAATATCTCATTACCATGCCGGAGAACTTATTGGAAAACGGTATCACCATGCCGGCCTTTGGTGAGGTGCTCAACCGCCCTGAATTATGGTGGGGTGTGCTGCTGGTCGTGATCACGCTTACGCTCATCGACGGTGTTGAGTCCTTGGCCACCATCAAGGCGGTGGATAAGATCGATCCCTTTCAGAGAAAATCGGATCCCAATGTCACCTTGCGCGCGATGGGCGTGTCCAATTCACTGTCCAGTATCTTCGGTGGTCTGACGATTATTCCGGGCGGCATCAAAAGCCGCGCCAACATCGATGCGGGCGGGCGCACCTTGTGGGCCAATTTCTACAACGCGACTTTCCTGTTGATATTTTTGTTTCTTGCGACGGACATCATCGCGCGCGTGCCCTTGGCGGCCATCGCCGCGATCCTGATTTTCGTCGGCTGGAAGCTGTGTGAGTACAAAGTATTCACCAAGACGTATGCCATCGGGCGCGATCAGATCGTTATTTTCATTATCACCGTGCTGGCGATCCTTGCCACCGATTTGCTGTTCGGCATATTGATCGGCGTTAGCGCCGAGGTGTTGATGCTGCTGTATCTGCTCATGCCTTCATTTCGTTACATCTTGACTGGCCGCATGACCTTCAAACAATCGTTTCCTTTGCTATGGATCAATTTGCGCGGTTTATTCTCCACGCCGGTGATTAAAGTCAAAGAGCAGGCGCGCGACGGCCATGCGCATTATGAAGTGTCCCTGTCCTCCATCGTGTGTTTCAATCTGCTGCCGCTGGATAAATTTTTCGCCAGTCTGCCAGCGGAGTCCGGAGTCACGCTCGTCGTGACCGAGTCGGGCCGCATTATCGATCATACCGGCATGGAGTACCTCCATCAGTTGCAAGAAGAGTTCGTGCGTGACGGGCGAGTCTTTGAGTTGCTGGGGATAGAGAATTTTTTCCAGTTCACCAGCCACTCGCTGTCGGCGCGGATGCAGGATGCGATCTTGATAAAGGAAAAGGTCAAACACAGTGAGCGTGAAGAGCAGATGGAGAAGCTGGCCAAGCGGCGTAATCTGGAATTTAATCCCGCGACCGTGAGTATTCTCAATAAGCGCAATTTCGTGTATTTGCGCAGGGGCTCCGATAAACAAGAGAACAATGTAATGTCGGGTGATTACCTCGGCTGCGAGGTGCGCGTATTCGATTACAGTCACACCGCGCCGCCGGATTTTTTCTCCAAGCACTGGCATACCATCATTACCATGCGCTGCCCCGCCTTGGCCGATGCCGCGGTGCCTGATTTCGTCATCACGCCCGGTCATTATTTGGAGCGGTATTTGGTGGAATTCAGTGAAATGCCTTTGCCTGGGCCGCGTGAGTTTACCGAGAGTTATCACCTGCATGGCCAGGTAGGGCATGATCCTTTATCCCATATTTCGCCCGAACTGGTTGCCTTTTTGATGAGGCACAAAGGGTTTTATTTAGAAGTGCGTAATGGCGTGCTCTTGGCTTTCAGGCAGGACCAGGGCTTGGCCAAGCCCGATGACGTGTCTCTATTGTTCGTCTTGGCCGAGATATTCAACGCCGCTTGTTCCGCGGCGCCTGGCCGACGCGAGCATGCCGCTGGGGTGCCGCCAAGCAATGCGAAGGAGTGAGTTCACGTGCGCGATCCGGATATCGCTAGCCGTTATGTGGTTCCGTCAGGTGAGGGGCCGTCATGTTGAGTAATTTGCTCATACCCGCCGTGTTGTTCTTCGCCTTGGGTTTTCTCGCGAAGCTCATTAAATCGGATCTGCGTTTCCCCTCCGATCTGGCCAAGGCCTTGTCCATCTATTTGCTGGTGGCGATAGGTCTGCACGGCGGTTATGAGCTGGGCAAGGCGGATTTGCTGACGGCGCTGAACTCGGTGATGTGGGCCCTGCTCCTCGGTTTCGGCATGCCGCTGATCGGTTACGCCATCTTGGTCTTTTCGAAGAAAGTCGACGCGATGAACGCCGCGGCGATCGCCGCGCACTACGGATCGGTGAGCGCGGGCACTTTTCTGACCGCGGTGGCGTATCTCGATAGTCTGCAAATCGAATACGATTCTTATCCGGTCATCATGCTCGCGGTGATGGAGTCGCCCGCCATCGTGGTCGGTTTGCTGCTCGCGGCTTGGTCGCGCCGGCGTTTGGCGCAGCAACAAGGCGAGCCCGTGGCCGACACGGAGAACGGTGACGATTCTGATAGAGGTAAATTGACGCATATTCTGCGCGACGCCTTCACCAACGGCAGTGTCGTCTTATTGCTCGGCTCCATGGTGATCGGCGCGGTAGCGGCGCCGCAAAGCATGGCTAAGATCAAACCCTTCATCGAAGATATTTTCATGGGCGTGCTGTGCTTGTTTCTCTTGGAAATGGGTATGGAGGCGGCGCGGCGCATCGGTGATTTCCGCCGCGTCGGCGCGGTCTTGGTCGTGTTCGGCGTGGCAATGCCCGTGCTCGGCGGCCTGATAGGCGTCTTCATCGGGCATTTGATGCTCGGTTTCGAGGTGGGCGGCACCGTGCTGGTGGCGGTGCTCGCCGCTTCCGCCTCGTATATCGCCGTGCCGCCCGCCATGCGTCTGGCCGTGCCGGAGGCGAATCCGTCCTTGTATTTGACACTTTCTCTGGGCGTTACATTTCCCTTCAATGTCGTGTTCGGGATTCCGCTCTATCATATGATGGCGACCGCGGTGACGAGCGCATGAACGAGGGATTATTGGAGGGCGATATGCATAGGTTACATCCGGAGAAACTGATTACGGTGATTACCTCCGATGTGCTGGGGGACCGGCTGGTAAAGGCGGTCAAGCAGCGCGGGGCGAGCGGTTACACCATCTTTCGCGCGCAAGGCGCCGGCAGCTCGGGTGAACAGTCGGGCATGCTCGATGTCGATACCAATATCGTATTTCACGTGGTGGTGCCCTTGACCAAGATGAGCGCGATGCTCGATGCCTTGGAGGCTATAGGGCGCAAGGGCCATCATTTGAAGGTGCTGGTCTCCGATGTCAATGTGTTGTGGCCGGAAAAATTTGAATAACGCCGCTGAATGCGGGAGGTTGATGCCGTGGCCTTAGTGGATATGCGCGATATGTTGAATCATGCCTATGAGCATGGTTATGCCGTGGCCGCCTTCGATGTCGTGAATGTGGAAGTGCTCGCGGCCGTTTTGAGCGCGGCGGAGAGCTGCCGCGCGCCGGTGCTGTTGATGGTGGACGGCGGCGCTGGGGCCGATTGTGATTTGGAAGTGTTGATGCCGGCGGTCGAGATCGCGGCGCGGCGTTCGCCGGTGCCCGTGTCCATTCAGTGCGGTTCGGTGGCCTCGCTGGAGGATCTGCGCCGTGCCATGGCTTTGGGTTGCAACGGTGTCGCGATGCCACACATGCAGGGTTCGTTTCCAGTGGTGGCTAACGATATGCGTGCCTTGGTGGAAGCGGCGCGCGATTGCGGTATGCCGGCTGAAGGCGGTTGGCTGCGGGCTACTGGACCCGCGGGGCCGGACGGCGAGGGCATGGACGAGCCGGCGTGGCCGACGCCGGCGGAGGCGGTGGCTTTAGTTCAGCGCACTGGTTTGGCGATTTTCTCTCTTGACGAGCCCGGCGGCCGCGCGAAAACCAAGATTGATTTTCCACGCCTGAAGCTGATCAACGCCGCCGTGAATCTGCCTCTGGCCTTGTACGACGCGACTTCGTTGAGCGAGGACCAAATCCGGCGCGTGATATTCAAGGGCGTGGCCAAAATCCATGTCAATATCGCGATAAATGAGTTGGCCAAAACGGTACTGGCGCGCCTTGGCGCGAATGAGGGAGTTTCATTCGGGCGGACTTTGCGGGAGGTGGTGAGTGTCGAGGCTGAGCGGTATATGCGTCTGTACGGCAGCGCCGGCCGCGCGGCGGAAGTGCTCTCGCGCTGCCAGCATTGGGCGGTGGTCCAGCAAGTGTGGTTGTGTACCGATGAGAATTTGAGTGAAGAGACGTTCGCTAGCTTGCTCGGTGAATGCCGGGAATTGGCCGGTAGCAGTCCGGGCGTGCGCGGGGTGTTCGCGGGGCGCACCATGACCGGTCAGGATAAATACAGTTATTGCGTGGTGCTGCGGCTTGCTCATCCCCACGTGTCAATGGATGCGCAGCAGACTCAAGCGGCAATGGCGATATTGCGGCGATCCTTCAGTGAGCGTTGTCTCGCGGTGGGCGTGCATGCCTTCGAAACCGTGTCCTAGTCCATCCTCGCCGTCCCGCGGCTTTAAAGTTAATCTTCCAAGTTCGAACGCAAGCCGCCCTCTTTTTTGAGCGCGGATTGCGCATTTGCCGGCCTTGTGTCCCGGCAGGTGCTCAATTGCAACCCATCGGCCTGCCGCAATGCCATGTCTCCTGCGACTCGACGCTCCCATCGAACATCTCGAACGGTTGAGCGCCATGTGGGATTGCATGCAGGTGGAAGAGACAAAGCGGGCTAGAGAGCGGCAGCCCTGGTTTCTGGAACTCCCTCGGCCTCCTTGGGTCTCATCAGTCGAAATCTGGCGGCGCATAATTCGCCGCGCTAAGACTACAAAGAGGAGGAAGATCATGACCCGTAATCAATGGACTATGTTGTTATTGACGGTGAGTGTATTGGCCTCGATCGGCTTTATTGCCAATCTGGTGTGGTTCGCGCCCACACCCTAAAGGTGGAGCATATGGCTGGGCGGGCGGGGGTTACCCCGCCTTTTTTGGCGGTACGTTAGCGTGCGCTGAATGGAGCGCGGTTCAGCGCGGACAGAAGGCATTTGCGCTGAGCAACAAACCGTTCAAGCAAGCAACGAATAGCGTCTTGATGAGCCTTCTCCACACGGTTTGCAGTCCGCCGGCCGACGCAAGGTCCGTGCTGTTTAACTCGGCGACCCGAGTGGGCGCCTTGTATTTTTGGTTTGTCTGATATGTGAGATTGCATGCGGGCTGAAGAGCATATGTGGCGCTGAAATACTGTAATTAATATTTCCCCGTGATTGCGGGGGCATGCTTAACGCTGTTTGCCATTGCAAAAGCGGCGGATTAATGTCGGGTTTTTATAAGTTCGCGGCCTGTCTCACAGGGTGAATTGATTGACCTGCGATCGGAGTTGCGTGGCGACTTTGTTGAGTTCTTCGGCCGATATCTCGATTTCTTCCGCGCTGGAAATGCTCTGTTTCAAGAGTCCGTTTATATTGGTCATGTGGCCGTTTATTTCCTCCGTCGCGGCGGCTTGCTGTTCGGCGGCAGTGGCTATTTGGGTGTTCGTCACGGAAATTTCGCTTACCGCGTGGGTGATGGCATTCAAGGTTAGGCCCGTTTTCTCCGCCTGTATTACGGATTCCTGAGTCAGTCCGCTGCCCGCGGTCATCACGCCCACGGCCTCTTTGGCGCCGCTTTGCAGAATGTCGATCATGTTTTTTATCTCCGCGGTCGATTGCTGGGTCTTGCTGGCGAGCGTGCGTACTTCGTCCGCCACGACGGCGAACCCCCCGGCCATGTTCGCCCGCGCGGGCCGCCTCAATGGCGGCATTGAGTGTGAGGAGATTTGTTTGTTCAGCGATGCCGCGAATGACATCGATGACCATGCCGATATTGTTGCTGTCCTGGTCTAGCTTTTCGATTACTTGAACGGCGCGGTCTTCTTCCGCGGAGAAAAGCCTGATGGTTTCAGTTGTTTTGAGAGCCACGGCCTGGCCTTCGCGGGCGGTTTTGTCGGCTTTTTGGACGGGCTCAGCCGCGTGGTCGGCGCTGCGCGATACTTCGCCGACACTCGAGACCATTTCATTCATGGCCATGCTCATTTGCCGTATTCTTCGCTCTTGCAGATCGATGCCTTCACTGGTTTTCTTGGTGATGATGGTGGGGTGTTGGGCGACGCGGTCTAATTTTTCGCGGGAAGAAGAGGTGCCGCCGATGATTGACCGCATATTTTTAATCGCCGCGCTTAAAGAAGTAGCGAGCATGCCGACCTCATCGCCAATGTTCAATTCAATTTCACTATTTTGAGATGCGGTTGGGGTGCGCGCCGTGTCCCGAAAAAACCACATCACGGCGAGATGGTGCCGGCACGCTAATAATGATTTTTAGCGTGGAATAAATGTGCTCTGGGTTTAGCGGCCCTTACCTTCTTTGCGCTTGGCGGGCGGGTTGCTGGCCGTGTCGCCGCGGGATTAGGCTTTCCAGTGACCCGCGAGGTTTCCGGCCATGGGGCCGGCTGGGCCCATAAAACCGGACTTTGAGCGGCTAATAGTTTAGCGCCGCGATGGGAATTACTCGGTCATCACTCCAGCCAGCGACTGCCGCGCCGATAAAAACGCCACGGCCGCTGCGCGCTCCCCGTCTTTATTTGTACAATCACCGGCAGAGTTACTCTGTAATGAATGGATCGTTCCGCGTCATGATGCGCCGTCTGCAAGAAATCCGGATTCCCGCGCCACAGTTCGCCGTGGCCTTGCGCGAGAGTCTGGCGCAGGGTTACGGGCGCGACGATTTGCGCGCCGATGCGCTGGCGGGGCTCACGGTGGGCATCGTCGCGATACCGCTGGCCATGGCCCTGGCCATCGCCAGCGGCGTGCCGCCGCAATATGGTTTGTACACCTGCATCATTGCCGGCCTGGTCATCGCCCTCAGCGGCGGCTCGCGGGTGAACGTTTCCGGCCCCACCGCCGCCTTCGTCGTTATTCTCTTGCCGATCACCCACGCTTACGGTGTCGGCGGTTTGGTGGTGGCCTCGCTGATGGCGGGCTTGATCCTGCTCGCCATGGGCTGGCTGCGGCTGGGCGGTTTGGTGCAATTCATTCCCCACCCGGTCACCACCGGCTTCACCGCCGGCATCGCCGTGGTCATCGCCAGCTTGCAGGTCAAGGATTTTCTCGGCCTGGAGACCGAGGCGGCGGGTTCGCATTTTTTCGAGCGGCTGCAAGGCATCGTCACCGCCCTGCCGAGCTTTCACGTGGCCGATGCCAGCGTGGGCGCGCTCACCTTGGCGCTCATGTTGTGGTGGCCGCGTTTGAAACTGCGGGTGCCCGCGCACTTGCCGGCGCTGCTGGCGGGTGCGCTGTTCGCCGCTTTGCTGGGCTGGTTGTTGCCCGAACAACAAGCCGCCACCATCGGCTCGCGTTTCTCCTACAGCCTCGACGGCGTGCTGCATCACGGCATACCCGCGCTGCCGCCGGTGCCGGTGTGGCCCTGGGACTTGCCCGGCGCCGACGGCCAGGCGGTGGGCCTGTCCTTCGCGATGATCCACGCCCTCATCGGCCCGGCGCTGGCCATCGCCATGCTGGGCGCGATCGAATCGCTACTCTGCGCCGTTGTGGCCGACGGTTTGGCGGGCACCAAACACAACCCCAACGCCGAACTCATCGGTCTGGGTTTGGGTAATCTCATCGCGCCCTTCTTCGGCGGCTTCGCCGCCACCGCCGCCATCGCCCGCACCGCCACCAATGTCCGCGCCGGGGCGCGCAGCCCCATCGCCGCCGCCGTGCATGCCGTGGTGGTGTTGCTGGCGGTGATCGGTTTCGCGGGCCTGCTGGCCTATGTGCCCATGGCCTCGCTCGCGGCGCTGTTGCTCATCGTCGCCTGGAATATGAGTGAGGTGAAACATTTTATAAACACGCTGAAGATCGCGCCGCCCAGCGACGTCGCGGTGCTGCTGGTGTGTTTCTTTCTCACCGTGGTGTTCGATATGGTGCTGGCGGTGGGGGTGGGTGTGGTGCTGGCGGCCCTGTTGTTCATGCGCCGCATGGCGGAGTTGACCGGCGCGCAATTGGTGAAACAACGCGACCATCCTCATCTCGCCGACCTGCCGCCGCAGGTGGCGGTGTACGACATCAACGGCCCGCTGTTTTTCGGCGCGGCGGAAAAGGCGCTGGAGAACCTGCGCCAAGTGAGCCGGGAGGTGCGGGTGGTGATACTCGACATGACCGACGTGAGCATGATGGACATGACCGCGCTGGTGGCCTTTGACTCGCTGGTGAAAAACATGCGCAAGAAAAAAGTCGCGCTGGTGATCTGCGGTCTGATCCCGCGCCTCGCCACCAAGCTGGCGAATGCCGGTATCCATCCCGAGGAAGGCGTGCTGCGCATCTGCGATAATCTCGCGCGGGCGGGCGTGGTGGCGCTGGACTTGGCGAAAGAGCAGGCGGCTCACGGCAATAAGTGAGGAGAGATCCGCGCGCGCATCGCCACCACCTTGCTCAATGAAATGCAGGCGGGCAATCTCACCGCGCTGATCGCGCGCTCAGCCGATTTTTATGGCCCGCACGCCAGGAGCAGCGTGCTCAATATTCTCGTCATCGACAAACTCGCGAAGGGCGAGACGGCGTCCTGATTTGCCGATGACGGCCTGCCGCATTCGTTTACCTTCACGCCGGACGCTGCTAAAAGTCTGGCCCTGCTTGCGGATGCGCAACGGCGTGGAATCAAAGCTGGCATCTCCCCACGGCGGCGACGCCACCCACGGGCAAAGAGATCATTCGCATGGTGGCGCAAGAATTTGGCCTTGCGCCGAAGTACCGGGTGCTCAGCCGCCCGATGTTAAATATCGCGGGTTTGTTCATCGCGGATGTGCGCGAGTCCTGCGAGATGCTGTACCAATACGACGCCGAGTATCTTTTTGACTCAAGCAAATTCTCCCGGGCCTTCAATGTCGCGGCTACCTCTTATGCCGGGGGCATCAAACGTACCGCGGCGGCGCTGAGACGCTGACCCCTAAAGCCGGATAATAATGCAATGAAGGCTGGTTCGGCGGTGAATGGGGCGAGACGTCTCCGTGAGTAGGGGCGGCGCAGCCAAGTTCGCCGGTTGTTTTTGCGGGCATGGCCTGCCGGGGCGGCTAGCCAGCGGTCCGCCGCGCAGCTACCCTCTGCCGCAACGGCATGGCTTTAGCGAATGCTTGGTGCGCCAGGGCGATATATGTGATTGTATGCGGGGAGGGGTGCGGCCGCGGCGGCGTGAACAGCCAGGTTCGCGTTTGCCGCGATAGCGGCGTCATTCCGAACGGGATGAGCAGCGTGATGTTTAACCGGCCACCAGGAGGTGCCCATGGAAGCTAGCGCGATTCAGCAGATTCCGGCGATCATCGAACAGGCGGCGAAAAGTCCCTTGGGCTTGTTCGCCCTGATGGTGATCGCCTTATCGGTGTTGGGCTTCGTGTTTTTTCGCGACGCCGCCGAGCGCACCCGCATCGCGATGTTCGTGCTGTTGTTCGTTGGCGTGGCGTCTTTTGGCGTGGCGGCCATGCGCGTCGCGCCCGGTGAGGCAGCCGCGCCGGCCGTCGCCGTTGCGGACATCGCCGGCGAATGGCGGGCGGAGGTCAAATACGATTGGGGCGACAGCCATCACGAAGACTTCGCGTTTAACTACGACGGCACCGAGGTCTTGGGCACGGCCTCGTATTTGGGTAAAAAGCGCGCGCTGTTCGACGGCCAGATCAAGGGCGATAGAATCAGCTTTATCACCAAGAGCCAGCAAAGCATCAGCAGCGATAATTCCATTCGCGATGTCGTGCATCACTACACCGGCAAGGTCGCGGGCGATCATATTCAATTCACCTTGCGCAGTGAAGGCGGCTTTACCGAGCATGTGCCGGTTGAATTCACGGCGGTGCGGACAAGGTAGGCGTGGTTGCTGGCCGTGATGTATGCGGCGCAATGTCCGTTGGTTATTGCACCCTACGCGAGCTGAAATACAAGCCCCACAATCCTAATGCTAAAAGAGCAAGGGGTGATGGTTCATCTACGGGAAGTGTTGGACTCATGCTGTTGCTAATCTTAGTCAGTTCGACTTTGCCGAATGCATAGACGGCACAACCACCCACCCCGCCTGCGAAACAGCCTGAGTCTATAGAAGAAAATGTCTGCCCCACTTTCCAGTCTTGAACTCGCCAGTCATTGGTGCGAATTCTATCCGTTTGAACTCTGACTTCTAGTTTTGAGCCAGTTATTTGTCCTAGGCCGGTGGAGATATTGAATCCTCTGTAAAAGGAGGGCCTATCCACGCCATTAATAATCGAGCCGGATAGAAGTTCAGTATAAAAATAAGACCAAGTAGCTCCATAAATATTAGTATGGGCACTTGTGTTTGAATCAAAGTCAATCTCAAATAGATATGCCACCTTGGTTTCGCCGATCACAACATCAAAATCGTCAATATCGTAAGCATTATGAAATGACTCAAAGCCTGTGACCGTACCTTCGAAGGTGTAGTACATCGGTGTGGCTTGAGTGGTGGTCGTCGAGAGGATAAATAAAAAGCTGGTGATTAGGGGTAGTGTTCAGAATTCTGTGTCATTTCTTTAAACTGAACCAAAAAGGAATGACACATGAAAGACAATCTCAACTTCGATATGGAAGCCGCCATCAAGGCATTGCGTGAAGGCAAGGACTTGAGCGG
>CAMYKQ010000001.1 GCA_947259075.1 uncultured Gammaproteobacteria bacterium | reverse complement strand
GCGGTTTGATATTGCGGCAGCGCGCCTCGATCTGATGGGCGATGCGCTGTTGCATTATCTCGCTCAATGACGCGCGGCCGATGGCGCGCAAGACTGAGCCGGGATTCTTGCCGTTGAACACGGCCACACCACCCGGGGCGCTGCGTTTGATAAACCAGCCCGGTAAGGCAACGACGGCCTGCACGCTCACCGGTTCGCCGACCGCCGAGGTCAACCAGTCGCTCAACCAGCGCGCTTGGCGTTGCGCCTGTTCCAAGGGCGCCGTTTCGCGCCAACCGGGAAATTGAAGCGACGTGGCGTCGTACTCGACTTCCCATTGCGCCTTGCCGTCGTTCTTGAGCGGCTTGGCGCGGCCTTTGGTTTCGATGGCAAACACCCCGCCCGGCCCGATGACGATGTGATCGATATTGAACTGTTCGGCAGGCAGGTCGTGGAAGACGCGGTAACCCTCGCGCATGAGTTGGTTGAGTTCTTGGCCAACTGCCAGTTCCGCGTCGAGCCCCAAGCGATAGGATTGCACACGCGACATGGTGCGCAGAAATTTTATCAACACGTAGACGAAGACGCTGAGAACTCCGAAAAAGTAGATGCCGCTTATGAGCAGAGGTGACTGCATACCAGTTAAACGTTGCTCCAAATAGAATGCATATAGCAGCGTTGGGAAGGCCGGGAATAACATCAGATAGGCAAACGCATCGGCCTGCAAATCGAAGACGGTTTCGCGCAACGACTCGCCCGGGCTGCGCAACAGGTCCCGCGTCAGCGGCGTGCGCTTGCGCGTTTGCTTCATGCGCCACCGCCACAGCACGGCGATACCCACCGCAGCAATGAAGCTGCCCAAATAGATCGCCAGCGAAACGAATACCATCCGCGCGTGCCTCCCCCTTCATATTCAGTCGCGGCATGAGTGTAGCAGCGCGCCGGGGACGCATGTGAAGATTCATATTGGGCCGCCCAGTTCGCGCCGCGCCGCATCGCGAGCACGGACCAGTCCTTCGAAAGCGCCCGTCTCGCCCCCGCGATCAGGGTGGGCGTCTTGGGCGAGCAGGCGGAAGTGGCGTTCGGCGCGGGCGAGCAACACGGCGGGCGGGTCGTTGAGGTCGTTGCCCATTTGCAGCACGCTGCGCCAGTCTGGTTCCGGCGCGGGCGCGGGCAGGGCTTGAAAACCGCTGAAGGCGCGTTCGAGTAAACCGCTCGCGCCAGTGCGCTCTAATTGCCGCAGCGCGGCGAGCGCGAGACCGATGGCGCGCAAGTTGTCTTTGACGCGCTGCCAGGTGTCGCAGGCGATGACGTGTTGCGCGCCTTGCAGCATGAAGTACACCGCCGCGCCGGGGTCGTCGGGTTCGCGCGCCGACGCGTAGGGCAGGCCATCGCGGCGCACGGGGATGTCGGTGGACAGCACCGGATACGCGGCGCCGAGGCGGCGCAACTCATCGAGCAGGTCGTCGCGGGCGCGCGCCATGGACACGTGGTAACGCGCCGCGCGGCGGGCGGTCGCGGCGGTGCGCGGCCAGCCGCTGGGCCAGGCAAGCGGATAGGCTTGCGTCATACCAGCCCTCCCCTTCAATCCGCCTGCGCGGCCAGCAACATGGGCGCGGCGGCGAAGGTGAGGCGGCGGTGGATTGCGCGCACGCGTTCGACGTCGGCTTTGCAGTAGGTGACGACTTCGTCAATGCGGCCCGCTCGCACGTAGTCCCACACCTTCGAACCGTCGATGTCTTCGCCGCCGAGTTCGCTGCCCTTTTGCGCCAAGCCCAGCGCGGCGCACAAACGATCGAGTGAGACGCGGCCGCCCCACCCTGCCCAGGCGGTCATGGTGTCGAAGACGCTCTCGCCGTTGGGGCGGGCGTCGTGCGGAAAGTGCAGCGGCGGCGCGAGGTCGAGCACCACGGCGCGTTGATAGAGGAAGCGCAGGTCGAAATCGCGCACGTTGTGGCCGACGAACACCGGGCGGCGGTAGTGGTGGGCTTCCAGGGCGCGGCTCACTTCGGCGAAAAAGGCCGCGAGCAGGCCGCGCTCATCATCACCGTTATTGTGCGGCGCGAGTGTGCGGCTGACGCACTGCACGGGCTCGTCATTCACCGCCCAAGCGATGCAGATCAGTTCGCCGCGGTCGCCGTGAAAGGCGGTCTTGCGCCAGGCGTCGTCGATCAGCAGGGGTTTTTGTTCGGCCTCCCATTGCGCGAGGGTCTCGGGTTTTTTGTAATTCGCCGGCGGCGTGATGGCGCGGGCGATGTCGTCACGCAGGCCGGGCGTCTGGCCGGGGATGGTTTCGATGTCGAGATAGAGGTGCATGTCAGCTCCTTTACAGGTGTGAGTGCGCGTGGCGTTGCAGGCGCGCGATGAGTAAGCGGCATTGATCGATGTCGAACTGGCCGATGTGGGCGCGGGTCTCGTCCAATCCCATGAGGTGTTGCAGCACGCGGTAGGCGTCGCGCCGGGTCATGCGCCCGCTGCGCCACAGCGGATCAAACGCCGCGTGGGCACGGCGTTTCCAGCGCCGCAAGGCCGCATCGGCAAGCCGTCCGAGCGGCCGGGTGGTGCCGGGATGGCAGCCGACGTAGGCATCGCAGCGCGGGTAGTGTTCGCAGAGATACACGTATCCAAACGTGCGGCGATAGACGACGGCGCTGCTGCGCAAGCGGGCGTGGCCGCCGCAGTAAGGGCAGCGCAGCGGTGTGGCGTGATGGGGTGAGGTGTGCGCGGTCGGCATAGTGTCCCTCCGTGAAGTGAGGCCGTCGAACGGGGTTGGCATGTGGCCGTGATGTTTTGTATTTGTGCTGGCGGTGCATGCGTCTCCCTCACCAGCCGTGATAGTTCAGAAACAGCGATGCGATGATTTCGGCGTGTACGCCATCGAGCTTTGCCGCCACATCGCAGATGTTCGGGTAACCGGCACGTGTCAGCAGGCGCTGTCCGTCATCGGCGTTAAAGAAGGAATACATCGCGGCCAGGAAGGCGCCCTGACCGGCGCTGACGCTGCCTAGCGCATGTTCGATGCGTGCATAGTCCGGCCGGAGTTGGTCACGATGCGTCGCCTCCACGATGTCAGAAACCGTTACCTGAAAATAATGGTCCCCAGCCAGTATCACGCCTCGTTTCCATGCGCTCAGAAAACGCGCCGTGCGTTGCATGGGATCGGTGCCGATTACGCTAACCATGTCGCCTCCATACGCTCAAAACGGGATGTCGTCGTCGAATTCCACCGGGCCGCCGTAGGCGGCGGGTGCGGCCTGCGGCGGCGCCTGACGCGCGCCATGGCCCGCGGCGCGTGGCGCGTGTTCTTCGCGTTTGAACACGTTGATCCAGCCGTTCCACTCGGGCACGCCCAGCGGGATGCAGTCGAGTTTGATGGCGAGGCCGCCGTCGTCGTGACGGAACAGCGTGCCGACTTTCAGCCAGCGCGCTTTGAGTTCACCGCTGTGCCGGTCGGGGTATTCGCCGATTTTGATGCTGAGGTCGTGTGTCGGTTTCGACGCCATGGTGTGCGCCCTCCTGTTGTTGATGGCGTTTGTGTTGCCACGCGGCGAGACGCCTTGCATTGCGCGCGTGTTCCTCGGCGAGGCGTTGCGCTTCGGTGCTGGGCGTGTAGTGCGCGGGCCGCGTCATGGCTCACCCCGCTCCGCGTCCGCGCAACGTTCAGTGCGTTGCCACAGCACCTGCAGCTCGGCGCGGATCAGGCGCAGCTCGTCGCGCTGGGCCTCGCGCAAGGACGCGATGGCGGCGTCGAGGCGCTGCTCGCATTCCCAGCGCAGCGCCTCGACGGCTTCACGCGCGGCGCGGTCGGCGAGGCGCGCGGCCTCGAAACGGTCGAGGCTCATTGCACGGTCTCCGTGTGCGGCGCGGCGTCGAGGGTGAGCGGGGTATGCAGGGCGAGCCAGGCACGCTCGGCGTGCGTGGCGGGTCGCCATGTGGGCGTGTGCAGGCGCCGTGGCGCGGCCACGTTAAAGTGAATGGCGTCGAGCACGGCGGGCACGCCGTCGCGCGCGGGGTAGTGTTCGAACCAGCGCAACTTGGCGGGCGCGAGGTGCAGCGCGTCGACAACGACATTGGCGATGTGCTCGGCGGCGTTCGTGATGCTCATGCCCGGATTGAAGGGCAGCTCGACCAGGGTGAGCCAGTCGCGGCCGTCGGGACCGGCGGTGAGGATCGCGCCGCAGGTCGAGGGCACGCCGTTGGGCGCGCGGAACTTGAGCAATAGCAGTTTCATGGTGTGGCCTCCTCGTGGTGGGGTGTGGCGGGTGGGCGCGCGGCCTGCGCCGCCCAGTGACCGAGGCGCGCATCGAGCGCGGCGTATTTGTCCGCGGGCAGTTGATTTAAATGCGCTACCTGCCAGCTCTGCATGAGCCAGCGTTTGATGCGCGCACGGTCAAGCCCGAGTTGGGTAATACGCGCTTCGAGACGGCGGTGTTGCGCGGGGGTGATGGTGGTCGCGGACTCGGCCGGTGGCGGTGATGGCGGCTGGGGCGCGTCGTCGTGCGGCGCGTTGGCCTGCGCGCCGTTTGTTGCGTCCATCCCCTCACCCAGGCTCATGTCTTCGATGTCTTGGGTGAAGACTTCGGATAAGCCGGCCATGCGTAAGGTGGCGTCGATGTGGCCCGCCTTCTCCGCCATCTTCAGCGCCTTGTTCAAATCGTTGTAGTCCTGCTTGAGCGAACGCGCGCCCACGCCGTCGGCGACGACGCGCCCGGCGGCGTCGTGGAGTTCGCAGCGGATGATGATGTGCGCGAGTTGCACCCCGCTCAGCGCGGCCTGTTCGTAGTCGTGCAGCGTGGGAAAATGCACGGTGACGCCGAGCATGCCGCAGATTTTTTCCGCGCCCGGTTTGAACAGCGAGGGCTTGCTGAAATGCGCCGGGTTGTTGCAGTGTTTGCCGAGGCGGCATTTGTCTTTGCCGACGACATGGATGCGGCCGTAATCCACCCCCTCCACCAGCGCTTCACGGATCCACGCCATGAGCGCGGCGCGGTTGTCCTTGCGCCGGTCCAGGCCGGCGCGGAACACCTCCGCCGGCAAATCCAGCGGGCTGACCGCCGGGGCCGGGAGCGACACCGCGCACGCATCGGGCACCGGGGCCTCGCGCTGCATCAGTTGCCCGTTGCCGCCGCTCATGACAGCGCCCTCCCCGCCGCCTCGCGCACCCCCGGGCAGGCGCGCGCGTGCGGTGCCGTGCACAGCCACTGCCGTTCACGGAGTTCGGTGTCACCATAGGGAAACGTCTCTACCCAGTCCCGGCGCCAGCTGCACTCGGCGCAAGCCTCGCCCTCGGTTTCCGTTGCCGCCCACACAGCCGCCGCCACGCAGCGCCCGCCCAAAGGGCGATGGGGAAATGAATAGGCGTTACATACACAGTGCGTCATGCGCTTGCCCTCCCTTGCCGGTCCGTCATGTCATATATGACTATATGTCATTTTTAAAGGCATTAAAAAGGATCGCCCGCTGCCGGAAAGGGCACCGGGCGGGACGGTGGGGCGCGGCCGTCCAACCAGGACAGCAACACCCGCACGTGCTCGAAATGGGGTAACATCAGGGTCTCACCTGCAACGATCTTGCGGGCTTCTGCGACGATATCATGCTCATATCGCGCCAGCGCGTCGTCCTGCGCCTGGGCGTCATCGAAGCGGTCATCCGGTAACATGGCGGGGTTCATGGCGTCACCTCCCTGTTTGCAACCATGATAAAAGTATATGCCTGTGTGTCATATTTGTCAAGCATTATTTGACATTTTGGCATTTTAAAACAGCCCCGCCTGGGCCGCCACCCAACGCCAGCACGGCCAGGCCACGCCAGCCCCGCGCGGCGCCAGCGGCGGCCACGCCAACGGCACCCAGGCCCCGCCCGGAACCCGC